>JBDRQD010000062.1:0-30436 GCA_043826455.1 Candidatus Bathyarchaeota archaeon
CTCCCAGGTATTTACAGTAAATACGTTACTGGGGGTTTTCGGTAAACCTTTTATTCGTACCGGAGAAGTCCCAGAGAGTCTATATGGAGCGGAACCTGAAGCTTGTGTTGAGTCCGTTCCTGGGACTAGGAGTTATATGAGGTTTCTCAATGGTTTGTTTAGCTTGTACTCGTGAGGAGTCATTAATCGCCGGCGAACCAGAGCCCCGACCTCCAATCACCCACGGAGGGGCCGCGACGTGATCGAGGACCCCGCCATTAAGGGCGCTGCACTCAACGACTGCTCGGTGAAAGGCGGAAAATACGTGGCCAACTGGAGGGTGTCTAAACCTGTGATCAGGGACGAGAAATGCGCCTCATGCGGTCTATGCGTGGCCTACTGCCCTGAGGCCTCTGTGACCCAGGAGGAGAACCACAGGCCCTTAATCGACTACAGGTTCTGCAAGGGCTGCGGTATATGCGCCTACGAGTGCCCCCAGGAGGCAATAGAGATGGTGAAGGAGGATCAGCTATGAGCCACGAGTTCGACGTGATGCCGGGTAACAAGGCTGTGGCCTACGGCGTGAAGCTGGCACGGGTGGAGGTGGTGCCGGCTTACCCCATCACCCCCCAGACCACCATCATCGAGTACATAGCAGACTTCGTGGCCAACGGTGAGCTGAAGGCAGAGTACATCCACACGGACGGAGAGCACAGCTGCATGGGGGCCGCAGTGGGGGCGTCCCTGACGGGAGCCAGGACATTCACGGCCACCTGCAGCCAGGGCCTGGCCTACATGCACGAGATAGTCGCCCAGGCCACAGGATACAGGACCCCCATGGTGATGGCGGTGGCCAACAGGACCCTGGGATGGTACTGGGCCCTCGGCCCCGACTACAGCGACGTCCAGCCTGAGCTCAACCTGGGGTGGATAGTGAACTTCGTGGAGAGTAACCAGGAGTGCCTGGACTTGGTGCTTCAGCTCTACAAGGTGGCTGAGGATAGGCGGGTGATGCTGCCAGCCATGATGAACCTGGACGGCTTCTACCTGAGCTACAGCCACGAGAGGGTGGACATACCGGCCCAAGAGGCGGTGGACGCCTGGCTACCTCCTTACGACGCGCCATACCCCTTGGACCCCACTGTCAACAACAAGTTCCCGTCAGGGATCATCCCAGCTACTCTGCACACTATGTACCGGCGCTTGTACGAGGAGGTCATGGAGGACGCCAAGAAGATCATCGCTGAGACGGACCATAGCTACCGTGAAGCCTTCGGCCGCGGCTACGGTGGCCTCATTGAGCGGTACAGGTGCGACGACGCCGAAGCCCTCATGGTGACCACGGGCTCCATGACAACCGCCACCAGGAGAGCAGTGGACCGGCTGAGGAAGCAAGGCGAGAGAATAGGCTTGGTAAAGGTCCGGTTCATGAGGCCTTTTCCTACAGAGGAGTTCAGGGAGCTGGCGGGGCAGGTGGAAGCCATAGGCGTGGTGGACAGGATGATCCAGCACGGCACTGGCGGAGGAATGATCTTCAACGATCTCCGGGCCGCCGTGTGCAACCTGAAGGAGAAGGCACTGGTCATCAACTTCATCACCGGCCTCGGGGGCGAGGACGTGCCCATAGACGACCTGTACATGATGGGTGAGAAGACCGTGAAGGTGGCGAGCAGCGGGCGCATAGACAAGGAGGTGGAGTTCATAGAGCACCCAGCACCTGATCCTGAGAGGCCGGTGGAGGTGCCCAAGCAGGTCATCTACCCCAGCAGCCAGGGCTGCGCCGGCTGCGGAAGCAGCATCATCATCCGCCACGTCCTGGATGTGTTGGGCCCGGACACGGTGGTGGTGAACCCCCCAAGCTGCAGCGTCGTCAACTACCCGGGCGTCACCACCAACCCGTGGATACTGGCCAACTTCGCGGCTGGCGGGGCATACGCCACAGGCGTCTACAGAGCGTTGAAATTCAAAGGCAAAGCAGACAAGGTCTACGTGACGGGGTACGCGGGGGATGGGGGCACAGTGGACATAGGCCTACAGAGCCTCAGCGGGGCCGCGGAGAGGGGCGAGCCCATCCTATGGATATGCTACGACAACGAGGCCTACATGAACACCGGCATACAGCGCAGCGGAAGCACGCCCATCTACAGCAGCACAACAAGCACGCCCGCTGGTACGGTTTGGCACGGCAAGCCCACGAAACGCAAGAACATGGCCATGGTCATGGCTGCCCATAGGATACCCTACATAGCTACGGCTTCCCTCGCCTACATCCCGGACCTCAGGCGCAAGGTCAAGAGAGCCGCGGAGGTTACCCGATCCGGGGAGGGCATGGCCTTCATCCACGTGCACCAGCCCTGCTGCACGGGGTGGTACTACCCCCCTGAGATGACAGTGACTATAGGCAGGCTGGCCGTCCAGACCGGGGCCTGGCCCGTCATGGAGATCGACCACGGGGAGCTGAGGATCAACGTGAAGCCCAAGGAGCTGAAACCCATAGCTGAGTACCTGGGGCCCCAGAGGAGGTTCGGGCACATGACTGAGGCCCAGACGGCCCACGTGGAGGACATGGTTCAGAAGGAATGGAACTGTCTTCTGGAGCTTGAGCGCCAGGGGAGGCTCCCCTGGTACTAGCGTTATCCTCGGCTTTACGTAAATACTTTATATATATTATCTGGGCGAAAACCGAAGAGTTATTACTGGAATAATTTCATTCCATTAGAGTCGTGATGATGAGGGTAACCAAGGTTTCCTCAATGTTCAAAGCGACATCGAGTTATCGAGGAACATGAGATGGTAGATGAGATTAGGCTTCACGGCATGGGCGGCCAGGGCGTCGTCGCGTGCGGCGAGCTGATAGCAATAGCCGCCAGCTACGAGGACAAGTTCTGCCGGGCTTTCCCCATGTACGGGAGCGCCAGACGAGGCGCTCCGGTCCTGGCCTTCGCCCAGATAGGGACTGAGGACGAGGCCACCCGCTCCATGATTTATCACCCGGAGTACCTCCTGGTGCTGGACCCACCCATGCCCGAGGCCATGGACGTGACCCAGGGCCTCCGGGAGAGGGGGGTCATCATCTATAACACCACCAGGACCCCCGACGAGGCCAAGGGTATATTCAAGAAGAATATACGCCGCATAGGAGTGTTGGATGCCACGGGGATAGCCGTGGAGATGATTGGGCGGCCCATCCCCAACACGGTGATGCTGGGGGTCTTCGCCAAGACCACGGGGCTCCTTAAGATGGAGAGCATCTTCAAGGCCATAGACAAACGGTTCCCCCCGAGGTTGTCGGAGCCTAACAAGAAGGCGGCCCAGGCCGGGTATGATAGGGCCGCTGTGAAGGACTTCAGGTGATGAAAATGGTTCAGGATAGACCGGTAATAAAGGGACTAGTGTTAAACGACATCGCCAACAAGGGCGGAAAGTACGTGGCAAACTGGAGGGTCTACAAGCCCGAGATCGACCTCGACAAATGTGTGGCCTGCGGCCTGTGCATCTCATACTGCCCGGAGGCGGCTATCAGCCACCGCGGCGACAAGAAGCCAGAGATCGATTACAGGTTCTGCAAGGGCTGCGGTATATGCGCCTACGAGTGCCCCCAGAAGGCGATAGAGATGAAGCAGGAGGAAGCGTAGATGCCCCAGGACTTTGACGTCATCCCCGGAAACAAGGCCATAGCCCACGGCGTGAGGCTGGCCCGGGTGGAGGTGGTTCCGGCTTACCCCATCACCCCCCAGACCACCATAATCGAGTACATCGCCGACTTCGTGGCCAACGGTGAGCTGGACGCCGAGTACGTGCACACCGAGGGCGAGCACAGCTGCATGGCGGTCGCCGTCGGGGCGTCCATGGCCGGCGCCAGGACATTCACGGCCACCTGCAGCCAGGGCCTCGCATACATGCACGAGGTGGTGGCTCAGGCAACCAACTACAGGACACCCATAGTCATGGCGATAGCCAACAGGACCCTGGGCTGGTACTGGAGCCTGGGACCCGACTATAGCGACATCATGCCCGAGATGAACCTGGGGTGGCTGGTCAACTTCGTAGAGACCAACCAGGAGTGCCTCGACATGACGCTGATGAACTACAAGATCGCCGAGGACTACCGCGTACTGCTGCCGACCATGATCAGCCTGGACGGCTTCTACCTGAGCTACAGCCAAGAGAGGGTCTACATGCCCGACATAAAGGAGGTGGACGAATGGCTGCCACCCTACAAGGCACCCTATCCGGTGGACCCCACCATCAGCAAGGCCTGGCCCAGCGCCGGCATCCCGTTCCAGCTTCACACAACCTACAGGCGGCTTCATGAGGAGGTCATGGAGGATGCCAAGAAGGTCATCGCCGAGGTGGACAGGAGCTTCGGGGAGACCTTCGGCCGAAGCTACGGCGGATTGGTGGAGAAGTACCGGACCGATGACGCCGACAGCGTGCTGGTAACCATGGGCAGCATGACCACGGCTGCCAGGCGGGCAGTGGACAAGCTCAGGAAGGAGGGTGAGAAGATCGGGCTGCTGAAGCTCAGGTATATGCGTCCCTTCCCCAACGAGGAACTCATAGAGCTGGCCGGCCGGGTGGACAGTATAGGCGTCCTCGACAGGGCGGTTCTCCATGGCACCGGCGGAGGTATGGCGTTCCAGGATGTGAAGGCGGCGCTCTACAACACCGACGTCAAGGTGCCTGTGATGAACTTTGTGACCGGCCTTGGGGGTGAGGACATACCCATCGACGACATCTACGTCATGGGCAAGAAGGTGGTGAAGGCAGCCAGGTCGGGGAAGCTGGAGAAGGAGGTCAACTTCGTGGAGCACCCCATGACTGGGATGGCTCCGCCGGTGGAGTTCGAGAGCGAGAGCTGTATGTACCCCGGCAGCGACGGCTGCGCCGGCTGCGGTGCCAGCATCATCGTCAGGACCCTGCTTGACACCCTGGGCCCCAACACCGTGGTCATCAATCCGCCCAACTGCAGCGGGGTCAACTACGGGGGCGTCGTCAAGGTGCCCTGGGTGCTGGCCAACTTCGCGGCGGGGGCCGCCTACGAGACGGGCGTCTACAGGGCTCTCAGGAAGAAGGGTAAGGCGGACAAGGTGTACGTTACCAGCTACGCCGGCGACGGAGGCACGGCGGACATCGGGCTCCAGAGCATAAGTGGCGCGGCGGAGCGCGGCGAGAGCATCATATGGCTGTGCTACGACAACGAGGCCTACATGAACACGGGCATCCAGAGGAGCGGTACTACGCCCCTGTTCAGCAACACCAGCAGCACCCCCGCGGGCTCGGTGTGGAAGGGCAAGCCCACCAGGCGCAAGAACCTGCTCATGATCATGGCGGCCCACAGGATACCCTACATAGCGACTGCGAGCCTAGCATACATCCCTGACCTGAAGCGTAAGATCAAGAAGGCCGCGGAGGTGACGAGGGCGGGGGAGGGCATGGCGTTCCTCCATGTCCACCAGCCCTGCACCACGGGGTGGTACTTTGAGCCTGAGCAGACTGTGGAGATCGGTCGCCTGGCCGTCCAGTCGGGGGCCTTCCCGGTCGTGGAGATCGATCACGGCCAGTTCAAGATTAACGTGAAGCCTAAGGAGCTGAAGCCTGTGAAGGAGTACCTGGCGCCTCAGAGGAGGTTCAGGCACGTCAACGACGAGATGGTGGAGATCATCCAGGGGCATATCAACAATGACTGGGCTGCTCTCTTGAAGATGGAGAAAGAGGGTAAGCTGGACTGGTACTAGTCTCCACCTTTTTTCTTTGTTACATGTGGCTTGTTGTTTCTTGTTGCGTGCACGTGGGGGGGAGGGGGGGTCCCTTCACCGCCACCGCGATTCCCTGTTTTCCGGCTTGTTTTATGGTTTGGGGGCTTTTCCGGGGTTCTTAGGCGGCGGTGATGGTTGGCGGTGTCCGCCGCGGGGTGCTGCTTGTTCGAGGGTGGTCTGTCGGGTGCATGGGGGAATGTGAAAGAAATTTGGGTTGCATTCAACTAAATCGTGTAATGTGATTCGATGGTTACATTTGATGAGGTTTCGAGTTGGCTGCCGGGAAGCCAAATATTATCTACGGCGCACAACCTCTACAGTGATCCGATTTGCCTAGAAACATGACCAAAGAAGATGTAGAAGCCCTCGCCATAGGAGGCACCATCCTGGGCGGAGGAGGCGGGGGCTCCCCCGAGGCGGGTAGACGAGAGGGGCTGCTGGCCCTTGAGATAGGTAAGGTGGAGCTGTGGGGCCCCGACGAGGCCGACCCCGACTGGAAGGTGATAACCAGCGCGGCCCTGGGCGCCCCCACGGAGCCCGGTAACACTAGGCCCATGCACTTCATCAGGGCGGCGCAGCTGCTTAAGGAGGCCGGCGTCGAGTACCATGGCTTGATCGCTGCTGAGAACGGGGGCCACAACAGCTTCGGCGGCTGGGTGATAGCCTCGGCCCTGGGGCTGCCCGTGGTGGACGCCCCAGCCGACGGGAGGGCCCACCCCACGGCCATGATGGGCAGCATGGGGCTCCACAGGCTCGACTACAAGAGCGTCAAGGCGGGGGTGACTGAGGGCAGCGAGGTGCTGGCCTGGGGCAGCCTCCAGTCCACAAGCAACGTGGTGCGGGGCCAGGCCAGGGACATGAAGGCGCTTGTAGCCATGGCCAGGGACCCCGTTCCCGTGAGCTACGCCAAGGAGCACGGAGCTCCCGGAGCCATATCTATGGCTGTTGAGCTCGGCCGCGTACACATGGGGGCCAAGGGGGCCGACGCCAAGGTTAAGGCAGCCACGGAGTTCCTGGGCGGCTCGCTCGTCTGCAAGGCCAAGATATCCAAGAAGGTCTTGGAGGCCAAGGGCGGCTTCGACGTGGGCTTCATAACCCTGGTCCAGGGTAAGGACGAGTGGGAACTCACCTACGTCAACGAGTACATGACCCTGGAGAAGGGGGGAAAGAGGCTCGCCACGTTCCCGGACCTCATGACCACCTTCGACGAGAAGGGTGAGCCCGTGACCAGCGCAGCCCTCAGGGAAGGCCAGACAGTGTACCTGGTGAACGTGCCCAAGGAGAAGATACTGGTGGGGGACGGAAACAGGTACCCGGAGATGTATAAGGCCGTGGAGGATGCGCTAGGTAAGCCCATGGTGAAGCACCTGGCGGGATACCTCCGGCCCTAACACTTTCTTACATAACCTTTTACCCTCCAGTGACATTAATCAACCAGGTGTTCTGACCGTGTCACACGAGATTGAGCTTACCCCAGCGGAGCGGAGGATCTACGATCTAGTATGCCAGGGAGACATCATGTGTAAGCAGATCTCTCACCTGGACAGCGGCGCCATACCGAGCCTCATCCAGAAGGGGCTGGTGGAGGTCTACAGCAGGTCGGTCTCGTCCACCAGGGACAAGCGCCTCAAGTTCCTCAGGAAGCTCTAAGGCTCCTCATCTTTTTCAGCCACCTCGAAGGGCGTCTCGTGGCTGTACATCCAGGGGGCCGGGGACGGCCTGTTCCGGGAGTAAATCTCCATCAGCCTCGCCCGCAGCTCCACGTCTCTTCGGGTGAAGGGTGCGGCCTCCTTCTGGAACATGGTGGCCCTGAACCTTGAGAAGTAGGCGCCCAGGGTGTCCGCCTTGACCAGTATCTCCTGCCTCGTGTTCTGGTAGATGGATATCTCGTACCTGGATATGCCGGGGAGGTCGAGGCGTCTCACCGTGTACCCTTTGCCCTCCAGCTCGTCAGCCACCACCTCTATGTCCACGTCATTCCACCACTCATATCGGACGTTTCGGTACTTCTCGGGCACCCAGAAACCACTGATGATCAGTGCCGGGGGGAAGTTTATTTAGGTTCCCCGGCGCGGGTTGTTTAAGTCAGGTACGGTGGGGTGAGAGGATGGGCTTCGACCTTGTGGTGAGGAACGGTGTAATTCTGGACGGCTCAGGCAATCCGTGGTACCGGGGCGACGTGGGCGTATCATCCGGCGTCATTGCCGCTATCGGCAAGTCGGGGGAGTCGGCTGACAGGGTCATAGACGCCCGGGGCATGGTGGTGGCCCCCGGCTTCATAGACATTCACAGCCACAGCGACTACAATGTGCTGAGGGAGCCCAGGGCTGAGAGTAAGGTGAGGCAGGGGGTCACCATGGAGGTCATAGGTAACTGCGGCAACAGCGCGGCCCCCATGAGCGAGGCCCTGAGGGAGTACCGCTCCAAGTACATGGCCGCCATGATGGGTGACGAGCAGAGGTACAACTGGACGACCATGGGCGACTACATGGGGCTGGTGGAGAGCCTGGGCGCTGCCTTCAACGTCGTCCCCCTGGTGGGCCACGGAACCCTCAGGCAGAACGCCGTGGGCAACGAGGACAGAGAGCCAACAAACTCCGAGATGAGGGAGATGAAGCGGCTTCTAAGGGAGTCCCTGAAGGCGGGGGCTTGGGGCCTCAGCACTGGCCTCATCTACACCCCCAGCGTCTACGCGGACACCGACGAGATCGTGAAGCTGGCGAAGGTGACGGCGGAGTACGACAGCATCTACGCGACCCACATCAGAGGCGAGGGAGACACACTGATCGAGGCGGTGGACGAAGCCATAGCCATCGGGCGGCGTGCCAACGTCAAGGTCCAGATAGCCCACTTCAAGGCCTGCGGCTCAAAGAACTGGGGCAAGACCGCCGCCACCCTGAGGATGGTGGAGGAGGCGAGGGCTCAGGGCGTCGACGTCACCTTCGACCAGTACCCCTACACCGCCTCCAGCACAGGACTCGCTGCCCTGCTCCCCCGGTGGGCCCAGGACGGCGGAGCCGTTAAGCTGCTGGAGCGGCTGCGGGACCCCAAGGTGAGGAACAGGGTAAGGGCCCAGCCCACGGAGGAGATGGAGGACTGGAGCAGGATAATCATAGTCCAGGCCAAGGGGAACCCCCGATACGAGGGGCTGAGCCTGCAGGAGATAGCGGGCCTAGAAGGCAAGGAGCCCCTGGACTCCATGTGCGACCTGCTCATCAGTGAGGAGGCTCAGGTCATGGTGGTGCTCCATGAGATGGTGGAGGAGGACGTGGTCCGCGTAATGAGGAGCCCCATTGGTATGGTGGGCAGCGACGGCAGAGCCGTGTCTCCCGATGGGATGTATGGGCGAAGCATGGTTCATCCAAGGTACTACGGCACCTTCCCCAGGGTTCTGGGAGAGTACGTCCGCAGAGGCGTGATCGCTCTGCCTGAGGCGGTGCGAAAGATGACCAGCGCACCTGCTCAGCGGCTAGGTATCTGGGACCGGGGCCTCATCCGCGTGGGGTTCAAGGCTGACCTGGTAGTCTTTGACCCAGCCACCGTCAAGGACGAGGCCACCTTCGAGGACCCCCACAGGTACCCCTCCGGGATACCCTACGTCATCGTGAACGGCGTCCCGGTGGTGGACAACGGCGAGCACACCGGCGCCCTCCCCGGGCGAGTCCTCCGGAAGGGCGTCTCCTAAACCCTTTATCCTCGTCCGAACAATCCATATGGATATTCATGAGCTACGACCTCATAGTCAAGAACGGCCGAGTGATGGACGGGTCAGGCAACCCCTGGTTCCACGCCGACGTAGGGGTGGAGGACGGGCTGGTCGCCGCCGTCGGCAACCTTGGGGGCATGGACGCCAAGCATGTGGTGGACGCCCGGGGCATGGTAGTAGCCCCAGGCTTCATAGACATCCACAGCCACAGCGACGTACCTATCCTGGTTGACAGGAGGGGCCTGAGCAAGATACATCAGGGCGTCACCACTGAGGTGGTGGGCCAGTGTGGCAACAGCGCCGCCCCCGTAAACGACTCGGTGAGGGAGTACCGGGAGAAGTACGCCCGGAGCAGCGTCCCGGACGACTTCCACATAACCTGGGGCTCCATGGCCTCCTACATGGACGAGGTTGACAAGGGTGCTGCCCTCAACATAGCCCCCCTCGTCGGCCACGGCACCGTGAGGCAGGACGTCATGGGTTACGAGAACCGTGAGCCCACCGAGGCTGAGCTGGAGGACATGAGGAAGCTGGTGGCCGAGGCCATGATGGACGGCGCATGGGGCATGAGCACAGGCCTCATCTACCCTCCCAGCGTCTACGGCAAGGCCCCTGAGATCACCGAGCTCGCCAAGGTGGTGGCCCAATACGGGGGCCTCTACTTCTCCCACATCAGGGGGGAGGGGGACACGCTGCTGGAAGCCGTTAAGGAGGCGTGCGAGGTGGGTGCCCAGGCCGGTCTACCCGTGCAGATATCTCACTTCAAGGCCAGCGGCCAGAAGAACTGGGGCAGGACCGTGCAGAGCCTGGCCCTGGTGGAGGAGTACCGGGAAAGGGGCGTGGACGTGACCTTCGACCAGTACCCGTACGTTGCATCAAGCACCGGCCTTACCGCCCTCCTGCCCCACTGGGCCCACGAGGGAGGCGTAGAGAAGATGCTTGAGCACCTGAAGAATCCCGCATCCAGGAAGCGCATGAAGAAGGAGCAGCGCCTCGGCTACCCCCCCGAGAACATACTGGTGACCAAGGCGAAGAACAACCCCCAGTACACAGGCAAGAACCTGAAGGAGATAGGGGAGATAATGGGCAAGAACCCCTTCGACGCCATGTTCGACCTGCTCATAGCCGAGAACACCCAGGTCCCCAGCGTCATGTTCGGCCTCAACGAGGAGGACGTGGTCCGCGTCATGAGGAGCCCCCTGGGCATGGTGGGCAGCGACGCCTCAGCCATATGCCCCGAGGGCGTCTGGGCTGACAGCAAGCCCCACCCCCGGGCCTACGGCACCTTCCCACGCGTCCTCGGCCACTACGTCCGCGAGGGAGTCATAAGCCTCCAGGAAGCGGTACGCAAGATGACAGGCGCCCCTGCCCAGCGCATGGGCTTCAAGGACAGGGGCCTCCTCAAGGAGGGCTACAAGGCGGACATAGCTGTGTTCGACCCGGCCACGGTGAGGGACGAGGCCACCTTCACGGACCCCCAGAGGTACGCGTCAGGCATACACCACGTAGTGGTGAACGGCGTGCCGGTCATCGAGGACGGGGAGTACACAGGGGCGCGTCCGGGCAAGGCTTTGAGGAAGCCCGTCTAGGCTCACTCTTTTTCCCAGTGGCTGGGAATAACGTGAAAAAAATTTTTCCCTTGGCTCGCAGCGGAGCCTCGGTTACTCTGGTAGGCCAAGTGTCTTGAGGTAGCCGTTGAGGACCCTGGTGAAGGCCGCCTCGTCCTTCACCCTTAGCTCGTTGTCGATGTAGTCGTCGGCGTTCATGCTGAACTCGAACCTCTTGGCGCCTTTGCCTATTCCCAGGAACCCACCCTCCTTCTCCACAAGGGCGAACTCTATCTTGACTCTCTGCGGACCCAGGGTCTTGGAGATGTTGCTGAGGGTACCTATGATATCCCCCGACTGTGTGCTAGGTGCTCCCCTCCTCGAGACCTTCACCTCGACTGCCTTGCCTTCCTGGGGCGGATCAAACCTTCTGTAGTGGTAGTCTCCTCCGCCCCTCCCTGTTAGGCCCTTCTTAGATGAGTAGCCTCTGCTGGATAAGAGGTCGAATATCTTTTCAGCGATCACGTCGTCCTTCGACCCACTTGTCATGGCTTTTTTAGCCAGTTTTTTTCCTTCTTCGAACATCCCCGCGGTGTCACCTGCTCTGATCTATAAGGAACTTAATCCCATTTAAAGGTAAGTCAAATTTTAATAAACCATTGAAATGTAGTATCCATACATGTATCCTTCACTATTTTTGTATCAATATATGGGTCATTAACTCTGAGAGTGTAGATAAAACGTCTTAGATAAAGGGGGCTTACAGGTTGTTGATCATCCTGAAGTCTTCCTTCATGGTGTTCAGCACCACGTGGGTGTTGGTGCGCTCCACGAAGGGCATGCTCAGCAGGTTCTTGGGGAACTCGCTCAGCTCACGCCTGTTCCTGAACTTGGCCACCACCACCGAGTCTATCTCCCCCGTGACGTCGTAGACTGCGCACACGTAAGGCAGCTTGGCTATCTCCCGCTGGGTCTCCAGGAGCTTGCCCTTGCTCACAGTCATCTCCGTTACCACCGTGAGCTCGAAGCCCAGCCTCTCAAAGTCCAGCATCACCGTGTAGTCCTTGATGACGCCGGCCGACTCCATTCTCTGGACGTGGTTGATGACGGTGGCCGCGGAGACGCCGATGGCCTTGGCCAGGTCCCTGTAGCTCCTATTGGAGTTCTTCAGCAGCTCCGCAAGGAGCTTCTTATCGATCTCATCTAACGCGAACATGGGATCACCTTAAACATATGTGAACTGGTTTAGCTGATAAGGTGACACACGTATATTAAACTTACCATAAAGTATATATTCGTTTAAAGTGCCGATGGCTCTATGCTTCAGGACGGGACGCGGGCGGGGGTGCTGGCCGCCGTCACAGTATCCCTGATTTGGGGGCTTAGCTTCGTCGCGGCCTCCATGGTCCTCAAGACCCTATCCCCCGTGACACTGGCCACGCTGAGGTTCATCCTGGCCTCCCTGCTGTTCGCACCCGTCATCGCTTCGGACGCTTTGAAGGGGGCGCTACCATCAAGTGTGGACCTTAAAGAAATGGCTCTTTTGGGGTTCCTGAGCATCAGCCTCTACTTCTGGCTTCAGTACACAGGCGTCAAGTACGCCGGGGCGGGGGTATCCGCTCTACTCGTGGTGGGCTTCATACCCATACTCACCGGGGAAGCCTCCTCGATCATCCTCAAGGAGTCCATGGGCCGAGGAAGGTTCCTGGGCGCGGCCACAGGGTTCCTGGGGGTGGCCATTGTCACCCTGCCCAAGCTGACGGGCGTCCACGTGGACACCGGTTTCCTCTTCGGCGTCGCATGCCTGCTGGGGAACGCCGTCTGCTGGTCTCTGTACTCGACTCTCAGCAGGCGCCTCATGCAGAGGACGGGCCGGCCGGCCTTCGTCACCAGCTACGTCACCCTCTTCGGGGCCCTCTTCCTGATCCCACTGTCCTTGACCTCTGACTGGGGGTCGCTGGGAGCCCTCACCGTGAACCAGTGGGTCAGCGTCCTCTACTTGGCCGTCGTGTGCAGCGGAGGGGGCTACCTGCTCTGGAACTTCGCCCTCAGCCGCCTAGAGTCCGTTCGGGCCGCCGTTTGGCTCTACCTTGAGCCCGTCGCCGCCTTCCTCGGAGAAGCGGTGATCCTGGGCACAGTGCCTGACGCTGTGACCGCGGCGGGGGGCGTCCTAGTGCTTTTAGGGGCCATTGTAACATCCGTCTCAAAGAAGTAAAGTTGCCTTAAACGCGTTAACCCCCACTCACATGAGTTTAGATAATGATGTGAAAACTATACATATGTATATTATATTACCAGAAAACTATATATACGTGAACTCTCCGTTGTGGTGTATGCCTGCTAAACTGACCAACGGCGACGCCGTGGAGCCCATCATGGAGCTCGTGGCCCGCCACGACATAAAATACGTTCGGCTTATCGTCATCGACTCCCTGGGTGGGCCCAGGGCCATGCTCATACCCGAGTACAATATCAGGGACGCCCTGACCTATGGGATCGCCTTCGACGGCTCCAGCGTCCCAGGGTTCGCCGAGGTGAACCGCAGCGACCTTAACCTACACCCGGACCCGGCTACCTTCCTGGTGCCCATGTGGGAGACCCCCGGCATAGCCCTCATGTTCTGCTACGTCAGCAACCCCGACGGCACACCCTTCGCCGGTGACCCCAGAGGCCGACTGAAGCTGACCGTGGACGAGCTGGAGAAGGAGGGCTACGGCTTCAACACGGGCCCCGAGCTTGAGTACTTCTACGTCACCAGCAAGGACGGCGTGGTGGCCCCCTTCGGCAAGGGCGGGTACTTCGACCTGCCGCCCCTGGACCCCACGGAGGAGGTGAAGCTGGAGACCCTGATGGTCCTGGAGGCTGCCGGGTTCATGCTGGACCGGGTCCACCACGAGGCGGCCAGCGGGCAGCAGGAGATCAACTTCAGGTACAGCGACGCCCTGAAGACGGCGGACAACGTCATCCTGTACAAGCTTGCGGTCAAGACCGTGGCCGAGAAGCATGAGGCCATGGCCACCTTCATGCCCAAGCCCTTCTGGGGCATCAACGGCAGCGGCTGCCACGTGCACCAGAGCATCATCGACAACGAGACTGGGCGCAACATCTTCGCGGACAACGACGCCGAGCACGGCCTCTCAGACACGGCCCGGAACTACATAGGAGGCTTGCTGAGTCACGCCCAGGCCATGAGCGCCGTTGTGGCGCCCCTGGTGAACAGCTACAAGCGGCTAGTGCCCCACTACGAGGCCCCCGTCTACGTGAGCTGGGGCTTTGCCAACAGGTCGGCCCTGGTCCGGGTCCCCCTGGCGCCCGGGGAGAGGAACAAGGTGACCAGGATGGAGTACAGGCACCCTGACCCGTCGTCTAACCCCTACCTCACGGCGACGGTGCTCCTGAAAGCCGGGATGGAGGGCGTCAAGAAGAAGACTGAGCCCCCGGAGCCCATGGCCGAGAACATTTATCACCTGACGCCTAAGGAGGTGAAGAAGAGGGGCGTGGAGGTTCTGCCGGAGCATCTGGGGGAGGCCGTGGACTACTTCGAGGAGGACCCGCTGATGAAGGAGGCCCTGGGCGAGTACCTGCACGGGAACCTGGTTGAGCTCAAACGGAAGGAGTTCGACGACTACCTGGCCTTCACCGGCGTCGAGTGGGCGGCCAGCAGGCCCAAGATCACCTCGTGGGAGTACGACAGGTACCTCACCAGGTGCTAGGCCCTGCACCCCATCTCCGTTATCTTCTGGGGTAGGTCGTCCAGCTCGTCCAGCATCCTCCGGTACCACCTGTCCAGGGTGTCCCTTATGGACTCCTTGAGGCGCTCCGGTGATACGGCCCTGTAGACGTACTTGTAGCCGCCCAGGCCGATGAGCTCCTCCTCCCTGGTGGCCAGGCCCTTCTCCACCAGGTTCTGCAGAAGGCGCTGGGCCGTGGACCTGCTCTTGCTCAGCCTCTCGGTGGCTTCTTGGATGGTGACGGGGCCCAGGTTCACTAGTACGCAGTAGGCCTGTATTTCTGTGGTCTTGATGCCCAGGGCGCACTTGATGAGCTCCTCGGGGCCTATCTCGGGGGCGTTTAGGATGCTCTGTATCTCCTTAAGGCTCATACTATGTTCAAAGGTGGTGAACACCTTTAAATACCTTTATATTTTGTGGAGGGCAACAAGTACTGACACAGTATGCCTAAAACAGTTGAAGTGACTGACGCATCGTTCGACGAGTTCGTTAAGGAGCACCCCAAGGTGGTGGTGGACTGCTGGGCTGCCTGGTGCGGCCCCTGCAGGATGCTGAGCCCCATCATCGATCAGCTGTCCGAAGAGAGGGAGGGTATCACATTCGGGAAGCTGAACGTTGACCAGAACCGTGTGATCCCCATGCGGTACGGTATCATGAGTATCCCGACCCTGCTATACTTCAAGGACGGTGTGCTGGTGGATAAGACCCTGGGAGCGCTGCCCAAAGTGGCCCTGGAAGCAAGGATAAGCGCCGTGATGGGTTAGGCCCGGCTCTTTAGCTTCTCCGTTATCTTCAGAAGCTCGTCCGGTGTGATGGGTTTAAGCAGGACCTCGTCTGTGCCGATCTGGCTGGGGTCCATGTTCTCCAGCATGTCCGCGTTGCCTGTGAGGAGCACCACGTTTATGTCGCTGTTCCTGTCCTTGAGGCGCCTGGAAAGCTCGCTGCCCGTGGTGTCGGGTAGCTTCAGGTCTAGGATGGCCATGTCGAAGTCCAGTTGGCTGGCCTTCAGGAGGGCCTGGTTGCCTGTGCTGGCTGTCTCCACGTAGAAGCCGGCGTCCTCCAGGAGGACCTTGAAGGTGTCTGTGAGGAACTCGTCGTCGTCCACTATGAGGACGGTTCCGAGGGGCTCCTCTATGATGTTCACCTGCTCCTCGTACTCGTGGAGGGCCTCGTTGAAGTCGGGGTGCCCGTCCAGGATGTCCACTATGAGTTCTAGTCGCTCGACGAGGGCGTCCATCTTCTTCTCGTGCTCGTTGAGAACGTTGATGATGAGGTCGAGCACGTCTATCTTGTCAGTGAAGCTCATCTCTCTCCCCGCTAACTCCCCGTACTAGTTGTTGTCTGATGGGTATATGAATTTTGAGGCAGTTGTTAGTTGTATTTTGCTGACATTAGTATGTCATCGGCTTTTTTCTTGCTGTAGGTTGTGGTGAGTATCGTTGATCCGTTTTTTAGATGCGTTTTTCTGGTCTGGGTTTGCTGTCCTGTCTTGGGGCCTGTGAGTAAGGCGTGGCTGAGGGGCTCTCGTCGTGTACTACTCATTTGTTAATGTTCCGCATTACCAATAACATTATTAATACCCATCTTTATAGTATTACTTGAATAATTTATATGACTCAGATTGTAAGTATTACCAGTAAGGGGCAGGCGACGATACCCAAGGAGCTCAGGGAAAAATACGGGATGAAGGACAAGGCCCTCGTCGTGGATACGGACGAGGGCATACTCTTCAAACCCCTGCCGAGCCCAAGACAGGAGAGGGGGTCCCTTAGACGGCTATTAAAGGATAAGACGGCCCGGGAGCTGGTCGAGGAGGCCCGCCTACACGAGGCAGAGCCGGTCAAGGGGCGACGAACCTGAGCGTAGTCTTCGACACTGAGCCGCTGCTCGCCTTCTACAGAGGGGAGGAGGGGGACGCGGTGGTCGAGGGGTTCCTGGATCAGGTGGTTGATGGCAGCGTCGAGGCATACATCAGCGTAGTGAACCTTACTGAGCTGTACTACATCCTGCACAGGTACAGCCCGGAGGCCGCGGAGGAGAAGACCCGTAACCTGAGAGCCTTCGGGGTGAAGGTTGTGCCCGTCCTCGACGACGGCTTGTGGAAGTTGGCGGCCGAGATTAAGAGCGGGCACCCGATGAGCCTGGCAGACGCCTACGCCGCCGCAACGGCTCAGGTGACCGGCTCGAAGCTGGTGGTGGGAAGGGACGCGGAGTTCAGAGGCCTACCTCTAGAGATAATAAGAATATCGTAGGGTTGGGTGATTCAAAGCAATAAGAAACAGTGCTATTCCCATATTGGTCTTGATACTCACGTAAACTCGCAGAGTAGGAATATAGTATTACGCTGATGTGTTCATTATGGCTATCATCGAGCATTCATTTGGGGAGAAAAGTGAAATTATTATGAATTAATTGGGTCCACAGCCATAATCGTGTATAGTATAGCCGCGGCGATGCTGAGTAGGCCCAGTGTTCCCAGAGCCCCGTAACCGTGGGAAAGCAGCAGAAACCCGCCCAGGAGAGTGCCTACCGTGGCGCCCGCGCTCAGGGCGATGGAGTTCAGCGACATCACCGAGCCCCTCAGCGAAGGCACCTGCTCCAGAGTCAGGCTCTCCGAGGCCGTGTACCTCATAGAGGAGACCACGCACCCCAGGAACAGCAGCGCAGCTGAGACCAGGGGCGCAGAGACATTCAAATACGCCAGCATCAGCAGGCCCAGGGCGAAGGAGGAGTAAACGGCCAGCCGCTTACGCCCTAGCCTGCCCACGAAGCGGCCCCCCATCAGGCTGCCGGCCATGAAGCTGATGGAGGTGCCCACAAGAATCAGCCAGGAAAGGCTGAGGGGAAGCTGGGTGATCTGCCTCATATATGTTACCCCGAAGACGGGTGTGACCGTCCACGCGGCCTCCGTTAGTACAGCACAGAGGATGCACGACACGGCCGACCTGTTGGAGAGTATCTCCCTGAAACCGCTGACAACACTAGTCTGACCTGATCCGCCCTGAGCGCCTGTCCTCGGCACAGCCACATAGACTAGGAGGATAGCAACTAGGGCGAAGGGGAGGGCGAATAACAGGAAGTTGGTTTTCCACCCCCAGAGGCCCGCTATGAAGGTGATATATGAGGAGCCAAATAGAACGCAGAGAGCCATCCCTGCGAAGAACCAGCTGATAATCTTCGCCCGCTCATTCTCCGGTAAAAGGTTACCCACGAGGGCGCCGGCCATGGGGTTCACCATGGAGGCGGCTATCCCAATAAGGGAAAAAGCCACGAGCATTGTCGAGAAGTCTGGAGCCAGGTAGCTGCCCACGAAGGAAGCCGCATAGAAGGATAGCCCCACGAGCATCAGCGACCTGTAACTGTACTTGATGGCGAGGAAGCTCATCGCGACTCCAATGACCATGGAGACGGTGAATACGGCCGTGGACAGTTGTCCCGCGACGCCTATGGGCACGTTGAACGTGTCCGCGATCTCTATGAGGAGGAGGGCTGTGATCAGGCCATGAGGCTGCGCAGCCACCCTCGACAGGACGAAGGCCGGTATAACGAGTCTGGAGGTTTTTGTCTCATCCAATTCTTATACTCTTCTTTCAGCGTTTCGAGGTGCCATCCATCCTGCTTCAGGGAGAGGTTGCGGCTTCATGGTTTAGTTCCCTATGCGAAGATGGTGAATGAGGTGTACTTGATATTATTCATGGGTCGAATAGTAATTCTCCCTAGTTTTTAATATTGCATATTATGAGGACAGCGGTTTTGACATCGAAACCTATATACCATCCATATCGCTAGTGAAATAGTGAGGCTATGCTGGGTCTACTACTAATCCCGCTGATGGCGCTCATCGGGGTGCTGTTCTTACTCTCAGCCATATTAATAGGAGTGTCCTTTACCCTGGGGCTGGCCGTTACCCTCAGCACCATACCCCTGAAGTTGGTGCTGGGGGTCATCAGGGCCATCTTTAGACTGTAGTGGCTATATTCTCAGAGTTTATATATCATCAGGTAGTTTGCACTGAGACGCAGGGTTATCCCATGATTGAAGTGATAGGGCTCGTAGCGGCCTTCGCCATCATCTTCATCCTAAGAACCAGGGACGTGGAGTTCTACGTCTCCATAACCGTGGCCGCCATCATCATCGGGCTAACCTCAGGCAAACCCGCCACCATCATCTTCGAGGTGCTCCTACAGACCGTGAGCAAACCCGCCACCTGGACCCTATGCGCGGCCGTGGGCCTCATAACCGTCCTCGGCTACGCCCTCAAGGAGACGGGCCTCATGGTCCGCTTCATAGACGCCCTGAGTGGCAGGCTCCCCAGTAACGTGCTCCTGGCCACCATACCCGCCCTCTTCGGGTTCCTCAGCATGCCGGGCGGCGCCCTCATGTCCGCGCCCTTCATAGAGCCCGAGGCCGAGAGGCTGGGCCTCCAGCCGGAGCACAAGACCTACTACAACGTCTGGTTCAGGCACCTCCTCTACTGGACGAACCCCATCACCTCCAGCACCATCATGGCGGTGACCCTGGGCGGGTTCACCGTGAGCCAGTGGCTGAGGGTCCAGTTCCCCCTCTTCTTCGTCATGGTGGCCATAGGCCTCTGGATAAGCAGGGACTTCATTCTGAGGAAGGCGTCCCGGGAGACGAAGACGCCCCTCACCCTGGGCAGCGTCAAGGGTGTGGTCCCCATCCTGCTCTCTGTAGCCTTGACCATAGCGGGGGTCGAGGCCTGGATAGGGCTGGTGGCCGGCATCCTGCTGACGCTGTTCCTCGGCGGCGCCCAGCCCGGAAAGTACGTCGAGTCCTTCGTCAGGGGGGTGAGGTGGGAGATCATCCTGTCCGTCGTGTCCATGCTTTACCTCAGGGACATCATTCTTGCCTCGGGGAGCGTAACCAGCCTCTTCCAGTCCATACTGGGCTCTGGGGTGCCCCTCCTGGCCGTGCTGGTGGTGGTGCCCCTCATCATAGGCGCCATCTCCGGGTCCCCCGCCATGGGCATAGGCATCAGCTTCCCCCTTCTCCTGCCTCTGCTGGGCGAGCCCAACATCCACCTCACCAGCATCATCTTCGTGGGCATAACCAGCGCCTACCTGGCTTCCCCCATCCACCTCTGCCTGGTCCTCAGCAACAGCTACTTCAAGTCCGACGTCAACAAGGTCATCAGGTACCTGGCCCCCAGCAGCGCCGCCCTCTACATCGCGGGCGTCCTCTACCACCTGGCCCTCAACATGCTGTGAAGGTAACCCCTTTAACCGCTGCCACCGATCCATGATCGGTTCCCTTGGGCGTCCCCCTAACACCCATAATAGTCAAGAAGACCCTGACACTGGGCGACCTCAAGGGCAGGAGCTTCGCCGTGGACGCCTTCAACGTCCTCCACCAGTTCCTGGCCCTCATCAGGACCCGGGACGGGACTCCCCTCATGGACCGGGACGGCCGCGTGACCAGCCACCTGGTGGGCCTGGCCTTCAGGACCACCAGACTCATCTCAGACTACGGGATGAGGCTGGTCTTCGTATTCGACGGCAGGCCGCCTGCGCTCAAGTCCGGCGAGGTGGAGAAGAGGCGGGAGGCCAGGAGGAAGGCCGAGCATGAGTACCAGGAGGCTTTGAGCAGGGGCGACGTGGCGGAGGCCTACTCCAAGGCCGTGATGACCGGAAGGCTTACAAGTGAAGCCCTGGGGGACGCCAAGAGGCTCCTCACCCTGCTCGGGATACCCTGGGTCCAGGCCCCGGGGGAAGGCGAGGCCCAGGCTGCGTACATGGCCAGGGTTGGTCACGTGTGGGCGTCCAACAGCAGGGACTATGACTCTCTCCTCTTCGGGACCCCAAGGCTGGTCAGGTACCTCACCATAGGCGGAGAGGAGTGGCTGCCCAGCAAGGGCAGGGCCCGCAAGCTGGAGCCAGAGCTCATAGACCTGGAGACGCTACTGGGCCACCTTGAGATAACTCGGGAGCAGCTCATCGACCTATCCATCCTAGTGGGCACCGACTTCAACCTCGGCGTCAAAGGAATAGGGCCCAAGACGGCCCTCAAGCTCATCAGGAAGCACGGCTCACTTGAGGCCCTCCCCGAGGAAATCCTGGAGAGGGTTCCCCCACAGTACAACGAGGTCAGGTCCACCTACCTTGAACCGGATGTGACCGCCGAGTACATTGTGCGCCCAGGTAAGTTGCAGGAGGAGGAGCTACGAGCCTTCCTGTGCGACGAGAGAAGCTTCTCGATGGACCGCGTAGACACACTCATCGAGAGGATGAGGCAGGCCGGAAGGCAGCGGAGCCTCAGCGACTACATTGGAGGATATGCGGATGCCTGAGACGCCCTTCAGGAAGTTAGCGGACCTGGCTCACAGCTTGGAGTCCACCTCCAGCAGGAAGGAGAAGACCAGCCTCATCTCTAAGCTCCTCAGAGACCTTGAGCCGGAGGAGGTGAGCCCCGCCGTCCTCCTCCTCGTAGGCACCATATTCCCCGAGTTCGACCCCCGGAGCCTGGACGTAGGCTGGAGGACCGTCCAGAGGGTGCTGGAGGGGGGAGGCCAGACCACCCTCTTCAGGAAGAGCCTCACCATAGGCCAGGTCCACGCCACCCTCTCAGACGTGGCCCAGAGGTCCGGCCCAGGCTCCAGACGGGTGAAGGAGCAGCTCATAGAGGGCCTCCTCACCTCCGCTGACCGGGAGGAAGCTGGCATCTTGGTCCGCATCATCTTCGGGGAGATGAGGATAGGCGTCAACGAGGGAGTGATGCTGGAGGCGGTCGCAGAGGCCTCGGGGGCTCCATTGCCGGTGGTGAGGCGCGCCCTCATGATGACGGGGAACCTGGGCAAGGTTGCACGGATCGCCATGACGGAGGGCGAGACGGGCCTGAGGTCCCTGGAGGCCACCCTCTTCGTGCCCCTGAAGCCCATGCTGGCCAACATGGCCCAGGACCCAGAGGAGGCCCTGAAGGAGCACGGCGGCGAGACCGCCTTCGAGTACAAGTACGACGGCGCCAGGATCCAGATCCACAGACGAGGCGGCGAGGTGAGGGTGTTCAGCAGGAGGCTGTCAGACGTCACCAAGAGCCTTCCCGACGTGGTGGACCTGGTGAAGGAAAGGGTCAGTGGCGGTGACCTGATCTTGGAGGGTGAGGTGGTGGCCGTGGGGGCGAACCAGAGGCCCCTGCCCTTCCAGGACCTCATGAGGCGGTTCACCAGGGTCACCGATGTCCAAGAAACAGCGGAGATGATCCCTCTAAGGCTGTATCTCTTCGACGTCCTGTACCTGGACGGCGAGCTCCTCATCGACGAGCCGTACAGCAGGCGCTGGGAGACCCTGGAGGGCTTGGCTCCACGCGAGCTCCTCGCCAGGCGAATCGTAACCTCCGACCCAGCCGAGGTTCACAGGATGCTGGAGGAGGCACTGGCCGAGGGCCACGAGGGCCTCATGGCCAAGCGCCTAGACAGCCCCTACACGCCGGGCTCCAGGGGCAAGGCATGGTACAAGATCAAGGCCGCCGAGACCCTGGACGTGGTCATCGCCGCCGCCGACTGGGGCTCAGGCAGGCGGAGGGGCTGGCTCAGCAACTACCACCTGGCCGTCTGGAGCGGGGACGAGGCGATGGTGATCGGCAAGACCTTCAAGGGGCTCACGGACGAGGAGTTCAGGTGGATGACCGAGCGGCTCCAGACCCTGAAGACAGGGGAGTCGGACTATACGGTCCATGTGAGGCCTGAGCTGGTGGTGGAGGTTGCCTTTAACGAGATCCAGAGGAGCCCCCACTACAGGAGCGGCTACGCCCTAAGGTTCGCCAGGGTCACGCGGATAAGGGAAGACAAGGGCCCCCGGGATGCTGACACCCTGGGGAAGGTAGAGGAGCTGTACGAGAGGCAGTTCATGTACAAGGACAGGGGCGACTTCTAGTCTCGCCTCGTAAGAGCACTGAGCCTGTCCAGGATGGATGCCCCCAGGCTCTCGCC
Organism: Candidatus Bathyarchaeota archaeon; assembly: GCA_043826455.1. Lineage (GTDB taxonomy): Archaea > Thermoproteota > Bathyarchaeia > TCS64 > TCS64 > RBG-16-57-9. The sequence continues at coordinate 22,668 of JBDRQD010000062.1, forward strand.
TGAGGGAATCCTCACGCCCGTCCCGTCCTCGCCTCTCCTGATCCGGTTGAGCTTCCTCTCAACCAGCTGGTACTCCACCAGGAGGTACAGCATCGACAGGAGGCCCCCCAGGAGCAGCCACCAGCTCAGGCTGGTCACGTGGAAGGTGTAGCCGAAGGGCAGCCGTACGCCGCCCAGGACGAGGCCGACCCCGGCGAAGACCACCGACGCTATGGTGAAGTAGTACACGATGTGGGCCTTCCTCTCCAGCAGGTTCCTCTGCAACTTCACGTCGTCGATGCTCAGGAGCCTCTGCTTCCACTTCTCCCCGAAGCCCATGACCTCCACGGCCTCCGGGTCCAGGTCTATGATGCCCTTCATGCTCCGGACGAACTCCTCGTTCTCCACCACCATGTTGGCCCTCTGGGCCTCCTTGTAGGACTCGAACCTGGCCTCGAACTTGTCGTCGAAGGACAGCCTGAATATGAGGGCGTGGCTGACAGACATCGCGACGGCTAACAGGATCAGGATGTAGGGCTCTAACACTCCAATGAATGAAGACGACTCTATCCATAAAAACCTAAGGAGGGCTAAGCAGCCCTCTCTCGGTCTCCCTCAGGGACGTGTCGAGGCGCCTGTAGAAGACGTGGTAAAGGGCTAGAAGCGCCGATGCGAAGAGGGTGAACCCCCACCCTATGGTCGCCGGCGTGACGCTGAACCCGGCCAGCTCAACCAGGGCCACCGGGTAGACGAAGTGCAGGGCCGCGTGCATCAAGCCGAAGATGAGCATGTAGTAGATGAACCTGATGTGGCCGTCCATCCTCTCCCTCTCCGCGTTCAAGGTGTTGAGGACGGCCAGCCTCTTCCTCCACAGCTCCCCGAACTGGATCAGCTCCTCCGGCTCCTCCCCCGACTCGATGCTGCCCCGGAGCTTCTCCTCCATCTCCCTGTTGGCCTGCAGCATCCTCTCCCTGAGGCTTCTCTTGGCCTCGGTGAACCGGTCCCTGAACTCTGCGCCGTAGAAGGACCGGAAGATGTATTGGGTGGCCAACGCCACGAGGACCGTGGTGATCATCAGCGCGTAGGCGTCCATCAACCTGTCTGTTATGTCCGAAAATATGTTAAAAAGAGTTTGTAGTAGAAAATCAATGAAAAATGTGGTTGGGGCGCCTAGGCGTCCTTGAGCTGGTCCAGCGGAGGCTTAAGGTCCAGGGGTATGGGTGGCTTGTACTCGCGGCCCGCCAGCTTCTCCACCCACTCGTCCTTCACCTTCCGCAGGAGCTCCGGCTTGGTGAGGAGCTCCAATGCGCAGGCGGCGTGGACCTTGGTGCTGAAGATGAGGCCCTTGTGGCCTATGCTCATGCCGTTCTGGGCCACGAACTGCCAGCTGTGGCCCGGGGTGCCCAGCATGCTGCACGTGGTGCTGAACTCCACTGTGGGCACCACCCAGCTCACGTCGCTGACGTCGGTGCTTCCGGCCCCCACCATCCCGGCCCTGTAGTCGTCTAGGACGCGCTCGTCGAAGTGGACGTCCCGGAGCTTCTCCCAGCCCGGCCTGTTACTCTTCTGGAGGCTGTTCATCTTCTTGTCGACGTCGATGGTCTCGGCCATCTTCTCGGCGAACTTGAGGTCCTCGTCGCTGAACCGGGGGGCCCCTATGAGCCTCATCTGCTCCACCACTAGCTCCGAGAGGGCCTTGACGGGCAGCGTGTTGTAGCAGCCCGTCAGGAACTCGACCTTGTGGGTGGTCCTGGCCATGAGGTCCGCGCCCTTCACTATGTCCATGACCCAGGCGTATATCTCGTCCACCTGGGCCCTCTCGGGGGCGCGGACGTAGTACCAGGTCCTGGCGTAGGCGGGGACCACGTTGGGCTGGCCTCCGCACGACTCGTGGATGTAGTGGACGCGGGCCTTCTCGATGATGTGCTCGCGCATGAAGTTGACGCCGTTGCTCATGAGCTCCACGGCGTCCAGGGCGCTGATCCCGTTCTCAGGGTCCCCGGCGCTGTGGGCCGTGCGGCCGTAGAAGTGGACCTTGAAGCTGTTCATGGAGTTGCTGCTGCCCGTGCCGGCGGTGTTGGCGCTGCCCGGGTGGTGGGCCAGCACGGCGTCCACGCCCTTGAAGAGGCCGTGGCGCACCATCCACACCTTGCCCACCAGGGTCTCCTCGGCGGGGCACCCGTACACCTTGACTGTGCCCTTGATCTTGTGCTCCGTCATGGCCGTCTTCAGGGCGATGCCCGCGGCTACCGCCCCGGCGCCGTAGATGTTGTGGCCGCAGCCGTGGCCGGGGGCCCCCTCCTTTATGGGCTCCTTCCAGGGGACGGCCTTCTGGCTGATGCCCGCCAGGGCGTCCAGCTCGCCCAGGATGCCTATGGTGGGGCCCTTGCCGTTGCTCCAGGATGCCACGAAGGCGGTGGGCATCTCGGCGACGCCCCTCTCCACCTTGAACCCGTGCTTCTCTGCGATGTCCGAGAGGTACTTGCCTGTCTTGTGCTCCAGGAGGCCCAGCTCAGCGAACTCCCAGACCTTGTCGCTCCACTCTATGATCTTCTTCTCGTTCTCGTCAACCCACTGAAAAGCGGTTTCCTTCAACATTGATCAAGGATGAATAGCTGCCGATGAGGTTTTAAAACCATCCACGGCTCAGCCCGCGAGCCTACCCTTCACGGCTCTGTCCAGGAAGAGGCCCAGCCATATGGTGACGGCCCCCTGAACCACATTGAAGGCCGCTATCAGAGGAAGAAGGCCGATGGTCGCCTCCATGGGGACCCCGTAGAAGTTAGGAAGAACATAGAGGTTGGTGAAAGTCATGACTATTATCCGTGAGGCTATGCCCGCCGCGGAAGAGAACGCCATCCACCTCGCGTCGAGGGCTCTACCTGCTGCCATCCTAAGCCCTAAGTGGAGCCCCACCACCGTGGAGAGCTCGGCCAGCGTCTTTATTGCCGCTGATAACAGGTTTCCGCTCCTGGCGAAGATGCCTAGGCCAGCCACCATGGAGGTCACCACGGAGGAGTCCAGACCGTACATGAGGAGGCTAAGCACGATGGGCACCCCCGTGAAGTCGAACTTCATGTTCGGGTACCACGGGAAGGGTATCTTCAGCCCCGAGTACTTCAGGGCGTAGTCAAAGACCAGCACTAGAGCCGCCAGTATCGAGGTCCCCATGAGCTTAGCTGTTCGGGTGCGCGGAGTCTCCATGCGGTTGCACCAGTCAACATGACCCTTAGCGCGCAGTCATAATTTAAAATGGCGCCCGGATCGCCCTATTTCAGGTAGCAGTTGAGTACCTTTCCTCAGTTCACCGGGGGACAGGTTCACCTGCCCAACACATTTAAAAGAGGTAGGTGAAGGATACGTTCTAGTGATGGATGTGCATCAACTCCAATATCAGCGGGCGGAGTCGACGACCTCCGCAGATTGATTCTACGCACCCTTAACGATAACCAGGTTCTAGTGCTGAAGGCCGTGGCCGAGCGCAGGCAGTCCCTGACCAGCCTCCTCAGACAGCTTTCAATGGATCACGGGGTGCCCCTCTCGACGCTGAAGCTGAACGCCAGGATACTCCGAGAACTCAACCTCATATCCTACGGCTCCTTAACCCACAGGAAGGCCGCGAGGCTTGAGAGCCTGGGCAGGTTCGTGTACAGGGTCATCGACGGCGAGATGGGTTCAGCGTCCGCGAGGTACTCCGATTAGCGGAGCTCCTCCGGAAGCTCTCCCCCCGCCTCCACCATTTCCTTGATCTTTTCATCTATCTCGGCGAGCACAGCCCTTCTATCCACCTTACCCATCGCGGTGACAGGTATCCTACTCCTGAAGGTGATCCCCGCTGGCACCTCGTACTCCTTCAGTGTCCGCCTGCATGTCTCCAGCAGCTCCTCCTCGAGCGCCGGGGACGCCTTGTAGCCCTCCTTCAGCTTCACCAAGGCCCTGACATCCGTGGAGCACCTGAGGGGGTCCGGGGCCCCGAAGGCCACGGCCAGCTCCACGGACGGGTGGGACAGGAGGGCTTCCTCCACCATGGTGGGCCATACGGTGTGGCCTCTGGCCAGGACGCGGTCTATCTTCCTGCCCACGATGTACAGGTAGCCGGCCTCGTCCATGTAGCCTATGTCGCCGGTGTAGAGCCAGCCGCCTCGCAGGGCTTGGGCGGTGGCTTCGGGGTTGTCCCAGTAGCCCTTCATGAGCTGGGGGCCCCTGACTATGATCTCACCGGCCTGGCCGGGCGCCGTGTCCAGCTCACCCACCTGGAGGTCCACTATCCTGGCCTCCGTGTCCGGGTAGAGGAGGCCGGCGCTGGCGTAGTTTGGGTCCCCCTCTACGGGGGTGGCGCAGACGCTGGGCCCTGCCTCCGTCAAGCCGTAGCCCTGGTACATCCGGGCGCCGGCCATCTTCTCGAAGGCCTTCATGTGCTCCACGGGTATGGGGGCTCCGCCTGAGGCGCAGGTGGTGAGGCTGGTCAGTTCGTATCTGTCTAGGTCCGGGTGGTTCAGTATCTCTCTGATGAACCTCGGGATTAGGGGGAAGTGGGTCACCCTGTGCCTGTCCGCGGCCTTCATCATCTCCTCGGCGTTGGGGTCTGGCAGCAGCACCATGGTGCAGCCGAAGCTGACGGCCTCGTTCATCACCACCAGGCCGTAGCTGTGGAAGAAGGGGACGGCGCAGAGGATTATGGGCCACCCGGCGGCCTGGGGCTTGGCGCTGTACCCCCACCCCCGGAGCCAGTGGTAGGATTGGAGGGCGTTGGCCACCAATGCGTAGTGGGTGAGCATGACTCCCTTGGGCTCACCCGTGGTGCCGCTGGTGAACATTATCATGGCCACGTCCTCCTTGGGCTCTATCTCGGCCTCGTCTTCGAGCCTCGGCCCCGTGACCAGGTCCTCGAACCTCAGTGCACCCCCGGGCAGCTTGGCTCTGTGCCTGAGGCTGGACAGTAGCCGCAGGTGTGTGGGGGCGTAGCTGGCCGCCTCCGCGACGATGACCGTCTCGGGGGCCTCATCGGGAAGCTTCTCCAGGAGCCTATCCAGCACAATGAGCACCTTGCACCCCGTAATCTTTAGTTCACGTTCGATCTCGGGGACGGGCAGCAGAGGGTTGACTGTCACAGCCACCCCGCCCACCAGGTGGGTGGCGTTGACGGCGACCATGAAGTGGGGGGTGTTGGGCAGTATGAGCCCCACCCTGTCACCCCTCTCGACCCCCAGGGCTTTGAGGTTCTGGGCGAGGCTCTGGGACTGGCCCCAAAGCTCCGAGTACGAGTGCCTTGCCCCGAAGTATATGGTGGCGGCCCTGTCCGGGAACTTTCGGGCGCTGTTCCTCCAGAACTCGTACATAGGCATCTCCGGGTACTTGATGCTCACGGGGACACCGGGAGGATAGGCGCCTGCGCCAGTCATTTGACTGAGGGGGCGCGCCCCGCGTATTAAAATGGTGGTGCTCGACACCGTTTTATCCGCGTGTAACGTTCAAAGGGTGAAACGCCTTGAAGCCTGCAGGAGTATATGTGCCCAATGTGACGCCCTTCGACACGAAGGGTGAGATAATGTTCGACGCCTTCGGCGCCCTCATCGACTTCTGGGTGAGCAGCGGAGTGTCGGGGCTGGTGGTGAACGCCAGCACGGGGGAGGCCCCCTACATGACCCGGGACGAGAAGAGGAGGATCATCGAGTACACCCTGGAGAAGGTCGGCGGCGGGTGCCGGGTCTTCGCCGGCACAGCCGCACTGAGCACCCAAGAGACCATAGAGCTCACAGGGGACGCCCTGGACGCGGGGGCCGAGGCCGCCCTGATAACCACGCCCTTCTTCTATAGGCCCAGCAACCAGGAGATAACCAGGTACTTCGTGGACGTCATGGACGCCGTAGACCTGCCCGTCATCCTCTACAACGTGCCCAAGTTCACAGGCTACAGCGTCGAGCCCAAGACCGTGGCGGAGATAGCCGAGGAGTGCAGCGGCTTGGTCGCGTTGAAGGACAGCAGCGGGAACCCGGGTACCATGGCTGAGGTCATCAGGCTCTGCGGGGACAGGATCAGCTGCCTCTCAGGCTCAGCCGATATGGTGCTGCCGACACTGACGCTGGGGGGCAAGGGCGCCATAATCGCGGTAGCTAACGTGATCCCCCGGGAGAGCGTGGCCCTCTACAGGGCCTTCAAGGCGGGCGACCTGAAAGCGGCTGGAGAGGGGCAGCACACGGCCAGCTACGTGAACAAGGTGCTTGTAAGGGAGAACCCCCAGATAGCGGCCATAAAGACGGCGCTCAACAACCTGGGGTATAATGCGGGGGTGCCCCGGCGTCCTCTGCTGCCTCTTCAGCCGGAGACGGCGAAGAAGGTGGCCGAAGCCATGAGGCTCATCGGCCTCTAATATTACTGGTCCAGGGTCAGGAAGCCCTTGGACTTCAGCCAGAAAGCCTGGTTGCCAGTGTACCTGAAGATAATGTCCCCTTTACCTTCCTGGAAGTCCCACGGCGACACCAGCACCACGTCCCCCTCTCTCACCCAGTTCCGCTTCTTCATCTTGCCTCTTATGCGGCACTGGCGGATGTTGCCGTCCTGGCACTTGACTATCATCCTGGTGTAGCCCAGGTTCTTTGTGACGATCCCCAGGATGTCGTTCCTGTTGGGCATCATGATGCGTTTCCTGATATCACTTTCATTCTTCACTAACTTTTTACCCATGTTAAGCAGGTACCCATAAGGGTGGTTCCTTAAAAACCCCCGGTATCTAGCTTCCATTAATCTTCTTAACCATGGAGACCTTGCCGCCGTAGAACACCTCACCCGTCTCCTGGAACCCCATCCTGTGCCAGAACCCCGCCGCTTCGGCCTCTGAGTCGATCTGGAGCCACTTTGCGCCCACGTTGGCGGCGAAGACCTCCACCTTACTGAGGAGGCCTCTGCCGTGGCCCTGGCCCCTGTCCCCTTGGCCGACCTCCAGGTGCTCTATGTACATGGTGTCCGGGTGCAACGCGGACTGGTCTCTCATCAGCTCAACGGAGGCGAAGCCGTGGCTGTCGGCTATCATCCACCTGGCGCCTTTCTCGTAGCTGTCCCCCGGGCCCCTGAGCACCCTCAACCCTGGGGGCGAGTAGGGTCGCTGGTGTCGTCTGCTTTTGGACGCTTTTTCTTTGATCATGCGGTGCACCTTGGGTCGTAGTCTAATTGGTAACGGTTTTTGAATAGTTTTCTTTTTCTAGGCGTAAATCGAGGACATGGATGAGACTCCCCATAGGTGTGAAGATGGCTGTTACCCCGGCCTTGTTCCATGTAACAAAGCAAGAGCCATGCACATCACAAGCCGCCTCGAGAGGAGGACCTGGTACAGGGCGGCTGAACCCGGCACAGCCTGAACAACCCCTGAAACCGCCCCGACGCAGCCTCAACCACCACCGGAACACCGCCAACTCCAGAGACAAGGCCCACCCCGCCACACACAAACATGTAACACACCGAAAAGGCGGAGGAGAACCCATCAGCGTCAGAAAACCATACAACCACAGCAGTAACACCCTCAAAGCCACCCAACAAACCTCAACGCCAAACACGCCCCCGACGGCCTCAGACCAAACCCGGTGAACGACGAGAAACCGGCGACCACCGCCACCATCCACCACCGCCAAAGAACCCCGGAAAAGCCCCTGAACACGAAAAAAAGCCTGAAAACAGGGAATCGCGGTGGCGGTGATGGGGCGGGCCCCCGGCCCCCCCCCCCCCCCCCCCCGCCCACCCCACCCCGCCCCCCCCCAACCCCCCCACCCACCCAACCCACCCCCGCCCCCCCCCCC
>JBDRQD010000063.1:0-12745 GCA_043826455.1 Candidatus Bathyarchaeota archaeon
GGTCTTCTGCATGGTTCTGCCCTCCTTGGGCCCTGCGAGGGTTCCTTCCACGTAGCCCTCGGCTCCTTTGATGACTGTGGTGAAGACCACACAGTTGTACCAGCCTCCTAAAAGGTCGGCTAGCCCGGAGCCCAGGCCCCCTGCTATGGCCCCCACCACGGGGCCGAAGGCCAGGCTGGTGATCACGACGATGGTGTCACCCAGGTTGAAGTAGCCGCTTGTGGCGGGGATGGGGAACACGAAGATCATGGTGGCTATGGTGGCTAGGGCGCCCATTACTCCTATTGCAGCTACCTGGCGTGTATTGAGACCCGACATGAGGTGTTATAGTTATAACTATAATATAAAATATTCTAGTTGAAACTATAGCATTCAACTTTAGAGCAGAACCTGCAGCTCGTCCAAGGCCTCCAATACGCGTCTACCTCGCTCAGTGATCTCCAGAAGCTTACGTTTGCCCTCCGAAGAGGAAGAGATGAGGCCCCTGCCCTCAAGGTCCGTGAGATGCTGGTAGACTGCCCCCAGGGTCATATCGCTGCCCAGGCTCTTCCATATGGCGTAACCGTATGTCGGCTGCTGGTTTATAATTCTTAGAACCCGCTCCTTTGTGGCTAACCTGGAGCCCAGCCGGGGTGCCTTCTTGTGCTTGGTCAGGCTGCTCAGAATGTCATCTGTCTTGAGGCCGCTGCTGGTAACCAAGCAAACCACTGTTTCGCCGAGACCGATCAGGCTCCTCACCTCATCCAATTTGAGGCAGGCCACTGGTGCGCTGGAAGCGGGCTCAGCGAAGATTCCCTCGTACTTCGCTATGTCTTTTCCCGCGGCGATCATGTCGTCATCAGACACGGACACAGCTGAGCCGCCTGACTCTCTGAGTGCCTTGAGGGCCAGCTCTCCGTATATGGGGTCAGAGACTCTGATGGCTGAGGCCACAGTCTCCCCCTTGACATGTTTAGGTTCATCTAGTCCATCATGGTAGGCCGTGGTTATGGGGGAGCATCCCTGGGCTTGGACTCCGATGATCCTGGGCTTCTCCTGTATGAGGCCCAGCTCCTCCATCTCCTTGAAGCCCTTCCAAACACTGTGGAGGGTGGCGCCGCTCCCCATGGCTACGAGGACCCAGTCCGGGACGCCCTGCTGCTCCACCAGCTCGTAGCTGATGGTCTTGAGGCCCTCCACACTCAGGGGGTTGAGCTCAGTGGTGGCCTGGTACCAGCCCATCTCCTCCTCCAGCCTCTGGGCTCTGACGATGGCTTCCTCGATGCTGTCCCCGGCCTCCACTATCTTAGCATCATACATCATCATCTGGGCCAGCTTGCCCAGGTCCACGGCCTTGGGGACTATGAGGTTACACTGGATATCCACGCGGGCCGCGTAGGCGGACACCGAGGCTCCGTGGTTGCCGTTGGTGGCGCATATCAAGCTATCGTAGCCCCTGCTCGCGGCGTCCGATACTATAAGAGCTGCCGACCTGTCCTTGAAGCTGCTGGTGGGGTTCCTGGTCTCGTCCTTCAGGTACAGGTTCTCCACCTTTAGGATCTCGGCCAGCCGCTGAGCCCTCTGGAGGGGCGTCCCACCTTCGCCCAAGCTCACCGTCCTAGTGATCTTGGGGAGCACGGGTCGGTACCTCCAGAAGGTGAGGGGCCCCGTGAAGTTGATGGGCCCCGAGCCAGGCTCAATCCTGTACTCTAGGATGCCTCCGCACTTTTCGCATCTGTGCCTAGGGATGTCAGCTTTATACATCCTTCCGCAACGGAAGCACGTGAGGCTTGAGCGAGAACTCATCAAATAGACTATGATGTGACCCGTTTTATGCTTATGCCAATTCTTTTATGGGCACCCATGCATCAGTTCACGTAACGGCCTTGAAGCTCTCTGAACTTAGACCCGGCATGGAGAATGTTACCTTGGAAGTGGAGCTTCTGAGCCTGGAGGAGCCCAGGGAGGTAGAGACGTACACAGGGCTGAAGCACACCATTTTGGAGGGCGTGGTTCGAGACGCCTCAGGGTCCATGGGTCTCACCGTGTGGAATGAGAGGATAGAGGAGCTGAAGGGGATCAAGCCTGGCGATGAACTGCTGCTGGCAGGCGTGTTCGTGTCCAGCTACAAGGGAGAGCTCTCAGCCAACGTGGGAAGAGACTCGAGCATATCTAAACGGTGATGCCATGGAGTCTGAGATCATCCAGCGCCTTGTAGCGGAGTCAAGGAAGCGGCAGAGGCTCGCCGGGTGCCACGGATACGAGCACACCGAACGAGTCATAGAGCTGTGCAAGCGGCTGGGCGCCCAGCTTGGGGCCGACATGGGCGTCCTTCTCCCAGCCGCCATACTTCACGACATATCAAGGGAGGAGACGGACCACGCCGAGCGGGGCGCCGCTGAGGCTGCCAAGATACTGGAAGAGACAGGATATGACCCCAGGAAGATACCCTTGATCTGCGAAGCCATACGTGCTCACAGCTTCAGCCGCGGAGAGAGGGCCAGGACCCTCGAGGCTATGATCCTGAGCGACGCGGACAAGTTGGACGCCATGGGCGCGGTGGGAATATACAGGACGACCCTCTACAGCGGTGAGCTAATGAGGCCCGTGGAGGAGTTCATCGAGCACTTCCACGAGAAGCTCCTCACATTGAAGGACCTTCTCTTCACGGATGAGGCCCGCGTATTGGCTGAGGATAGGCACAGGTACATGCTGGAGTACCTTGAGGAGTTCATGAGGGAGCTGAGGGCTGAGGCTTAGCCGGAGCCCCAGCGCCTGTAAAGCTCGTTGGCCACGTTGAGCTGGTCCAGCACCTTGCCGACTATGAAGTCAGCGACATCCTCAATGGTCTCCGGCTTATGGTAGAAGGCGGGCATGGCTGGGAGAATAACAGCCCCTGCTTTGCTGAGCTTGGCCATGTTCTCGAGGTGGATGGCGTGGAGGGGCGTCTCCCTCGGGACCAGAATGAGGGGCCTCCTCTCCTTGAGGTGGACGTCCGCGGCTCGGGTGACCAGGTTGGGTACGTACCCGTTGGCTAGGGCGCCAATGGTCTTCATGGAGGCAGGTATGACGACCATGGCGTCCACCCTGAAGCTACCGCTGGCTATGGGCGCCTCCAGCGCGTCCGGATCATAGCTACGGTCAGCCAGTTCTAGGAGCTTCGAGGTGCCGCCGATCTCGTGGCCTGCCACCTTCTCGGCTGCCTCTGTGACGATCAGGTGAGTCTCGATGCCCAGGTCGCGGCAAGCCTTGAGCAGCCTTACAGCGTATATAGTTCCGCTAGCCCCCGTGACGGCTACGATGATCCTCAAGCCCAGTGACACCTAGCTGAATAGAGAATCGATGTGTTATAAACTGATTTGGGAGCTTACTCTCCCGGCGGGGGCACTGTAGGCTCTATACATATGTATAGGATGTTGTTTCCCCTAATGAACACGTCTCCATATGACGCTAAGAGGCCGCCGTCGTCGTACTCCTTGGCTCCCTTGAGCATCATGTTCATGTAGCCGTCGGCCCTGGTCATCTTTCCCCAGTACTCGCCTCTTCCCTTGAGGGCTACTGCTACGTTACTTCCGACTGCCTTTATCAGAACGTTCAATGGTTTCTTGCGTGGCTCCAAACTAGTACACCGTTTCTGAAGTAATGAATAGTGCATTAGAGCATCATATAAAAGCTTTCTGAAACCTGCCCTTTTTCAAGGTTATTTTGCTGAGTCACTCAGCTAAGGCTATCCAGTCGTTTGTGTTTTCGGTGTCAGTTATTCTTGCTAGTTTTAGACTTGATTTTTCTATCAAGGCTCTGAGCTCATCCAGGGTCATGGTCTTCCTGTGGACGGTCACTACGTGTTTCGCCCTCTTAGAGGCGGCTCTCCTGGACTCCGCCAGCATCTTCTCGGGGTGGGGTAAGTTCTGGAGAACTGTGAAACTGAAAGTAATGTCTAGGGCTCCGTCTCGTAGTGGCAGGCTCTCGGAGTCTCCGTTCACAAGATGGACCTTTTCCTTGAACATTGCACGTATTCTAGCCTCGCCGAGCAAAGCTGGTGAGAGGTCCAGGCCAACAACATAGGAGTCCAGCTCCTCAAGGAATAGCCCGGTACCACACCCGTTGTCCAGCGCGGTCTGCCACGGCTCAACCTCCACGAGGTTCAGAGCCTCCCGGTACTTGGCTCTCTGCTCTTCGCCGTACCTGAGGTCGTACAGCCTGGCCCCAAGCTCGTCGTACCTGTCCCTGATCAGGGCCTTACGGGGTTCTTCACTCATGCCGCGGTTCTCCGACCCTCTAAATACCCGTTGAGGTATCTATCCTACGTGGTTTAAATGGTTGAAGGTGAGAAGCCGGACTGGGAGAGGTTCGGACGCGCCAGTAAGCAGAGCGCGCCCGAGATCCAGGAGCTTAACGCTTGGAGAGCCCATCCTAAGAGCTTCGACGTGGCCTCCTACTACTGCCAGATGTGGATACACAGGGCCCACGTTGTGATGCTTCAGGAGCAAGGAATTATCACTGAGGTAGAGGCTGCCACCATACTTAGAGGACTGGATGTGGTCGAGAAATTGGCAGAGGAGGACCCCAGGCTCACGGTCTACATGTCCACGGAGACCGCTCTCATCAATGAGGTCGGTGAGGTGGGGGGCAAGATGCATACAGCTCGGAGTAGGAACGACCTGGGCCACACCCAGAGGAGGCTCTACTACAGAGATCAGGCTGAGAGGCTGATAGGCGCAGTGATAGAGTTCAGGGAGCGGCTCATCGAGGCAGCTGAGGCAAACCTGGAGTCCTACATGCCCGGGTACACCCACTGGAGGCAGGCCCAGCCCGTGACCCTGGCCCACTACATCATGGCTCACGTGGAGGCGGCGTGTAGGACAGTTGACCGGCTTGAGGGAGTCTACAGGTGCACGGACCTATCCCCCATGGGGGCATCCGCCTTCGCTGGGACCGGGTGGAGCATCGACAGGCACAGGGTCATGGAGCTCCTGGGGTTCCCGGGCCTAGTGGAGAACACCCAGGACGCCGTCGCCGCCATCGACTACTTCATGGAGCTGTCAGCCGCCGTTGCCATCCACATGAGCAACCTGAGCAGGCTGGCCGAGGACTTCCAGATCTGGAGCAGCGACGAGTACAGGCTCTTGGACTTCGACGAGGCCTACGCGGGGACCAGCAGCATAATGCCTCAGAAGAAGAACCCCCTCATCCTTGAGCAGGTGAAGAGCTACGCGGCTGAGGCCCTGGGCGACATGGTTGCGGTGGTGGCCAGCATGAAGGGGACGGCCTACACTAACATAGTGGACCGTGTCATGCTGGAGCCCGTCTCCCTGGACACAGCCGTGGGGGCGACGAGAGTCATGGCGGGCCTCGTGGAGACGCTCACCCCCATGAAGGAGAACATGATGATGAGACTCAGGGAGGGCTACTCCACCATGACGGAGCTGGCGGACACCCTGGTGAGGCTCCACGGGCTGGGCTTCAGGCAGGCCCATGATATTGTGGTTGAGGTGACGCTAGAAGCCATCAATGACGGCATCAGGGCTGAGGGTATATCGCCGGAGATGGTGGAGAAAGCGTCAATGAAAATAGTTGGTAAACCCTTCAAGGTCCCGGCGGAGGAGTTGCTGGAGGCACTGGACCCCATCAGCAACGTTAAGAGGAGAAGCCTGCCCGGTGGACCGGCTCCTGAGGCCGTTAAAGACATGATCTTGGGGCAGCGGAGGAGGCTGGAGGAAGAGAAGGCCCGGAGGATGGATAGGCTGAAGGCCATCGACCGGGCAAAGGTTATACTCGCCGAAGCGGAGAGCCTGTTGAAGTGATGAAGTTGGAAGCACTCGAAGCCATAATGACCAGGAGAAGCATAAGGAAGTACGCTGACAAGCCTGTTAGCGACGAGACCGTCAAGAAGCTGCTGGAGGCCGCCATGGCGGCGCCCTCCGCCCACAACAGGCAGCCGTGGCACTTCATAGTCATCAGGGACAGGGCGACCTTGAACAAGATACCCGAGTACCACCAGTACAGCAAGATGCTGGCTCAGGCCGCTGTGGGTATCGTCGTCTGCGGCGACAACACGGTGCAGGAGACCGACTTCTGGTTACATGACTGTTCTGCCGCCACGGAGAATATACTAATAGCTGTCAACGCTCTGGGGCTGGGCGCCGTCTGGCTGGGGGTCCACCCGTCAAAGCAGCTCATAGATGACACCAGGAAGCTGCTGGGTATACCCAGCCACGTTACCCCGCTGGGCATAGTGTCCGTCGGCTACCCTGAGGAGCAGAAGCCGCCTCGGCAGAACTATAACCCTGAGCGGGTTCACAGAAACAGGTGGTAACCCCACACACATTTCTCATAGGCCCACTGCCTTTGACCGCCTGAAGAGATCCACGCCTCCTCGGATTAGTCCGGTGCCGCGATCAATTTTTATTGCTGATGGCCGGGCGAAGGCTGACAACCCAGGCCCCTCCTCTACGACCTTAACTCTGTGCCCCAGTGATGCCAGGTGTTTGATGGAATCTGATGGGATACGTGAATCCACGAGTGTCTCCGCCCCGCTGGAGTCCACCGTGGCTGCGGCGACGGCCTCCTGGGGCCCCATGCCAAACTCCAGCGAGTTGAGAGCTACCTGTAGGTTCCTGCATATGATGCGCCGGGAGCCCGGTGCTCCCGCAAGCAGGACTGGGGCGCCGTCCTCGGTGACGATTAGGGGCCCCATGTTCATGAGGGGCCTCTTCCAGGGCGCCACGCTGTTGGGGTAACCTGGCTTTGGGACGAACCAGCCCATGGCTGTGGCCAGGTGAAGGCCGGTTCCTTGAGGTACGAGGCCTACCTGGAACCCAGGCGTGTGGGTGCAGGCTACCGCGTTGCCGTCCCTGTCAACTACGTTGAGGTGGGTGGTGTCGCCCTGCGCTGAGTGATCATCACCGGGATCGTGGATGGGCGCACCCAGGTACATAACCCAGGGCTCACTGTCGCCTCTGTAGAAGGACGTGGAGCCCTCATCGATCAATAATGACAGTTTTTCTGCGTACGCGTCACAGAGCGTTTCCTTGAGCGGCACCTCGGCATGGTCCCAGTCCCCGAGAAGGCTGTACCTGTCCGCGAAGGCGTGGCGGGAAGCCTCGATCAGCAGGTGGAGGTACTCGCCGGAGTTGTGCACCAGGGAGGAGACCTCAAACCTGTCCAGTACCTTGAGGGTCTCCAGGATGGTCACTCCGCCGCTGGGCGTGTTAGTGGTGCTGACCTCGTATTCTCCGTACTTGACAGTGATCGGTTCTCTAACTGTGGGATCGTAGGATGCTAGGTCCTCGGCGTCCAAGACGCCCCCCGCCAAGGCTACAGTTTCCTCGATCTTCTTGGCGACCTCGCCTTCGTATATAGCGCTTCGCCCCTCTTCGCCCACCTTCGTGAGAAGCCGAGCCAGGTCAGGCTGAACTATCCTTGTTCCAGGCGCTGCAGGGTAGCCTCCCGGGCTCCAAATATCATCTATGACTGCGCATCTCCTCGACTCCCTCGCCAGAACTCCGTGAGTCAAGGCTTGGTCCCAGCCCAATGTGAAGCCGCCCTTGGCCAGGGACACGGCTGGGGCCACCACCTCTCTCAACGGCTTTGAGCCGTACAGCTCGTGGGCCTTGACGAAACCTGCACAAGCCGCGGGCACTGTGACCGCTTTTCCACCCACGCTGTTCTCTTTGCCCTCGACCTCGAAGATGCGGGTCCCACCGGCGGGGCTCTCGCCCAACACCTTGAACATGTCGGGGCGAGCCGCTTTTGGCGCCCTCGTGTTAAAGTCAATGGACATCACCCGGTCCTCCTGTGAGCTGTATGCCACCATGAAGCCCAGCCCGCCGAGGCAGGCCAGATAGGGCTCCAGCACGGTGTTGCAGAAGCCCACAGCCACTGCCGCGTCGAACGCGTTTCCCCCGGTTCTCAGCAGCTTCAGCCCAGCCTCCGCGGCCTCGGGGATCGAAGCTGTGACCATGCCAGTCTCTGAGACGGCCTCATCCTTGACGAATCGGAGCGACATCCTACTCACCGTTACACTGTTCTTCTCGGACCTGAAAAAACTGCCGCGGAGCCAACGTTTTCATCGTGGTTTCCCCTAGGGTAGACGAGCGGAAAAATAGTGTGTGAAGAGCCTATACATCAGCAGGCGTCAAGTGGTTGACGCGGTTCTCCTCAACACGTAGGCGGGGTACTCGCACACGTGGCTGAAGCCCAGGGCCTGGGCCAGTTTATTGGACTCCGTGTTATCGGTCCAGCAGTGCCACCCGACAAGCCTGTAGCCCTGGGCCACGCCGTAGCTGATAGTGGCCTTTGCTGTCTGGAGTGCTAGGCCTTTCCGCCTATGCTTTTCCGCTGTCTCGATGCCTATCTCGAACCTGTCGCCTGTGTTGTACTCGGACATGCACCAGCCGGCTATCTCTCCGCCCGCCACTGCGCAGAAGCCGAAGCTCTTCTCCAGAAAAGCCTCAGCTGTTGGCCTCTCGGACCTCATTTCTTCGATTACGCGTTCAGTGTTCTTCAGGCTCAGTGACAGGAGGTTCCTGTCGACCATGTGTATGGTGTAGCCCTGCGGCGGCTCGGCTCCCCAGTCATGTTTGGCGGCGTCTACCTCGTAGTAGTTCCTTTTTCGGGTAGTCGCCCTGAAGCCTTCCAGCTCCAAGAAACGGTCATCGTCATGTCCGGGCTCGAGGTAGACCACGGAGACGCCGGAGTCTCTCGCCCCTGCCCTCCACGCTATTGTCTCTGCAAGGCTGCTGAATAGATCACCACTGACTTCGCCTGCAACGTAGACCCTGGAACCAGACCAGGTAACACCCGCCCTCGGGCTGTCCACGTCGTCAACCCAGACGGGCGAGGCTGTGCCCCCGGATAGTATTGACCCCACGGCCAGATTATACCTCATGCCCTTGAACAGGGTCTCAACCTTCCATGTCTCCTCGGGAGGGCATCGGGTGAACATCGCGTTCAATGTCGCTTTCTGGCTAATAATGTTGATGCAGACCCGGGAGGCTGCGACCTCGGAGCCGTTGGACGCGGAAAGTGTCCAAAATCTTGAAGGTATATTTATTAAAGGTATAAGAACGAACCGCGATAGGGTTTACTGTTAAAGGCAAAAAATTTTGTTGTGAGGACCATGTTTTAGCACCGTTGGTGTCACCTAGGCTCCGGGTATAAAACCAACTGCTTTTCGCATGGACGTGGTTCACGTCCAAGACGCTAAACGGGGCTTAAACGCCTGAATTGGACGCAAGGCAGCTCTCAAACTCGGCTCAGGTAAACATTATATCTGCTGAAAACTGTGTCCACGGTATGAGTGTTAATCCCCGTCACCGTTCAAGCAAGGTGTATGATGGACTCGATCGCCTGAGCCACAGGAGTCTACTGAAGGGCACGGGCGTGGTTGAAGAGGATATGAAGAAGCCCCTGGTGGCCATAGCTAATAGTTTCACCGAGATCAACCCGGGCCACGTGCACTTGGACAGGCTCGCCGAGCAGGTTAAGCTAGGCGTCCACGCCGCGGGGGGCGTGGCCAGGGAGTTCAACACCATCGCGGTCTGCGACGGCATCGTCATGGGCCATGAGGGCATGAAGATGAGCCTCCCCAGCAGGGAGGTCATCGCGGACAGCGTGGAGATCATGGTGGAGAGCCATGGCTTCGACGCCATGGTGTGCATAACCACGTGTGACAAGATCGACCCCGGCATGCTCATGGCGGCCGCCCGCGTCGACATCCCCACCATCTTCGTGCTCGGAGGCCCCATGGAGCCCGGGTGCCCCGTGTGGGGCCACTTCGAGGGTAAGAAGATCACGGTCCAGGAGCTGTTCGAGGCCGCGGCCCTCACCGTCAGCGGCAAGATGAGCCAGGAGGAGGCCAAGTACCTTGAGGACATATGCTGCGGCCCAGGGGCGTGCAGCGGCATGTTCACGGCCATGACCATGCAGTGCCTCACGGAGGCTATCGGGATGACCCTGCCGTACATGGCCACGACGCCGGCCATGGGTATGGAGCGCATGAGGCTGGCCTACGAGGCCGGGCTGAAGGTGATGGAGCTGCTGAAGAAGGGTATAACGCCTAGGAAGATCATGTCCGAGGCCGCCTTCAGGAACGCCATAACCGTGGACATGGCCCTGGGGGGCTCCACTAACACGGTGCTGCACCTCAAGGCCGTGGCCGAGGAGTGCAGCCTCGACCTGCCCTTAGAGCTCTTCGACGAGATAGGCAAGAAGACGCCCCACCTGTGCAACATGGCGCCTGCGGGGCCTCTCAAGATAGTTGACCTGCACGCCGCGGGGGGCATCCCCGGCGTCATGAAGACTTTGGAGGGTAGGCTGGATACAGGCGTGGCGACTGCCACAGGTAAATCGCTGAAGGAGAACCTCAAGGGCGTGAAGGTGTACGACAGGATGATCATACGGCCCTTGGACAACCCCGTACACGAGACGGGTGGCATAGCTATAATGAAGGGTAACCTGGCCCCCAACTACGGTGTGGCTAAGATGGCCGCCATCGACCCCGCCATGTGGGTGTTCATGGGCACAGCTAGGTGCTTCGACGACGAGGCTGACGCCCTGGAGGCCATCCACGGTGGCAGGGTTAAGAACGGGGACATTCTCATCATCAGGTACGAGGGGCCCAAGGGTGGGCCGGGTATGAGGGAAATGCTGGCGGCCACCAGCGCCATCGTGGGCTACGGTTTAGATAGGGTGGCCATACTCACGGACGGCAGGTTCAGCGGCGCAAGCAGAGGCCCCTGCATCGGCCACATCTCACCCGAGGCCGCGGTTGGTGGACCCATCGCCCTCGTCGAGGATGGGGACAGGATCAGCATCAACGTGCCTGAGAGGCGGTTACACCTGGAAGTCTCCGATGAGGAGTTGAAGCTTAGAAAGGCTAAGTGGAAGCCCAGGGCTCCCAAGGTCACCAAGGGGTACCTGGCCAGGTACGCTAAGCTTGTGACCAGCGCCGACAGGGGCGCAGTGTTGAAGATATAGCATCTTCAACGCATATTTTAGGCTCATCTACCTAGACCTTTTTCGTGTAAAAAGTGGTTGAAAAATGGGTCTCCGGCTACCCTGGATCCCTAATCATCGTCGGCTCCACGTAGTCCAAGAACCACGTGTCCTCGCTCTCCTTCTCCTCCTCAAGTATCCTTCTGGTTAGAGCTTTGACGTCGTATAGAGGCGTTAGGTTGTCTTTCGTTATGGGCTGGGCGTACATCTTCTCCACCGACTCCCTGTGGATGTTGTTCATGGCGCAGAAGGGTATGATCCGTCCGTCGGGTGTCGCGTAATGGATGACGCACCGCTGAACCCGGTCCAGGTCGAAGTTGTAGGGATCCATGAAGTGCATGGTGCTCACTAGGACCATCTGGTGGTGCATCCTGTTGAGGCTCAGGTAGTCGCTGTGGAGGATCACGTCGCTCACGTACTTTGAGAGGGCCCTGAACCTGATGTTTCTCAGCAGGCTGGCCGTGAGCTCCAGTTTTCCGAGCATCTCGTCGCCCTTCTCCAGTTTCTCGTTTGCGCGCGTGAAGGCTTCCAGCGCCTTGTCTACATCCACTAGCCTCGTTATGGGCTGGACCTTGTCTCCGTCCATGAAGAGGTACATCCCCATGCCGCAGTGGGGGTGGGCGCAGAAGTCCACGAAGCGTTCCTCCTTCATGGCGCTGAGGAAGTCTGTGAGGGGCTTGACTGAGGGCACCGGGTACCAGTCGCTCTCCTTGATGAGGCCCCCTGTCTGGGTTTCCGTTTGTTTCATGATCTCGGGGATGGTTATCCTCATGGACTCCCGGTTCTCACGGTTTATCCTGCCGGTCACGCTGACGGGCTGGAAGTTCACAGCCCTGACGCAGTCCCTGTTATCTACGGCGAACCGGATGATGTCCCCTATCTGGCCCTCATTGACACCGTTAATCACAACCGGCACGAGGACTATGCTGAAGAAATCCGCGTTCTTCAGGTTCTCTATCGCCCTAAGCTTGATGGGCAGCAGGTTGAAGCCCCGGGCCATGATGTAGGGCTCGGGGGTTACGCCGTCGAACTGGAGGTACACCGTGTCCACGCCCGCCCTCTTCAGCTCCCTGCAGTACTCAGGGCTCTCAGCCATCCTTATCCCGTTGGAGTTGACCTCCACGTGGACGAAACCCATCTCCTTTGCTAGCTCGACCAGCTCGGGCAGGTCCCCCCTAACCGTGGGTTCGCCGCCGCTGAGCTGGAGGGCGGGGGTCCACACGGGGTCGTTGGCCATGAGGTTCTCCATCATGCCTCTGATCTGCTGGAAGGTGGGCTCGTACAGGTATCCGGCCGTCCCGGAGTGTGCGAAGCATATGGGGCACCTGAGGTTGCACCTGTTTGTGACGTCGATGATGCCCAGGGCTGTGGTGGACTTGTGGTTGGGGCAGACGCCGCAGTCGTGGGGGCACCCCTTCTTCTCCTCAGTCCTAGGGTTACTCATCAGCGTGCCCATGTGCCCGTAGGACTCGGCCCGCCTGTACTGAGCATAGTCGCCCCAGTAGATCTCCTCATAGTCTCCGTGGGTGGGGCAGCTCTTGGACATGAGTACCCTGCCGTCCTCCTCGTAGATGGTTGCCGGCACCACGTTCAGGCACTCTGGGCACAGGCTCTGCGTGGCCTTGATGAACCGCATGTGACCCACCTTATGAGGGGGAAACAGGTAACTCTTAATGAAGGTTTTTTGTGTTTTACCCTTCTGCTTAGTGAAAAATATCGTTAGAGATTTATATGATTCCTTGTCTTATCATCAAGATGTCATCCCCCC
>JBDRQD010000064.1:0-48154 GCA_043826455.1 Candidatus Bathyarchaeota archaeon
GGATCATACTCACCATGGAAGCCTGGTGAAACACTATGAAGAATATCACGGAATAAAACATGGAATTTTTTTCCGCCTAATACCCTCTAGGAGGGTCTAAGACACCCAGCGAAACGATACACGCACCACGCCAGCGCAGAAGCCCCAGAGAGGGGGGAGGGGGTAGAGCAAGAAAAACCGGAAACAGGTGCCCCGCGCCAAAAGGAGTCACGGAACCGGTCCGATGCGATCCCATTCTATGCAAAAACACCGTCCATTCCACACAGAAACACGGCACATTCAACACAGGCACGGCGCAGCGGAGACCTGATGTGCAAAAAAGGTAGGGGGGTACCATATAATGGAGAATTATTTTATTATTTTCATAATAATGGTGCCCGCCCCAACGAGGCCGAGGCCCAGCACAGCCAAACCAGCCCATAATCTAAATCCTATAGTACGTTTTCAGGCTACACCTGCACCTTCATCTTCTGCTGCGGAAGCCCCTTGCCACCCACAAGAATCATGGTCCTAGACCCCACCAGAGTCTTCTCACTTTGCTCCAGGCCCACCCTCCTGCCACTGGCCTCCTCCGTCAGGAACGCCGCGTACACCGCGAAGGGGCACAGGAAGGGCCCCGAGACCAGGCGGCGGCAGCTGGCCCCGAACACGCAGTCCCTGAGGTTGAACCTGTACTGGCCGTAGCCCTCCATCACCACGGTGGCCTTCACCGCCAGCCCCGCCTCCTCCAGGAACCCGCAGTAACTGTCCAGGGTCCCCTCCACGTCGTGGGTCCTGATGAAGCTCATCACGGGCACCCCGGACACCCTGTACAGGGTGTCCCTCATCAACCCGGTCAGGGTCTTGAACCTGGCCGCCGGCACGATGCCGGAGGTCACCTCCACGTAGGCCAGGAAGAGGTCGTGCATGAAGGACGCGAGGCTGAACCTGGTCAGATCTAACCCTGCAGCCCCTTTCGGCCTCACGCCAGCAGCCAAAATAGATCAAGTGAACCTGAGGACCTGGGGATTAAACCATTATCCACCAGTAATACAGAACACGAGAGCAACCACCAGAGCCGAGAGCCTGGAAGAAGTTCACGTATTACCCAGCCACGGTCACATGGGATACGTGGAAGCTGCTCAGACAAGAAAATGAAGTTAAAAAACTGGGGGACGCTACTCCCTGACCGTCTTCAGGTCCTTGGCCTCTACGGCGCCCAGGTACATCTCGTTCAGCAGCGGGTGGTTCAGCAGCTCATCCGCCCTACCCTCGTAGGTGAACCTGCCTCCGCGCATCAAGTAGCTCCAGTCGCCTGCGGCGAGGGCGCGCCTGGCGCGCTGCTCCACCAGCACGATGGGTAGGCCGGTGTCCTCGGCCATCTGCTCCAGCTGCCTCATGACGTCGTTCACCAGCTTAGGCATCAGCCCGGCCGTGGGCTCGTCCACCATCATGATCTTGGGGTCTCTCATGAGCACCATCCCCTCGGCCAGCATCTGGCGTTCGCCGCCGCTCAGGGTGCCGGCGGGCCTGGGCATGAAGTCCCTGAGCCTAGGGAACAGGCTGAACACGAACTCCAGCTTATCCTGTATAACGGAGGAGTCCGTCTGGGTGTATGCAGCCATCTTTAGGTTCTCAGCGACGCTGAGCCTGCTGAAGATGTTACCCACCTGAGGCATGTACCCGATGCCCATCTTGGTGCGCTCATATGCGGGCAGCTTGTTGATGACCTTACCATCGAAGACGATCTCTCCGCTGTACACGGTGCAGAGCCCCATGATGGCCTTCAGCAGGGTGGTCTTACCGACGCCGTTGGGGCCGACGATGATGGTGACCTCCCCGTGGGGTACCTTGAAGTCAAGGTCGTAGATCACGTGGATGGGGCCGTACCCCACGTTAAGACCCTTGGTCTCTAAAATGTACTTGCTGCTCATCTCACTCACCTAGATACGCCTTGATAACCCGCTCGTCCTCGAAGACCTCCTCGGCGGTGCCCTCGGTGACCAGCTTACCCAAGTCCATGGCGAACACGTGGTCCGCGTACTGGGCGGCTACCTCAAGTCTGTGCTCGATGACCAGGAAAGTGATGCCCAACTCGTCGCGCAGCCTCAGCACGTGGCTGAAGATCTGGTGGCAGAGCACCGGGTCGATGCTGCCCACGGGCTCGTCCAGAAGGATGGTCTCGGCGCCAGACATGAGGGCGCGCCCGATTTCCAGTAGCTTCAGCTCGCCACCGCTCAGAGTGTTGGCGGGCTTGTTCCAGACGTGTCTAAGGCCCAGGACTTTAAGAAGCTCGGCGGCGCGCCTCACCGCGCTTACCTCGCTGTCGATCCACGTGGGCTTGAATAGGGACAAGGCGATGTTCTCGCCTGCGTTCTCCGGCAGCGCGACCAGCATGTTCTCCAGGGTCGTGAGCCTGAGGAACGGTGAAGCGATCTGGAACGTGCGTACGAGTCCTCTCCTCGCGATCTTGTACATCTCCTCGCCGGTGATGTCAGCGTCCCTGTAGTATATGTGACCCTTCTCAGGGGCGAATATCCCTGTGACGCAGTTCACCAGCGTGGACTTTCCGCACCCGTTGGGGCCCACCAGAAGGTAGATGCCCCCCTCCTTGAGGCTGAAGCTTACGCCGTCGTTCGCTGCGAACTTGCCGAAGTACTTGTATACGTCATCTATCACTAGTATTTCCGACATGTCGGCATCAACTATCCATATAGCGTGCAGAGTCTGTTTATATAATTTTTCAAGCTTGTCCCGGACAAGTGCCCAATAAAGTCTATTTTTGCATTAAATTTGTAAAATAGATGAAAAAATATTAACAATGCACAATGAGGTTGTTTTTTCTGCACATGTTTTCTTTTTGACCTGAGGTGGTCTCCACCGTATCGTTATATTTGATAAAAAGAAGAAAAAGGGGTATTATAGTGCTTTCTTTACCTTGGTGTAGGTGCGAATCCCAGATACACGGTGTTCCATGACACCGAGTCCGTGGTGGCGTCATACATACCATATACCACATTCTGCACACCTGAGCCTATGTCACCATAGCCCCAGATCTGGTAGTTGGATCCGCCTCTGTCGCCAGCCGCGTTCAGCAGATTCCAGCCGCTTGCTCCAAAGCTGTTGAAGCAGGTTGTGGCCTGTAGTGGGATGATGTCGTCTGCATCTGTTGACTGGGCCTCCAGTATGGTCTCGGCCAGAACCCAGCCGATGTCGTAGGCACAAGCCTGATAGTAGCTATAAGGCCGAGCGAGTAGCGCAAAGTAATCCTCGTAGAGGGCCTTGAACTTTGCCGACTCCGCGGGAGCAGCCAATGTACTGTAGATGTGGAGGTGTGAGGATTGTGTAGGAGCGTCGTCGATCATCTGCTGTGTAAGTGACGTGCCGTCACTACCGAACCATTTAACACTGTAAACGGCCGGGAAGTCCTGGGCCTGAGTGACCATGGTCACGGACTCCTCGAAGCTGATGATGTCTATACCGCACTTGTCAACACCGTATTGGGCTATAGCGGGGGCCAACTTGTCCTCTGCCGACTGCAGGTAGTTGGCGAACTCCGTGGCCTCACCGGCGTACCTGATCCTCTCCAGAATCACGCCGCCGTTCGCTTCGAAGTGGGGTGCCATGAAGTTCCAGATACCGTCAGCCCAGGCGTCACCACGCTGTATTACTATGAGGTACTTGACGCCCATGCTCTGGATCATCCTGCTGATGGCAGGAGCCTGTATGGTATCGTCTGGGCACATCCTGTAGAGGTTGTCGTCAGGAATAGCAAGCAGGGGGCTCGTAGAGCTGCTGCTCCACATGAGCATGTTGTTGTCGTTCGTGTAGCTGAGGGCTGCAGACGCCTGGCTAGACCAGCCGCCACCTATGTAGATGTTGATGTCCATGGACTTGAATCCCTGGACCTTCTCAAGGTGGACCGCGGCCTGACCCGTGGCGTCGTCAATCAGATACTCGAAATCCACGTCATACCCAAGCTTTGCTGCGTATTCGTTATAGTCTGGTACCATCATCTCTTGTACGTGGGGTACAGCTGTTTCCATACCTGTGGTCGTGGAGCTAATGTATCCTATTCGGACTGTCTTTCCAGTTAGGGGCGCCTTCTCCACCGTCACGGTGATGGTCTCACCGGGAGCTGTCTCCTTGGGTGCGGCGAAGTATCCGACGCCTCCACCGACTACAAGTCCTACGACTAGAAGCACTATTGCTAGAGTGTTACCTTTCATTTCCAAGTTTTGCTTCACCTATTGGTTGTCGCAGATTGTACATTCTTCACTTACAATATATAAGATTTTTACATGCTCTTATTTACATTAGCCCTATTTCGGAGCCGTAATGGTCACACTCCCTACGAATATGGTTTTTTTAGCCCAAAAACCCATATTTTAATCCCTTTAACCAAACGCGTCACTGGTATCATGAAAAGTATTATTAAGTTATAAGTGACAACGCATGTGGGTTAACATGTTAATCCCTGCAATATGGTTGAATGCGTTAATCTACGCTTCTGAGCTAACGCTTCTAAGTATCGGCTTTACTCTGACATACCTGACGGCGAAGGTACCCAACTTCGCACATGGAACATACGCTGGAGTCGGCATATACGTCAGCTTCACGTTCTCTAAGATACTGGGCTTCAGCCCCTACATCGGCTACCCGGTTGCTTTCCTCGTCGGCGGCATCATCAGCGTCATCATCTACATGCTGGTTATCAACGTTCTAACACGGATGGGTGGAGGAGCCATCGTCCTCACAATCTCGACGCTGGCTATACAGATCTTCCTAGGCGCAATGATTCAGATCTACGCATACTGGCTTCTCCTCAGGTACAGCACATACACCCAGGTCTTCATGCTCAAGGAGTATGACTTCAAGATTGGAGACTTCCCAGGAATCTTCATTGTCTCAATGGGGCTTACGATTACCAGCGTACTGCTCCTGCACTACATGCTGACGAGAACAAAGATCGGAGTAGCCATGAGGGCGACAGCGGAGGACCCTGAACTAGCGTCAGTTCTGGGCATTAACATCAACCAGGTACAGATATTCAGCTGGTTCCTTACAGGCGGCCTCGCCTGCCTGGCCGGCGCCATGATACCCCTGTGGTTCCAGAGCACCCCATCGTCCGGCGCCATGATCATCACAAGCATCATGGCCGGTAGTCTGCTGGGAGGCTTCGAGAGCGTGTACGGAGCGGTCGTAGGAGGGTTCCTAGTGGGCCTCTCCGAGGTCATGCTCACCACCTGGGGCCAGCAGATAATAGGCGTCTGGGTCGGCGAGTACAGGCCCCTGATACCCATGATCTTCCTAGTCGCGGTTCTTCTCATCGAACCTGAAGGACTGCAGGGGGTCTACAACAAGTTCAAGGCCACCGAGACGGGCGGGAAGATGCTGAAATCCATAGGGTTGATGAAGGAGGTATGATGATGCTGCAAGACATAGCTTTCGGACTGTTAACTAGCAACGTGTCAGCGATCACCGGGTCATCCAGGCTCATAGTCGACATCGCCATGTACTTCGGCCTTTTCGTCATTGTCGCCATGGCCCTCAACTTCCAGTACGGCAACGCGGGCATCCCCAATATGGGGTGCGCCGTACAGGTTATCGTGGGCGGCTTCACCGTTAGCGCCCTCACCATGAGGCTGATATTCACGCTGGTGGGGGGCGCAGGCGTGCAGCTGCGGACTTGGGCTACCGACTGGGACTGGGTCTACAACAACTTCTACAACGTGGACGTCACCAACAAGTACCTCGCCACAAAGCCTGTTCTGGGTATAAGTATGCTGCTGTTCAGCATAGCCGTCAGCATGGTCCTTGGCGCAGTCATGGGGTGGCTCATCGCCCTGCCGGCCATCAGGCTCAGGGCGACCTACCTGATGATAGTGCTCATCACCATGGCCGACGCGGCCCAGATCTTCGGAAGAAATATACCTGCAATAAGCGGTGGAACGTTAGGGGTATTCATACCGGACATATTTAGGTGGTACCCGGGCGACCGCACTGTGGTGACGGCCGTCATCGCCCTGTTCCTGGGGCTTGTAAGCTTCTTCATATTCAGGACGATGCTGAACAGCCCCTACGGTAGGCTCATGAGGGCCATCCGCGAGAACGAGGTGACGGTGAGCAGCGTAGGCAAGAACGTCATCGGCATCAGGAGGAACATCCTCATGTTCGCCAGCGGCGTCACAGCCATCTCTGGCACGCTCCTAGCCTTCTACTTCAGCTACGTGGTGGAGGCCAACTACCAGCGAGCCTTCTGGACCTACTGGCCCTGGCTGATGCTCATCCTCGGAGGACCCGGGAACAACGCCGGGACCTTCCTGGGCTGCGCCCTAATCGTCGCCATGCGCCGCATCATCATCGTGCAGAAGTGGCTCATCGAGTCCCTCTTCTTCTTCCCAGTGGCCTACTTCGAGAGCGTCCTGCTGGGGGTGCTGCTCCTCCTGGTCATCATGTTCCGTCCCAACGGACTGATCCCGGAGAAGCTGCTGTACATCCCCGGTATCAACTACTCCCAGATGGTGAAGGAGGAAGTCAAGGTGGACTGGAGAGGCGCACCTAAGGCACGAGGCGCCAGCAGCGGTATATCGGGGATGTTCCGCGCCCTGGGCGGTGGCAAGAAGGAGGCGGCAGAGTAATGGATTGGGACACGATCCTGTTCTGGGTCATGATCGCCCTCTGGGTGATCATGCCCGCCTTCATCGTCTACGAGGAGGTCCGGGAGAGAAGAGCCCTGGCCGCATCCGAGTCCACTGGCCAAGAGATGGAAGCCGAGGAGAAGAACTAGAAGCACCTATTCTATTTTTCCTTTTTCCTTTAAAAAATGAAAATTTTGAGAGCCTGAAAAAGACGCGGCTTACTCAGTGGTCATGGTGTAGTGGACGCCCAAGCCGGTCAAAGATTTATCGACCTTCTCGATGAGGTCCTGGACCTTCTTCATGGAGGGCTTGGAGGTCCACTCGAACACGAAGTCATAGTCCCCCAGAGTCATGCTTGCGTCGCTGATGATCTTCTGGGGCTCGTAACAGTCAGTGTAGGTCTGGGACAGGTTCTTCAGGTAGTTGTCCCAGTCCCTCTTGTCAGTCTGCGTCCTGGTCGGGTAAGGCACACACTTGTGACTGAACTTGACCTCGGTGGCCTTGGACATCTCGACAGCGACCCCCTCCAGCGCTTTAATGGCCTTCAGTAGGGGCGGCCCATATATGCGAACATAAGTCTTGGTCATGGTGATCGAAAATGAAAGGTGATTGATCCGATAAAAAGCCTTTCCACTGGAAGACGATCAGACCGGCAATGGGACGCGTGTTTATGTTTCATCAGTCTTCTCAGAGGCCATGCGCCTCATGAGGAGCTTGTACTTCCTGTACTTGTCGTCCATGGAGAACTTGGCCGGGTGGGGTGGCACCGCCTCGCCTCCGCAGCTCGGGCAAGTCTCCTTCAATGTGTAGCCGCGGCACCTTGTGCAGCGCCTGAGAAGCCATACCATCTTGGTTCTACTCGCGGGTGAAGCTGATTGTGCCCTCGAACCCTGTCCACGCCTGTTGGGTGAACTTGACCACCTGGTCCAGGGCCTGCTCCGCCTTCTTGTAGTCCTCAGCGGTCAGCTCTATCCTGTACTTGGGGGCCCCTAGGGTGTATATCTTGACGGTTGCCTCGTTCTCCTGGGCCACCTCCTCCGACTTCATGAAGGCGTCCTTTATGTCCAGTACGCCGCTGCTGGACATGGCCGTGGCCTCGAAGACCCCCTGCACCGTCACGCCCTTGATGATTATCTTGTCCTGGGCTATGGCACTGAGAACCTTGGCAGTCTTGGCGTCCACGCCCGCCTCCTTCAGGGCGTCCACGCCCCTCTTTGATGCCACCTCTAAGCCCTCGTAAAGGCTGCCGTAGGCCTCCACGAGTTTCACGCCCGCGGAGCCGTATAGCTCTGGGACTCCAGCGCCCAACTCCTGGGCCGCCTGGGCTAGGAGGGTCTCTGCTTTCCTGGCCTTCTTCCAGGACTCTAGCTTTTTCCTCTTATCGTCTCTGCTCACCCGTCTCAGGCTCAGGTCCACCTGGCCCTTGCCCGGGTCTGTCCGCAGTACCTGTAGGACCACCTTCTGGTTGGGCCTGACGTGGTTCCTGATGTTGCGCACCCACCGGCTGCTGATCTCCGATATGTGGAGCAGCCCTTCCTTGTTGCTGTACTCGTCGAGGCTCACGTATGCGCCGTAGCTCTCGACTCTCTGCACGGTGGTTACGACTAGGTCCCCTACTTCAGGCCACTCAGGTAGTCCCAGACTCAAAACAGTCACCCTAGAACCGCTATTACTGAGGCGTTGATCTTTGCCTTTCCGCCCGTGGGCTCAGCCAGGGGCTCGCCGCAGGTCTGGCACATGATCTTGGTGCTGCTGTGGCTGAAAACGATCTGCTCGCTCTCGCAGCTTATGCACCTGACCCGGAGGAACCTGCTGGAGGGCCTGGGTATTAGGTGTTCCCACTCGGCCATCTTAGGCTACCTCCGCCTTCTTGAGCCTGATCCCCTTCCGCTGGTGGGTGTAGCTGCACTCCTTGCACTTGAGCATCAGCGAAGTCTTCTTTGTGACCTTGGCCTGGTTGTGCTGCTCGGGGAACTTTTGGCCGCCGTACCCCTTCTTGCGTTCAGCCTGCCGTCGCTCGCCTAGCTTGGCGCCGTGGCGCTTGCCCGCCTTGTAGATGGAGACGGCGAACTCGGTGTGGGTCTTGCATTTGGGGCAGAAGGTCCGCAGTGATTTTGGAATTTTCATGGCTCTATCTCCACCAGCTTAGCTATACCTCTCCTTATTAGGTTTACCGCATTCTGCTTGGGGATGCTCGCCACGTCCTCGGGCTTGAAGGGCCCGTAGGCCTTCATGTCCACCCCCATGATGGCGGGGAGGAGCTGCAGGAACCTGACCACGACAAGCTCCTGGTCCGCTGCCTGGGGCGGAGGCGGGAGTGGCTCCGGGCGGGGCTTGGGGGCCGCCGGGGCCCTAGGCGACTCAGGGGCGGGTAGGTCAGAGCCGTCCCGGTAGCTCGCCAGGAGCTGCCTCATGTTGGCGTGGAGCCTCTGCTCCTCGGGTGTGAGTGCCTGGGCGTCTATGGGCTTACCCTCCAGCTCTTGCCGCACGATCTTCCCCAGCCGGGTCTCGGTCAGCTCCTTGAGCATCTGGTTGGCGTACGTTCTCTCGGTCTGGGTTATCCTTCCGGTGAGGGACTCCGTGTCCACAGGGACTTTGTTGAGCTCCTGGACGTACTGCTTCATCTCCCTGAGTAACTCATCTTTTATGTTCTGGAGCTCAACGGTCTCCTTCTCCTTCCGCCAGGCCGCTTGAAGCCTCTCGTACCTGTTGCTCATCTCACCAGCCTCGCTCCCTTCTTGCACAGGTAGAAGAGGGCCGCCTCAAGGGGCAGCTCCGCCGTCTCGTCGCTGTAGGGCCCGTACCAAGTCTCGCCTATCCTTATGGGGGGAGCGTTCCTGAACTCCAGCTTCACTGGGGGCCCCTTTAGGACTATGGCGCTTCTCAGGGGGTCGTAGTCCGGCAGCTCACCGTAGGGGATGGTCTGGACCTGCCACCCGGTTTTCCCGTGGAGGGTGTTTGGCAACCTTATTAGGCGGTGGATGTCCGTTGTGACCACGGTGTCTATCTCCGATGCCTGGAGCTTCACGGCCTTCTGGAGTATGACCTGTAGGCTCTTTGGGTCGATGAGGGGCGTCAGGTTGCTGGGGTGCTTGTCCGTGAGGACCTTCAGCAGTCGCCCCCTCTCAGCGACGATGCTCTGGGCGGCCTTCCCGCTCACGATCTCCTTTAGCTCCTTCTCCGTAGCCTCTGAGATGTAGTCGTAGAGGGCCCGGGATGTTCTGCCCCGCCAGCCGCCCTCAGCCAGGACAGGCTTGGCGCCCCTGTTCCTCTGACTGAAGCCCTGGTGCTCGACCTCCAGCCCCGTGGCCATTATGTAGTCCACTATCTCGCGGCGGGCGTGCTGCTCCAGGGGCTTGACCGTCTCGCTGTGGACGTGGACGTGGAAGCCCCGGTTCCCGCTGAAGTTGGTGGTGAGGTCCTCGGGGTGGGCGCCGAAGTCCTGGATGAGGATGTCTAGGAGCTTCTGGGTCTCGTGCTTGGCAGCCTGGAGGCACCTTTCGCAGAGCCAGGTCTCGGTCTGGAACTGGGCTTTCCCGCACTCGCAGAGCTCGGGGGGGTGGCCAGTACCCTGCTTGTCGCAGTTCCTGCAAGCCCACTTGTCGTGCTCCTTCTGGCAGGGGAGGTCGAAGTGGTCTGCGTCCAGGTCGAAGACCAGGTCGGCGCCCCTCCAGCCTTTGCGGGCCATGTCGGCCGTGGGGTCCTCGTAGTAGCTGCTGCTGTGGTAGCTGTGGGCGGGGGCGTTCTGCCTGAGGTACCGCTGGAGCTCGCCCTCGGTGGGGAGCCTTATATGCCTGTACATGCCTCTGCCGTGGAACGTGAGGAAGCCGAACTCCCGTCTCTCGATCTCCAGTGGGGCGGGCACCGTTTGGCTGTTCTGGGCGTACCACCTCTGGAATTGTTCGGCGACGAACTGGGTGCTGCCCCACTCCTCTTCCATGGTTGATAGAAATGTGCCGGGGGTTTAAAACAGGTTACTGTCTGGGGTAGGTACAGTGGATGCATTTCCCGCAGGCCGGCTCGTTGAACCTGACCACGTTGTTGTAGTACCTGCAGTAGTGGAGGCCTACGCCCTTGAGCTTGAGCTTCCGCTCCTCCGACAGTGCCTGCATGCTGTCCACACTAGACTAGGCGGTGGTATTTGAGGGTTCAGCCTCCTCGGCCTCCTCCTGCCGCCTCTGGAGCCTCCACACCTTCTTCCGGTAGTAGCTGAGGGGATGGGTCACCGTCTTGCATATCGCATCCTGGTTGCGGCATATGCCGTGGGTCCTCAGCGTGTTGCACGTGGGCGGAGTGTACTTGGTCCTGGCCCCCTTGAGGCCGGCTATATGCTCTATCTGGTAACGGGTGAGGGCCTCGTCGAAGTCGGTGACGCTGACGTACAGCTGCACCATGTCGTCTATAGGCATCCCCACGTTCACCAAGAAGCTGGTGAGGCCGAAGCGCTCCATGTGGCTGGCTCTTCTCCCCGACAGGAGGCCCTCGAGGCAGTACCTCATGCACGGCGGGAAGGCCTCGTTCATCATCTGGTCTGGCAGCCTGCTGCCCCCCAGCTTCGCCGTGTTCTCCTCGAACACCTTCTTGATCTGGTCCAGTCTGGCCTGGAGGGGCTCAGGGAGCTTGAAGTTGCTGGGGGTGGCCACCCTCTCCCTGATCCAGTTCTCCACCTCCACTTGCAGGAGCCTGGCGGCCTCCACCCCGGTGAGGCTCACGTTACCGTTCTCCAGCTTCCTGTTCACCAGTTTCCACTTGGGCTCATGGAACCCCATGGAGGCCCTCAGGTAGTCGGGGTACGCCAGCTTCAGACTATACAGGATGCCGTCGATGCTCTCGGGGTCCCGCCTGATGTCCCAGTGGAACTCGTCCACGGCTATCTGCATGATCTTCTCCTCGTACTCTTCCTGGAGGAGTCCGTAGGCGCGGACGGCCTCGGCCAATGCGTACCGCCTGCTGAGGAACTGCTCGCCTATAAGGGTGACGAACATGGCGGCCACGGGGTAGCTGAGAAGCTCCGTGAGGGGGTCGGCCAGGTTGGCGGACACCTCGCCCTTGACGATGGCCTCTGTCACCCTCTCGGCAGCCCTGTCCAGCACCTTCCTGTAGTTGGGGTCAGCCAGGTCGTCCAGCTGCAGGTTTAGACCCTCCACTAGCTGGACTCCGTGGCTTAGGAACGGGTACTTGGCGGCCTCCCTCTCCGAGAGCATCAAGCGTATGGAGGCGCGGCCCATATTATCGTTTATGCTCGCCCTGAATCGGTTTATATTCGGTGGCGCCCATGGCTTCAACATGCCCAAAAAGTATCAGTGCCAAGTCTGCGGCTACATCTACGACCCCGCCGAGGGCGACCCCGACAACGGTTACCCGGCCGGTACGCCCTTCGAGAAGCTCCCGGAAGGCTGGGAGTGCCCCCTGTGCGGCGCCCCCAAGTCCGAGTTCGAGCCCATAGACTAGGGCCTGTACGTGTAGCCGATCCACCAGAAGCATTCGCCGTGGAACACGTTTTTCTCCGTTACACCCTTGCTGCAGACGCCGAAGGTCTCCACGAGCTCGTCCACTGTGAAGTAGTTCTTGATGATGAGGTGCTGGCTGCCGTCGTTGAGTGTCCTCAGCTTGTAGGTGTTGGGGTCCCCCGGCTTGGTGATGAGTTTGCCCCCGACGCCCTCTATGTAGGTGTTGTCGGCTATGAACACCTTGGCGCCGGGCCTCAGGACCCCGTGCATCTGCCCTATCCAGGGGCCGATCTTCTCCCGAGGGACGTGGCTGAGCCAGAAGGAGGCCAGGGCCCCGGTGAAGGGCTCCGGGAAGTCCAGGCTGTAGGCATCCATCTGCTTGAACTCGGTGGGGCACCCGTAGCTCTTGGACCGGGCGATCTCCAGGACCGTGTCGTTGACGTCTATGCCTGTGATGCTCTCGGCCACCTGGCTGACGCGCTCGGTCCAGTACCCTGTTCCGCAGCCGATGTCAAGGACCCTGCGGCCTTGTAGGGCTTTCTTAATCTCCTCCCCCATCCTGTCCTGCTCTTCCTGGCGGTGGGGGTCCCTCCACTCGTAGATCTGCTCGTACTCCTTAGCCCGGTCCCTGTAGTACTTGACCATGTCCGCGGACATGGGTACTACTCTGGCTGAGCCTGTTTTATAACGGTTAAGGCGTCTGTACCGTCTCAAGGATCAAGATGTGACACGTGTTAGGGGCTGGTTGAGATTAGTAGACGTGGGGGATGAGCCTATGCCGGACCCGCTCCATGTATTCCCTGTACTTCTGCTTGTACTTCTGCAGGAGTGCCTCCTCCTCCTTTGGTACGAACACAACTATGACAGCCATGGTGATGACAACAAGGAGCCTGGTCTCATAGACAGGTACGGCAAGCGCCAGTCCGAAAGCCAGCAGCGTGAACCCTGTGTATAGGGGGTGCCTCACGTAAGCGTAGGGGCCCTCCGTCAGCAGCTTGCCCCTGAAGTTCCTGTTCCAGTAGAAGTACCAGTAGAGGCATATGGCTGCCCCCGCCAGGGCCATCGCGGCGCCTACGCCTACTAGGATGAGGTCTAATGGGGCCAAGTTACTTCACCGGGTACGTAACCAGTTCTCGGGGGAACCCTGTGAGGCATCTGCCGCCCTGGGGGGTGCACACTACTGTGTCCTCCACTCTGACTCCTATCTCGCCGACTATGTATATCCCGGGCTCGTCGCTAAACACCATCCCGGGCTCCAGGGGCAGCATGTTGTTTCTCACCATGTAGGGGTGCTCGTGGATCTCCAGCCCCACGCCGTGGCCCAGCCTGTGGATGAAGCAGGGGCCGTACCCAGCGTCCTCGATGACTTTCCGCGCGGCCACATCCACGGACTCACAGGTGGCCCCAGGCTTTACAGCCTTGAACGCGGCACGGTTAGCCTCCAAGACCACACCGTAGATCCCTCTCTGGCGCTCGGACGGCTCGCCGTACATGACGGTTCTCGTGAGGTCGCTCCAGTACCCTTTAACGGTGCACCCCATGTCCACTAGTACGAACTCCCCGGGCCTCAGCTTCCTGTCCGATGCTCCGCCGTGGGGGAGGGCTGCCTTCTCCCCGAAGAGGACTCCTGCGAAGGCTCGCTCGGCCCCCCGGTCCTGCATACCCGAGACCATGAGCTTCTGCAGCTCGGCCTCGGTCATGCCCGTGTGGAGGCGGCTGAAGGCGTCATGCATGGCTTCGTCTGTGATCCTGCAGGCTTCCTCTATGTGGGCTAATTCCTCGCCTGTCTTGACCATTCTGACATAGCCCAGTTTATCG
The DNA here is from genome assembly GCA_043826455.1 of Candidatus Bathyarchaeota archaeon. GTDB lineage: Archaea > Thermoproteota > Bathyarchaeia > TCS64 > TCS64 > RBG-16-57-9. The sequence goes on from JBDRQD010000064.1 coordinate 13,889, forward strand.
CCCACGTCCACGAAGGAGGTCTTGGGCAGCATCCTCCTCAGCCTATTGACCCAGCCCCAGGGCGCCTCCTCGGGTATCCCCAGGGTCGCTGAGCCCAAGCCACTCTTTTTGAGTGTACTGGCCAGAAGCTCTACGGGGTCCTCGTGCTCCAGCCAGACCTCCCTCTTAGTGAACCAGGGGCTGAGGCCCCTCAGCTCTCCCTCCAGCTCGTTGACGACGAAGTAGGGCTCACCACGAACCGGGATGACGGCGGCGGCCAACCGCTCACTGAGGCCGATGCTGAACCCGGTGTAGTATCCGATGTTGACCCCCGGGAAGAGGATTAGCGCGTCCACGCCGTCCCGCTCCAGGAGCCCAAGGACCTGCTGCGCCCTCGTCTTCGAGAAACTGCTCATGGGTGGAATATTGAGTGTGAAGCCCTATAAGGTGTTTTAAACTAAAAAAGGAGGGTGCCGTGCCTAAAGGGAGGCTAGGAACTCCTTCATCGTCTCGTTGATGTTGACGCCGTCGAGGGTCACGATGGCCTTGGTCTGTCCCATGGAGGTCCACTGGGTGGTCTCGTACTCAACCTTCTTGTTGAGGACTAGCTCGCTCAACTTGTCCTTGGCCTTCTTGCCCTCAGGCGTGTTCTTGTCGGGGGCCTCAACGCCGTCCAGGACGATGATGGCGTCAGTCCTGAGGCGGAAGCTCTTGCCGTCCATGATCTCCACGGGGGTGGCTTTCTTCATTGACATGTTCGTCTCCGATTCGCAGATTTTAACACTTTTAAATGTTTCCTAGGCGAAGCTGCTACTGTATATATCGTTTACTGTGCAGAGGCGGCTCCTTGCGGGGCGTCCGCCTCCACGTCGTCTGCAGCAGGTCATCCCATGGTTGAAACCTGAATCATTAAATGGAATCCACGTCTAAACATGTAAGAAACGACGACAAAAGGTGCGTCTATGTTTTTCCCGTTTTTCCAATCAGATAATTACTAAAATTAAATGGATCATTAAACATTTCCAACACACCCCACTAAACGGTGATAACACGAGAAAAAAATTCACGCGAAAGGTACACAACCACAGTACCAGAAAAAGCCTCCAATAAAACTTCACAACTCAGCCCACCAGTGGACGAAAGAACCACGTTTTTTCGGATGGTTTCATAATAAGTGAATTATATCATAGACAGGATAGGATGATTGATGGGCAGCCGGAGAGCAGGCTACAAGGAGATCGTGGAGGCGTCCCTGGAGATATTCCAGCAGTACGACACCGCGATCACCCTCAGGCAGCTATACTACCGGCTGGTGAGCAGGCTCCTCATCCCCAACACGGTGAACAGCTACAAGAGGCTCAGCCGCATCATGGTGAAGGCCAGGGAGGACGGGGACGTGCCCGTCAACTGCATAGAGGACAGGAGCAGAAGGGTTCTAGGCCGGGGTGATGTGGGCTACGGCTCAGCCGAGGAGTACCTGAAGACGAGGCTGGAGACCCTCCATGACAGCTGGAAGGGGTTCAGCCTGCCCATGTGGGACGACCAACACAAGAACGTGCTCATCAGCCTGGAGAAGGACGCCCTCAGCAGGCTGGTGAGCCGAATAGCCAACAAGTACAGCGTCCGCACCTTCCCCACCCGCGGCTACCCCAGCTTCAGCTACGTCCAGGACATGTCCAGGTACATCATGACCAGGCTGGGCGGCAAGCAGACGGTCATCCTCTACTTCGGCGACTTCGACCCCAGCGGCGTGGACATCGAGAGAGACCTCACCGACAGGCTGCAGAAGTACGGCACCAGGGACTTCGAGGTCCACAGGGTGGCACTGACCTTTGACCAGATAAAGCGCTACGACCTGCCCCCCATGCCCGTGAAGAGAAGCGACGCCAGGGCCGACGGGTTCCTGGCCGAGCACGGCGACAGAGCCGTGGAGCTGGACGCCCTGGACCCCAACCTCTTCCAGAGGACCGTGGAGGAGGCCATCAGGCACCAGATAGACGCCCGCAGGTGGAATGCCAAGGTAAGGAAGATCGACGAGCTGCGGGACTGGATAAAGCTGAAGCTGGAGGACATCGAGAGGGTCATAGACAGCGAGGTGGAGTCAGCCCAGGACCCCTAGCTCGGTGAGACGCTTCCTTAACGCCTCCCTCTCCTCAGGCCTCATGCCCCTCAGAGGAGGCCTCGGCACCCCCGCGTCCACGCCTCGGAGCCGTAGCGCCTCGTAGTGAGGAGCAATCGGAGGCTTCTGGAGGGCCACCCTCAGGACATTGATGTTGAACTGCATCCTGCGGGCCTCCTTGTGGCGCCTCTCGACTATCGCCTTCCAGAACCTGGCGTACACGTCCGGGAAGGCGTTGGCGTACCCGGTTATGCAGCCCTTACACCCCATGACGGCAGCCGGGTAGATGTAGCTGTCCGTGCCGCAGATGACCGTGAAGTCCTCGGGGAGCACCCTGAGGTACTCCAGCAGGTTGATGAAGTCTCGGCTGCTGTCCTTGACGCCCACGATGTTGGGCACCTCGGCCAGCTTCAGCATCATCTCTGGGGTGACGGCGTTCACTGCACTTTTCGGAATGTTGTAGACGTACGTCGGCAGCTGAGCGGCCCCGGCTATGGCCTTATAATGGCTTATGATGCTCTCAGCGTCCGGCGACAGGAAGTAGGGCGGCACCGCGCCCACGGCGTCCACCTCAGTCCTGAAAGCCGCCTCGGCCAGCATGACGGACTCCTCGGTGGAGGCGGCGCCCACGTGGGCCAGCAGCCTCACCCGTCCACCCGCGTAGTCCGCGGCCTCCCTGAAAACCAGCTCCCTCTGATCCGGCCTCATGATGACTCCGGAGCCTGCCGTCCCGCAGAGGAACAGTCCGTCCACGCCCCCCTTCACCTGGAAGTCTATGAGCCTCCTGAGGGCCGCCAAGTCAACCTCGCCCTCCTTGTTGAAGGGGGTCACCATGGCAGTTATGACGCCTGAAAGCCCGCTCAAACCTGATCACAGATTGAATGGATGCGTGGGTTTATGGGGTTTTTCCCTGCGACCAAGGTTTTATCACGTTGACGAGTCATAGGACATGAGGTCAACTTGAAGCCAGACGTAGTGAGTCTCGGAGAGCCCATGGTGGAGCTCTGCGCCACCGACGTGGGGCGGCTGGGCCGGGTGGAGCTCTTCAAGAGGGGCTGGGGCGGTGACACCAGCAACTTCGCTGTGGCAGCGGCCCGCACAGGCTCAAAGGTGGGCCATGTCTGTAGGCTGGGGGATGACGAGTTCGGCCGAAGCTTCATGGAGTTGTGGGGCCGGGAGGGGGTGGACGCCAGCCGCGTCGTGGTTGAGCTGGGGGCCTGGACGGCCATATACATCATAAGCCTCGTAGGGGGCGGAGGCCACGACTTCACCTACTACCGGGCGGGCTCGGCGGCTAGCAGGTACAGCGTAGGGGACCTGGACCCGGAGTACGTTGCCTCAGCCAAGGTGTTTCACACCAGCGGCATCACATTGGCCGTGAGCCAGAGCCTAAGAGAGGCTGCCCTCCAGGCCATGGACCTGTGCAAGGAGGCTGGGGGCAAAGTGACCTTCGACGTGAACATGAGGGCCAAGCTGTGGCCCATCCACACGGCCAAGGCCGCCCTGAACCACGCTTTCCGCAGGGCAGACACCGTGTTCGCAAGCATGGAGGATGTGAGCATCCTATACGGTGCCAGCGACCCTGTTAAGGCCGCCGAACACATAAGAGGGCTGGGACCGGAGACCGTGGTCATCAAGCTGGGTAGCAGAGGCTGCCACGTCAACTTAGAGGATGATACCTTCACCTGCCCCGGCTACAAGGTGAAGCCCGTGGACACCACGGGGGCCGGTGACGCCTTCGACGGCGCCTGGGTCACGGCAACCCTCGACGGCAGGAGCCTCCGCGAGACGGCCAGGTTCGCCAACGCCGTGGGCGCCATCACAGCCACGGGGCTCGGAGCAGTGGCCCCCATACCCAAGCGGGACCAAGCAGTGAAGCTGATGGAGGAACAAGGAGATGGTTGAGGAAAAGGTGCTTAAGGGCAGGATAGCCCGGATAATAGCCGCCACCAGGTTCCCCTTCGTTGACCAGGAGGACTGGGACGAGAGCAGGAGGACCCTGGTGAACGACTACAAGACCAGGCACTGGGCCTTCGACACGTCGGAGGGGGAGCTGTACCCCAGCATAGTTGTATTCAATGGGGACGGCTCCGTCAGGGAGTGCGGCGAGGTGGAGATGAGGGCCATATTCAACAGGCGGACCATGGAGAAGTGGCGCACCATGTCCAGGCTCACCGGCATGGGGGAGAAGTACAAGAAGTTTTTCCTCTACGTGCCGGAGGGCTCGGAGGATGAGGCTGAGAGGCTGCTGGAGGAGAACCGGATAGAGTACGCGGGGCTGCGCACCTGGGCCATCAAGGGCGGCAACCTGGTCCTGAGGCCTGTCAAGACCCCCGACATGGCGCAGGACCACCGCTGAGCTTTTGTTTCTACTGGTTACACACATCCCCTTATCTCAGTGGAAGCCGGGACTATTTTCGCTGAACGGGGGGCCACAGTTGGCTGGTACACGGATGTTTAGACGCAGGAGGGGACTCACTGGCCTGGAGGTAGCCATAATGCTGGTGGCCTTCATAGTCACAGCCTCAGCCTTCTCCTTCATGATCCTGAACATGGGGTACATCACATCCCAGAAGGCCGAGTCCGTCATATCCGCAGGCATGAGCGAGGCCAGCTCGGCCCTCTACATGGACAGCGACCTCATAGGCACCTTCGCCAACAACACGGGCGCCCAGAGTGACATCTGCCTCACCAAGGCCGTGTTCTACGTGCGGCTGGGGGACGGCGACGCGTCCATAGACATGAGCGACAGCAGGCTGGTGATCACCTACTCCAACGAGAGGTGCCACACATCCGTCTACGACAGCAACGGCACCATAGCCACGGTGAAGGGCGTCACCGGCAACAGGGACAAGGTCCTGGAGGCCGGCGAACGCTTCAAGATAATCATCAACTTCACCGAGATAGACAAAGCCGTAGTGGACCCGGCCCAAGTCAGCAAGCCCAATGTCTACGCCCACCCCTACGAGAGGATACGCATAGAGGTGAGGCCGGCCAAGGGAAGCGTCCTCAGCATAGACAGGACCCTTCCCCAGGTTGCAAGCACTGTCCAGGCCTTCTAAACCAGCGAATCCGCCCTGACCCATTTCCTGTTTCTTAGATCGTAGAACCAAGAGCGCTGTGGGTTCTCAGCCACCTCCACCTTGAGCCGATAAAGGGCCTCAGCGGAACCCAGCTCATCGATCTCCACCCTACCCTCACCCGACAGGAGGGCAGGGACCGCCGGGCAGTTCATGTCCAAGCCGACTATGGGGCCGTCTCTCCCCGGCTCTAGGCTGAAGGGGAATTGCCTGCAGGACGCAGGCCTGTCAACGTAGATACCACAAAGACCCTCAGAGAGATGTGGGCAGACATCAGCCTCTAGTTGGAAGGCAGCCACCCTGAACTCCTCGTTGTGGGGTCTCCGCCCATCACCCATGGCAGGTCTAACCATGTCAGGCGGAAACAGAGGAGCTTCCTCAGGCAGCAGAGTCAATCCCCTGAGAATCCCTTTGTCCTCAGCCATCAGGCCCCCGCAGCATTTACCGCAGCGAAGGCAACTAAACCTGGCCACCCGCTCAGTCATACAATGCATACAACGGTTTCAGCAAATTAAAATGGGTTATTCAGCTGGTTACGGTACTCCTGACTAAGATTTAGAGGACATTTTTCCGATGTTATACTGAGAATTTGGATTATCTTCTTTGGCATGGTGTCGCGGGTGTCGGTTTCATGGGCGGGCACCATATTATGAAAATAATAAAATAATTCTCCGTTATATGGTACCCCCCCTAACCTTTTTTGCACATCAGGTCTCCGCTGCGCCGTACCTGTGTTGAATGTGCCGTGTTTCTGTGTGGAATGGACGGCGTTTTTGCATAGAATGGGATCGCATCGGACCGGTTCCGTGACTCCTTTTGGCGTGGGGCACCTGTTTCCGGTTTTTCTTGCTCTACCCCCTCCCCCCCTCTCTGGGGCTGTGGTGCTGGCTTAGTGCGCGTATCGTTCGCTGGGTGGCTTATACCCTCCTAGAGGGTATAAGGCGGAAAAAAAATTCCATCTTTTGGCTCATGCTTTTCCTCAGTGAGATGTTTCCGCGTTAAACGAACAAGAAAACGTGGTTCCTCGAAAACCTCATTATTCTATGCGTCTATCCATGGGCGTGGACATCCGTAAGGTTAGAGGTGACTTCCCTGCGTTGAGGGAGTGGACTTATCTGGATAACGCCTTCGTCGGGCTCATGCCCAGGCAGGTGAAGGAGGGCTACGATGAGTACCTGGACCTCTGGTACATGTTCAGGCCCCCGGGGGACAGCACCATCCTCCAGGAGTGGGTGAGGAAGGCCTCACACGTCAGGGGGTTGATGGCCGAGTTCATCCACGTAGAACCCGAGGAGCTGGCCTACACCATGTGCACCGGGTCGGGCCTCAACATCGTGGTCAACGGGACCGATTGGAGGAGAGGCGACAACGCCGTGTTCCCGGAGTGGGAGCACAACCCCCTGGACACCTACACCACCAGGAGGCATGGCGTCGAGCCCAGGGTTTGGAGGCCCCGGGGCGGCGTCTTCGACGTGGCCGACCTGGAGAGGCTCGTGGATGACAGGACGCGACTGGTCCAGGTGAGCCACGTGAGCTATGTCAACGGCTTCAGGGCCGACCTCAAGGAGGTAGCCGAGGTGGCCCACGGTCACGGCGCCAAGGTTCTGGTGGACGCCACACAGGCCGTGGGGGCCCTGGACGTGGACTACGTGGGGGACGGGGTGGATTATGTGGCCTTCGCGCCCTACAAGTACCTGATGGGGCCCTCCGGACTGGCCTTCCTTTACGTGAGGAAGGAGAATCTGGATGGTTTAACCCCTGACAGGACAGGCTGGAAGAACCAGGTGTGGGGCGGCGACAACCCCGAGGAGATCTCCGACGCCGAGTCTGCTGAAAAATTCGAGTACGGCACCCTCCACTTCCAGGGGGCCTACGCCATGGAGAGGTCCCTGGGGTACCTGAACAGGCTGGGGATAAAGCGCATAGAGAAGCGTAACCTGGGCCTCAGCGGCTACCTCTACGACAAGCTATCCGAGGCAGGTAAAGAGGTGTGGACCCCCGGCCCCGAGTCCACCATCGTGAGCTACTTCCAGGAGGGCGCGGTGGAGCTGGCGGCCAGGCTCAAGGCCAAGAAGATCAAGGTCACGGGGAGGAGCGCCCACGGTGACCACATGAGGGTGTCCGTCCACTTCTACAACACGGAGGGCGACATCGACAGGCTTCTGGGCGAGGTGCTCTAAGCCTCTCTCCTCTTCAGGAGTTTGACGCCCGTCAAAGCTAACAGGATGATGGCTGCGCCGATGCCCGCCGCGTAGGGCACCAGGCCCGACCCCATCTGCTTCACAACGATCCCCGCGAAGGCCCAGACTATGACGAGGTTGTAGCCCACGTCCCCCCTTGTCCAGATGCTTGTAAGAGCAATGGCAACTGCCACCGAGATCACTATTATGGTCCAGTTTGTCGCCGCGGGGCCGTAGCTTGGCCACCCCATGGACACCAGCAGCGCCGTCACGTTGGCTATGGGGGCCACAGTTATCCAGCCCAGGTAGACACTGAAGGGCAGGTGGACGTATAGCCATTCATCCCTGCTGGTCTCCGCCAAGCCTATGTCTAGGCGGAGGTAGATGAGTATCAGTGTTCCCAGGAGCCCGAACATCACAAGGACGCTGGGAAGCACCAGCCTCCAGTGCCACAGGAATATCCATATAGAGTTGAGCAGACAGCTGAGCACGAACAGCCAGCCCACCCTATCCAGGAGCCCGCTGTCCCTCTGGGCTGGGCGGGCCTGGTAGACCGTGAACCCCAGGAGCAGCAGATAAATGACCCCCCATATGCTGAACACGTAGCCAGCCGGAACAAAGAGGTTGGGGTAGCTGTCACTCAGCTCTGCAGTGGTCACACCGTTTAGGGGAAGAATATTGGCTAGTGCGTTCACGACCACCATCACCATGAACCCCGCGGCGTTGATGGCTTGGAGGATTCTCTTATCCATGGTTACAGCTTCGGAACCATTCAATATATAGTAATAGAAATTATTTGTGCAATAACCGTTAAACCTTACACATACGTTTAACAAAACCATTAAAACGGAGGCCGGCCCCATGAATGATATGAGTCCCCCAGACAGCAGACCAGATGGTATCGTCATCCTGGACTTCGGGGGCCAGTACTGTCACCTCATAGCCCGCAGGGTACGGGAGATGAACGTCTACACCGAGATCCTGCCCAGCGACGCCACAGCTGACGAGGTGAAGGCCCTGGGCGCCGTGATGCTCGTCAAGGGCGTCATCTTCTCGGGTAGCCCCAGCAGCGTCAAGGCCGCGGACGCCCTGACCCTGGACCCCGCCATCCTGGGGTTAAGCGTGCCTGTGCTGGGCCTCTGCTACGGGCTCCAGCTTCTGGCCAGCATGCACGGGGGAGAGCTGGACAAGGCCAGGGAGTACGGCGTCACAGAGGCATACATCGACGCACCCGTAGGCGTGCTGGAGGGGCTGGACGCCTGCCAGCAGGTGTGGATGAGCCACGGCGACACCGTGTTCAAGGCGCCCGAGGACTTTATGGTACTCGCCCACACGGACAGGGCCCCCGTGGCGGCCATGAAGCACAGGGACAAGGAGATATACGGCCTCCAGTGGCACCCCGAGGTGGCCCACACCGAGCACGGGACAGCCATGCTGAGGAACTTCGTCTTCAAGGTCTGCAGGTGTGAGCCCAACTGGCGGCCCCTGGACCGGGTGGAGGAGGCCGTCGCTGAGATCAAGTCCACCGTGGGCGACGGCAAAGCGATAATCGCCTTGAGCGGTGGCGTGGACAGCAGCGTGGCCGCCGCCCTGGCTGGCACCGCCCTGGGGGACAGGCTGGTGGCTGTTCACGTGGACCACGGCCTCATGAGGATGAACGAGTCCGAGGAAGTTGAGAAGGCGTTCACTGGCAGAGGGGTCAACCTGGTTGTGGTCCAGGCTAAGGAGCGGTTCCTCGAGCGGCTTCACGGAGTCACGGACCCGGAGGAGAAGCGGAAGATCATAGGCGAGGAGTTCATACGGGTCTTCGAGGACGAGGCCCGGAAGGTGGGGGCCGAGTACCTCATCCAGGGCACCATATACCCTGACAGGATAGAGTCGGGGATCACCAGGAACAGCGACACCATCAAGACCCACCACAACGTGGGGGGCCTCCCCCTCCAGATGGAGTTCAAGGCCGTCATAGACCCTCTCAGGGACCTGTACAAGGACGAGGTCCGGGCCCTGGGGACGCGGCTGGGGCTGCCCCGGGAGCTTGTGTGGAGGCAGCCCTTCCCCGGGCCCGGGCTGGCCGTCCGTGTCATGGGCCCCGTCACTGAGGATAAGCTGGAGGTGCTCAGGCGGGCCGACTCCATTGTGGTGGAGGAGGTGGAGAGGCACCCCTTCAAGGACAGGCTCTGGCAGTACTTCGCGGTCCTCACGGACACCAAGAGCACCGGGGTGAAGGGGGACGAGCGGGCCTATGGGTGGACCATCGCGGTGCGCATGGTGGAGAGCATAGACGCCATGACGGCCAACTTCAGCAAGGTGCCGTGGGAGGTGCTGGAGCGGATCAGCAACCGGATAGGCAACGAGATACCCAGCGTCACAAGGATCGTATATGACGTAACCCATAAACCACCCAGCACCATAGAGTGGGAGTAAACTTTCTAATAACCCACGTATTCTGTTTCTTTATGGATTTAGCTGATTTTCTTGTGTGGGCCAAGAGGCGTACCTATGGCTCGTCAACCTCTGAGCCTAAGCGGCTCGCTGACGGCTCGAAAGAATATCTGCTCTCCCGAGATGGCTACACCTACAGGGACAGGTACTTCGGGGGGAACCCCTTCATCGGTGAGGAAGTGGTCTTCAGGGATGACCATGCCATATGGTCCATGAATTACTACGGCGTCGCCACGGCCCGCGACCCGGGTGAGGTGTTCGGGTTCCTCGTCAAGGCTCTGGGGCTTGTGGAGAGAAAGAACCCGTACCGTGGCCCAGAGGAATACGTTGCGGCCCCATGGAGGTACAGCTTTACCAGCGGTGGAGACATCGACGCCTTCTGGGGCCATGAGAGGATAACCTACGATGAGGCCCCGGTTTACTGGCTAAGGTTCCATGGTGGCCAGGTGGGGGCATAACCCATAAACCCCCGAGCACCGTAGAGTGGGAGTAGATGAGCTACACTTACCCGGAGGGCGGCCCAGCAGCCGACCTCCTCGTCGAGGCCACCGGAGAGACCCTTGGAGAGGCCTTCGCCAACCTAACCCTCGGCATGTTCAACGTCATGACCCCCATCGGCGACATCGCCGAGGAGGAGGAGTTCGTGGTCGAGGCCCAGGGGGACGACCTGGATAGCCTCCTCTTTAACTTCATGGACGAGTTCCTGTACCTGAACGACGTGGAGTTCCTGGTGCCCAGGAGGATGGAGGTCTCCGTGGACGAGAAACACTTCCACGCCGAGGCCCTGTGCGTCGGGGAGAGGTTCAGCCGGGACACCCACGAGACGGGCATAGCCGTGAAGGCCGTCACCTACCACATGATGGAGATCAAACGTGAAGACGGCGGCTACCGGGTCAGGATGGTCTTCGACACCTAGACTTTTGGTTCCCCGTTGCCGGCCAGACGCCCCCTGACCATGGAGGCGGCTATCCCCGGTATGCACGCCACGAAGAAGATGGTGAATGCTGTTTTGACGCTGGACAGCAGCACGGGGTAAAGCTCAGGCACTATCTGGCTGCCCCCCAGGTTGATGGCGAACAGAGTCATGGCCACCCCGGTGCTCAGCATCTGGCCCGTCAGCCTCATGGTGCCCACCGTGGAGGATGCTACACCGTAGAACCTCCGCTCCACGGACCCCATTATGGCGTTGGTGTTGGGCGAGGTGAAGAGGGCCAGGCCGACGCCCAGCAGGGCGAGGCTCCCCGCCACGTAGGTGAGAGGCGTCCCCTCCCCCAGGAACATGAACGGCAGCAGGGAGAGGGTCGTAACCGCCATCCCCACGGAGGCTATCCTGTGTGGCTCAACACTGTCGCTGAGCCTCCCCGCCACCGGGGAGATGATGGCCTGGGTGATGGGGGAAGCCATCATAACCAGACCTGCCTGCTGTGCGTCCAGGGCCTTGATGTACTGGAGGTACATGCTGAGGAGGAGGGTCACGGCGTAGGTGGCGCTGAAGTTTATGAAGGCCGCCAGGTTGCTGAAGCTGAAGGCCTTGTTGTTTAGGAACAGGTTCACGTCTAGGATGGGGTTCTCGGCCCTCGTCTCGTAGTAGATGAACGCGCCTAGAAGGGTCAGGCCCCCCAGGATGTACGGGTAGGCGTCCGCCTTGGGGAGCATGGACATACCGTACATGAGCACCAGGAGCATGAGGCTGTACATGGCTGAGCCCTTGACGTCGAAGCTCCTGCTCGCACCCTCAGCCCACTCGGCCCTCACCTTCAGCAGGGTCGTGACGATGATGAGGAGGCCTACGCCCACGTTCACCAGGAAGATGCTCCTCCACCCGAAGCCGGTCGTGAGGAACCCGCCCAGGCTGGGCCCCACGGAGAGCCCCACGTACACCATGGCCGCGTTGATCCCCAGTACGGCGCCTCTCTCCTCAGGCCCATGCACCGACACCAGGATGGCTACACCTGTGCCGAAGATCATGGCCGAGCCGACGCCCTGGAGCGCCCTCAGAGCCACTATCGTCGAGCCTGACGGGTAGACAGCCAGGAGCCCGGAGGCCAAGGTGAACACCCCTATGCCGTACATGTATACCCGCTTCCTGCCGTACATGTCGGCCACCTTGCCGAAGGGTATCAGGAACATGGCGCTGCTGAGGAGGTACGCCAGGCTGGCCCAGCTCATGGCTATGGCGCTGAGCCCGTACTCCCTGGCGATGCTGGGCAACGCTATGTTAAAGCTGCTCCCAGAGAAGGGGGTGAGGAAGCTGCTCAACGCCATGGTGAGCTGCACCGCCCTCTTATCCACCGCCAAGTCACGTGCCTCTGAATCTGTACCTCGTGTACTACAGTGGCTCAATAAGAGCTTTCAGGTGACAGCACGAAAAAATGGGGGCGTTACTCGCCTAAGGCTCGACGCTTCCTCATGATGATACCCTTGCATTTAGGAGCGTACTCGCAGTACTCCAGACAGGAAGGCGAAGGGTCCTCCTTGGCCTGCCTCCCCCCGCAGTCCAGGCAGACCCCCGTCTCCTCGTCGCTCCACACCTCCACCCGGCCCCCGCACTTCTCGCAGACCTCATAACTGACGGTGGGCCTGACGAACTCCTCTATCCCAGGGCACGTGTTCTCGGAGGGGCGCTTGAGGAAGCTCATGGCGTCACCGTGCTAGGAGGTTACCCCAGGATGGCCTTCAGGTCGGCCTCTGGGGTGGTTATGGACATGATGTTGAAGTTGTCCACAAGCACCTTCAACACGTTGGGGGTCACGACCGCCGGAAGACTAGGCCCCAGCCTAATGTCTTTGATGCCTAGGTGTAGCAGCGTCAGCAGTATGGCCACGGCCTTCTGCTCGTACCAGCTCAGTACTATACTCAGGGGCAGCTCGTTCACACCCACGCCGAAGGCTTTTGCCAGGGCAACGGCGATCTGCACCGCCGAGTACGCGTCGTTACACTGGCCCACGTCCAGCAGCCTGGGGATGCCCCCGATGTCGCCCAGGTCCTTGTCGAAGAACCTGAACTTGCCGCACGCCAGGGTCAGCACCACGCAGTCCTTGGGGACCTTCTCCACGAACTCCGTGTAGTAGCTGCGGCCCGGCTTGGCTCCGTCGCAGCCCCCCACCAGGAAGAAGTGCCTTATCTTCCCGGCCTTGACCGCCTCTACCACCTGGCCGGCTACGCCCAGCACCGCGTTGCGGGCGAAGCCCACCATCACTGTCTTGCCGGGGGCGTCCTCCCTGAAGCCGGGAAGCTCCAGGGCCCTCTCGATGGCCGGGGTGAAGTTCTTGTCCTCTATGTGGGTGACGCCGGGCCAGCCCACGAGGCCCGTGGTGAAGATGTTGTCCTTGTAGGACTCTAACGGCTTCTGGATGCAGTTGGTGGTCATCACTATGGCGCCGGGGAACTGGCTGAACTCCCTGTGCTGGTTCTGCCACGCCGTACCGTAGTGGCCGTAGAAGTGCTTATACTTCTTCAGTCCCGGGTAGCCGTGGGTGGGCAGCATCTCACCATGAGTGTACACGTATATTCCCTTACCCTCGGTCTGCTTCAGTATCTTCTCCAGGTCAGCCAGGTCGTGGCCCGACACCAGCAGCGCCTTCCCCTTCCTGTGGCCCAGGGGCACCTTGGTGGGCACCGGGTGGCCGTAGTGGCCCGTGTTTCCGGCGTCCAGGAGCTCCATGGCTCGGAGGTTCACCTCCCCGCACTTGAGCACCAGACCCACCATCTCGTCCACCGTCTTATTGGGGTCCAGGGTGGCCGCAAGGCCCTCGTGGATAAAGGCGTACACCTTCTCGTCCTCGTGGCCTAGGATGGCCGCGTGGTCCGCGTATGCCGCGACTCCCTTGATGCCGTAGATGAGAAGCTGCTTGAGTCCGTGGATGTCAGAGTCGGTGACGCCGGACATGACGCCGTGCTCGGCGCCCTGCCTCACCATCTCCTCCAGGCTCTCGGCGGGCTTGAATCTGGCCGCCTCGCTCCACTTAGCCCCCTTCACCTTCTTCTTCAGGGCCTCCCTGTGCTTCACGGCCTTCCTGATGAGGGGCGGGAACCGCTGGGGGTCGAAGTTGACGTTGGTGAGGGTGCTGAAGGCGGCCTCGCAGGTGAACCTGTTCACCTCGGGTACACTCACTCCCTGCTTCCTGGCAGCTACTGCCACCTCTGACAGCCCCTTGAGGGCGTAGATTAGGAGGTCCTGCAGGGCTGCTACCTCGGGCTGCTTGCCGCATACGCCCACCTTGGTGCACCCTGTGCCTCCCATGGTCTGCTCACATTGATAACAAAACATGTTTTAACTCTCCTTACGAGATGCTTCAGATCGGCGCCGGGCAGGGCAGTTGGCCCTGTTTCCGCAGTACCTGGACGCGTGGCTCTCCACCGCCTTCAATATTGGGTCCAGTGTCTCGTGGTTGAGGCTGTAGACTCGGCTCTTCCCCTGCCGCTTGACTTGAACGAACTTGCACTGCACTAGGGGGCGGAGGTTGTGGCTCACCATGCTCTGCTCCTGGCCCAGGGTCTCAACGATCTGGGTCACGGTCATGGGCGACTCGTCCAGGAGCTCGATTATTGCCAGCCTGGTGGGGTTCGCCAGCGTGCTGAAGAAGCCGTAGCATAGTTCTGTCAATCCGTGCTTCACACCCGACAACTCCTCTGAAACATTCTTCATATGAAGAAGTATTCATTACAAATATAAGTGTTGTGGGAGAAACCATGGATCACCTTGCAGGTGCTTTAACTGCAAAAGGGGCAGTTACTGGCAGAGTCACAGTACTTGTCGGCGTGCCTCTCCACGATCCTGATGAGAGCCTCCACCGTGTCCCTGTTCAAGGACACATACTTCTCCTTACCCCTCTTCTCCGAGACCACAAACTTACACCTCTCAAGAATCTTCAGGTTGTGGCTCACCATGCTCTGCTCCTGGCCCAGCTCCTTGGCCAGGCCACTCACGTTCATCGACCCCTCCCTCAGCCTCTCTATTATGGCGAGCCTGGTTGGGTTCGCCAGCGTGCTGAAGAAGCCGTAGCATATCTCGTTCAGTCCTTTCTTCAAATCCTGTCCCCTCGGGCACGTCGCGGAATCTATTTTCAAGTTACTCTTCCCTTTATAAGTTAAATGATGCAGTGAAAGTAATGTTTGAAGAAATATTGGAGCGTCTTGGGCGGCTCGGGTTAAAAATACTTAAGACCATCCAGACGATATGATGTGAGGCACCTAGATGAGGGTCACCGAGGCGTACACCGGCAACGATCCTTTCAACGAGTAGGAGGAGTCACTTATTGTCTCAGCTCTACACCATCAACCACCCCTCGATAACCCTTGAGCTCGCCATAGTTGAGATAAGCACTCTACATATCCACGAGGAGATAATACCCTCCTTCATGGAAGCCCTCAGGAAGAAGATATCAGAGGACGGCGTCTTCGTCCACCCCATCATCGTCGACAAGGAGACCCGTGTGGTCCTCGACGGCATGCACAGGGTGGCAGCCTCGAAGGCGCTGAGCTTCCGCCACATCCCCGTCTGCTTCGTAGACTACAACAACCCGCACATCCTGCTCAGGTGCTGGTACCGGACGTTCAGGGACCTTGAAGCCGAGGAGATAGAGGAGACCATGAGGAGGCTCGGTCTCAAGTACGAGTGTATGGACCTGGACTCCGCCCAGAGGATGGTGAATGAAAGGAAGAAGGAGATGGCCCTACTCACAAAGGCGAGAGCCTACGCCGTCGATGATCACATCGACGCGGAGGCCATCTACGCGAATGTGAAGAGGATGGAGAAAGAGTTCTCCAGGAGCCACGTCATGGGCTTCGCCTCGGAGCAGGAAGCCAAGGAGAAGGTTCTCAGAGGTGAGCTGTCCGCCTGCATAGCTGCCCCCGCCCTGTCCAAGGACGAGGTCACTGTGGTCGCCAAGGCGGGCAGGGTGTACCCTCAGAAGACCACTCGCCACGTCATACCGGCCCGCCCCATGGGGGTCAGGGTGCCCACCGGGTGGCTCGTCACAAGACTAAGTGAAGGGGTGCTCAACGAGAGGCTCAGGGTTCACCTGTCCTCCATGACTCTGAGGCCGATGCCCCCGGGAACGGTCCTGGACCGGCTCTACGAGGAGCCCCTCTACGTGTTCGAGTAGGCGTCCGTTTACTCGCGCCACTCGGCTACGGTGGTATAAACCCTACTTGTGAAAAGAAGATGATGGCAGCTAGAAGTAGAGCTTGTTCAGGGTCCCGTCCATGACCTTCAAGCCGCCCATGTAGGGCTGCAAGGCCTTGGGCACCTTTACTATCCCGTCCTCCTGCTGGTGCTGCTCCATGATGGCTATCATGGTTCGGCTCGTGGCAAGCGCAGTGTTGTTCAGAGTGTGGACGAAGCCCTCAGGGGCAGCGCCCTCCTTGAGCCTGTACTTGACGTTGAGCCTCCTAGCCTGGTAGTCGGTGCAGTTGCTGTTGCTGCCCACCTCGCGGAACTCGCCGTCGGCCATCCACACCTCCGTGTCGTACTTCTTGGCCGCGATGCTGCCTATGTCCCCTGTGCAGACGTTCACCACCCTGTAGTGGAGGCCCAGCCCCTGGTAGAGCTGCTCACAGTTGCGCTGAAGCTCCTCGTGGAGCTCCCAGCTCTGCTCGGGCAGCGAGAAGATGAACTGCTCCACCTTGTGGAACTGGTGCACCCTGAAAAGGCCCTTGGTGTACTTGCCGTGGGCCCCTATCTCTTTCCTGAAGCAGGGGCTGATGCCTATGAGCTTGATGGGCAGGTGCTCGGCCAGCAGGGTTTCGTCCTGTAGCATGGCCCCCATGGCGTGCTCCGAGGTAGCTATGAGGTACAGGTCCTCGCCGTCCACCTTGTACATGACGGACTCGAAGTCGGACAGGTCGGTGACTCCCTCGTAGGCCGCCCTCTTGATCATGTAGGGGGGCTCTATGAGGCTGTACCCCCTCTTCAGGAGGTAGTCGATGGCGTACATCTGTATGGCGTGGTTCAGCAGGGCCAGCTCGTTCCTCAGGTAGTAGAACCCTGACCCGGCGGCCTTGGCGCCGCGCTCGAAGTCAGCTATGCCCAGGTCGGCCGCCAACTCGGCGTGGCTCCTGGGGGTGAAGCTGAACTCGGGCTTCCTGCCCCAGGTCTTCACCACCACGTTGTCGTGGTCGTCCTTGCCATAGGGCACCGAGTCGTGGAGCATGTTGGGCAGACGCATGAGGCCGTCCCTGAGCTGCTCCTGGCTGATGCTCATCAGGGACTCCACCTCGCTAAGCTTGGAGGGTATCTCCGCGGCCTCCACCCTTAGACTCGAGGCGTTGAGCCCCTCCTTCACCGCCTTGCCGATCTCGGATGATATTATGTTCCTCCTTCGGCGTAGTTCGTTGACCCTCTGCGTGAGCTCCCTCCACTTCCTGTCGGTCTCTATGACGCGGTCTAGGAGCTCCAGCTTCTCCGGGTCGTGTCTTCTGGCTAGGTTCTCCCGCACTTTTTCGGGGTTTTCTCTGATGAGCTTTACGTCTAGCATCCTTAGCCCACGCAACAGAATGGATGGGGTTACACCCATTTAGAGGTTATGAGCCACTTTCACGTAGCCCCCCTCCTGAGCGCTGTGCGCACCGTTTAAAATCGGCGGCGGCGAGTCAGCCAAGTGACAAGGCATGTCGAACTACGAGATGGGTGCATTCGAGGCATTGGAGTGGGCGTGGAACCTTCTCAGAACACAGAGCAGCGGGGGCAGCGTCAACGAGGCCACGGTCCGCATACAGGAGATGCTCTTCACCCTGGGCTCAGGCAACCCCGTGAACTTCAGGCAGAAGACCAGCGACCTGAAGACCCTATCTTAAAATATATGCCGGGGGAGCTTGTCCTAATGGATTAGGGGGCATATAGTTGGAGATTAGGCGACTCAGCCTTATAGAGGGCTCCAGGAAAGCGGCGGGCCTGGCCGTGGTCATCGACGTTTTCAGGGCCTTCACCACGGCCGCCTACGTCATGGCCAACGGCGCCCAGTGTATCCACCCCGTGGGCACCCTTGAGGAGGCCTTCAGGCTCAGGGAGCTGAACCCGGGCTGGGTCCTCATGGGGGAGCGGGGCGGTAAGCCTGTGCCTGGCTTCGACTACGGCAATAGCCCCCACGAGGTCCGGGACGTGGACTTCTCGGACCGCGTCGTGGTTCAGTCCACCAGCGCGGGCACCCAGGGCATAGTGAACGCGTCGGGCGCCGACGAGATATTGCCGGGGAGCTTCGTTATGGCCGACGCTATAGTGAACTACATCAGGAAAAGGAACCCCAGGGTGGTGAGCCTGGTGGCCATGGGGTGGAGCGGCAGGGAGAGGAGCCCAGAGGACGAGCTTCTGGCCGAGTACATAGAGACCAGGCTCAGGGGCGACGAACCCGACTTTGAGGCCATGGTGGATCAGATCAGGGCCCATCCGGAGGGCGCCAAGTTCTTCGACCCCACGCGCCCCGAGTTCCACGAGGGCGACTTTCACTGCGCCATGGACCTGAACAGGTTCAGCTTCTGCCTGAAGGTGGTCCCGGGCTCGCCCCTCACCATCGTCAGGTGCGATCGGTAGGTTCTTAGAGGGGCCTCTCCTCTGTTCTTTAGACGGGATGAAGGTTTCTGACGTCATGGTCCGGGACCCCGTCAAGGTCAGCCCGGACGCCCAGTGTGGGCACCTAGCCCGCCTGATGAGAGACAGGGGCATCGGCAGCGTTGTGGTGGTGGAGGACGGCAGGCCCGTGGGCATAGTCACGGAGAGGGACCTGGTACACAGGGTCATGGCCGTGTCCATGAACCCCGAAAAATGCACGGCGGCCCAGGTCAGCAGCAGGCCGGTGGTGGCCGTCAGCGTCCACGCCGATGTGGAGATGGCCGTGGACTTGATGAATGATTACAGGATAAGGCGCATAGTGGTGGTGGACGACCTAGACAGGGTGGCAGGGATACTCACCACGGACGACCTGGCCAGGAACCTCCGCCAGATGTCAGAGGAGCTGGCCGTCAAGTACATGATCCTGTCCCAGAGGAAACCCTAACCCCCTTTTTATTGGGTGGGTGCCGGCTTCAGTCTCTCGGCGTCCCACAGGTCCATGATCCTGTTGCTCAGCTCGGCCTGGAGCACGAAAAGGGTCTTGGCGTAGCCCTTGGGGACGAATATCCTGATCTTGTAGCTGCGGCCGAAGTGGGTGCTGGCCTCGAAGTAGGCCTCAGGCTTCCTCAGCATCACCTTGGGGTACTTCTCGGACAGCTCCTCGATGGCGGGCCTGATGCACCTGGCGAGCACCTCCTCGTTCTTTATTGGCACCATATGGGGTAAGGTGAACACGAATGTGTTCTTGATGAAGCCCTCGTGGGTGCAGTTCAGGACCCTGCTGTTGAGCACCTGGACGTTAGGTATCTCCAGGAGGTTGAACGTCGGCGTGTACAGCTTGGTGTAGTTGATGCTTATCTCCTCCACCTGGCCCTCCGCGTCCCCTATCTTCACGTAGTCCTTGACCCTGAAGGGCTTGCTGACGATGACGTAGAGGCCGGCCGCAACGTTGTTGATGGTCTGGCTGCTGCCGAAGCCCAGGACTGCGCCTATGAGGGCGCTGCTGCCCACGAAGTACTGGCCCGGCACCTCGTATACGGTGAAGGTGGCGGAGACGGCCACGATGATGGCCGCGATGCGCAGGAAGAGGCGGATGACGTTCTCCACGTGGGGGTCCACCATCTTCTTCTTGGCGGCGCCGGAGACGAAGAGGCTGACAAGCTTGTAGAGGGCGAAGACTACGGCCAGGTACAGGGTGACCTGGACCAGCTTGGGACCGTGGAACGTGACTATGTCTTGAATGGATGCCAGCAGGGGTGAGTCCATGGACATACCTTTGTGGAGGCTATTTTAAATGCATCTGGGTCCTATCCGGCTCCAGCCAACGGGCTAGAGGTATAAGGCGCCCTCATAGAAATTACAGGCCTTTTCCAGGCTCTCCACGCCAACGGCCACGTCCCTGTTGGCGACGAATCTCACGTAAAGACCGGTTAAACCGTGTCGTTTAACGGTTCCCGTCACCGGAAGGGCTGTTTTATGGGTTAGATAACTACAAAACCCTATATTATACCATATATCAAGTAGTAGTGTTCTCGGGTGAGCAACAATGGTAGAGTTCTGTGACAGGTGCGGCTCCTTCATGCAGATGGGACTCAAAGGCTACGAGTGCCCACGCTGCGGCTGGGAGAAGATAGCCGCTGTCATAGAGATGAAGTCGGGACCCGAGAACGAGGCCGAGCCCGTGTACGTCATGAGCGGCACCGACAGCGCCATAGTGGTGCAGAGGGCGTGCCCCGGCTGCGGAAACATGGAGGCCTACAAGACTATAACCGTGGCCCTGGGGGAGCACGCCGGCGTGGCGACGGACCGGAGCGTGGAGAAGTACAGGTGCGCCAAGTGCGGCCACACCTGGGTCGTCAACTAGCGTGGACTGACCTTCACGTTTATGGGTATGCCCTGCTCGATGCTCTTGCTCACTATGCAGAAGTCCTCGAAGAGGCCGCTGCACCGTTCAAACTGCTTCTGGTACTCGCCGGGGACCTCAGGGATGATCTCCACGTCCACCCCGGCTATCCTCCACCTGCCCTGCTCGTTGCGCTTCATGACGCCGTTGACCCTGGTCTCGATGCCCCCCACCTCGGCCCGCGCCTTCTCCAGGCAGAACAGAAGGCTGGCCGTAAGGCAGTTGCCCATGGCCGCCGCCAGGACCTTGCTGGCGTTGGGGCCCGTGTTTTCTCCCACGGGGGCCGGCTCATCCATGACCAGGCTAGACGAGCCTATGCCGAAGTCCACCTCGAACCTGTAGCCGTCCAGACGCTTCATCTTGACGCTGAAGGATCTATCCTCTTCACTCATAGAAATCAAATAAGCCAGGGATGGGCTGAATTTAACGGCTACTGCTCGGGGCCTATGGCGCTGTACTCCTCCGGGTGCTCCCGTTTGTACTTGGCTTCGGACAGGTACCCGCCGGCGAAGAAGCCGAAGCCCAGGAGCACGAAAACCCATATCATCCACTCGATGCTCGCGTCGCCTGTGGCCGTGATCCTCCACACCAGGAATATGCAGGCAGCCGTGCACAGGGCGGCTCCGGCGAACATGAGGGTCCAGGGTTTTAACTCCAAAGGGCGGCCACCAGGATAGGTTAAGTCTCTGGGCCGGAAAAGGCTTCCCTCAAGCCTTTCCCGTGGATCGAGTTCAGGCGTCGCCCCTGGAAACCCATAAAGCTGTCTGAGCCAGGTTAAACCCATGTCATCCATGCGCCGCAAGGACAAGGAGATCACCGAGAGGGTGGTCATCGAGGAGATACTCAGAGAGAACCAGGTGGGCCGCCTGGGGACAGCCGTAGACGGCCAGCCCTACATAGTGCCCATGAACTACGCCTACGTGCAGGGAAGAATACTCATGCACACCCACAGGGACGGCAAGAAGGTCCGCGACATAAGGGTGAACCCCCGGGTCTGCTTCGAGGTGGACAGCGGGGAGATGATAGAGGGTGACGACCCCTGCGGGTACAGCTGGGAGTACAGGAGCGTGGTGGCCCACGGGGACGCCAGGATAGTGGAGGACCCGGCTAAGAAGCTGGAGGTCCTGCGTATAATAAGCGACAAGTACGCCTTCGGCAAGGGCCAGAAGCTCACCCGGGAAGCCGTGGACAGGTTCAAGGACCTGGTGGTCATCGAGGTCACGGTGACGGGGATGACGGGGAAGATGAGCCCGGCTAAGCCAAAAGAGTCGTAATTACGACCCTTATTTTTCTGGCGTCAAGAGAGACTTGTGCGTAATTACAGACGAAATCTTCTAACTGCCTTCAGACACTGAAATAAAGGTCGTAATTACACCCTTTATTTTCCATGGCCAGGTTTTTTGTACGTAATTACGTACGAAATTTAGCCCTCAGGTCGTAAAATAAAGGACGTAATTACGATCGAAATTATTTAGAAGCCGCGCCGGCGGCTACTTCTTCCAGGTCTGGTACCAGCGGCCGTAACTCCGCTTCACCCACTCCGGCCGATCCGACTTATACAGGACTGGGTAGTCGTAGCCAGCTGCCTCCTCCTCGGTGGCCCCCTCCTCTATGAGGCCCCGCATGATCCACCTGGTCTCCTTGAACCACTTTAGCTGGCGCCTCACTTCCTCCTTGTCGCAGAGGGGTCCGTGGCCCGGCACTATCCTGTCCACGTCCATGTCCAGTATCATCTGGAACGCCCTGATCCAGGCGTCGGGGTCCGCGGTGGGGTCCCCGGCCCAGGGGAACCTGCCCACGAAGAGGAGGTCCCCTGCGAAGAGGGTCCTGTCCTCGGGGACGTAGACGACGCTGCTGCAGTCGGTGTGGCCACCAGTATGGATGAGCTCGACGCCGCCCAGGCTCCACCTGTCCTGGAAGGTGTCGGTGGGTAAAACGATCCTCAGTCCCTCGAAGAGCCACCACCGCTCCGGGGTGTCCCTCCTGACGGTCTCCAGCATCTTCTCCAGGTTCCCTGGGGCCCACTCGTTCCCCAGGCTGACCTCCATCTTCTCCCTGAGCCTGCGGTGGGCCACTATCTTCAGGTCCTGGAACACCATGTTGCCGAAGACGTGGTCCCCGTGGATATGGGTCAGGAGCAGGTGACTCAGCGGCTTCTCGGTGGTCTCCATGATGGCTTCCCTGAACTTTCTAGCGCTGCCCGGGTACTGGGCGTCCACCACCAGCACCCCGTCATCCAGCTCCACTATGCCTACGTTGCCCCCGGTCTCGCCGTCCCAGTTGGCGTAGACTCTGTCTGACACCTTGTTCAGCTTCATGAACGCTTCAAATAATATGGGGTGTAACCCTTAAAAATGTGACCGGCTAGGAGACGTAGAACTTTGCCTCTCCTTCCGGGAGCTCCTGCTGGATCATCTCCTTGAGGCTGTTCAGCAGGTCGGGCTGGATCTCGGCCACGTCTATGAGGCTGAGGATGCCCACCAGCCTGTAGTTGCCCTCCTCCTGCTCGAGGACGGGCAGCTTCTTGATGCGCTGGGTGAGCATGAGCTCCACGGCTCTCTCCAGGGGCTCCTCTGGGCCAACCACGATTACGGGCTCGGACATGATCTCCTTGACCTTCACCTTCTGGGGGTCCAGGCCCATGCACACCACCCTGGATATGATGTCCTTCTCCGTGAGTATACCCTTGAGGCCCTCCTTGGACAGCACCAGGAGGCTGCTGATCCCGAACATGGTCATCCTTCGGGCGGCGTTCTTTACGTTCTGGGTGGGCTCGATGGTGACCACCTGGGGGGTCATAACGTCCCGTACAGTTAACACCAAGTTGGCTCTCCTTTGACCTCCTGGGCCGTCTTAAAAGAAATTATGGAGCGGTAACATGAAGCACTACGTTAGGCCCTGGTCTTGAGGACCCGCCGGTCCTGGGGAAGCTTCTCGGATGCGTACCTGAGCACCAGGGCGGGGGCCCGGTCCCTCCACCTGAGGAGATATTCGCGGACCTCCTCCGGGTGCCTCTTAGAGGCCTCCTTCAGAAGCCACCCCACACCCTTCTGGACCATGTCGTCCTCGTCCTCCATGAGCCTGTCGGAGAGACTGAACACCTCCTCAGGGAGCAGCCCCTTTCTGGCCAGGGGGACCAGGCTCACGGCAGCCGCCCGCCTCCTCCACCGGTTACCCGACCCTGCCCACATCATCAGCCTCTCCACCTGGGAAGGGTCCCCGGACACCGAGGCGGCTATCATGTGGGTGGCCAGGGTGTCCGTGGTGGCCCAGTTGGTGAGGTGGTCCACCCAATGGTCGAATGTGTCCAGGTGCTGGGGGCCAAACTTCCTCCTGAACCTGTCCAGGATGCCCAGTCCGACCCCGGCTAGGGTGAGGTTTCCTGTCTTCAGCAGCGTCTCTGCTAGGCTCATGGCGGCGTCTAGGTCCCCCTTCACCTTGGGGTAGTACTTCTTGGCCAGGGCCTTGCTCTGGGTCGTGGTTAATCCGTAGGCTTTTATGGGCTCCCTGAAGTACCGCTTGAGCTGCCTCTCCTTCTCCGGGTCACCCAGCCTCCTGGCCTCTTCCTCTATCTCCTCTGCCAGGCTACTCAAAGGCCTCACCCAGGGGAACGGTGGTGAGCTGCATGGCGTCCCCCCTCTTGGACACTATGATGGTGTGCCTCCAGGCGGGGTCCTCCCAGGGGTGGTCCCTCCTGTAGTGGGCGCCCCTGCTCTCCCTCCGCTCCATGGCCGCCCTGATGATCATCTCGGCTGCGTCCAGGGCCATGATCACCTCGAGGGCGGCCATCATGGGCTTGCCCTGCTGGGCCAGTATCTGCCTGCTGCTGTCCCGGAGCTCCTGCACCTTCTCGTAGGCCTCCACCAGCATGCCGCCGTCCCTGACGATGCCGGCCTTCTCCCACATGGTCTCCCTGAGGGCCGCCATGATGTTGACGGGCCTGTGGCCGTGCTCCCTCTTTGCTATCCTCCTGTATCTCTCCTGCTCCGGCTCGGCCAACGCCTCCGCGTCACCGTGCTCCACGCCTCTGGCATACTCCGCGGCCTTGGCCCCGGCCCTGGCCCCGAAGACGGTGACCTCCGTCAACGCGTTGCCTCCGTGCCTGTTGGCTCCGTGGGTGCCTCCCACAACCTCCCCGGCCGCGAACATGCCCCTGACGTCGGTCTCGCCCCAGGTGTTGGCAACGACGCCCCCCATGCAGAAGTGGCTGAGGGGGGCCACTCTGAAGGGTCGCTCGTGGGCGCCCACCTTGTCGCGGTAGAACTCGTAGCTGCCCATGCCGAAGAAGTCCTCAGGCTTGGCCCTCTTCATGACCTCCCGGGCGTCTATGAGGACTGCGCCCTCCACGCCTCCCCCCTCCAGTATCTCCACCATCATGGCCCTGCTTAGGAGGTCCCTGCTCCTGGCGATGAAAGGCCTCTCCGTCACCTTGTGCTTCACGGGTATCTCCTCCCCCATGATGTTGACTATCTTTCCCTGCTCCACCAGGGCGCCGTCCACCAAGAGGGGCGGAGCCCCCGGCTCGGCCAGGGCCATGGGAAAGAACTGGACGAACTCCATGTCCCTGAGCCTGGCCCCGGCGTGGTAGGCCAGGCTGTACCCGTCGCCCGTGGTCTTGAGGGGGCAGTCCGTCCTCTTGTAGAGGGCTCCGGCTCCGCCGGTGGCCAGGATCACGGCCTTAGCCTTGAACACGACTGGCTGCTTCTCGTCCGAGCTGTACCCCACGGCCCCTACGACCCTGTCCTCTTCCTTGAGGAGCCTGGTGACTATGATGTTGTCCACGAAGGGCACGCCCCGGTCCTTCAGGTACTTCACCATGGGCAGGGTTATGCCCAGGCCCAGCCTGGTCTCCGCGTCTCCGACGTGGATGCCGCCCTTGCGCACCTTGACGTCGAGGCCGTATCTCTCAAGCTCCAGGACGCGTTCGCCGCCCTCCTCTGTGAGGACCTCCACTAGCTTGGGGTCGTTGACGCCCTTGCCCACGCTGAGGGTGCGCTCCCTGTGCTCCTCGGGGGTCATGCCTCCCACTGCGGCTAGGTACCCGGCCCCGGCCACTATGGTGCAGTTGTTGTAGCCGGCCCGGGACTTGGAGACCAGGAGCACTCTGGCCCCCTTCTCGTGGGCCTCGGCCGCTGCTCTGAGGCCTGCGCCCCCGGTGCCGATTATGAGTATGTCCGTCTCGTAGACGATTGCCATAGGGAAATAGTTACCCGTCAAGCTTTAAACGGTGCCCTGGGCGCTCTCGTCGAGGACCACCCTCTCTAGGCACAGCTCCTCGGCGCTCTCCCTGGTCACCACGGCTTCCACCCTCAGCCTGGGGTCCAGATGGCTCAGGGTGTGCTGCAGGCTGGGGAGGGTGAGGTTGCCGCAGAGGCCGTTGAGGAACATGCCGCAGTCCACGCCCACGTCCAGGAAGGCCTCGTAGAAGGGGCACCGGCGCACCGCGAAGGTGACGCTGCTCTCATCTCTCCTGTGCTCCGTGATCTCTGCTCCGGCGTCCTCCATGAACCTCCGGTAGGCCTCGGCCCCGGCTTCCAGGGGGCTCAGCCCGGGGGGCAGGGTTCTCCTCATCTCCCTGGCCACCATGGCGCCCTGGCGCTCGGCTGCCTGGTCCAGGAGCTCCAGGGCCTCGTCGGTGCCGTGTCTCTCTATAACCTTCATCATGTACAGAGCCTGGAGGACGGTGGCCCTCCTTACGCCTTCGAACATGGGGATCATCATCGGCCGGCGTTGTTTAAACTATTTGGGAACCGCTAAATAGGCTCGGGGCGCTGCTTGACTCATGAGGGGGCGCAGCATAGTGGAGGCCGTGGCCGTGTTCGCGGCGATCGCTGCCGTCCAGTACCTGGCGCCCGGTGTGGCTCAGCTGGCCAGGTGGGAGACCCGGGCCCTGGGTGAGAGCTACTTCCTGGGGTTGCTGACGGCGGCTGTGCCCCTGTTGGCCCTGGTGGCCTCCAAGGGTAGCCTGGAGGATTATGGCCTGATCGTCTCGGACTGGAGGGCCAGTCTGAGTCGGGGCCTCATAGGGTACCTTTACCTGCTGTTACCCAACCTAGTCCTCTTTCTCATGACCGTGACGTTGGCGAGTGTAACCTACCTTCCCGTCTCATTGTTCGTGTCCGGCGTCACATTTTTTGCCATGTTCCTGGCCCTTGGGCACCTGTCGCTGGGCGGGAGCCCTAGGACCCGGAGGGACCTGGCTCTCATCGCTATCCTCTTAGGTGCGCCTCTTATCATCTCAGCTGTGTTCGGCTCACTCACCTTCAGGCTGGCTTCCGCCGTTGTCTGGGAGCTGGTCTTCGGCGGAGTCGCCCAGGAGGTCCTGTACAGGGGATACGTGCAGAGCAGGGTGAACGAGGAGTACGGGCGGCCCTGGAGTTACATGGGTGTGGTTTTCGGGCCGGGGCTGCTGGTTTCCTCGGGCCTCTACGGGTTGGCTGGGGCCATGAGCGGCTTCAGGCCCTGGAGTGACCTGTACGCGCTGTCGTTGCCGGTGGGCATCCACGGGCTGGCCCTGGGCCTGTTCCTGGGCTTCCTGCGGGAGGCCACCGGCGACATAGGGGCCAGCAGCGTGGCCAATGGGCTCAGAGGCGCCGTGGGCAGGCTCCTCATGAGGGCCGTCGTCTGACGCCGTGGGTGTCTGGGCCTGCTACACACACCACCTTTAACCCCCGTGGGGTGAGCCCTAGTCAGGTATGGCGGCTTCCAGCGGTCACTCTAACCCTCTACGGGTCCAACTCGATGGGATAGGCCGCGCGCTCCAGTCGGTTCTCAGGAAGTACAGGATCATCTACGTGGGCTACATCTTAAGCCTGGCCGCCTTCGTGGCCGCCTGCTACCTGGAGTACGTGGGGACCCCTGAGTTCCTGAGCTTCATGCAGGTGTACCACCTCCAGGAGATAGTGTTCGCCACCATGGTGTTCAGCGTCTTCATGCTGGTCTACTTCGTCCGGGAGCAGGAGAGGATGAGGTACGAGATGCAGCTGCAGGAGCAGCTGAGGGTGAGGGAGGGAGTTTGGATAGCCGAGCAGGAGATCAGGAACCAGATCATATTGATCAACCAGGCGACGCATGTGGCTGAGAGGCGTGGGGAGCTGACGGGGCAGATGATCAAGGTGATACGGGACAACACTCAGAAGATGGAGAAGCACCTGGAGCTGCTGCAGAGGGACAACGTGGACCCCCGGAAGATTCAGGGCCTCTTCGAGGAGGATGCCTCGGAGCCGACGCCAGTCTAGACTGAAAAAGTGGTTTATAAGGAAAAGTTTAGGCATTGACCTTGTCTAGGAAATGTTAGCCCATAATTATTATCGCTGGTAGGTAGCCTCGTCTATACTCATTTAAGCTCTGAATTCTCCCGTATCATGAGGTTTTACTGGTAAGGAAATCTAGATCATGAGTAAGGTTAATTTAATCATGAAAGATTACATTTGCTTCAACGGGCTCCTCGCGCGGAGATGAGAGACTAGTGGGTGTCTGTGATAGTTGTGGTAAAAAGGTAGCTCTACCTTATCGTTGTAATTATTGTGGACTACATTTCTGCGACGAGCACCGTCTACCTGAAAACCATTACTGTGCTAATTTACCAAGTCGCTCCTGGCAAACATACAGTCGAGAAGGGGTACGCACACATAGATACATGCCAAAGACACCCAAAGTATTTCCGGACGGGTCAAGATCGGCTCCAAGACCTGCTCCAAGATATAATAGGAAATCTAATTCGACCTTAATTATACTTCTAATAGTTGTTGGTGTGGGATTTGTTCTCTATGCAAGTGATCCAACAAGTTTCATGTCTACTATTGGGGGGTTGACTGAGCGATTCAGTAGTGAAGCAAATGAAACATCTCAAGAAATAGGTAAGATAACAAAAGATATCATAAAGCCAGTAAATGAATATGGGGATTATTATTTTGGGTTGGTGAAAGGTCCTGATGGTGTAACAAGCAATAGTTATGGAAGGTTTGTTGTTCTTATTAATAATAAAGATGCTGTGGACCCGACATATTCTCAGTTAGTTGATTTTTTAAAAACAGACAAAACGGATGAGTACCCGTATGTGAGGGTAGTAACCACATCCGGGTCATATTATGGAAGTGCAGAAAGTAATGTTGATATTAGTTATTTAGAAGCAATAATTAATGGTACCAAACAACCTGACCCTCCTAGAATCTGTGCAGATTTTGCAGAGACACTTCATAATAATGCAGAACGGGCGGGATTCCGATGTGCGTATGTTTCTATCAAGTTAAGTGGATATAGCGATCCGTATAATTATAGTATTTCTTCTGATACTGGTCATGCTTTAGTAGCCTTTAATACTACTGATAAGGGGTTAATCTACATTGATTCAACAGGGGTACCTTCTGCTATAAGGTCACCGTCAAATTGTGATAAGATAATAGATTTAATGGAAATTAGTAGTTCATACACCCCGAGAAGTCTTTTTCCTCAAAAAGGTTGGGACTCCATTTGGCAATCTATGGGAACTCTGACCGGTATTTACCTGACGTGGGATGGCGACTGGAAGTGACTGGGATGGGTAGGACGAGGATTCACACGGGGCGTGGCTAAGGTGAAATTGTTCTATGCTAAACTTTGGTTAAAGAAGTTCATTAAGTACAACCACGATAATGAACCTAGCATCCTCCAACGTGATTTAAATCGAAATGTGATAAATCTTTCACATAGGGTCTTCAAATCTGGTGGGGAACGTGGGCACAATTTTAGACAGGATATACGCCTAAAATTGCACCGGTTCATCCAAGCAGAATTACCTAATTACAACAAATATTGGAAAATCAAGTCACCAAACCTTGGATATTTAGGTTCCCCATCTCTGTTTGATACACTGAAAAAATATCTTAAGCGATTAAGATTTGGGAGACGATTTCGATGAGAGAAGTTACCCATGATCGACCACGAATTGAAATAGATACTAGGATAAGGATACGTAGACGTGGGCTAGCTATAGTCGAGTCCGAGAAGGGCATTCTAGTTGTATCTGGTAGTGGTAACCGATACAGCTTCCTGGTGGTGGGGCTAGAAGAGGTGAGAGTCGGAGAGATGCCACGATTCGAGAACTACTAGAAGAAACAGGTCTCAGGACAAGAACAATACGTTACTTATTCAAATACTCTGGTAGGATTTGGAGAGACAGTAGAGGGCAACCCACACAGAATCACACAAAAGTATTCTTGGTCGATGCCGTTGGGGAACCTCGTCCTGGGGGTGAGGTTAAGCACTTATTCTGGTATAATCCGTATTCCAATGTCACTATCACTAGTGCTACGCGAGAAACTATAAACAAGTATTTTGAATGGAAGGAAAAGCAGAATTGTTGAATATTAAACATTTTACGACAGTATAAACGATAGAACTCGGCACAAACGCTGAGTATTTTAACGCGTTTGTATTGAAAGAAATAAGGTAATTTTATAGCACTTTGTCCAGGTAAAGCTTTCGCCTGTAGAGGACGCCCATGACGTCGGCGGCCCTCTCCGGCGTCGTGTACACGGGCACCCTCTCCTTCTCAAGGACCTTGGCCGACTCGCCCGCCACGTCCGCCGAGGGGTCGATGACTATCACCGGCTTGTCGTACTTCTTGTAGGTCTTCAGCAGCGTTGTGTTGATCCACTGGTACATGCCGGCCAGGTCCTCGTTGGCCACGTCCGGGAACATGGTCTTGATGATGGCCGTGCCAAGGCTGATGGTGATCAATCCGTGGATGTTAGGCTGCTTCAGCACCACGTCAGGCACATTCAAGAAGCTGTTCATGTTGAGGCTGGCCGTCAGGTCCACCGGGTTCTTGGGGTTACCGAACTCGGGGATAAGCGCCTTGACCTCCTCCTGGGCCGCCTCATCCAGGGTGGGCACGGAGAGCCCGTTCTGGATGAGCCGGTCCGCCGTCTCCACGGCCACGCCGCCGCTGTTGCTCACTATGCCGATGTTGGGCCCCTTGGGCAGGGGACAGTAGAGGAGCCCCTTGACGTAGTCGAACATCTCTGAGGCGTCGTAGGCCCTGATGACGCCCGCTTGCTTGAAGGCGGCGTCGTAGACCTTGTCGCTGCCGGCGATGCTGCCAGTGTGGCTGGCCGCGGCCTTGCTGCCGGCCTCGGTGACGCCCACCTTGATGGCCACTATGGGCTTGGTCTTGCTGACCTGCTTGGCCACCTCGAACCAGTTGCGGCCCGACTTAAGGCCCTCGATATACATGGCGATGATCCTGGTATCTGGGTCCTCGCCGAAGTACTTGACGAACTCGTAGCCTTTCAGGTCGCTCTCGTTGCCGCTGCTGATGAACTTGCCCACGCCCACGCCCATGGCCGAGGCGCGGAGGTAGAGCTGGAGGCCGTAGCCGCCGCTCTGGCTGATGAAGCTGACCTCGCCGCTCTCGTGGAGGAAGGGTATCATGAGGGCGCTGAGCTTGGCCTTGCTGCTGGTGACGCCCATGCAGTTGGGGCCTATGAACCTGGTGCTGCCCTTGGCCGTCTGGAGGATCTGCTCTATGAGCTGCCTGCCCTCCTCGCCGGCCTCGCTGAAGCCGCTGGTGATGATCACGGCCCCTTTGATGCCCTTCTCCTTGAGGTCGCCGAAGACGCCTGGCACGAACTTGGCTGGGACCACCACCAGGGCCATGTCCACGGGCCCGGGCACGTCATTGACGTTGGCATAGCATTTGAGGCCCAGTATCTCCTCGGCCTTGGGGTTGATGGGGTAGATGATGCCCTCGAAGCCGCTCTGCTTCACGGCGTTGAGGAGCATGTAGCCCCACTTGAAGGGGTCCGTGCTGGCTCCTACGACGGCGACGCTCTTGGGCATGAGTATCTTGTCTAGTGCTTCCTTGGCTTCCAACTCGATTCAACTCTGAACGTTTCATGAAAAGGTGCAGCCGATCCTATATAAAACTGTATGAACTTGGTGTTGCGGCGGCTCAACCCTGGTTATACTTAACATTGTTAAGTAACCCTTATATTTAACGCTGTTATGCTTAACGCTGTTAGGTATGTGTGACTGTCCCGGAGGATGCCACGAAACCCACCACAGACACCACCCCCTCCCCGAGAGAGGCTGGATACAGTTCCTACTGCTGTTGCTGCTGAACGAGGAGTCCATGCACGGGTACCAGCTCATATCCGAGATGGAGGAGCGGGGCCTGGTCAGGGAGGGCCGGTTCAGAACCGGCTCCATATACACCATCCTCAACAGGATGGAGGAGAACGGGCTGCTCAGGTCCAGCCACGAGGAGAGCGACGCAGGCCGGACCCGCAGAATCTACGAGATCACCGATGAGGGCAGGGGGCACCTGAAGGCGGGGCTGGAGTACATGCTCCGGAGGAAACGGTTCCTCGACCACATGGAGGAGTACTACCTGCGGCACTTCCCGGAGCCACAGCCTGACAGAGGCAAAGAAGATGATGCATAGACACCACGGTTGCCACGGAGCCCACTGCGGATGCCACAGGGTGATGTCCGTAGAGGAAGAGGTCCAGATGCTTGAGGAAGTCAAGGAGCACCTGGAGGCTCAGATGGCGAACGTCAACGAGAGGCTTGCGAAGCTGAAGGAGTAACCCTGTTGGGGCGGGGCTCCCTCAGCTTCAATCATATATCCACATATTTTTACTTAATCTCTTTCCCTGTTCACCCGTCTCCCCGCTCACGGTGTGTGAGTCCAGTTTATAGCCGGACCCGGCTTAGCCTTCGTCGATGAGCATCAAGGTGGTGGAGCATGGGCCCTTCGGGTGCATGCTGGACCGCGGTTTGATAGAGTCCATGGACCAGATACCTGAAGGCTACTGCGTGGTGAGGGTGCAGGCGGGCGACGGTCTCACCGTGTACATCGACCCGGTGAAGGATGTAAAAGGGAGAGGGCTTGGGGCCTAGCGGCCGGCCCTCTCCAGTGCTACCCTGGCGCCGTGCTCCATGAAGCTGTCGGCGCTGCCCACGGTGTTGTACCTGAACCCCTTCTCTATGGCCCAGGCCACGTTGTTCACGTTGCAGTAGAGGCCGGCGGGCTTGCCGTGGTCCCCGGCCACCTTAACGACGTGGTCCAGGGCCTCCAGGAACTTGGGGTTGTCGTACTTGGGGGGCACGCTGAAGCCCAGGTTGTTGCTCAGGTCCCAGGGGCCCACGTAGCAGGCGTCCACGCCCTCCACGGCCATGATCTTATCCAGGTTGTCCAGGCTCTTCCTGGTCTCCACCTGAACGGTAACCAGCATCGCTTCATTAGCCGTATCCCTGTAGTCCGGGTCCCGTCTCTCGGCCCTCCTGGGCCCCCAGCCTCTGATGCCCTCGGGCGGGTACCTGCAGGCCTTGACGGCGGCCTCTGCCTCTTCCCGGGTGTTGACCCAGGGCACCAGTATGCCGTGGGCGCCTATGTCCAGGACCCGCTTGATGACCACGGGGTCGTTCCACTGGGGCCTCACGATGGGGGTGCAGTCGGAGCCGCTCATGCTCTGGAGCATACGCTCCATGGATTCGAAGCCCATGGGGCTGTGTTCGCCGTCGATGAGCAGCCAGTCGAATCCCATGTGGCTGAGTATCTCGGTTACGTCGGGGTGGCCCATCTCGATGAAGGTGCCTATGACGTTCTCGCCTTTGCGGAGCTTCTCTTTGAGTAAGTTCCTCATATTGTATCCTTTGAGTATGAGCCGGTGAGTATAAAACTGGTTGGGGCATAGCCCGCACCTATCTTTTATTGCGCAGTTATCGAGTTACTAAGGACACGCCTGTTTGAGGGCCTTACAAATCGGGTGGGCACCTATGTAAGGCCGGTAATTACTGCCTGCTGCCCTGTAAGAGTAAGCTATTTAAACCGTTCAGGTAGTTTCATTTGCAATCAGGTGCATAGAATGAAGTATCTAGGCCTGGATTACTGGATTAAGTGTCAGGAGGTCGCTAATGCTGACGAGGAGTTCGGCATCAAGACCAAGATGTTCAACGCCACCTTTACCTACAGGGCTACGGACAAGCCCGACCTGCCCCCCATCTACGTCAAGTTCGTGGACGGCAAGATCACTGAGGTGAGGAAGCTGGGGGAGGGTGAGAAGACCGACTTCACCCTGGAGGGCCCCTACAGCATCTGGGTGCAGGTGAACAAGGGTGAGCTGGACGGCAGCAACGCCATCATGACGCGGCAGCTCCAGTTCAAGGGCAACATGAGCGCCATCATCAGGTACAGCAAGGCGTTCCTGCGGCTCTTCGAGCTCATGCAGACCATCCCAGTGGACTACTAACTCTTTTTCTATTTGACCAATCTTCAAACAACTTCGCGGACTTTTTTCCTCAACTGAAAACCTTTTCTACCCCACACGCCTCACCTGATCAAAGGCGAGACACGTGCTAGACGAGACATCGTTGAGGGTCCTGGAGGAGTACCTCCGGGACGCCAGGCAGAGCTTCCGGGAGATAGCCCGCCGAACAGGCTACAGCAGCGGAACTGTGGCCTCCAGGGTGAGGGAGATGGAGGAGGCGGGTGTCATCAAACGGTACACGGTGCAGCTGGACTATGAGAGGCTGGGCTACGAGCTCACGGCCATCACCGAGATCATTGTCTCGGAGGGCATGATGCTGGAGGTGGGTGGCAGGATATCCAAGATACCCCAGACCATAGGGGTCTACAATGTGACGGGGGACTCGGACATCATGGTGGTGGCCAAGTTCAAGACTAGGCAGCAGCTCAGCGACTTCACCAAGAACCTGACGAAGATGCCCTACGTGGTGCGCACCAAGACTCATGTGGTGCTGAACACGTTGAAGGAGGAGCTGAGCCTCTTACCCTAGAGCCAGCCAAGAATAAGGGAATGCCCAGTTATTTGGAAATATTAAACTATAAAGGAATCTCTTTAGCTAAAAACACCGCAAAACTAACCCAAAAAATCTCACATTCTTCCAAGCAGCTGTCAGCCACCGCCATAAATGACGACGACTACCCCCCCACCCCTCCACACACAAGCCAATAACAAACCACGGAGCCCCAGAGACCCCCCCCACAACACAATTCCCAGCCACTAGGA
>JBDRQD010000065.1:0-12532 GCA_043826455.1 Candidatus Bathyarchaeota archaeon
CTCCTGTTCACCGCGTACACTTCCTTCAAGGGGTACACGGGACCTGAGAACGTGTCACCGGAGCAGTTACAGCTGGGTTACCGGGTGTCGATGCTTGAGGTAGGACTCACCGTAGTCTTCGCTCTAGGGTTCGTGCTAATGGTCATGGACTCTGATTGGTGGTGGCTTGACACCGGGTTCTACGGCGCCCTGGTGGCTGGGGCGGTGAACCTCTGGATATACAGACAGCTTCGATAACCATGATATTTTCCATCCATTTCAGAATCACAATAATGAGAGAAGGATAAAATTACGCGTGCGTCATGCCGCGGAACCTTGTGTCACTTTGCCCTACCCAATTCATGTAACTTTCAAAGGCGTGGCGTGTCCTTGTAGTGCGTGTACGTGGCCATCCTAGTGATCCACGCATCTATCCTAGAGTATTCTGGCCTAGTTCTAAGGGATTAAACCCATAAAATTGAGTCCTAGAAGCCCCACTGATTATTTTTGAAAACGTACCTGGCGCTGATAATTGCATATTATGAACTGTGAGCGTTTTATGTTCAAAGGTATATTGGGTTTATAATCTTCTAGATGTCGTAACTGCTTCACTTAGTTTGAATGATCTTAATTTATCCTCGTACCTTTGGCGAAGAGTTCTAATGTACTCTTCATGCACTATGATTTCCTTTAACTTCTCTTCAACCTGTGAAATGTCATCCGCGGCCCCTTTTTTATCCAACATGTTATGGTATAGTCTCTCAAATTTTGTGCGCTCATCGTCGGTAATGTTGCCCCAGAATTTATTCCGAATGAGGTTAGGATCAGGCATGTCTTGGGGTGTACTGATCATTGATCTGTGTTTGTCGTCCATCGAATAAGGTCTCAGGTAATATGGATATATTGTTAGTGGAAAGTGGATATCGATTTAAAATATCGAAGTAGCCTAGCGATTAGCCAGCCGACCCTGCATAGAGTGACCCTCAGATGTCTGCTGATTCTCTTAGATGTAGATCAGCACCCAAACTATTCATTAACCACATACGGACTATCCATAGAGTCTGAGGATGGAGCTAGAGCAGGAGCTTAAACGGCTGGGTGTATGGTACCGCTTCATAGAGAAGGAGGAGACCGTGCACACAGCGGACGCCTCCGAGGCAACAGGAATACCTCTCCACAGGATCACCAAGAACCTCATCTCCATTACAAGCGGGGGAGAATACGTGCTCCTGATTGTTCCCGGGGATAGGCGGGTGGACCTCAAGAAGGCGGCCACAGCCCTCGGGGCGAGCAACGTGCAGCTGTTCCCCTTCAGTAAGGCCCACACAGTGAGCGGTTATCCACCAGGGGGGACTCCATCCATCGGGCTGAGGGAACAGCTGAGAACTGTCCTGGACGCTGAGCTAGCTGTTATGGATACCTTTTTCTGTGGTGGCGGGACCCGCGACAGACTTCTTGAGCTCCGATCCAAGGACGTGATAAGTGTATCCGGGGCTCTAGTGGCTGAGATCACGGGGTAGCCTGACGCCCTGAGGCACTTGCTTTCCGTTGAAGTAGACCTTACCCTTACCTAGGCTGAACCTACCCTCGGCTATCAACTGCACCGTTAAAGGGTATATGACCCAGTCTCCACGCCTCTTGAGCCTGTCCTGGTGCTCCTCCACAACCCTGCCCCTTAGGGCCTTGTCCTCGGCCAACTCCATGGCGGCTACTCCTGCCGGTAGCTTCACTGGCACAGGCTCCGAGACCACCAGTATCTCTCCGTGGTCCACCTTCTCGCGGACCACGTGGGTTGTGGCTCTGAGCTCCTTCTCTCCTGCCATGATGGCCTCCTCCACCACGTGGATGCCTACATACTTGCGCTCCAGACCCTCCATGATGGTGAGGTCCGCGGGGTGGACGTTGATGATGCGGCCCGAGTATGCTTCCAAGATGGGCGGGGTCATGATGCTCATGTACCCTGCGTTGCAGATGAGATCCACATCGTGGGAAGCGATGAGCTCCATGACCATCCTGTCGAACTCTGGGCGGACGCTCAGATCGCTTCTAGGGGCCCCTTTCTCCTTGTAAAAGTCCCTGATATCGATGCACTCGTAGGCGATGCCGTACTCCTCGGCTATATCCTTGGTGCGGCACATCTTCTCCCCAGACTTGGTGGCGCGGTCGTCCCGGACATCGGAGAACAGGAGGGCCACCTCGAATCGTGAGTCCGTCTCCAAACTCTTCGCAATGATCCTTCTGGCGTTGGTCCCTGAGCCTGAGGCGAAGCAGGCAACCCTCATGGCGCCTTTCGCGGGGTTGAAGATGGGTTCAGGGGTCATCGCTGTGAAGCTCTCCCCCGAGCTAATAAGACTGTCTAGAAGCCTCACTTTCACCCTCCCCTCCACAGAAGGTTAATGCGCTTCCCTTAAAAGTCCTAGAACGCACCAGAATCGTGGTTGATATGACTCAAGAGCTGGTCTACGAGACGGTTGAACTTGTGAAAGACGCTCCAGAGAATACACCGGACGCCCTCACCGTTTGTAATGAGTGCAAGCACCTGGTCCCCAAGACCATGCTGTGCCTCTGGTGCGGCTCACCCATCCTCTTCAAGATGCCTAAGATGGCTAGTTGATCAGCCTCTCTATTATCCCGGGCAGCTGCCTTACAGCCGCCTCCGAGTACTCTAGAAGCTTAACCTTACTGAGATCGACCCTGCTCAGGATCTTGGCCGAGGCTTCATCGTCCGTGATGACTATGAGGGGCGTGGTCACCCGCCACCTGCTGATCTCCCTCACGATTTGGTCCGGGTTCATGTCGCTGAGGCTCATGTCCAGTATCACCGCGTCGTAGGGCTGCCTCAGCTCCCTCAGCCCCAGTCTGCCGCTTGGGGCGTGCTTCACCTCTATGCTCTGGAGCCTCGTCCTCTCCAGGCTCTTGATGATCCTGTCCGCCCTGTACTGGTCCTGCTCTATGAGGAGTATGGTGGCGTCGCTTCGTTTCACTACCTCCTTCTCAATCTTGATGGGCTTCACGGGTTTGGGGGCGGGCTTAGGCTCCTCCTTTCTTGAGAGTATTCTACCCAGGAACCCACGCTTGTCAGTCGCCTTGGGTGGCTCAGGCTCCTCATCTGTGGACTCCTCCTGAGGCGTCTCTGTTAATTCTTCTTCCACAGGCTCATCGATGTCGATGAGTGTCTCTTGCTCCTCAACCGTTATGATCTCCTCGGGCTCCGGCTGCAGCGAGTCGAGTGTTTCAGATTCCTCCGGCTCCTCGATCTCGTCAACCTGCTCAGTCTCTTCGGCCCCGGATAACTCGGCCTCGAAATCCTCAACCTGTTCTGGTTCCTCAAGGGCAATCTGCTGCGCTGGCTCATCCAGGGCTTCCTCTTCAACCTGGCTCTGAGGCTGCCTCTGAGTGCGTTCCGGTGAAACCACGTGGGGCTCAACGAACCTGTACCCGCAGGGGTTCTCGTACCTGATGTCCTTGGAGGAGAACCGGGTCTTGCACTTGATGCAGTTGAAGCTTGTCAGAGCCTTGGGGCTGATGGATCTGCAGTCCTCGCACTCGTAGAGGGCGTCACTTACATTGAACTGCTCCCCGCCCTCACCGTTGTCTCCGCTTATCTTGGCCTGGGCGCCGCAGCTGGGGCAAACGTAGTGGATGCCCACGACGAACTCGTCGCTGTACCCCGAGTGGCCACATTCCACGTGTTTGACTAGCTCTTTCTTGCTCACCTTGAGGGAACCGCACCTGGGGCAGGCCAGGGTGAGCATGAATACTGGGCTACTGCACCCTGGGCAGAGGCCCACGGTGCCGTAGTTGATCTTCTCGAGGATGCCCTTATCGGTGAGGCTATCTAGGAGCATTATCATCTCCGTGGGCTCGTAGTAAGTCTGCATACAGGCTAATGCTTCGAACTCTATGCCCTGGGCGGTGAACCTTGGCTGGATGTCCCTGATGCCCAGGTCTTTTAGCTGCTGTAGGAAGAAGTCCTCCTCAGGGTTTATGGGTGTCTGCTTTTTCTTGGCTGGGGCAGTGTTTTGATATTCGCCTTCGTTTAAGCCAAGAACAGCGGACAGTGACCTCACCTTAGTGTATATGCGTTAGCTCAAACTCCTAGTCGAGAATTTAAAGAGGATACGGATTTCTGAGACAGAACTATATTCCATGTGTTGGTGAGCCCTCACCCCCTTCTCGTTGGCCTTTTGTATCCGGCGTGGGCTGCGTGATGCGGGTTTCGGGGTTTCCGGATGGGTCGGAGGGCTCACTTGATTATCTGGTTCACGCCTCATTCAAGGCAAGGTAATCTGTTATCTGATAACATGTTATTACCCTCGTTTAGCTAAATGTGAAGATGGTTTATATTCAAGCCGCGTGGTGCTGATGGTTATAAACCCGGAAGGAAACAACAATGCTTCAACTGGTCGCCCTGTCAACGTCATTAGGCTTACTGATGATATACTTCGGCGCCAAGAACACCATGACCGGGGCCGTCAACTTAGGTAACAACCTGCAACTCCAGAAAGCAGTAACGGGGTCCATACTGGTAGCCACAGTCACGGCTCTACCTGAGCTGTCCAGCAGCTTGATCACCGCTCTAAAGGGCGCACCGACCGTGGCCCTGGGTAACATCCTCGGCACAAACATCTACAACCTACCCCTGCTGGTGGGATTAGTAGGGCTATTCGGCGACGTGGAGGCCGTCAATGGCGTCACCCGGCAATGCGCCTACTTGTTAGGAGTAAACGTCCTTCTCTCAGCTTTGGTCATCGCATTCGGGTCCATCCAACCCTGGATGGGGACCATTTTCATCGTTCTTTACTTCGGGTTCCTGGCTGACTCGTTGAGAAAATCTGGGAGAAACAGCGAAGCAGGAATAATAGGACAGCTTCCCACCAACATTTTCCCCCTTGTAGCAGGAGCAGTGGTTCTCGTCCTCGGCAGCTACCTACTTGTAGACGGCGCCTATGGGTCATGAACTACTATGGGCTCGGGGGCTTCGTTGTGGGACTCCTCATGAGCTTCGGGCCCATAATCCCTGAGCTGGCTGTCTCCCTGTTCTCCTCAGCTGCGGGTGAGCACGAGGTCTCCTTTGGCAACGTCCTAGGAGACAACATAATAACCGTGACTCTGGTGCTCGGCGTCGTGGCTCTGACAGCCCCAGTCACAATCTCGGTCACTGAGCTTGCTGTCACCGTCCCGTTCACCATGCTCTTCACAATAATGGTCTACCTCATATCCAAGCTGAAGATCAGGATAACCCGAAGGCTGAGCATCCTCATGCTACTGCTCACAGCGGCCACATTCCTGCTGCAAATCAGCATCCTCAGCTAACCCCTGATAACAGTTTTAGCCTCGCAAACTACCCTCCTATACTGGTGATTCAAGGTTATGCGAGTTTTCATTTCTATCGACATGGAGGGCATCAGCGGCATAGTTGACTGGAGCGAGGTGGACCGCAACAGCAGCGAGTACAGCTTCGCCAGAAAACTCATGGCGGGAGACCTCAACGCCGCCATAAAGGGCGCCAAGGAATCGGGGGCAGACGAGATAGTGGTCTCCGACGCTCACGGAAGCATGAGAAACCTGCGGCCCGAGGACGTAGACCCCAGCGCCATCCTTGTTAGGGGCTCCCCCAAGCCCTGGAGCATGATGGAGGGGCATAGACGACAGCTTCGACGCGGCCCTATACGTGGGCTACCACAGCATGAGGAACACGCCCATGGGCATCATGTGCCACACCATCAGCGGCTCAGCCGTGGACGCCATATGGATCAACGGCAGGGAGACAGGGGAGTTCGGCCTCAACTCGGCCCTCGCGGGAACCCACGGTGTACCATCAGTGTTCCTCGCAGGAGACTACGCTGCCACCCAGGAGGCGGAGGCCTTCGTCCCGGGCATCACCACGGCCACCGTCAAGTGGGCGGTGGGAAGGTACAGCGCCAGGTGCCTCCACCCGGAGGAGAGCGGCAGACTCATCACGGCCAAGGTCCAGGAGGCCCTTAGCTCCGGCTACCCTGAGCCCAGGAGAGTCAAGGAGCCTGTGGATGCCAGGATCAGGTACGGCTCCGAGACTATGTGCGACGTGGTGAGCCTCATGCCCAGCTTCGAGAGGGTGGACGGCCGCACCATGAGGGGCAGCTTCAAGGACTACAGGACAGCTGTCAACGCTATCCGCGCCAGCATCTACCTGGCGGGGGCAGCCGAGAGAAGGTAGAGAAAGCGCCTCACGCGAGGTAGGCACCTTTCAACACCTTTTTTAACCTTAACTCCGCCGATACCCAAGGAATGGATAGAGCCGTTAAAAGGTACATCATCCCATCGATAATGGTCATCGTAATAGCGTCTTCAGCCTACCTTCTGTGGGCAAATAATCAGCAACCCTCAGAGGTAGACGAGAACGTATCCATCGGCGTAACTGCCGGATACAGGGCTAGGGACCTATTACTCACCGGCCTAGACGGAGAAACCATAAAACTCAGTGACTACCTCGGAAGCATTCTCATAATAGACTTCATGGCACCTTGGTGCAACCCCTGCAAGGAACAAATAAAGATCCTCAAAGACGTGGAGGGCACACCCGACGTTATGATTATCTCCATCAATGTGGATTCAGAATACAATGCCACGTACCTACAGAGGTTCAAGGAGCAGGAAGGTATGAGCTGGCCCCTGGCGAGTTCCTCTGAGGCGGCCCAGTATTACAAGGTGACAGCGATACCCCTCATAATCTTCGTTGATAAGGAGGGCGTCATAAGGTACAGGGGCTACTACACAACCCTCACCCAGTTCGAGCAACTCATCAAGGACAACGGGTGACCGTGCGTGGACATCGCCAGCCTGAGCCTGTCCTTCACCGCCGGGTTCCTAGCTACACTAGCCCCCTGCGCCCTTCCCATGGTACCCGGATATGTCGCCTACTACATGAACCTGGGCCAGGGCAAGCGTAGCCCTCTCACCTACCTGGGGTTCGCCCTAGCCACCGCGGCGGGGTTCACATCGATGTATCTTCTTGTTGGTGTGCTCCCTGCATTCGGGGTCAGCCGACTCGCTGAGAGGCTGTACGCTGTAACCCCTTTCATAGGTGCTTTCCTGGTCATCATTGGGCTAGTGACGGCTTTCAGTGACGTGTTCAGCAGAGTACCTGTTTTCAAGCCTGAGGCCACAAAAACTGTCGGGTACAGAGGGCTCCTCCTCTACGGCGCCGGATACGGCGTAGCATCCATGGCGTGCAGCCTTCCTGTATTCATTCTTCTGGTACTCCAGTCAGCCAGCTCAGGTGGCCTAACAGCCATCCTAGCCAGCTTCATGGCCTACGGGCTCGGCGCAGCAACCATGATGGTGCCCCTCACCTTCGCCGTAGCTTACTCGAACCATGTTCTACTGGAGCGGTTCATGAGCCTGCTGCCTCATGTCAAGAAGGTGAGCGCCCTAGTGCTGGTTGCGGCGGGCCTTTACATGATAGCCGTCAACCTATGAAACTGTTAAACGCTGGTATCCCCAGGTTCACCCGTGTCTCGGATAGTCCTCGTGGGGGCTGGGAGCAGTGTTTTCGGGTATAACTCTGTGCTGGACGCCGTTAACATTCCCGCCCTCAGAGGCTCCAACCTTGTCCTTCATGACATTGACGGGGAGAGGCTCACAGCCATGGCTAGCCTAGCTGAGAGGATGAACGTGGAAGCTGGCGGCGGCTTGAAGATTGAGCACACAGTGGACCGCGCGGAGGCCTTGGAGGGCGCCGACTACGTCCTCATGAGCATAGCCGTGGAGCGGATGAAGCGGTGGAGGCTGGACTGGGAGATACCCTACAAACATGGCGTAAAGCAGGTCATAGGAGAGAACGGCGGCCCAGGCGGCCTGTTCCACACCATGAGGAACATACCCCCCGTCATGGACATAGCCCTCGACATGGTGGACCGCTGCCCCGACGCCTTTCTCCTAAACTACACCAACCCCGTTCCCAGGCTCTGCCTAGCCGTGAGTAGATACACGGACATCAAGGTTGTTGGCCTCTGCCACGAGGTGGAGCACCAGCTCCAACGCCTGGCCCCCAAGATGGGGGTCCCCACGGCCCTCCTGGACGCCGTCTCCGCCGGCCTCAACCACTTCAGCTGGTACAAGGAGCTGAAGTTAAAGGACGGCACTAACGCCTACCCCATGCTCGCTGAGGCCGTGGCAGGGGCCAAGGGCTTCCAGCCCCTCTGCAGAGCCATGTACGACAAGTTCGGCCTATACCCCAGCACAGACGACAACCACCTGGGCGAGTACCTGGCCTACGCCTGGGAAGTGTGCCCACCCGAGTCCCGGGGCCTCAACTGGATCGACAGATGCGAGCGGGAAGGAGAGAAGAGCTGGGAGAGGATCAGCCGACTCATAAGTGGCGAAGAGTCTCTCAACGTCAAGGGCAAGCTCTCAGGCGAACGGGCTATGCACATCATCGCCGGGATCATGGGCAACAGTAATCATGTGGAGCTCCAGGTCAACCTACCCAACGAGGGCCAGGTCAACAACCTGCTTAGGGGCGCCATAGTGGAGACGCCTGCCGTCATCAACAAGGGAGGCGTTAAGCCCATCCAGGTGGGGGACATGCCTAGCGGTCTGGCAGCCCTTTGCAACATCCAGATCATGATCCAGAGCCTGGCCGTGGAGGCCGGAGTCCACGGAGACCTAGGCCTGGCTCAGCAGGCAATGCTGGCGGACCCTGTGGTCCACGACACTGGGGCAGCCGAGAAGGCCTTCAAGGAGCTCTTCGAGGCCCACAGGGACCTGCTCCCACAGTTCAAGGATTCCTCGTGATACGCTTCACGGCCATCTGGCATCAGGACAAATCTTTAACCTACATTTGCCTAATTCATAGGGATCAACTTGACTGGCATGGACACCACGCTGGTTGAGCGAGTGGACCTACTGAGGAAGACCGGGCTGCCCCGGGTTGACTACCACTGCCACATAAGCATCACCGAGTACAGCGACCCCGCGAACCCCACAGTCATCTCAGTGAGTAGAGAGGAGTTCCTGGCGGACCTCCAGGAGGCGGGCATCAACAAGGCCGTGGTCCTCAGCGACAGGCGCACCAGCCCGGAGCAGGTCTCAGCCTTCGTCAGGCAGGACCCAGACCACTTCATAGGCTTCGGCTATGTCAACCCCATCCAGCACGGCTCAGCAGAGGAGGTGCTCCGGCAGAGGCATGAACTGGGCCTCTTTGGACTGAAGCTGTATCCATGCAGCGACGGGTACCAGCCAGATGACAGCCACGCCTTCAAGGTGTACGAGGCTGCCTCAAGCATAGGGATGCCTGTCATGTTTCATCATGCCGGGATGCCCAACCCCTACGACTACATGAAGCACAATGACCCAGCCCAGATCGACGTGGTGGCCGAGTGTTTCCCAGAGCTCCGGATCGTCCTCGCCCACCTAGGTTATCCACGAGTAGAGGAAACCCTCTACGTAGCCAGGAAGCACAGGAACGTGTGGTGCGATATAAGCTGGCCCTACGGCGACGTGAACCACCCCAGCTTCCAGTACATGCTCTGGCGTGATCTGCTTGTGGCGTTGAACCTGGGGGTGATCGATAAGATGGTGTTTGGCACTGACTACCCGGGCGTGAGGCAGCGGCCCTACGTGGAGATGCTCATGGGCTTAAACCGCTACGCTCACCACAGGGACCTCCACATTCCCATGGACAAGATATCAGGGA
Source organism: Candidatus Bathyarchaeota archaeon (assembly GCA_043826455.1). Lineage (GTDB taxonomy): Archaea > Thermoproteota > Bathyarchaeia > TCS64 > TCS64 > RBG-16-57-9. Next base: position 9,659 of record JBDRQD010000065.1, read on the forward strand.
TGCTGGACAGGAACATCCAGCCCCTGCTATCCTAGGCACTCCTCTATAACATACGGTATCTCGGCCACCAGGTCCTCGGGCAACAGATGATAGCCCTTCTCAGCCGCAACCCTGTCACCGGCAGCACCATTGATGAAGGCCGCGGCGCATGCAGCGTCGAAGGCCGATGCCCCCATGGCCAGGTAAGCCCCTGTGAGCCCCGTGAGCACGTCGCCGGTGCCACCCACCGTCATCCCGGGGTTCCCCGTCCAGTTGTACCTGACTCTCTGCCCGTCGCTCACCACGTCCACCCTACCCTTTAGGAGGATCACTGCTCCGAGCTTCTCGGCCTCCCTCTGAACCACGGCTCCCTTCTCCTTGAAGCCGCCAGGAGCCTCCTTACCTGTCAGTATCTTGAACTCGCGGCTGTGAGGCGTGAACACTGTCGGCGTCTTCACTTCAAGCCTTTTCACTGGATACGCCTTCAGGCTGTCGGCGTCCACCACCATGGGCAGCCCCTTTGACTGAATCATGGAGTGGAGCAGCGTGTACGCCTCCACGGTGTCCTTGCTCTGTCCCAGGCCGGGACCTACGGCCACTGCGTCCACCTTCCCCAAGAAAGGCTCGATCTGGTGCAGGTTCTCCTCGGTAAAATGGTCGCCCTTGAGCTTCACCGTTATCAGGCTGGGGCTGAAGCCCATGACGGCTGGCGCAGCCGTCTCAGGGACCGCGACGTATACTAGGTCGATGCCCGCGGCGTAGGCCCCTAACGCGGTTAAAGCGGGGGCGCCACTGTAGGTTTCGCTGCCGCCCACTACAAGGAGGCTACCGAACATCCCCTTGTGGGCGTCAGGGTCCCTGGATGGTTGGACAGCCCACACGTCACCCGGGCCGATGTACTGCTCGGCCTCTGGGGGAACACCTATGGGGGCGACGACGAGCTCCCCAACATTTTTAGGTTTCTTCGTGTAGCCCGCCTTGGGCTTGTGGAACGTGACTGTGAGGTCTGCGTGGACGCAGCCCCCGCGAGCTTCCCCTGTGTCGGCCTCCATCCCAGTGGGGATATCTACGGCTACCCTGTATGCCTTGGCCCTGTTGATGGCCTCCACCATCTGCTGGAAGGGGGGCCTCAGGGCGCCCCTCATGCTGGTGCCTATGAGGCCGTCCACGATGATGTCAGCATCTATGCTGGGGATGAGGCTGGAATCGGTGACGACCTCAATATTTACACTGGAGGTCATCCCGGCGAGGGCATCGTAGCTTACCCGGGTGTTGGGGTGGCTTATGTGGGCTGGGTCGCCGAGCACGATAACGTTAACCCTGTACCCAGCCACTGCCAGGTGCCTGGCCGCCACGTAGCCGTCGCCGCCGTTACCGCTGAGACCCGAGACCACCGTCACCCTCAAGTCCGGCTTGAAACGCTTCCTCACCTCGTCGGCCACGGACCGGCCCGCGTTCTCCATGAGCAACTGGGTGGGCACCCCCAGGTAGGCCGCGTTCTTCTCCACGGCCACCATCTCCCGCACCGTCAGAAACTCGCCCAGAATCATTTTACAACACCAAATACTTTACATTAGGAGGGTTTATGCGCCTCTAGCTGGAATTAAGGACTGCGATTATTTGAAGCTACTGAGAGGCATTGGTATAAATAGCTTAACGCCTGTTTGAATTATTGCGCACGTGGAATTTTTAGCAATATATATGATATTAAAAATAATTTTCTCATAGCCTTGTGGTAATAATAAAAGAAAGATGTAATATGAACCAATAAAAATGAATCACACGATTTGAGAAAGATCACCGTAGTTTTTTAAACAAGAATCCCTCATGTCGGAAGTTATTGGCAGACCACCATACCGAGCCCATACACTAATATTAAAAGCATATAAGTAATCAGAAGCATATTTTTGAAGATAGCGTGATACTAATTTATTTCTCTCCTTATGATTTGTAGGATGCTGCGGTTTTTTAAGAGATGTAAAAAACATATCAACACAATGAACAGATCCATAAAATAAAATAATTGATTCCCAATCAAGGAATTTAATTTGATTACTGTTAATTGCTTTATATGCATTATAATTTGATTTTAATTTAGCCTTATGGATCATTTCCGAAGGCATTATTTACACCTTGACGTATACTGGACTCCAACCTGTTGTGTCTGTATTTATTGGTGCTATTGGTTCTGTTCTGAAATCAAAAAAAATATCACTATATTTATTTTCATGCTCGATTTGAAGGCTGATTAATTCTCTTAATGTATTTGATATGTCTTCGGGATTAATAAGTATAAGAAAATCCACCCCGTCTTGGGTTGGTTTACAATAAATATTTAAAACATTTTTAATTTTAGAAGCCTTTTCTTTATATTCGAGTATAGAATCTTCTTTTTTAGACTCTTTTTTCCATAATAATCCTTTTATTTCTTGTAATTCTAATAATACGTCATCGTATTTCTTTTCTACATCTTCAATTCTTTGTTCCAATCTACTTAAACCAACCTCTCTCGATCTACTTCCACTGCCAAAAAAACCATACATGCCCAAATTAGATGAAATAAAAGAATCGGCTATCAATGGATCTAAATAAATATTAAAATCTTTATCTTTATCTAAGGCCTCTCGTATTAATCGTACAAGTCTACGTTTTTGTTCTTCTTGGCTCATGTTGACCCTCTATATTTTTAATAAGAGATCATTAATTTCACTCAACTGAACATCCAATATTTTATTTATATCTATTGCACCTTTTATTGGATGATTTTTATTATATGTTATTCTTGTTTCTCCCTCAGTTTCTTCTATTTTGATAGATGTTTTTTCATGCTCGATATGTTTATCTAAACAAATTCCTGTTATATCAAAGCCATTACCAAAAATTTCTTTACATTCA
>JBDRQD010000066.1:0-64523 GCA_043826455.1 Candidatus Bathyarchaeota archaeon
AGCTTTCGGCTCCAAAAAAATCCCAAGAGATTTTATGTTCCTCCTCCATTTCCTTATTTTGTTTGACGAGATAATCGAACAAATAGAAGAACTGGATGAATAAGAAATAAGTTGTTTACTCTACTTTATACAAGTTATATATGTCGGGAGGAAGAGTTTCAACAAGTTTCCTTTTTCCAGGTATGACGTTTCCATCATCATCCATTAAATATATTTTTTTATCTACTTTTTTCCAAAGAGAACTTGGTAGAATGAGTTCCTGTATATTTTTTGTTTCTAATAAAGATTTTAACGTTATTTTTTCCTGCGCCATTATAATCATATGATGATATGATAACAAACATATAAATTGAAGTCAAACTAATTTCATTCCTAAAATGCAATCATTTTTTAGTGTTAACTTATTGAGCGTTTAATGAAATTAATAATTTATATGATAAATTATTTAGCGGTTTATTGATTTTTGGTATAAAATTCGAAAGCCTGTTACTCAATTTATAGCGATGCAGTAATACATGACAATTATATAACGCATATTAAATAAATTTACTGGATATAAATGTTAAAAAACATTAGATTTGCACTACACTGTTAATATTTGTTACATAAATTTATAAATGAATATATATAAGGCATTATTGTCAGAACTTTTTGAAACAAAATAGGGGGGGAATGAAATATTCGTCTACAAGCGGAGAACATTGTTCGATCATGTTGCAGACATACTTAACTTAGCTCACCAACCCGCACAAAAAGCCGCATTAGCTAAATACACCCAATTAAGACGCGACGTATTAAACGAATATCTTGACTCACTGATTAAAATAGGTTTAATCAATAAATTCTATGACAGAGACATGAAGAAAATGTTCTACCAAATTACAGACCAAGGAGTAGAATATTTGAATACATGGGATAGGCTAACAAACCTCGTTAATTACGAATTAGAGGCTCCCTATTAACTAAGGCTTTCATTAAAATAACGCCGCGCCCCAAACAATTAGATTTTACTCAACATAACCCCGCCCACACAATATAGAGCCATTCCCTGAGGAATCAAACTAAAAGCAACCCAGTTTTTCTCACACTCTTCCACGCAGCCATCAAGCCCCACGAGTAAACACCCACCCCACGCGGCGACGACCACCACCACCCACCACCAAAAGAACCCCTAAAAAGCCTCCGAACAACAAAAAAACCTTAAAACAGGGGAAAAGCGGTGGCGGTGATGGGACCCCCCCTCCCCCCCTACGCACACACAGGAACAAACAAAGTGGCGCCGGGTGAGGGATTTGAACCCTCGTGCGGATAACCGCACTGACTTAGCAGGCCAGCTCCCTACCAGGCTAGGAGAACCCGGCAGCCAAACACTATGCAACCAGTGACAGTTTTAAAGGTTACCTTGTCACCCATAAACCCTCACCCCACCAACAAAAGTCATCAGACAACGCCAATCCTTCAACCCCTCGGCCCCAACCTCCAGAGGATTAAAGCTCCAGACCGCCAGATCAGCGTACTTACCCACCTCCACGCTACCCACCTTATCCTCCATGAAGCAGTGAACCGCCGCGGACGAGGTGTAGAAGCCCAGCGCCGTGTACGCGTCCACGGCCTCACCAGTACCCAACACACTCCCCATGATGGTTCGCCTGGCCACGCTGGCGTAGAGGCCGATGTTGGGCAGCGGAGGCGTCACCGTGGCGTCGTGGCTGATCCCCACGGGTACACCCAACTCGGACAGCGTCCTCACCGGCATACACACCTTGCACCGCTCCAGGCCCAGGGCCTCCACGAAGCTGTCCCCCAGAAAGTAGAAGAAGGGGGTCTGGGTGTTCACCACCACCCCCAGCTCCCTGATCTGCCTCAACGCCCTCTCCGTGGGGAAGTAGCAGTGAACGATCTGGTGCCTGGGGTCGGGCCTCGGGCTCCTCCTCTGAGCGTACTCGTAGGCGTCCATGGTGATATCTATGGCCTTGTCACCGATGGCGTGGACGGCCACCTGGAACCCGTGGACATGCCCCAGGTGCACCATCTCCTTCAGGGTGTCCGCCTCCAGGCTCTGGACCCCGTGCACGTCCGGCCTATCCGCGTACCCCTCGTAGAAGAGGGCGGTCCTGGGGCCCACGCCGCCGTCTACGGCCATCTTCAGCCCTATGATCCGCAGGGTGTCGTCGCCACCCACCTGATAGCTCTCCACCGCCCACCTAGTCTGCTCGGGGCTCCTCAGGAACCCCACCTGGATGAGGGTCCTGATGGTGAGCTCGCCGCGGTCATGGCTCTCTCTGAGCGCCTCAATGTCCTCTGACAGCAGCCCTGGCTCGATGACTGTGGTGAAGCCCACGGCGTGGAAATCCCTGCATGCCTGCTTGATTGCTTGGAGCTTGTCGTCCCGGGTCCACCTGATGGCCGAGGCCACCAGCTCCGTTGCCCTGCCCCTGAGGAGGCCCGTGGGCTCGCCTCCTTCGTCCCTCTCAATGATCCCGAGCTCCGGGTCCCGGGTGTCCTTGCTTATTCCAACCTTCTCCAGGGCAACGGAGTTGGCCACCCCCATCTGGAACACCCTTTTGATGTAGACGGGGTTGTCGGGGCTCACGGGGTCCAGGTCGTACCTGGTGGGAAACCGCCTCTCCTCCAGCAGGGTCTCGTCCCAGACATTACCCAGCACCCACTGTCCAGGCCCAGCCTCCATGACCCTCTCCTCCAGGAGGCCCACGATCTCCTTGATGCTCCGAGCTCTGGGGTACCTTATGTCCACGTTGAAGGCCGAGGCCAGGCCGTGCTCCAGGAAGTGGTCGTGGGTGTTCACCAGGCCCGGGGTCACCGTCTTGCCCTCAAGGTCTATTATCTCTGTCCTGGGTCCTATGAGGCGCTGCACCTCAGGCTTGTACCCTGCTGCAGTGATCCTTCCGTCCTTGACGGCGACGGCTTCAACGATCCTCTTGTTCCTGTCCATGGTGATTATGGGGCCGTTCCAGATAACCAAGTCAGCGTAATCCATGGAACAGTATAAGGCTGCGACCATAAAAGAGGCTAACGGGTGATCTCGTAAACGGAGTCCCTGGTGCCTATGTAAGCCCTCTGAGCATACCCGACGAAGAGGCCCGTCTCCAGGACCCCCTGAACCTCGTGAAGCCTCCTGTTCAGCGCCTCCAGGTCGTCTATGGGGCCGAAGCTGGCGTCAATGAGGTTATTGCCGTTGTCCGTGACCACGGGCCCCACCTTGCCTGCCCCCATGCGCACCACGGCTTTCGCCCCCATCCTCTCCAGCTTCCTGGCGATGGGCACCACGGCGATGGGATGAACCTCAAGGTAGACCGGCTGATCCGTCCCCAGGACGTCCGTGAGTTTCTCGTCGTCCCCTATGAGGATATATTCCCTGCAGCAGCTGGCCACGATCTTCTCCCGCAGGAGGGCTCCTCCGCCGCCCTTTATTGCGTTGAGGCACCGGTCCATCTGGTCGGCCCCGTCAATGCCCAGGTCCAGATCGGGGTACTCGTCCAGAGTGGTGAGGGGTAGCATGGCGCGGACGGACTCCTGGACGGCCTGATAGCTGGTGGGGACACCCTTGACGTCTTTCAGCTCCCCTGCCTTGATCCTCTGGCCTATGATCCTTATGGCCTCGGCCGCTGTGGTTCCGCTGCCCAGGCCCATCACCATGCCGCTCTTAACGTGGTCCACGGCCAGGGAAGCTGCCCGAATCTTGGCCTCCGCCTTCCAGCTCATTAGGACGCCTCGAGCTCCAGCTTGTCCAGCTCCTCAAGCTCCTTGAGGACGTTCTTCTTGAGGCGGTCTAGCCTATCCTCCACGGTGTCGGCTCTGCTGGGTGCCTCCTCTGCCTCCTCCTCAGCCTCCTCTTCCTCGGACTCCTCCTCAGGCTCGGGGGCAGGCGCCGGTCTCAGCCTGGACCTCCTAGACTTCCTCGGCGGGCTAGGCGTCTCAGCCTTAGGCTCCTCCGGCTTAGGCTGCTCGATCTTGAGCTCCCTGATAATGAGATCGATCTTGGTCTGAGTGTCAACCAGGGTCTCCTGGAACTGGACTATGAGGCTGGACCGGATCTCCTCCAGCTCGTTGAGGCTCACTATGAGCTCGGCCCTGTCCAGCTCCTCGGCGACGCCTCTCATCTCGCTCTCGTAGTTCTTACTGAGCCGCTCCCGCTCCTCGCGGCTGATCTCCCCGTTGTCCTCAGCCTCGAAGAGGCGCTTCATCACCAAGCTCAGTATCTCCTGCTGGAGGGTCAGGGTCCTTATCTTGCTGCGGGCCTCCTCCACCTGGGGCCTCTTGGTTACGGTGGGTATGGTGGGCACCTGGACCTTGCTGGAGGGGTCGAGGCTCACTCGCAGGGGCTCCTCATCGGTCTCCTGCTTCTTCTCCTGGGGCTTGGAGACTCCGCCGGTGGCCCTCATGAACATGAAGATGGCGGCGGCGGCCACAAGTAGGGCGGCGGCGCCTAGAATCAGGTCTGCGGATAACTCGAGAGCCATGTGATCAATTCATTCTCATCCCAAGAATATATAAGCCTAAACATTGTCGCTGGGATAATCACAAAAAAGTTGCATCATCTAATATAAAGTACATGGATAAGGGGCATGCCGTTATATCACCGCGCCATTACTGTCTTGAGGATAACATGAGTGACGCTTTAGGGCTCGGCAAGGTAACCAAGGAGGTTTTCCGTAGAAGCGTCCTACCCTTCATACCAGTAGAGAGGGACCCTGAGCTTGACGGCGCCACCATAGGGCTCACAGGGCGCACCGTGATCGCCCACAGCCCCAGCATCGGGGTGCCCCTGGAGGCTCTGGGCTTCTTCGCCTTCCACTACTCCGCCAGCAACGTGGCGTGTAAGTTCGGGAGGCCCACCCACCTCATCACGGGCATATACCTGCCTCTGAGGACGAGGGAGGCCAACCTGATGACCATCGCCAGGAGCCTGGGGGACGAGGCAAGAAGATACGGGGTGGTGATCACAGCCGGCCAGACCGCCACCTACTACGGCCTAGAGATACCCCTAGTAACCTCCACGTGCCTGGGGGAGGCCCTCAGGCACCCCATTAAGCCTGTTCCAGGCGATAAGGTGCTGCTCATCGGCGAGGTGGGCGACGAGGGGGTCTGGCTTAAAGGCCTCGAGAGGGGCGAGGAGTCCGAGGCGTGGAGGAGGTTCACGCCGCTGCCAGCCATCCTGGGGCTCCAAGGTGTCGACCAAGTGAAGGTGATGCATGACGTCTCCGAGGGCGGGGTTAAGGGTTCCCTTTACGAGGTGGCTGACAGCCTGGGCGTCGGCTTATCAGTGGACACGGAGGAAGTGGTTTACGCTGAGGGCGCGGAGAGGCTTGACGATGACCCGCTGAGGGCCCCCTCCTACGGCGCTCTGGTGGCCGTGGTGGACCCGGAGGGCATCAACCGTGTTAAAAGAGTGTGCGCCAGTATCGGCTGGCCCGCCACGTGCGTGGGGGACGTGGTTAAGGGCAAGGGGTTGAAAGTAGACGGCGTGGTGGTCACCGATCAGAAAAGGATAGACCTTGACGAGATATACGGCTCATTCCAGGCTCCGCGGAGAGACCCCTGAAATCCTCAGATGAAGGCTTCTTCGCACAATCGTCGCGTCACACTGGAAAACGTTTTAACCCCAGACATTGTTGAGCACCTGAAGGGGAGCTGGGCAACAGCCCGGCTGAGAGGACGTTGAATCGTCGACCCTTGGAACCTGATCCAGGTAATACTGGCGGAGGGAAAGAAGTGAAAGAGAGGAAACCGATAACCGGATTCTGGTGCAGTACACCGAACATCCCACGTTTTTATTTAGCCAGCCTCAGCGAAGAGGCCAGAAGTATAACGAAGGCGCCCTCGACTAGAAGGATCGCCCTGGCGGCTGTCCTGTCCGCGTTGACCGTGGCGCTCTCACCCCTATACATACCCTTGGGGGCCACCAAGTGTTTCCCGGCGCAGCACATGATGAACGCGGTGGCCGGCGTGCTCCTCGGCCCATGGTACGCCGCTGCCATGGCTTTGGCCACGGGAACTATAAGGAACATGTTCAGTCTAGGCACTCTCTATGCTTATCCTGGTGGGATACCTGGGGCGCTGGTTGTCGGCGTCACCCACAGGTATCTGAAGAAGGTTGACGCGGCAGCACTAGTGGAGCCCCTCGGGACAGTGGTAGTAGGAGCCACTTTGAGCGCCTTACTCCTGGCCCCCGCCCTGGGCCACTCCATGACACTCTACTTCTTCTGGGTGGCCTTCGCAGCCAGCAGCGTACCTGGAAGCGTGCTAGGCTACCTGGTCATCAAAACAGTGAGGCGTCTAGGATTTGACCAGTACTTCAATGAGTGAACTGGCCAGAAAAAGGACCCTCATCGTGGGGGACGTGGGCGCCGGTAAGACAATTCAGACCCGTAGGCTCCTAGAGGAGGCCCTCAGTCTAAGCCTCGGCCCTGTCACAGTGATGGACATGGCTCCAGAGGCGCGGATGATGAATGGGACGCGGGTGGGAGGCCCACTTCTCGAAGCAGATGTCCCCGGGGTCAGGGTCCTGAGGAACAGGTGCATAAAGACGCCTCGCCTATCAGCTGTGAACACCAAGGACCTCGTGGAGCAGGCCCTGCACAACGCCGTGGTGGTCGAGGGCCTTCTGGAGCAGTTCAGAGCAAGTCCTTCACCGGTCCTATTCATCAACGACGTCTCCATTTACCTGCAGCTGGGCGACCTGGAGACCCTGTGGGACACCATAGCCATGGCCGAGACTGTGGTGGCCAACGGCTACTTGGGGGAGAAGTTGAGGGGCGACCACGGCTCAGGAGTCTCTGAGATGGAGAGAAGGGCGATGGAGGAGCTGGCTGACCGGTTCCACGTGGTGGTGAGACTGTAGCGTGCCCCAGGAGTCAAACATGAGAGGAGGTTGAGGTAAGTTGAGTAGAGTGTATAGAGCCCTGACCATAGCGGGCTCAGATAGCGGTGGAGGCGCCGGCATCCAGGCCGACCTGAAGACCTTCGCCGCCCTAGGCGTGCACGGCATGTCCGCCATCACAGCCATTACGGCCCAGAACACCCTTGAGGTCACGGCTGTCCAGGACGTTGACCCTGAGATCATCTCAGCGCAGATAGACGCCGTCGTACGGGACATCGGTGTCGACGCCGCCAAGACAGGGATGCTCCACAAGGCGGAAGTCATAGAGCTGGTGTCCGAGAAGGTCGAGGAGTACGGGTTCCCCGTGGTTGTCGACCCTGTCATGGTGGCGAAGAGCGGCGCTGTGCTCCTGGACCCCACGGCCAAGGGCACACTTATAGACAGGCTTCTGCCCCTGGCCACGGTGGTTACCCCCAACGCCATGGAGGCCGAGGCCATATCAGGGATAAAGGTGTCCACCATCGAGGAAGGCAAGGATGCAGCAGAGGCAATATCCGGGATGGGCGCTCAGACTGTCCTGGTGAAAGGGGGCCACATATTCCACGAGGAGAAGGCAGTGGACATCCTGTACCACGAAGGCGTGTTCACGCTCCTGGAGGGTAAGAGACACGAAACCAGGGACACTCACGGCACAGGGTGCACCCTGTCGTCGGCTATCGCAGCGGAGATCGCTAAGGGTAAGGACATCCCCGAGGCCGTGGAGAGAGCCAAGGCATACGTCAACATGGCCATCCGGCACGGCCTCAGGATCGGCGGAGGCCATGGCCCCCTGAACCACATGACCGAGCTTGTTAATCAGGCGGAGCGGTACAGGGTGCTTGAGGACCTAAGGAAGGCGGTCAAGGTCCTGGAGGCTGCCCCGGAGCTGGGGAGCCTGGTGGCCGAGGTGCAGATGAACATAGGGGTTGCCCTCCCCTACGCGTCCACGGCCGAGGAAGTGGCAGCCGTGGAGGGCAGGCTGACCAGGAGGAGGGACGGCGTCAAGGCGTCAGGCTGCCCCTGGTTCGGGGCCTCAGGCCACATAGCCAGGACCATCCTGGCGGTGAAGAGGTTCGACCCGGAGGTGCGGGCGGCCGTGAACCTCAGGTACTCTGACGCGGCAGTGGAGGCGTGCAGGGGCCTCGACCTTGTGGTCAGCTTCTACGACAGGAGGGAGGAGCCTGAGGAGATGAAACATGTAGAAGGGGGTACAACCTTCTGGGGGGCAGAGCAGGCCGTCAAGAGGGCTGGCATGGTGCCCGACGTCATCTACCACCACGGGGACTGGGGCAAGGAGCCCATGATCGTGGTACTGGGGGCGTCCGCAGCCCAGGTGGCGGATAGGGCCGTGGCGGTGGCAAGGAGGCTGACCGGCGCATGAGGTTCTCGGATCATCTTCGGGAGCAGGCGAAGGGAATCTGGGAAGCCATATTCGTGCACTCTTTCGTGGGGGAGCTTGGGCAGGGGTCCCTGCCCACTGAGAAGTACCTGTACTACATCAAGCAGGACTACGTGTACCTCCTGGACTTCTCCAGGTGCCTGGGGATCGCGGCCGCGAAGGCGACGGCGCTAGACGACATGAGCACCCTGTCAGGGCTCATGAACGGGTGCCTGAGCTACGAGATGAACATCCTGGGCGGCCACCTAGCAGAGCTCGGGCTGACCCGGAAGGATTTAAGCGGCATCGTGATGGCTCCAACTAACCACGCCTATACGCGCCACATGCTCGCCGTTGCCTACTCCGGGTCGGTGGCCGAGAACCTGGCCAGCCTGCTGCCCTGCATGTGGACGTACCAGCTCGTCGGAGAGAAGCTGTGGGAGGAGATGCCTGAGACCCTCGGCGGCCACTACCTGGAGTGGGTGAAGGGGTACAGGTCAGCCGAGTACAGGGGTCTTGTGGACAAGTATAGAGCGTTGATCGACATCCTGGGGGAGGCTGCGGGCAGGGCTGAGCGCTCAGCCATGGTCGACCACTTCATGACTAGCAGCCGGTACGAGTACATGTTCTGGGACATGGCCTACAGGATGGAGACGTGGCCGGTCTAGCCCAGTTAAACTTATATCCCCGCACCTAGCGAGTTGAAGCGAAGGGGAGCTGGGCAGCAGCCCGGCTGAGAGGACGTTAACGCGTCGACCCTTTGAACCTGATCCAGGTAATACTGGCGGAGGGAACCAGAAATGAGTAAAGAGATAAACACCCGGGTATTGGCTGAGGTGGCAGTGTCCGTCGCCCTAGCCTACGTTCTTAACCTGATCATCGTGTACCACCTCCCGCAGGGAGGCAGTATAACCCTTGGCAGCATGGTGCCCATACTGCTACTGGGCCTCAGGAGGGGCCCCAGTACAGGCGTCTTCGCGGGGGCCGTCTTCGGCCTCGTGCAGCTGTTCCTGGGGGGCTACTGGTTCACCCTTGTGCAGGTGCTCCTTGACTACCCAGTGGCCTTCGCGTGCCTGGGGCTGGCCGGCTTCTTCAAGAACAACCCCAATGTGGGAGTCGTCGTGGCCGTCCTGGGCCGCTTCCTGTGCCATTTCGTGAGCGGCGTGGTCTTCTTCGGGGAGTACGCGCCCCCAGAGTTGGGCCCTGTGGTCTACAGCATTGTGTACAACGGCAGCTACATGCTTCCGGAGCTGGTGATCAGCGTGGCTGTGATCTACCTCCTCATCAAGAGGGGCGTCCTAGAGTACAGCCTATAACCCCCTTTTTTATACGTAATAGGCGTTGCTCAAATCGCTTATAACCCGTGACGAGTCTGGTTTCTAAGCGTTCAGGGTGAATTATTTGAGTGACAGACAGTTCTACATGAGCACCTACAGGAAGGACATCGAGTCCAGGCTCCCCAAGCGTGTCATCCTATACGACACGACCCTAAGGGACGGGGAGCAGCAACCCGGCGTCACCTACACCATCGACGAGAAGGTAATGATCGCGAGGCAGCTGGACGAGCTCCGGGTGCCCAAGATCGAGGCCGGGTTCCCCATCACCAGCCCCGGGGAGACGGAGGCAGTGAAGCGGATAGCGGCTCTGGGCCTGGAGTCCACCATAACCGCCCTAGCCCGGCCCCTCAAACTTGACATCGACAGGGCCCTGGAGTGCGATGTGCCGTATATTCACATTTTCATCAGCACCAGCGACATGCACATCCAGAACATGATGAAGACCACCAAGGAGGAGGTCACCAGGCAGACCGTGGAGAGCATAGAGTACGCCAAGGCCCACGGTGTGCGCGTTGAGTACAGCCCCCAGGACGCCACCCGAACTGACATAGGGTACCTCAAGGAGATATGCGTGGCGGCGTCTGACGCTGGCGCAAAGATGCTCAACATCCCGGACACGGTGGGCGTCCTTACGCCCAGGCTCACCTACGAGTTCTTCAAGGAGCTCAAGGACGCGGTGAAGTCTCCGCTCAGCGCCCACGCCCACGACGACATGGGCCAGGCCACCGCAACCAGCCTTGCGGCCGTGGAGGCGGGGGCCGAGCAGATCCACTGCACTGTGAACGGATTGGGGGAGCGGGCCGGCAACACCAGCCTGGAAGAGGTGGCCGTGGCCCTCATAGCCCAGTACGGCGTCGAGACTGGCCTGGATTACACTAAGATGGCGAAGACCAGCAGCCTAGTGGAGCGCCTGAGTGGCGTCTACATGACCCCCAACAAGGCGATAGTGGGGGACAACGCCTTCAGCCACGAGGCGGGCATCCATGTCCACGGCGTCCTCACCAACAGGGGCAACTATGAGGTCATCAACGCCGAGTTTGTGGGCAAGAAGAGTAGGGTGATGGCGGGTAAGCATGCGGGCCGCCACGGAATCTTCAAGATGGTGACCGACATGGGTTTGGAGCCCAGCGAGGATCAGCTCCGGCGGATAGCGGCCGAGGTGAAGGTTCTGGGGGACACGGGGAAGATAGTGACGGACAGCGACCTCTACGCCATAGCCAAGAACGTGATGGACATCAGGCTGGAGGACCGGGTGAAGCTGCAGCAGCTCCTGGTGGTAACCGGGAACACCATCACCCCCACAGCGTCTGTGACGCTCATGGTGGACGGCAAACCCATGACAGGCAGTGGGACCGGCAACGGGCCCATCGACTCGGCCATCGCCGCCATCAGGAACGTGGTGAACGGGTTCGCCAACATCACCCTGGAGAAGTTCGCCATGAAAGCCATCACCGGCGGCACCGACGCCGTGGCCGACGTCACCGTCAACGTCCGGCAGGGCGACAAAACGGTGACCGCCAGCGGCGTCAACGGGGACACTGTCATGGCTAGCGTCGAAGCCATCCTCAAGGGCATGAACAGGCTCCTGGACAAGCAGGCTAACAGGCCATGAGCACCATCAGTGAGAAGATCCTGGCCAGCCACGCGGGCCTAGAAGAGGTGGCACCCGGGGAGATCGTGAAGGCCGGGATAGACTTCGCCTTCATGCCGGACCTCACAGCGGCCCTGGCATTCTACGCCATGAGGGACATGGGGATAGACAGGGTCTGGGACCCACGGAAGGTGAGCATCCTCCTGGATCACATAGCGCCGGCGACAAACATAACAAACGCCAGCCTCCAGAAGGAATGCAGGTGGATAGCCCGAGTTCAGGGCCTCCGCCACTTCTATGACATCAACGCCGGGGTATGCCACCAGGTTATCCCCGAGAAGGGCCACGTGTACCCTGGTATAGTCCTGGTGGGGGCCGACAGCCACACGTGCACCCACGGCGCCTTCGGGGCCTTCGCCACGGGCATCGGCAGCACCGACATGGGCGCAGCAATAGGCACCGGCAAGCTGTGGTTCAAGGTTCCTGAAACAATCAGGGTGAACGTAGGGGGGCCACTGATGAGCCGTGTCATGTCCAAGGACATCATCCTGAGGACGGCCAAGGTCCTAGGGGCAGACGGGGCCACCTACTGCGCCCTGGAGTTCACCGGGTCAACCATAGACGGATTAAGCGTCGGGGCCAGGATGACCATCTGCAATATGGCCATAGAGCTGGGGGGCAAGACGGGGATAGTGGCTCCGGACGAGAAGACAGACAGATTCCTTGAGGGCAGGGTGAGGAGTCCCTACAAGCCGGTATACTCTGACCCCGACGCCGTCTACAGGCAGACCGTGGAGATCGACGGGGCCGGGCTTGAGCCCCAGGTGGCTTGCCCCCACTCCGTGGACAACGTGAGGCCCGTCACCGAGGTGGCGGGTAAGGCCGTGAACCAGGTCTTCATAGGGTCCTGCACCAACGGCAGGCTGGAGGACCTGGAGGCCGCCGCCGAGATCATGAAGGGCAAGAAAATTCACTCAGACACGAGGGTCATCGTGACCCCGGCCAGCTACGAGGTCTACCATGCCGCCAACAGAAGAGGGTTGATCAAGGCGTTTATGGACGCCGGAGCCGTGGTCTGTAACCCCAGCTGCAGCGTATGCTTCGGGGGTAACCACGGCATCCTGGCGGCGGGTGAGGTGAGCCTCAGCACCAGCAACCGCAACTTCAGGGGCAGGCAGGGCAGCAAGGAGAGCCTCGTGTACCTTTGCAGCCCGGCTACAGCGGCTGCCAGCGCGTTGACTGGCGTGATAACTGACCCGAGGGAGGCGCAGTGATGAGGATCAAGGGACGGGCCTGGAACTACGGTGACGACGTGAACACCGACTACATTCTCCCCGGCGTCTACCTGGAGCTCACCGACCCCGCAGAGATGGGGCGGCACGCCATGGAGGGGCTTGACCCGGAGTTCAGCAAGAAGGTAAAGGTGGGGGACGTGGTCATCGGTGGGCGCAACTTCGGGTTGGGAAGCAGCCGGGAGCACGCCCCCATCGCGCTGAAGGCCGCCGGTGTGGCCGCGGTGGTCGCTGAGAGCTTCGCCCGCATCTATTACAGGAACTCCTTCAACCTGGGGCTGCCCGCCCTGGAGTGCCCCGGCGTTAGTAAGGCGATTAAGACGGGGGACGCCGTGGAGATCGATGTAGACGCGGGGATCATCACCGTCGGGTCGAGGAGGCTCCGGTTCAAGCCTGTGCCCGAGTTCATGCAGAGGATTCTGGACGCCGGTGGCCTCAGGGAGTACATCAAGCAGAACAGGGACAGCTGGTAACCGTTCCTTCTCCTATGCCTGAGTATCATATTTTATTTAATAGACGTTTTTTTCATATAGGTTTAATAACTGGTGTTGTAGCTTATTGCGCATACGAGGAGTATTGTGAGTAATATTCTGAGTATAGCAACGTAGAAGGAGTGAAAGATATGGGTTATAGAGAGAGGCGCAGTTTCGACCGCGGCCCCAGAGAGATGCACAAGGCAACTTGCGCAGATTGTGGCCAGGAGTGCGAGGTCCCGTTCAAGCCGACCGAGGGCCGACCAGTCTACTGTAGGGACTGCTACCAGAAGCACAGGCCAGCCAGGTACTAGGGTACCGAGATGCGCCTGAGGGCGTCGCCTCCATGAGGCGAGCCACGTAAACTTATTTTCATTAAATCTTTGCAGACGTTACTGTCGTTTTGCCTTGGTGATTCTTTCAAGCTGCTGCTTGACCTGCTCCAGGTCTCTGCCGCCTCCACCTCGCGGAAAGTAGCGTCTCCCTTTATCGGACTCGTAGAAGCTGTAGATGCTGTAGTAGGGTTGGCCGTTCAATGTGTACTTTACCAGTATGTGTTCGCCTACGCGATCTATCTCCTCTGAGCCCTCTGGTAGCGCTGTTTTTGGTTTCATGTTTTATAATCCGCTAAGACTAGGATACGCGTCACAGGGGATATCCTTTGCCATTGAAGCATGAAGATCATAGCTAGATTGGCCTTACTCTTCACCCTGAGCCCAGTTTAATGCCTAGCTGGTACGCCTGTTTAAGCTCCTTTTCGCGCTCCGAGATGGGCAGGTCTCTGCGGGTCTCTGGGTCGTAGGTGCGGCACGCCAGGCTGTGCAGTTTGATGTGGAAGTGGGGGGCTATCCGTTCGAACATGGCTACGGCTGACTGGTAGTGATGCCGGTAGGTGATGAGCACTGCGAAGGTTTTGTCCTCGAACCCGGCCCAGGCCAGGGCCTCCATCCTGTCCTGTACGGTCTTGAGTTGGGCTGTGAGGTAGCCCCAGTACATGGGTGAGGCCCAGACTATGATGTCGGCTGCCTTGTATGCCCTGTAGATTTGTTGCATGTCGTCGTCTATGCGGCAGCTGTGGGGTGGTTTGGCGCAGTGGAGGCAGCCCTGGCAGTGGCTGATACTTAGCTCGTTTACGTAGAAGTGGGTTACATGGTGGAGTCCTGTCTCGTTTAGGCCCTTCAGGAGCGTGTCTGCGAGGGTGTCGGAGTTCATGCCTTTCCTGGGGCTGCCGTGGAGCACTACGATGTTCATGGCTTGGTAGGTGCGTCGTCTGGGGGATATATCTTCTTCATGATGTGTCTTGAGGGTTCAGTGTGTGTTATGTGGGTTAGTTTGTTACAAGTGGCTGGTAATTTCGTGGAGTTAAGGGGTGTCCGTGGGACGGGCTTCCAGGGTTTGTTCCTAGTGGCTGGGAATTGTCGAGTTTAGGGGGGTCCATGGTTTATCACTTGTAGCTTGTAATTTGGCTAATCTGGGGGGTTGATGTCAGCTGTGTGGAAGAATGTGATATTTTTGAGTTGCTTTTAACTAAATCTCCATTATGGGGTCGAGGCGTACTCAGGTGAGTTCTGGTGAGAAGGTTTGAGCCGGCCAGAGTTTTCTAGGCGAGTCCTCTGTCTTTTATTCTTCTCTCCTCCCACACACCGTAGTCTATGGGGGGATCAATTCTTTCATGCTCTGGCTTCAGACATAGTTTAGCTGCGTCTACAGGGCAGCCTGTAACACAGAGACCGCAGCCGATGCACTTGTTTAGGTTCACCATCGCTTTATCGTTGACCAGTTCTACTGCGTCCACCTGGCACCGTTGTTCACATACGCCACAGCCGATGCACGCGTCACAGTCGATCTCAGCGTAGTAGTTGGCGACGGCGACAGAGTTCTCGTAGCCGAACTCGGCTAGGCCACGAAGAATGCCGCAGCAACACCCGCAGCAGTTGCAGACGTAGTTGATTCCCTCCATTACGTTACTCACGGTGTGTACCAGTCCAACTCTCTCAGTCTCGTCTAGGAGGGCCAGCGCCTCTTCCTTCGTTATGTCTCCTGGTCTCGGAGGGCGCTCATAGGATAAGAAGCTTAGGCAGTTGTGGACGGGGAAATCGCATCTCCGCCCAACGTGGTCCTGCTGTGTTCTACAGATGCAGTCACTCACGTGGAACACCTTGCTCTTCAGGAGTATGGCCTTGACGTCGTCGTAGGGTAGAACCCACTCCGACTTCACGGCCCCCTGCGCTGGCACTACTCTGTGTATGCTGGGGAGGGGTTTCATGAGCCCCTCCATTCCGCCTTCATGAAAGTAGTCTTCCACAAGGTGCGCGAAGCTGTGGTCCATTGAGTCGAGTTGCGCCTCGTAGATTCCCACTATCCATGGGGCCAGCCTGTAGTGGGGTTCACTGTTTTTTGTTGTGGTCCACAGCATACTTTTCTTGGACATGTCTTCTAGTTGTTCTTTCACTGTTCCTGGGTCCAGGTGGTTTCGTTCGGCTATTTCTTTGGCTGATTCGTATTCCCTTGTCAGTGTTGAGGCGAGCTTTGCCTCCGGCTCGCTGAATATTCGTTTTAGTATCTCCAGCTCTACTCCAGACTCTGTTCTGGGGAACCCGTTTGGGAGTTTGTTTAATGCTTCAGCCAACTTACTATAATCACTGGACAATCCTTCTCACCAATACGTTACGTATATTATGGATAAGATTTATATTAAAAGATGAGACGGCGACTTCACGACTCGCCGGTGGGTTCGACCCTCACCCTTTACATGAGATAATTTTACAGCCCATCAAGGAATTGACGATGGTTTGTGCTCTCGCACTCAGAAGATTATTTAATGTTTTCATCCGATCCGAGTGATGAGGCATGTCTGCAAAAGCATTGATCCTTAGAGAGGAGTTCGAGTTTGCTTTCGCAAGCCTAGAAAGAGCCCTCGATGGAATAGATGATGTAGAGTTCGAATACAGGCTCACCGAGGCTAGTAACAGTATCCAGATGATACTCAACCACCTGAGCAGGATAACGAACCTGAACATGCCGAGAATAATAAGCGGAGATTTCGATTACGTCCCAGAAGACTGGCCAGGTGACTACGTTGAGCACAACTACGGGTTAGAAAAAATGATGGGCGACATCAATAGGGGTAAGAAGAAGGTACTAGAGGATGTCGCGAGACTATCTGAGGAACAGTTAGAGGAGGTATTACCTCTTATGTCGGGCCCCTATCCGCGTAAGATAGGGTTATTCGCCTACGTGGGGGAACTTTTCCACCACAGGGGACAGATCGCCTTCATCAGGGGGACAGTGAAACGCCTAAGATAACGTGACTCCAGTTTCCTGAGATAATCTCTTTTGACGTTGAGTAATTTGTGTGCATCATAACCTGATACGTCTGCACACAGTGAATTAAGGGATTAAATTATCGACTCACATGGAACAATGCGCGCACTGCTAGTATGTAACACTCCCAGCCATTCTCCCGGCGACCCTGAGAAACCTATCCCTGTATCCTTCGTCGCCATGGAGAAGCTTGTGGAGTGAATCGTACTCTCTCACCAGTTCATCTATAGCCGGAATAATCTTCCTCGGCTCGTTGAGCCCCAGATCGTTCCTCAGGGCGTCGAAGACCGCAGGGTTGCAGAGAGCAGCCCTCCCGATCATGACACCCGCCACGCCCATCCCCATGAGTGCCCTCACCTTCTCGGCGGAGTCGACGCCCCCGTTTGCGATGACTGGCACTCCGCCGGCTGCTTCGACGCACTCGGGGAACACCGAGTAGTCCTCGGGCTCACCCGACTCCTGGGCGGCCGTCTTGGCGTGGACTATGAATAGGTCTGCCTTGACACCGCTCAGGCTGTTCAGGTAGAGCCTGTTCCTCTTCTCAAACTCGTTGGTGCCGAGCCGCAGCTTCACGGACGCCGTGTATCCGTGACCCTGGATGATGGACACGAGCCTCTGGGTCTTAGCGGCCCGCTTGACCATGGCGGCACCCTTACCGTGCCTGATGACGTCCACGCTGGGGCAGCACAGGTTGAGGTTGAACCCCTTAAACCCCGGGAAGGGTTTGAAGCTCTCGATGAACCATTCAAGCTGGTCCTCGCGCCCCGTCAGTAGCTGTATCTGGACGGGAGTCAAGTCAGGGGCCTCTAACCTGGCGAGCGCCGGCTTGTTGCCCCTGAGGAGGCTTTCAACGTGAGCCATCTCCGTGAAGGTGAGGTCGGCTCCGTGGGTGTGGCAGAGGGTGCGGAGGACGCCGTCAGAGTAGCCCTCAAGGGGCGCGAGCATGAAGCTGAACAAGGCCATGTAGATGTCTGGGCCGCGGAATATATATGCGTGGCAAAGGATGCTAGGTCTCTCTTTTACTGTAAAATATGATGATGAGACAGGTTAAGGGGCTAGACCCACACCTGCTCCAGCACCCTCAACGCGTTAAGCCCCACCACCTTCTGAATCTCTGCGTCACTGTACCCGTGGCCCACCATCCAGCGGGCGATATTCACGAACTCGCTGGGGTTCTCCAGCCCCTTGACGTACCCGGGGTCAACCACGCCTCCAGGAACAGCGGGCTCAGGCATCACCCGTCTACCCTCACGCCGATGGTGTCCCCGCCTAAGCGGAAACCAGACCCCGTAGAGCTCCTGGTGAGCCCCGTACAGGGTGTCTGGGCCGCAGCCCACGTGGTCGACCCCCATGAGGTCGATGCAGTACTCCACGCACTCCATGTAGCTCTCGATGCTGCCCACCGGGTTCTTTTCTGTCCTCAGGCCTCGGCCCGCGCCCCCAACTCCCAGGAGGCCGCCGCTCTCAGCCAGCGCGTGGAGTACTTCGTCCCCGTTGGTATGGCCCACCGCTATCGCAGCGGGACCGCTGTGGCTGTTATAGATGGGCTCGTCACTGGCCTCTATCGTTTCCAGAGCCGTACGATCATTCGTGTGCCCCACATCGATGAACATCCCCAGCCTGTTCATACGCTTCACCGCGTCGTACCCAAAGTCCGTCAACCCCGAGTCTAGGCGAGTCTCACCCATACCCCCACCCAGCATGTTCGACTCGCTGTAACACATGCCCATGCTTCGCACCCCTAGCCCGTAAAGGACGTCGATCCTGTCCAGTTCGTTCTCAATGGGTGAAGCCGACTCCAGCGCCAACACTAGAGCGATCCTGCCATCCCTGTGGGCTTCCCTTATGTCCTTCACGGTCCTGCAGTGGGTGATCATCCCCTGGTGGGCGGTGTCGCTCAGCCTGATACCTATATCGTGGAGCACGTCCCCCCACTTCCAGCCGCTGTAGCTGGTCACGTAGGCCATGCCGTCCATCAGGTTATCGAACACGCAGTCGATGTGGCTGGTGCTCAGCGCCTCGTAGGCCGTGAACTGGCGGCCCAGCCTGTGCATCTCCGGCACATCCCTCATGTCCTCAGGCCACAGCACCGGGTGCTCATGGAGGTCCACTAGGATGCTCTTCTCCACTAGGCCCAGGAACCTATCCTTCTCGCCCTCCGACAGGGGCACATAGTAGGGCTCCACCCTGGGGTGCCCGGCCAGCTTAAACTCCTTGTAGTCGAACCCGGGCTCAAGGTAGCTGAAGGCCCGGTAACCGTCATAACGCTTCACGCCGCCCAACGCGCATCAAGGATACCTGCGCCCCGCACCCTTAAAACATGCCACAGCAGAGCCCCAGTAATTCAGCGAAAAGTAATGCTTTATACAACACAAGACCCCCAAGAATACCATCAAGAGGTTAAACTATGAACACGGTTAAGGTTGAAGGAAAAAAGAAGAAGAACAAGGTCTTCCTCTACACCCTCAGCACCTGCGGATGGTGCAAGATGACCAAACAGTACCTCAAAGACAACAACATAGCCTACGAGTACCTGGACGTGGACAAGTGCAGCAAAGAGGAGCAGCAGGAGGCCGTCGAGGACCTTAAACGCAGAAACGCCCCCGTGACCTTCCCCGCCATCATAATCAACGACGAGACCCTCATCTCCGGATTCAAGAAAGACGCAATAGCTGAGGCCCTGGGCCTATGACCACCCTCGACGAAGTGAAGAGGAGAGCCGAGCAAGACGCCAAGAGCAGGGGCATGTATCTGACCCCTGACGAAGGCCTCCTCAAGAACCTGCTGGAGGGTCTCAAGGAGAACGAGGACCGCTACGGCTACCATTCATGCCCCTGCAGGATAGCCAGCGGAGTCTTCGACTTGGACCGGGACATCATCTGCCCCTGCGACTACCGGGACCCGGATGTGGCCGAGTACGGCACCTGCTACTGCTGCCTCTACGTGGACCAGGAGGCCCATGAGGGTAAGAAGGAGGCCAAACCCATCCCGGAGAGAAGGCCATTGGATAAGCAGATGAGAGGCCTCGGCATGGAGGAACCCGAGTCGAAGGAGACGACGCCCAAGGGCAGCATAAACGCCACTGACAGGATACTATTCTACTGTAAGCAGTGTGGCTACGTCGTGTTCAGGAACGAGCCCCCCTATGTGTGCCCCATCTGCAGAGCCAAACGAGAGATGTTCCAGGAGATAGTAACCACCCAGGGCTACTACACCAGGAAACTGACCTAGCTACTCCTTCTCCACCAGCACAGCCGTGCCCGTCGCAGATATGACGACGACGCCCAACTGCAGGCCTATGTCGCTGGACTCCATGTCCAAGCCCACAATGGCATTGGCTCCCAGAGACCGAGCCTTATCCTTCACCCTCTGCATGGCGTCCACCCTGGCCTTCTCCAGCTCGCTGGTGAAGGCGGTGACCTCGCCGCCGAACATGGACTCGAACCCGGCCACGAACTTGCCCAGGAAGCCTCTTGTCCTAGGGGTGAGCCCCGTCACCACGCCGAATACCTTCTTGATCCGGTACCCGGGGATCGTGGGGGTCGTCACTATGATGAAGTTATCAGCGTCGCTGCTGGTCTCTGACCCGCACTTGGGGCAGAACTGGGCGTCCTCAGGCAGGTCAGCTCCACATGTACCGCACTTCATGCACTATCCAGTAGAATATGAGAGACGTGTACAATAAATGTAGTGAAAAAAGGGGCTAGCCCACCAGGGCGTTGAAGAACAGCTTGAAGGTGGCGTCCGTCAGGGCCCTCATCTGGGGCGCGAACCCGTACAGCACCACCTTGCCCTCCTTCACCTTAGCATCTATGAGGGCCGCCTTCCTAGCTAGGTGCTTCTCCCCTATCAGCCAGCCGCTCTGCATTATGTTCTCCTCGGGGTAGCTCACCACCACGCCGTAGTCCTCGTTGCGGTGAACGGCCTTCACGGCGTAGGCGTGGTTACCCCTAAGCAGAATCAGCCCCCTCTCAGGCATCCCGTAGCCCAGCGGGTGCATGCGGTCTATGTTCACCCAGAGGGTGGAGCCGGGGCAGTGGAACTCCTTGGGCTGAAGCTCCTTCACGGTGTTAAGCACCTGGACCCCCAGTTTCTCGGCGGCGAACTCGCAGCTCTCGTAAAGGCAGAGGAGGGTGCCCCCCTTCTCCACCCACTCCTTCAGCTTCTTCACCCCCTCCTCGCCGATGCCGGTCTTGTACTCGGGGGGCAGAACAGGGGCTGTGACGGCGCCCTTATGCTTTTTCTCGTAGTACTCGTCCACTTTCTCGCCGGTGATGAGGGCCGGCGGGTCGCTTGGAAGTATCAGAACGTCGAAACCTTCCAGCCCCTCCTTAATCTCCTTGTCCATGACTGTGGCGTACTGGAAGCCGTACTGTTCAAGCAGCCACCTGGTCCACCCCTCATCCATGTTTCCACCCCAGTACCTCTGGTACATGGCGACCCGGAGAGGCTTAACCGGCGCATGCTTGAACCCGGGCTCCCCCTCAAGGCCGATGAGCCTGAGGTGGGTCTCCTCAGCCACCCTCTTCAGGGCCTTATCCTTGCCCTGCGCCGGGACGTAGAAGGCGCCGGCGGGCAACTTGACGCCCTTAACCTCCGCGTCCTCGGTTACCCTGTGAACCTGCACCCCAGCCCCGTGGAGTAGGTTCAGCGCCTTGAAGCTGTCATTGATGCGCCCGTCGATGACATGCCCGTGCGAGGACTTGTCAACGGAGCCCTTAGGCGGCTTCACCGCGTCCACGGCCCTGAAGCTGCCCACGGGTATAGCCTCGGCCTCCACCACCCTGACCCCCTTGAACTCGGCCATGGTCTGGGTGGCGAAGTCGTAGTTCATCATGGGGACGCCCTCGGGGGTCCTAACCCACAGGTTGTCCCTGTACGCGGTCTTGCATAGGAGGCTGACAATGAAGGGCCGGGCGGTCTGGCATGAGAAGATCACATGCGAGCCCTTAGGGTAAGCGACGTCGCCCACCTTGAACTCGGCCTCCGCCACGTGAACCTCCACGCTCATGTCCTGAAGGGTCCTCAGCAGCCTGTAAACCGTGTTAGGGTCAGCCTGGCCAGGCGGAACAATGAAAGCGTAGGGGGCCTCGGCTCTACCCTTCTCTATGGACCTCGAAGCCTTAGCGTACATGTTCCGTAGAACCATCTCGCGGTTGTTGGCGGCCACCTCCAGGGTCGCCATGGCAGCGGCCATCTGCCCCCTCATGAGGTCGCCTAGGCGCCACCAGCCGCCCCTCCAGGGGTCGTTGAAGTTGACGGAGGCCCTGTACTCGGGTCTGCCCCTGGGGTGAGGCTGCAGCTGGTGGTAGTGCACGTAGACGGGCGTGGCCCCCTTGACGCTGGCCGACTCGGTGAACATGCCGCAGATGCCGAACCAGGGAAACACGAGGCTGAACCCGGGCATGAAGTCGGCAGGGAAAACCGCGGCTTGCTCGACGCCGCTGATGCCCTCAGACGCCATCCTCACGGCCATCTGGGCCCCGTAGTGCTTCTGCTCGGTCCACACCAGGGGGTCAGCCACCTCGTTCACCGGGTTGCTGTTAGGCGGTATGAAGAACCTGGACCCGTAGAAGCCCATCTGGTGGTGATCCACGTAGGCCTGTGGGAACCACTCCTTAAGCAGAACCCTGTTCATTATCTGGGTCTCCACCTGGGTCAGGGTGAGGGCGTCCCTGTTGTTGTCGTGGCCCACGTACTTGTGGTAAAGCCATGGAAGGCCGCAGCCCTCGTACTCCGTGTCAAGGTACTTGTCGTACCAGTCCACGGTCATCACCTGTCCGTCAGGGTTGGCGCAGGGGAACAGGAGAAGCACCACGTTGTCCCTGATCCGACTGGTGAGCTCATCCTCTGAGGTCGCGAGCCTGTAGACGAGGTCGGAGGCGACCTGGGTGCCACCCACCTCACTGGCGTGAATGCTCATGGTCATGGCCACCACTGCCTTACCTTTCCTCACTATCTCCTCTATCTCAGCCTCGGTGGCCGAGCCCGGGTGACTTATCCTCCAACTCTCACTCCGGATATCGTCCAGCCTCTCCAGGTTCTCCTCGCTGCTGACGTAGGCGAGGATCATGGGGCGGCCCTCAGTGGACCTCCCCGCCTCCACCACCTTTACACGGCTCGAAGACTCGTCCAAGTGCCAGAAGTACTCCACGACCTTGTCCCAGCGGACCAGCTTCCTGTCCGTCCCAGGTTTGAAGCCGTAGAAACCTTCCGGAGCCATAATTTTGCCACTCAATGGGATCACACACATGGTGACCTTACATTATTTAAGCTACAGCGCCAACTCCGTTAATCTGGGTCACCCACGTTTAGCACGGCCCCGGCATCTCTGTTTATATAGTTTAAATACCTGAACCGCTTTAAATATAGGGACTACCATGAAGTTT
Source organism: Candidatus Bathyarchaeota archaeon (assembly GCA_043826455.1). GTDB lineage: Archaea > Thermoproteota > Bathyarchaeia > TCS64 > TCS64 > RBG-16-57-9. The sequence continues at coordinate 22,665 of JBDRQD010000066.1, forward strand.
GTCCAGCTGAAGTCCATCAGAGACATTGTTATGCTCGTGGCTTCCTCTCCTGCCTCAAACGTGGTTCAGCACATGGAGAGCAATGGCGAGAGCCTGTATTTCGTCATCGGCGGGACTCTTAGCGAGGTCTTCCTATACTTCGTTAAAATCGAGAAGCCTCTGGAAGGCAGCTTCATCACGTACAACAGCTACACGGGTGAGATAGGGTACAGCGACAAGGTGTTGACCGAGCCCAACGTGAGCACCTTCCCCGTCATAGAGATTCAGAGCCAGAACCTGCTGCCAGCCGATATACTCGAGAAAGTGAGCAAACTGTAAGCGGACAGCTTCACGGAGGGTGAATGATCATGAGTCGCAGAGACGTTGAAGAATTTGATAACGAGTTTGATGAAGAGTTAGACGAGGAAGAAGACCTCGACGAAGAGGACATTGACAAAAAAGAGGACACCGGGCCAAAAGAGCCAAAAGACCTGGCCATCAGCATCGAGAACGTTGTAGCCTCGGCGAGCCTCGACCAGAAGATCGACCTCCTGGCCATCGTGAAGGTCTTCCTCAACGTTGAGTACAGGCCTAAACAGTTCCCCGGCCTCGTCTTCAGGCTTAAGAGGCCGAAGACGGCTACCCTCATCTTCGGGTCCGGCAAGATGGTGTGCACCGGAGCCAAGTCTGAGAAGATGGCCCGGAGCGCCGTTAAGAAGGTGGTGCGGGAGCTCAAGAACAACGGAATAATCATACTGGGTAAACCCAAGATAGTCATCCAGAACATAGTGGCTTCGGCCAACCTCCATGGCAAGATAGACCTGGAGACAGCCGCGGACATCATGGAGAACGTGATGTACAAACCCGAACAGTTCCCCGGCCTCATCTACCGCATGGGTGAGCCCAAGGTGGTGATGCTTCTGTTCGCTTCAGGCAAGCTGGTGTGCACAGGGGCGAAGCACGAGGACATGGTCCGTGAGGCCGTGGAGAAGCTCCACGAGATACTGGAGGACTTTGACTTAATCTACTACGAGTAGCCGGTGCTGGTTTGCCTCAGAAGAACAACAACCTTGAGCAGAAGGCCCTCAAACTCGTCTTCGACGCCGGAGACAAGGGCATCCTACAGAGCGAGCTCTGGAAGGAGCTGGGGGTCAGCAGCCGCGAAGGCTCGAGGATGGCCAAGAAGTTCGAGGAAAAAGACAAGGTGATCAGAGATAAGGTCCTGAACGATGGCAGGTGGACCTACAAGCTCTACAGCAAGAAGGAGCTCGTCACCCTGGACTCCGTCAAGGGGTGCCCCTGCCTCATATGCGACGAGGTGGACAAGTGTTTCCGAGGAGGAACCCGGGACCCCGTGTACTGCATGGCCCTGACCGCTTGGGTCGACCCCAGGATCGAGATGGAAGTCAACCAGTGAGCGCCACAAAATGGATGACGGAACAAAGGAACTGCTGAAGTACGGAGCCACGTTCATCGCCCTAATCGCCCTCTTCTACGGCGGCACCTTCATCCTGAGGCATACCCTGGGCACAGAGAACCCCATGATGGTGGTGATTAGCCAGAGCATGGTGCCGACCCTGGGAGTAGGGGACTTCATCTTCATCGAGGCCGTCGACGACTTTGACCACGTCGTTGCCGCCCCAGCCCCGGTGGGGGACATACTCGTGTTTCTCAGGCCCGGCTTCGAGGACGAGTACATCGTCCACAGGGCGATAAACGGCGTGGAGACCGATGACGGCTGGGTGTACACCACCAAAGGTGATAACAACCCATTCCCAGATGGAGTCCCGGTGAGGGAGGGCAGAGTCATCGGGCGAGTCATCAACAGGCTGCCGATAGTTGGCTACTTCAGCCTCTTCATCAAAACCATGAAGGGCTTCCTGCTAGTTGCCGCCTTCATGGCTACAGCCTTCTTCTACGAGTACCTGCTCCCCAAAAAGGATGAGGTAGATAAGGGTAAACTGAATGTGCTTGCTCTGGGACCCTACCTCGTAGCGCTTGTGATACTAGTGATCCTGTACTTCAGCCCCGTGAACGTACTCGCCATGGAGTACGTCGTCATCGTGGCGTGGTACCTAGGGTGCTTCATTCTACCTCTATCCGCTCATGACGACGACATGGGTTTGATGATATGGCTGTACCACTTGGTCCTTGTTATGGTGCCCATCGCCTGCGACGTCGTCTGGTGGACACGCGGGATCACGCCCAGCATGTGGTGGAGCTTCCAAGGTAGCATCGTCCCCGTCTCGTGGCTGCTAATCGAGGAGACCCCCATCTTCAACACAGCATTCATAATGATCCTAGTAATCCTACTACCCGGGTGCGCTCTTTTCCTCTTCAACATGTATGCGAAGAGAAAAGGTTGGGAACCCCTCTACTCTCTCAGTAAAAAGTTCAGAGGCATAGAATAATATTTAGAATACCTGGATACCTTCTGTTTCTGTTTTATGTCGCGTCGGGAGGCACGCCTGAGCATCAGCCACGTCTGGGGCCTCGTACGCTATGGAATTAAAAATATTCGCCAATATAGGGTACCCCCCTACCTTTTTTCTCATCAGTTTACCCACTCTGCGCCACGATTTATGCGTGGAATGGACGGCGTTTTTGCATAGAATGGGATCGCATCGGACTGGTGCTGTGGCTCCTTTTGGCGTGGGGCGTCTGATTCCGGTTCATCTGCTCTACCCCCCTCCCCCCTCACTGGGGTTCCGATGCTGGCGTGGTGGGTGTATCGTTCCGCCAGGTGGCTTATACCGTCCTACATGGTATAAGGCGGAAAAAAATCCATCTCTTGTTCCATGTTTTCCTCGGTAAGATGCTTCCTCGTTTTGGAGGGTGATCTCCGGAAAACATGGTTTACAGAAAACAACTTTATAATAAATTGAAAAGAAGGGGTAAATTGAGTAGGTTTACTCAATCACCATTACGGTGCTGTAGACTGCGGGTATCTGCCTCTCGATGGCTAGGACCGCGCCCGTCGCTGGACGGACCTCGATCCTGAACTCCTCGTAGGGCCTTGTGTAAATGTCGGCACCAGTCGGATCCACATCGGCACTGTCCAAAGATTTGAAGTCCACGGTCACCTTGAACTTCTCGCCTGTCTCAAGCAGCTGGTCGCCGTCGCTGTTCACGCCTTTGATGGTCATGATGGTCCCGTTGGCGACTGCTGACGAGTAGAGCGTGCCGTGGCACCTCGCGTTGGTGTAGGTGGCCACCAGTTTGTCGCTGCTGAGGTCCATCGGCTCGTGTCCCTGGCTTAGCTTGATGTAGAAGGTCAGCTTGATTAGGCCGATGCCGGACTGGGCCCCCGTGACGTTCTCGAACTGGCCGACCATGCCGCTGTCCAATAGGATGGACGAGCTGGCCTCGGTCATGCCTGCGCTGATCACTGACTGGGCCTTCTCAGCCGTCAGGAAGCCCATGTTCAGCACGACGAAAGCGAAGGCAGCCGCCGTGATCACGAATGCGACGAGTATGATTGCAGTCTCAAGACCTGTCATCCCGCGTCTCTTTCCGAGTATATTCATGTTTCTTTTTTCCTCCTTCTCCCCTTTAGGGGTGACTGGCGGTGATTTGACAAACCACGTATATAGCAAAATGTCTGAATGGTTTTAGTACCTACAAACAATCCAAAGGAAACCACCCATGCAGGCGTCTACGCAGTAAAGTATAAAATGCTAAGATATAGTTTAACCCTGAATCGAGTTGAAGAATGTCAGAGTAGTGTCCTACGGCATCGGTGTTATCGGCCGGAGACTTGCAGAGCACCTTCTCACAAAGGAAGGGATCGAGATCGTCGGAGCCATCGATATCAACCCGGATATCGTTGGTAAAGACCTCGGAGAAGTCCTGGGTAAAAAGAAGATAGGAGTCAAGATCAGCAGCGACGCGGACAAGGTGCTAAAGGAGACCAAGCCCGACATCGTGTGCCACACGACCATGAGCTACATGAGGCAGACATATGATCAGTTCGCCCAGATACTCAAGCACGGGTGTAACATCGTCAGCACATGCGAGGAGCTGGGCTACCCCTACGCTACCAAGGAGGGCACAGAGTACGCTAAAAAGCTGGATGAGATCGCTAAGAAGTACAAGGCAACTCTTCTGGGCACAGGCATCAACCCCGGCTTCCTCATGGACACGTTGCCCATCTTCCTGACGGGCCCATGCGAGCAGGTCGAGTCCATCTATATCACTAGGCAGATGAACGCGGCCACCCGACGCATACCCTTCCAGAAGAAGATCGGTGCAGGGATGACCGTGGCCGAGTTCAGGGACGCCATTGACAACGGCAAGATCACGGGCCACGTTGGCTTGGAGCAGAGCATACAGATGATCGCCGACACCCTGGGCTGGGTGCTGGAGGAGATCAAGGTGGATGCCCCTGAGCCTGTTGTCCTGGATCACGACGTCTCCAGCGACGCCATAAAGGTCCCTAAGGGCAGGAACGCTGGAACCAAGCAGATGGCCTGCGGCGTGGTAGACGGAAAGACCGCTATAACCATGGACTTCAGGGCCTACATCGGCGCACCGGAGGAGTTCGACAGCGTGGACATAGAGGGTGTCCCCCCCATCCACCAGAAGATAAGCCCATGCGTGCATGGTGACCACGGTACCATCGCGATGACGACGAACATGATACCCCATGTCATCAACGCGGAGCCCGGTCTGAAGACCATGGCCGACCTACCTGTTCCCCACGCGACGCCGGTCCACTTCGGAAAATACGTCAAAGAGAAGTAGGGGATAACACCCCTTTCTTTGAACGCGGTACTTTATTTTATTTTAATTAACGGAAAAGGTTCCCAAAAATTATTGAAAGAAGAAGAGGCTTTACCTCTTCCTCAGAGTTTTCCCGGCTAACGCGCTCGTATACCTGCCTTTCTCGATGGCTAGCTTGCCGTTGACGACGACGTACTCTATGCCCTGGGGGAACTGGTGGGGGTCACCGTACGTGGATTTCTCGGCCACCGTCTCCGGGTCGATGATTGTTATGTCCGCCCACATACCCGGCCTGAGAAGGCCCCTATCAAGTATCCCGAACCTCTGAGCCGGGAAGCTGGTCATCTTTCGGATGGCGTCCTCCAGTCTGAGCGTCTTCTCCTCGCGGACGTATCTTCCAAGTATCTTGGGGTACGTGCCGTAGTGTCTCGGGTGGGGCTTCCCTTTGCAGAAGGGGCCCTCTACGGTGCAGCAGCCTGCGTCGGTGCCCACCATGTGGAGGGGGCTCTGCATGATCCTCTTCACGTCGTCCTCGTCCCCGTAGAAGATCACCATCCCTGCGTTTCCTTCCTCCTCCAGCAGAAGCTGATAGAGCGCGGTGAACTCGTCGGGCGCCTTCCGGTGCTTCTTCACCTCCACCATGTTCATCCCCTCCACCGGCTTGTTGGCGTCCGTCTTCACAGAGGTGACGTATACGTTCTCCCATCCCAGCTCCCCGGCGAAGTTCTCCCACCCTGGGATTCCTTTCTCTATCTCACGCCTCATTCTCTCACGGAGATCAGGGTTCCTGAGCCGGTCAAGGGCTGCCTCGTTGCCGCCGTCGTGGGCCCATGGTGGCAGCAGGGTCATGAGGCTCGTTGACCCCGCCTTGTAGGGGTACTGGTCAACTGTTATGTCCACTCCTCGTCCTCTTGCTTCCTCGAACATCCTGAGGCTCTCCACGCTGTGCCCCCATATGGTCCTGCTGGCTATTTTGTGGTGGCTTATCTGCACGGGTATGCCCGCTTTCTCTCCTATCTCCAAGGCCTCCCTGAGGGCGTTCATGAGGGTCCGGCCCTCACCCCTTATGTGGCTGTCATAGACGCCGCCGTATCTCGCCGCTACCTTGGCTAGTTCAATGATCTCCGGTGTCTTAGCGTAGATGCCGGGAGGGTATATCAGGCCGGTGCTGAGACCGTATGCGCCTGCCTCCATGGCCTCGGCGGTCAACTCTTTCATGGTCTCCAGCTCTCCTGGCGTGGGGTCCCTTGCCTCGAAGCCCATCCCCGCGGATCTGATGGCTCCGTGCCCCACTAGGTGGGCGACGTTCGCCCCCAGGCCTTTCTTCTCCTCTTCCTTCAGGTAATCGTCGAAGGTGCTCCAGGTAAGCTCCAGAGTGTAGCCCTCAGGCAGCCAGGCGTCCACCTGTCTCTGGGCCTGGGCCCTGCTCTTGTCGCTGAGGGGCGCCGGGCTTGAGCCGCACTGGCCCGCGACCACGGTGGTGATACCCTGGTGGATCACGTTCTCCATCTGCCTGTAAACCAGGGAGTTATGGTCCCCGTGGCTGTGGGCGTCGATGAAGCCTGGGCAGACAGCCAGGCCGTCCGCGTCGACGGTCTTCCTCGCCTCGGCCTCTATACTTCTATTGATCTCAATGATCTTTCCTCTTCTGATGGCCACGTCACCCATGTACCACGGGTTTCCGGCTCCGTCTATGATCTTCCCTTTCCTGATCAACAAGTCGAGCATGTAGAATGTGCCTCAGAGAATACTGAAGCAGGGATGTTATAATGTTTCTGAGGGGACGCTACTCGCTTCTTTCCCATCTGTGCTTGATGTTTATGCACTTGTTGGTGGCGGCCTGCACGGCGTTCATCAGGGCGGTCCTCAGCTTCCCGTCCTCGATCTCGTATATCCCCTCGATGGTGGTGCCGCCGGGGGTGGTCACCATCTCCTCGATCTCGGAGGGGGCTAGAACCCCCTCCACTACCAGTTTGGCTGTGCCCAATACAGACTGGGCCGCGGCCAGTTTAGAGAGTTCCCGAGGGAGGCCCACCCTGAGGCCCGCATAGGTCAAGGCGTCGAGGACCACAGCGATGTATGCTGGACCGCTGCCGCTGAGGCCTGTCACGGCGTCCATGTAGCCCTCCTCGATCTCCATGCACGTGCCCATCGTCCCCAGGAGTTTCTCCACCAATGCCTTATCCTGAAGCGAGGTGGTTGAGCCCATGCTGTAGGCAGTGAAGCTCTCACCCACCATGGCGGCTACGTTGGGCATGGTTCGGACGTACCTGGCCTCAGGCACGGTGGCCTCGAAGAACTCCAGGGGGATGATGGCGGCTGTTGATATGACTAGTTTTTCCTGGATCTCGTCTTTGATCTCTAGGAGAACCTTCTCGATGTCGCCGGGCTTGACGCATATGAACACAACTTCAGCTTCTCTGCACGCGGCGGGGTTGTTGTCAGATATGTTGATCCCCAGATCCGCGAGAGGTATGAGAGCCTCTATGTTCCTCCTCGTTGCGTATACTCTCTCAACCATACCAGACTTGACAAGACACTTAGCTATGGCGCCGCCTATGACGCCGGCGCCGATGACGGCCACGCCTCTAACCATGTTTTCATTCGCCTAACCCTTTAAAAACCCGTTAATGTAATTAAACATTTCACATCGAAGTAAAATATTGTTCAGCTTCAACTAACTTTTTAACACGTTTTAAGAGCCAGTTGGAAAGCTTTTATCAGAGATACCAGCCAAATTGGAATGAGTAGAATGCCCGATCTCGACGTCAACGCCTTCATCGAAAACCAAGTTAAAGCGGTGAAGGACAGCCTGGGCGACGAGAAGGCCCTTGTGGCGGTCTCAGGAGGAGTAGACAGCGCCGTATCAGCCATCATAACGTACAGGGCCATCGGCGATAACCTGGTCTGCGTCTTCATAGACGACAACTTCATGCGCCTCGGGGAGGGGGAGCAGGTTAAAGCCATGTTCGTTAGGGACCCTGTGAACCTGCCCGTGAGGGTAGTCAATGAGAGGCAGAGGTTTATGAAGGCTCTGGAGGGCCTCTCGGACGCGGAGGAAAAGAGAAAAGCCTTCAGGAGAACCTTCTACGAGACCCTCAGAGACATAGCTAAGGAGGAGGGGCTTCGATACCTGGTCCAAGGCACGATCAAGGCTGACATCGATGAGACGGCTGCGGGCATCAAGACCCAGCACAACATCCTTGAGCAGATCGGGATTAACCCCGTTGAAAGGTACGGGTTCCAGGTCATTGAGCCCGTGAAGAGCCTCTACAAGTACCAGGTGAGGGAGGTAGCCAGGGCCTTAGGAGCGCCGCCGGAGATGGCTGAGAGGCAGCCCTTCCCGGGCCCTGGGCTGAGCATCAGGGTCGTCGGGGAGATAACGCCTGAGAAGCTGGAGGAGCTGAAGAAGGCTACGTTCATTGTGGAGCAGGCCTTTGAGCCCCACAACCCCAGCCAGTTCTTCGCGGCGATATTCAGCGGCCACTCTCCGAAGGACCTCAAAGTGCTGAAGAGGGACGCCGCCGTGATAACAGGGCTTGACCCGACCCAGATAAGGGCGGGGTTCCTGAACGAGAAGGCCACGGGAATGATCGACGGTAAGAGGTCTTACGGCTCCGTGATGACCCTCGCCTTCAGGGATAACAGCGACAACACCCTTGAGCCCAGCTATGATGCCTTGGCGAAAATATTGACCTACCTCAAGGACAACTACCCTGAGGCTACCAGGCTCCTATACCTGGTGGATGACAAGAAGGGCTCCGGCTACGCCATGGCCACGAGGGCCGTGAAGACAAAAGACTTCCTCACAGCCGAGCTCATGCGGCTGCCCTGGGCCACCCTGAGGGAGGCGGCAGCCAAGATACTTGACTCCTGTGTGGGGGTGACGAAGGTGTACTATGATGTGACGCCTAAGCCACCCGCCACGGTGGAGTACGAGTAAAAAGAGGGTTTATTTTTTGATGCCCAGCTCCTTGAACTGGGCCTCAACGCCTTTCCTCATGTAGACCAGGTCGTTGCCCAGGGTCACCATGTTGTAACCCTTGTCCATCCTGGCCTTTATTGTGCTGCCTGAGGCCTCGTGGACTCCAGTGGCGAGCCCCGCCGCCTTGGTGGCGTCGTAGACCCTGTCAATTGCCTTCTGCACATCAGGGTGACTCATGTTGCCCAGGTGGCCGTGGCTGGCTGAGAGGTCCGCTGGCCCTATGTAGGTTACGTCCACGCCCTCGACGCTGCAGATGTCCTCGATGTTCTTCACGGCCTCCTTGGTCTCTATCTGGACCACGACGAGGATCTCCTTGTCGGCTGTCTTCAGGTAGTCGGGGTCGAACATGGCTGCCCGCCTCGGGCCGCAGCCTCTGAGGCCCTCCGGGGCGTACCTGGTGGCCTTGACGGCCATCTCTGCCTCCTCCTTGTTGTTCACCCAGGGGACCAGGACTCCGTGGGCACCGATGTCCAGGGCTCTCTTAATTTGCACGAGGTCGTTCCACCAGACCCTGACTATGGGGGTGGTCTTGGTTCCCGGCCTCATGGCCTGCATGAGAGTCTGGGCCGTGAGCATGTCCAGGGGCGCGTGCTCAGTGTCGATGACGAAGTAGTCGAAGCCCATGTGGCTCATCATCTCTGAGGCCATGGGGCTTTCCACTGTTATCCATGTCCCGTAGACCTGTTCACCGGCTTTGAGTCTTCTCTTTAGCTCATTCTTCATCCTTGGGTTCACCTATCTTGGTTCACTTAAGACGGGTGAAGCCCGTATATAGGATTTCTCAGGGGTCACCTGATCTTATCGACCATGTCGATTATACCCTGGACCCAGTGCAGGTAGCTGTTGACGTTGGCTCTCAGCGCCGTGGTGTCGCTGGCTGAGACGCGGATGGTGACACTGTTGAAGCCTTTTTCGATGACGGTACTCGATCTGTCCGATGAAGGCGTGTCTGCTTCAGGCCTCAGAGCCCTAATTATTACGTCGGATGTTTCCTCGGCTATGTGAATAATGATCTCAGCATCAGCTCGTTCAACGTCTAGGGTTGACATTGTTAATGTAAAAAGATGGGGTTAAAGGAAATTAGTTTTTAACTCGGATGCGTTGAGATGCCTGGCCAAGCTTCGTCGACGGCGTGTAGGCACCGCCCGCGAACCTGTACCCGCATTTTCGGCAGTTCCAGAGGCCGACGCTCACGCGCTTCACCGAGGGGCTGGCGCAGCTTGGGCACTTGTGGGTGGCATTCACTGTCTGCATTATCCTCATGTAGCGTTTGCGGAGAGTTGCTCCGCCCCTGGTGCCTAGCCCTATGTCTTTCCTCTTTTTCCTAGCCATTAGTTACCGCCATTACCTTAGCCCTTATCTCAGCCGCCTTCTCTGACGCGATATTTATGCATTTCTTTATTTCGTCCACCGAGAAGCCTATGGCGCCCATCTTCTGCATGGCGTTGACGTTGCCGTTCTCATCCAGTGTGACGGTTATGCGTCCGTCCATGACCTCCTCCTCGTCCACTGTGGCGTCGACGATGAACTCGTCACCGATCTTGACCACCGTGGCCGCGATGGGGTGAGCCCTGAGCTTCAGCTTCTTCTTCTTGTCTTTCTGCGTGATCTCGCCCTTGCTCACCTTGAAGTCAGGTATCTCGGCTGTGCTGAGAGCCGCAAGCGCTCCAGCGCTGCACGCGTCTATGAGGTTGCCGTCGAAGTTCAGGATGTACAGGTCCACGAAGACCATCTGCACCTTCTCCCCTGAGACTAGGCCCAGCTCATCCATGTTGAGGACCTCGGCCGCCCTGAGGCCCCTGTCCACGACGCGGGCCAGCTCTATGGCCTCGTTCGGCGGTGGGCCAGGCTCCCAGGTGGGGTGGGCTATGGGGGTGAATTCAGCGTTCACCATCATTACGCCCTCGTCGGGGGAGTCCTCGAAGGGTGTGCCTATTCCGGCTTTCACGCCCACCACGACGTGGGTCTTCCCGAGCCTGACCTCGGCTGAGCCCTCGGATTTCTCCAGGAACCCTGTCTTAATCTGCCAGTCCCTGTACTGGAGGAGGTCGCGTCCATCCATCCGTTTGCCTGTCTTGATGACTTCCTCGATCTTCTTTCGCTTCAGCTTTGACACTATGTTGTTGCTCATTGCTCTTCCTCCTCAGCGGGCTTGTCGTCCTCAGTCGGCTCCTCGGAACTCTCCGGCTGTTCTTCAGGTAGGTCCTCGGCAGCGGCTGCCTCTCCCTGAACCATTCCGTACTTCTTCTTCAGGGTCTCTTTCTGGATCTCGTAGATCTTCTTGCAGCCTTCCACGGCCATCTTGACGGCTTCCTCGGTCTCCTCCTGGGTCATTATACCCTCCATCTGGAGGAGCGTGACCTTATCGAACTTGGGCATGTACGCTACGGGCATATCTGACTGGCCCTTCTTGTCCTCGTAGTCTCCCAGGTCGATTATGAGTTTGTCCTCGTACTTACCCACCGCGACGGATGCCACGAGGTCCTTCATGGGTATGCCCGCGTCCGCGAGGGCCACGGCGGCTGCGTTGATGCTGGCGCACCTTGTGCCTCCGTCGGCCTGTATTATCTCAACGAAGACGTCTATCACGCTCCGGGGGTACCTCTCAAGGAACAGGGCCGGCTCTAGGGCGTCCCTCATGACCATGCTGATCTCCATGTCTCTCCTGGAGGGGGCTGGGGACCTTCTCGGGTCCACGCTGAAGGGCGCCATGTGGTACCGGCACCTGAGGACACCCTGGTTGGGCTTGCTCAGCCTCTTGGGGTGCATCTCCCGGGGGCCGTACACTCCGGCCATGATCTTGTTTCGGCCCATCTCTATGTAGGCGGAGCCGTCTGCGTTGGGCAGGACGCCGCTCTCGATGTGGATGGGTCTAAGCTCGTCCGGCTTTCTACCGTCTACTCTCTCCCATTTCTTGCTGGTTTTCTTTTTTCTAGTTTTACTCATTTCTTTTCCTCCTTGATTGTTTTCAAATACTCTTGGATCCTGTTGGTGAGGCCTGAGGTGTGTGCCTCGGCCTCGATCTTGCGGACTACTTTCTCAACTATCTCCTCGTCAGTCCGGGTGCGGCCGTTTATCAGTATCCTTCCGTTCTGGCCTATGGATACGTTGCACCGGGTCTCCCGGAGGATCATGTTGATCATGCTCCCCTTCTTACCGATTAGCCTCGGTATCTTGGAGGGGGTTATTCTGATGATGAAGCCTTCGTTGACTCTGCCCAAGTCTCTTCCGAGTATAGACAGTATGGGGGTCCTGTTCCGGTCTAGGTCGACTATCTTGGCGACGATGAGGTCACCCACGTCCAGTATCCTGGTCATGTCCAGGTTGGTCCTGAAGGGCTTGTCGATGGCCTCGTTCACCGTGAGTATGGCGTCCATGGGGCCGTCAATGTTGACGAGCCACTGGCCCAGCTCTATGTCGGTGACGGTGCCCACCACAAGGTCGCCTACTAGGGGGTTGTACCCTCCCTCCAGGGCTATAACTGACACCCTGTCCTTGCTGTAGTTGACCAGGCCCACCTTGGTGGCGTACACGTTGCCGCCGTCCCTGTAGGTGTTGTCCCCTGTCCTGATCCTGCCCTCGTATATGAGGTCGCCTGGGACCACTATGCTTCTTTCCTCTAGTGTAGTGCTCACTCTTCTTCTCTTCCCTATTTGACTATTTTCGACTGGACGTTTCCCTGAGTCGCCTTGCCCAGGGCCTCCAGCATCTCGACTTGCATGGCGGCGGGTATCTCTATGACGGCTATCCATGAGCCGTCGCTCTGCCACTCGTCCCGTTTTATCTCCCCGTAGTCCTTGGCCACGCCGTAGCTCTTCCCTGTGTACTCTGCGGGGATCTTTATGGCTATCTGGACGTTCTCGCTGCTCATGGGCAGCACCCTCCTGAGGGCGTCCACCACGTCCTTCACCTGCTCCTCGGCATCCTTGAAGGGGTCTATCTGTATCCTGATGTCCTGGAGGGCGTTCTCTATCCTGACGGCTGGGTGGGGGAGCTTGGTCTTGGGGTCAACGTAGGTCCTGCTTATTATGTGGATGATCTGCCTGAGCTTCTGGTCCAGCATCTCATTCCTCTGGGCCGCCGTTAGCTGGAAGACGCCCTTCTCGAACATTATCTTGGCGACTTCTATTGGGTCGCTCGTTTCGAAGGTCTCCTCAAGTTTGGTAGCTGAGGCCTTCTCACCCTTGTTGGAGTCCGTGAACACTGTGTCTATTATCAGGACGTTGGAGATATCGTCGAGCTCGCCTCGCTTGTAGGCGAGGCCCTTGTCGGGGTCCACGAGTATCTCGAACTTTTCTCCGCCATGCTGGTAGCGCACGAGGGTGTATTTGGTGCTCAAGCCTGAGCCTCCTTCACCCCAGGAGCTGCCCCACTTCTTCTTCGCTGAGCCTTCGGAAAGCCAGGGTGTCGGAGTATATGGCCGCCACTTTGACGTTCTTGGCGGTGACCTCCATGTCTGAGGCAACCTTGACGGCGTCCACGGCCAGCTTCGCGGCCTCGTCCAGGCTCATGCCATCGACGTACTTGTCCTCCAGGAGCTTGTTTGCTTCCTCGCTCTTCCGGCCAACGGCTGTGGCCTTGAAGCCTCTGTAGGCTCCGCTGGGGTCCGTTGTGAGTACCTTGCTGCCTGTGGCGTCGACTCCGGCTAGGATCATGCTTACCCCGAAGGGGCGTACGCCGGCGTGCTGGGTGTACACCTGGGCTAGGTCTCCCAGTCTCCTGGCGAGGACCTCTATGTCCAGGGGCTCGTCGTAGAGGAGCTTGTTGCTCTGGCAGTAGACTCTGGCCTGCTCTATGAGTACGCGGGCGTCGCTGCTGAGGCCGGCTATGGCTGAGGCCACGTGGTCGTCGAGCTGGTATATTTTTCTGAAGTACTCTGGGTCCTCCAGGTCACTCTCAGGGGTCTCGTTGGCCGCTATGATGGCTCCTTGTGGGCACGAGACTCCTACTATGGGGGCTCCCCTTTTCACCAGCTCGAGGGCGTACTCTACCTGATATAGTCTTCCTTCCGGCGAAAAAATGGTTATGGCCCTGTCGTAGGCCCTAGGCATGAACAAATCCTTTCAATCCCTCTTGCGCTGCTTTTCTCATACCTGTGTATTTATACTAACTAAAAAAGATACTTGAAGTTCACGTGGCTTATGTGACGCCTAGGAGCCAATTTTCTTGGTGGTGGTGCCCTGGCTGGGGCTTGAACCCGGGATCGCTCGCTGGACTGGAACATGCCGAGTTGGTGGTTCATGTCTTTTCCTCGATTCTATGTTTCTCTGTGCGTGTGTGGGGGGGAGAGGAGTGTAGTCGCCGCCGCGGTGGGGGCTTCAACATGTGATTAGAAGGTTCATTGACGTGACGAACATTCATGCATATAATTTGAATGGCGCCCTGGCCGGGATTCGAACCCGGGATCGCTCGGGTGACAGCCGAGCATACTGGACCGAACTATACTACCAGGGCAAACGTGAAATGGCTTAACACGGGGATGGATAATAAAGTTTGCGCCTTTGGCGCCTACTTGTACTGTTTGGCTATGAGCATCGTGGCTGTGAGGAAGATGTTGGGGATGCTCCTGAGCTTCTGGATTATGAAGCCGTCCAGGGCCTTCATGTCCTCTGTCTTCACCTTTATTATGGCGTCGTACTCGCCGTATATGGTGGATATCTCTTCTACCTCCTTGTAGTTTTTGAGCTTGTCGCACACCTCGTCCTCTGCTCCGGACTTGATGTTCATCATTATGTAGGCTTCTATGCTCATGTTGCCTCACACTCACCTTTCGTCAGCGGGTTATAATTGTTGCTCCTAGTCCATGGGGGCCGTCGCGTAGCCCGCCATGATGCGGCCCATGGCTGTCAGGCTGACGGGGACGCCCTTGTTGTGTTTGGTGCCGGCGTTTATGAGCTCGGCCTCACGTAGTCCTTTGAGGTTCCAGCGTATTGTGGACTCGGGTATGTCGAGCTCCTGGGACAGCTGCTGGATGAGGACCGTGTACACGGTCTGTTCATCGTAGTGGGTTATGAGCCATCGTAGGATGGTGCGCTGCTTCTCTGTGAGGTTGGTGCAGGCGGCCGTCATGAGGGCCTGCTCTAGGTGGCTGAGCTGCCTCATGTGGCGTCTGACTGACTGTTCTAGGGCGTCGAGTCGCCTGGTTATATAGCTGTACTCGGTGCTGGGGTTGGTGTTGCCGATCCTAGTGACCTCTCGTTTGAGGTTTTTTATGTTTTGTATTATTTCTCTAGGGTCGGATGTCGGTTTGACCTGTTTAGGCCTGGAGGAAATATTCACCTGTCATGTTTTTCACTCCGACAGGGATTCATACGATTGCCTGGGTTTAAAAGGGTTTCCTCTCAGGAGTTTTCTACGTTTGTTACAGGTGGCTTGTAATTCTGTGTTTTGGGCGTTGATGACGGTGGCTGGGTAGAATGTGATATTTTTCTGGGTTGCTTTTGGCTAGTTTCTCTGTTTTTTTAGTAGACTGGCGATAACTACGAGCCAGTAGCTGTAGTTGGGGAGGGTGAGGAGGATACTGAGCCAGTACCCCATCTGGGCGTAGAAGATGAGGGCGAAGGTGATGCCTGTGGCTAGGAGAAGGCTGCCGGTGAGGTCGTAGCCTTGGAGGACCTGGCGGTCACGGTAGGCGGTTCGGATCATTAGGAAACCGCTTATGAAGAGGAAGAGGTTACCGATGTCCAGGGTAGTAGGCATGGGGTACTTGTGGAGGCCTCTGTTTATGAATGTGAGCCCGGCCTCAGGACATGGAAGCTGACTCTACGGCTGTCCACCGCCTCCTTTATTCGCCTCTGGACGTGGCTGAGGCCTGCCCTGCCTGTCTTCACGTCTATCAACAGTATCTCTATGGGTTTCTCGTCTCCCTGGTCGCATGTCATGTCCTTGAAGACCACGTAGTCGATGGGGTTGCCCAGGAACCTGGCGTCGGCGGGGTTGCACAGGTCTGTGAACTCGGGGAGGAGGGGGGCGAGCTGCTCGCTGATGAGGCCCTTAACGGTGGCTCTCTGTCTGCTCAGGGCATCCTCTGTCGCTTTTTTTAATGCCTCAGCTAGTGTGGTGGCTTTCCAGTTTTCCAGCTTGGCTTCGTAGCGTGCCTGCATGTTACGCTCGATGAAACTGGAGAGGAGGATGGCCGCGATGATGGCGCCGATCACTATGCCTATGAGGAGGGTTACCTGGTCCATGTGTTGGTCAATATTTTCTGAACATGTAATGGTATGGGTGGTAACATTGATTACCCGGGGTTCCGCAGGGACAACCATGATGGCTGATAGGGCGACGTTGTCCAGGGTCGCGCTGGGTGTTTTGTTGATGGCGGCTTTGACCTACGGGTGGACGACGAGCTACCCTGACAACGTGAACGTTTCCTACGGGTTGCCGTTGAGGTGGGGGACTCACCAGCTGATTACAATCGCCGGGCCGGTGGACGTGTGGAGGGTGGATGTCACTGCGTTGTTCATCGACCTCGTGGTGTGGGGGGCTCTAATGATAGTAATCCCTATTTTCATGGAGAGACGCAAAGCTGCATAGCGTTTATCACACTAGGTTGTATACGCTACTTCTTCTGGAAGAACTTGTCGAGACGCTTTCTCTGCTCCTCGTATGCTAGCGACGGAAACAGCCGGTACAGCAACTGCTTATAGACTTCTTTAATGTTCAAATATAATTTAATAACCGGAACCGGCGGATATAATACTTTACCTCAACCACCGTTTCGATGACTTTATTTTGTCAACGGCTCACCCTTCCCTTAACAGGTGAACAAAGTGAACGCTTCCAAGGCCCTGCTGGAGATGCTGAAAGGATACCAGGTTGAGTATGTGTTCGGGCTACCCGGTGAGACCACCCTGCCATGGTACAAGGAGTGGCTCGACTACCCCGAGATCAGGCACGTCATGGCACGGGACGAGCGCTCAGCGGCCTTCATGGCCGACGGCTACGCCAGGTTCAGCGGCAAGCCCGGCGTGTGCGAGGCCCCCAGTGTTGGTGCCACCCACGTGCTGCCGGGGGTGGCCGAGGCCTACAAGAGCAGCCTACCCATGATCATGTTCACCAGCGACATCCCCCTTCACCTGGAGAAGCGCAGCATGCTCACGGGCCTGGACCAGACCAGCATGTTCACCGGCATCACAAAGGAGACCTTCACCGTCACAGACCCGTCGTCAATCCCCGATGTGGTGCGCCGCGCCTTCCGCGTGGCCACCACAGGCAGACCCGGCCCCGTCCACATCCGCCTCCCCAGCGACGTACTCGCAGCCGACGCCGAGTACCCCAGGATGCACGTACAGCCTGACTTCGCCGTCTACCCCGGTCACCGGCCCGTAGCCCAGACCGACAAGATCATCGAGGCGTTGAAGCTCCTGGGCTCTACGGAGCGCCCCGTCATCGTCTGCGGTCAGGGCGTCCTATATAGTCAGGCCTGGGACGAGGTTATACAGCTAGCTGAGCTGTTCGCCGCCCCCGTGGGCACCACCATCAACGGCAAGGGCAGCATGCCCGAGAGACACCTCCTCAGCATAGGTGTCATCGGGGCGCGGGGTGGAACCAGCCACAGCAACAAGGTGCTCAGTGAGGCCGACCTAGTGTTCTTCGTGGGCAGCAGCACCGACAGCGCAGGCACCGACAAGTGGACCGTGCCCCCGGAGGATGGCGACGCCAAGTTCATCCACCTCAACATAGGCGAGCAGGAGGCCGCCAACAACTACCGCTCCGACGTAATCCTCATCGGCGACGCCAAGGCCACACTGGGCTGGATGCTGGAGCTGGCGGACACCGAGCCTAGAGACCTCAGCAAGCTTCCCCGGATCAGGGCCATCCAGGACGAGAAGAAACGGCACGCCGAGTACGTGGCCGACCTCATGAAGTCCAATGAGACCCCCGTCCACCCCCTCAGGTTCATCAAGGAACTGGACAAGGCCCTGCCCAGGGACAGGTGCCTGGTAATGGACGTGGGCACGGCCGCCATCTACACATCTACCTACTACAAGGTGCCCGAGGCCGGCCGCACCATGGCCTACAACTTCGCCATGGGCAGCCTCGGCTACGCCATACCCGCCAGCATCGGCGCAGCCCACGCCCGGCCTGACAGCTGCGTAGCCACCCTCGTGGGTGACGGCAGCTTCGGCCTGGCCGCAGCCGAGCTGGAGACCATGGCCCGCACAGGCCACAACAACAACATTATCCTCATCGACAACCGCAGCTACGGCTGGATAAGGGCCGAGTGGCTTCTCAACTACGGGCCAAGGTACGTGGACTTCGCCACTAACTTCCGGGAAGTGGACTACCTTAAGATCGCGGAAGGCTTCGGCCTCAAAGCCACAAGAGTGGAGAAGCCCCAAGAGCTGGGTCCAGTCCTCAAAGAATGTTTCAGCGACCCCGAGCCCACCTTCATCGACCTCGTCATGCGGCCCGAGGACCAGCTGGTCCCTCCCGTCCCCGACTGGATCAGGCGAGCCCAGGAGAAGGGCCTCCGCCATATAGAGTAGCTGAAACCCATGAAGCACCCAGTCACCCCAGCGACTCAGCTCCTCGACGAGAGGGGCGCCGAGTACACCAAGCACCAGTACGACTACAGGAAGAAGGGCGCCACAGTCGCCGCACAGCTCATGGGGGTGGACCCCCACGCCGTCATCAAGACCCTGGTGATGATGGACGACCAGGGCAACCCCATGATAGTGCTCATGCACGCCGAGATGGAGGTGAGTCTCAAGGAGCTGGCCCGCCAGACGGGAGCCAAGAACGTGTCCACCGCCCCCGTCAAGGACGCCCAGCGCCTCACCGGCTACAGCGTCGGAGGCATAAGCCCCTTCGCCACCAGGCGGGTCATACCCGTCTACGCCCAGAGGACCATCCTGGAGCTACCCTACCTGTACATCAATGGAGGCCGCAGGGGCTTCATCCTGGGGATGACGCCCGACACGCTGATCGTGGTTCTCAACGCCACGCCTGTAGACGTGGCCCGATGAGTGAAAAAGGCTCTAAATTCCGGTGTGGGCCCATGAAGGGCCAATAAAACTGGGGCCTGCTACGATGTACTCGGCTCTATCTCTATGAGGCCGCTGACCACGCTGTAGTACTCAAGGACGTTCTCGCCCTTAGCCGTGATCTCGTACCGCTTCTTGGCGCGCTTGCTGCTTCGTCCAACGAGCTCCTCCTCGATGAGGCCCTGTGATACCAGGCTGTCCAGTATCTCCTTCAGGCTCTTCCAGGAGAGGTTGGCGCTGTACATTATGCGCGTCGGCTTGCGTTCGCCCTGCTTGATCTGGCTCAGGACCTCCACGGATAGCTGGAACTTGGATCTTCTGGCGCTCAAGGTTGAGGTACCATTCTCAATAGTATATTAATGGATTATCCAACTTAGATAGAGAGGCTTAAACAGCATCAATGTACCAGTTCTTACTCACATAGCAATGATCAAAAAGCAGGGTATAGAACACTAATCGCATATTTCCATAGATGCGTGGCCCTAGACGGCTGTCCTGGTGGCGGCACCATGGTGGGTGAGCCTCGGCCTCACGTTGATTATTAGAACCCTGTCGGGGCCCAGGTTGCTCTTATCGGCCCGTATTATGGCCTCGCCTGTGTTCAGCAGGTGGGGCGGAGTCGGGGTGCCCTCCACCACCTGCCTTAGCAGGTTGCTGCTCACCACGTCCGACTTGTGGAAAATCTTTATGTCGCTGCCCTTGATGACCTTGGGGTCCACGTCCTCCGGGAAGTGGGTGTCCAGCATCAGCCAGGTCCCGGCGTGCCTCTTCTTCCTTATCAGGTAGTTAATGTAGTCGGTGAAGTCCTTGCTCAGCCCCTTCCTCAGATAATCGTGGGCCTCGTTGATGACGAACACGAACTGCTCCCGCTCGGTGCGCTCGTTGTTGATGAGGGCGCTTATCACCAGCATCATGACGCTGAAGATGTCGTCCGGCTCCATCATTATCTTCCGCAGGTCGAAGACGTTGACGCCCCCCAGGATGAGGTCCCCGATGAAGTCGCCCCCCTCCAGGTAGTCCTCCAGGGTCTCCAGCCTCATCATGGCGAACCCCTTCTGGTTGGGGTTCAGGTCGCTGGCCTCCACCTCCCGGCGGATGGTCCCGAGACCGAAGCCCTCCTCGTACTGGGTCTTCTTGATTATCTGGAAGACCTTCTTCACGTACATGCTGCCGCTCTTCTTCCCCAGGCTCAGCACATGAGGCCAGTCCTCCGCCGTAAGCCTGTTGGGCTTGATGCCTATGGGGTACACCTTTGTCCCGTACTCTTCCTCGAACTTCTCGCGCTCGTTCAGGTACACGTAGGGGTCCACGAATATTCTGAAGCTACGCTCGGTGATGACTCGCCTGGGATTGACGCCGTACTGCTCCCTGAGGGCCTCCACCTCGGCGGCGTTGGTGTTCTCCTCCACGATGCTCCAGAACTCGCTGCGCATGTCCTCCCGGGGCTTGTGGAACACGATGAGGGTCGCGGGCTTCCTCACCTGGCTGATGCCCGGCACTGTCTTGGATAGCAGCATCTCGCTCACCACCCCGATGGTGTAGCCCTTGCCGCTGCCCTGCTTGCCACAAACAAACACAATGTGGGGCTCGTTGAGGTCCACCGCGACCAGCTTTTCACCTGCACGCCCCACTATCCCCCACTGGCGGGGGACCCTCTCAGTCCCCAAGTATACGTCAGGCGTCACCTCGCTCTCCGCGAGGGGCGGCTCCACAGCCGGCTCTGCCTCCACAACTGCAGGGGCTAGGGGCTCATGGGTGGGCTCAGGGGCGGAGGGCAGCTCTGGCGGCTGCTCCAGGGCGGGTTCATGGATGACTGGCGGCTCCGACTGCTCGTCCTCCTCCTCGTCTGATGGTTCCTCAAGCTCCTCTTCCTCAGGTTCATGGGCTTTCTGCTCGGTTTCCACGTTCGCTCTCCGGCTCATCCATCCCATGAGGGTTATCCTCAACAGGTAGACGATGATGGCCAGTGGGTACGAGACGAGACCCACGTTGGACACCGTACTCGGGCTTAGGAGCCCGAGAAAAGGGTTCACATGGTAGGGGTAGAGGAGGCTGAGGTCACTGTACATGAAGGCGTCTATAGCCACATGCATCCACACCCCCAGGACCGCTGAGACCACGAAAACCCTGATGTCCATGGTCTGGCCCAACCTCAACCTCACCATGTAGGGCTCCGTGTGCCGTCTCAGGAGGTGCATCCCCAGGGCGACAGCGAGGGCGATGAGGGTGCCCAGAGTGAGGCTGTGATACTGGCCGTGGAGGGGCTGGGGGAGGTTGAGGAGGATGATTATAAGGGGCTCCAGGTCCAGCACCGCGGTGGCCACCAGCAGGGTGGGCACGTCTAGCAGCGGGTACGCTATTAGGGCTACCAGGAGTGCGGGCCCCAGGTGGAGGGGTGTGAAAGGCATCTAACGCACTGTAGGGGCGCTGCGAATATAAAATAATGGAATGCTCTCAAGTGTTGAGAGCAAGCGGCTGAGCTACTTGCCGTTGATGTACTCGTGGATGCTGGCCGCAGCCGTCTTCCCTGCACCCATGGCGCTGATGACAGTCGCGGCGCCCGTCGCCACGTCTCCCCCGGCGTACACGCCCTCCAGCTTGGTGGCAGCCGTGGCCTCATCGGTGATAATGGTGCCGTGCCTGGTCACCTCCAGGCCCTCCGTGGTCTGCTGTATTATGGGGTTGGGGCTCTGACCGATGGCCACGACAACCGTGTCCACGGGAAGCTTCCACTCGCTGCCCGGGACTGCCTGGGGCCTCCTTCGCCCGGAGTCGTCGGGCTCACCCAGCTCCATGCGGACAAGCTCCACCGCCTTAACGTTTCCTTTGCCGTCCCCGATGAACCGGGTAGGGTTGTTCAGCAGAGTGAATATGACTCCCTCCTCCTCGGCGTTCTCCACCTCCTCGTGGCGGGCCGGCAGCTCGCTCATGCCGCGCCGGTAGATGATGTACACCTTCTCGGCGCCCAGCCTCAGGGAGCACCTGGCCGAGTCCATTGCCACGTTGCCGCCGCCTATGACGGCCACATTCTTGCCTATGTTGAGGGGTGTGTCGTACTCGGGGAACCTGTAGGCCTTCATGAGGTTTGTCCTTATGAGGAACTCGTTGGCGCTGTATATGCCGCTCAGGTTCTCCCCTGGCAGCCGGAGGAAGTTGGGCAGCCCTGCCCCGCTGCCGATGAAGATGGCCTTGAAGCCTTCGTCGAAGAGCTCCTGGACCGTGTAGAGCTTCCCCACCATGCTGTCCAGGTGGATGTCCACGCCCAGCTTCTCGATGTACTGGACCTCGGCCTGCACTATGGCCTTGGGGAGCCTGAACTCAGGGATACCGTACATGAGGACGCCCCCTGCCACATGAAGGGCCTCGAAGACCTCAACGTGGTGGCCCTTCTTCCTGAGCTCGGCGGCCACCGTGAGGCCGGCGGGGCCCGCGCCCACCACGGCCACCTTGTGCCCGGTGTCCGGGGATATCTCGGGGATGTCCACGCCGTGGTCCCTCTCGTAGTCAGCCACGAACCTCTCCAGGCGTCCTATTGATATGGGGTCGCCTCTGATGCCCAGGATGCAGAACTTTTGGCACTGGTTCTCCTGGGGGCAGACTCGGCCGCAGATGGCCGGCAAAGCGTTGGTCTCCTTGACCTTCCAGGCGGCCTCCACGTACTTGCCCTCCTTGATGAGCTTGATGAAGGCGGGGATGTCGATGCCCACGGGGCAGCCCTTAACGCACTGAGGGTTCTTGCACTGGAGGCACCTCTCGGCCTCCGCGGCAGCCATCTCGCTGTCGTAGCCCTTGGCCACCTCGAAGAAGTTGTGTATACGCTCCTCAGGAGTCTGCTTGGGCATATCCACCACGGGCTTCTTGAAGGCGTCGGCCGCCAACTAGGCCACCTCCCTCCCGTGGACCACCATGGCTATCTTCTCCTGGGGGTTATAGACCCGCATCCTCATGATGAGCTCCTCGAAGTCCACCTGGTGGCCGTCGAACTCGGGGCCGTCCACACAGCTGAACCTAGTGTCGCCGCCCACGGTCACCCTGCAGGCGCCGCACATGCCCATGCCGTCCACCATGACGGGGAACAGGTTCACTCTTGTGGGTATCCCGTAGGGCCTGGTCTTATCGGACAGGTTCATCTGGAGGCTGGTGGGCCCCATGGCGAAGACCTGGTCGAAGCCCTGCTCCAAGAGCTCGTCCACCACGTCCATACCCTTGAGGCCGTAGCTGCCGTTGTCGGTGCAGACATAGGCATCGTCAGCCACCTTCTTCAACTCCTTCTCAAGGAGCACGTGGTCCTTGTTCCTGTAACCGAAGACCGCAACTATCTCGTTCCCAGCCTCCTTGAGGGCCCGCATCATGTAGAGCAGGGCCCCCACGAAGACGCCGCCCCCCACGCACAGGACCCTGCCATACTTCTTGATCTCCGTGGCGTTGCCCAAGGGCCCCGCGAAGTTCAAAATGTGCTCACCCTCTTCCAGGCTTCCCAGCATGGTGGACGACTTGCCCACCTCGGCGAAGTAGATGGTCACTGTACCCGCTCGGGGGTCTGTGTCTGCTATGGTCATGGGTATCCGCTCCCCGGCCTCGCTGGCCCTGACTATGACGAACTGTCCGGGCTTGGCCTTATGGGCCACGGCGGGGGCGTGGACCTGGAACATCTTGACGTTGGGAGTGAGCTCCTCCTTCTTCACTATCCTGTACATGAGTCCACCACAGTGAAACGAATCTCATTAAGGAAGCCTTTGTGCTTAATAAAATTGAGGTTTTGAGGAGGCTCTGGACAGGCAACCCTGGGAGCCGGCCTGGTTCCGAATGCCGAGAGTTTACAAAAAGGGTGCGAGGTTTTAGCGTGGGGCTAGGTCCACAGGCCCGGCACGTCGCCCCATATGGCTTCCCACCAGTCACCCTCGGTGACGGCCTCGCCGCGGACCAGAATCTCCAGCAGCGTCTTCAGCAGTTTGTGGTGGCGCCTCTCGTCTACCAGTATGGCCTTGAGGAGGAGCTCCACCTTCTCGTTCTCCACGGCTGGAAGCTTCTTCTCCAGCTCCTTTATGACAGCGGCCTCCATGCTTATGTGCTTCTCAATGGTCTCCTTCTGGAGGTCCAGCTGCTCCTCGTTGAGGGGGGCCGAGGTGCGGGTGAGGAGTGCCACCGCGGACCGGTACATCTCGGCGTGCTTGGAGCTATCCAAGCTTATGCCCCGAAGGGCCGTGGACACGGCCTCGTTCTCTATCTTCTCCAGGGCGCCTGAGACGCTGCGAACGATCCTGTTCTCCAGTTTAATCTGGCTCTCAAGAAACTTGATCATGTCCTCTGACATAAATAACACCTTGAAAGAATGTGGGGAACGACTCATTATAAAGCTTCTAACGCTTCTTACCCACCGCGGCGACGTAGACGGCGAACTGGTCCACGCCGTCCAAGCCCAGGGCCTGGTTGAGGGCGTCGTCGTCGAAGGCCGCGATGGCGCAGACCCCGGAGCCCAGAGCCTCCGCAGAGAGGTACAGGTTCTGGCACACGTGGCCTGCGTCCAGGTGCATGTACCTGTAACCCCGTTCACCGTACCTCCACATCATCCTGTAGGCGACGGCGGCCCAGATGAAGGTCGCTGCACTGCTCATGACGAACCTCTGGTTGAGGCACGCTCTGGTGACCCGTTCGGCCACTTCCAGCCCAAGGTCCACCTCCTGGAGCTTGTGGCCGATGGCCAAGAACCTGTAGAGGCCAGGTCTCAACCCCTTCACCCTGTTCACTAGCACGTAGGTCTCGAAGCAGTGGCGGGCCCCGGCGCTGGGGACGGTCCTCAGGGTAGCGGATCCGGGTAACACCTGTCTCACGCCCTGGGTACACCAGAGGAGGTGGCTGAGCTCTTCAAGGCTCAGAGGCTCTTCTCTGTACTCCCTGACGCTTACCCTGTTCTTGATTGCCTCCCTGATGCCCAGAGGCTCGGTTATGGGTGTCTCGGGTTCAGGTAGATCGTGGACGGCTTTACCTTTCTGGGCTAGCAGCTCCAGAGGTGGCTGCGGTAGCCCCCTGTTCTGGTCAGATGTCTCAAGGTGCTTGTACTTGGTCTTCTCCATGAACTCTTTACCGGCTCCCTTCATGAAACCTGCCTCTCTGAACAAGAATAGGAGCGAACCTGCTCTATATAAACGTCCGCTGACGCACATTACAGCCATTTCTTTCTTCTAAAGAACATGATCATGGTTACCGTCACCATTATCATGACCACCCAGATCAGGGGGTAGGCTAGCTGCCACTCCAGCTCCGGCATAAACTTGAAGTTCATCCCGTAGACGCCGGCGATGAAGGTGAGAGGAATGAAGATGGTGCCTATGATGGTGAGCACCTTCATTATCTCGTTCATCCTGTTGCTGATGCTGCTAAGGTAGATGTCCAACATGCCCGAGAGGAGGTCACGGTAAGTCTCCACGGCGTCTATCGCCTGTATGGTGTGGTCGTAGACATCCCTCAGGTAGATGCGTGTAGTGTCCTTGATGAACCCCGTGCCGCCCCTCTCCAGTTTGCTGATTACCTCCCTGAGAGGCCAGATCGATTTGCGGAGAGTGATCATCTGCCTTTTCATTCTATGAAGTTTCTCTATGGTATCGGAGCTGGGATTCTCAAGTAGCTCATCTTCTAGGGCCTCGATGTGGTCGCCCAGCTTCTCAAGAATAGTGAAGTAGTAGTCCACGATGGTGTCAACGAGGCTGTAGGCCAGATAGTCGGCGCCGTTCTTCCTGACGATGCCCTTGTTTGTGCGAAGCCTCTCCCTCAGCGGGTCAAAGATGTCCCCCTCCACCTCCTGAAAGCTGATGACCACGTCATCGTTCAGTATGATGCTGACCTGCTCAGTCTCAACTTCTTCCTTCTCGTCATCGTAGGTGAGCATCTTCAGGATGAAAAAGGCGTACCCGTCGTAATCGTCCATCTTGGGCCGCTGCTCCGTGTTCAAGATGTCCTCCAGAAGAAGGGGGTGAAAGTGGAAGCTTTCACCGATGTCCGCAATGATCTCCTCGTTCAAGCCTGAGATGTTTATCCAGGTCACCGTGGGTTTCCCTATGTAGCTGACGACGTCGCTGATGTCCTCAACTCTTCGCTCGCTGTAATTTTCCTCGTCGTAATCTATGACGTCTATTACAGGAATAAGAGCCTCCTGATCTCCTACATATACCAGGGAGCCCGGGGGCTTTCCAGCCTTCACCGATCTACTGGTAGGTGACCTGCTCATGGGTCACAATAGATTCGGGGAGGTTATAGGGACTTTGGTATAGTAATAAAGAAAAAGGAAAAATTGGAGGTTTATGCTAGGTAGCCCTGGGCCACCATCGCGTTGGCGACCTTGAGGAAGCCCGCGATGTTTGCGCCCAGTACGTAGTTCCCTGGCTGCCCGAAGAGCTTGGCTGTCTCGTGGGCGTTCTGGTGGATGTTCACCATGATGCCGTGGAGCTTCTCGTCAACCTCCTCGCGGCTCCAGAAGAGCCTCTGGCTGTTCTGAGCCATCTCCAGACCTGAGGTGGCCACGCCTCCCGCGTTAGAGGCCTTGCCGGGTGCGAACAGCACGCCAGCCTCCTGGAAGGCTATCACGCCCTCGGGTGTGGTGGGCATGTTGGCGCCCTCGCTGACAGCCTTCACGCCGCCGTCGATGAGCTTCTTGGCGTCCTTGCCGTCCAGCTCGTTCTGGGTGGCGCAGGGCATGGCGATGTCGACCTTGTACTCCCAGGGCTTGCCGCCGTCCTTGTACTCCAGTTTGTATTTCTCGGCGAGCTCGCTGATCCTGCCCCTCTTGACGTTCTTCAGGTCCATGACGTAGTCCCACTGGGCCTTGGTTAGGCCGTCGGGCATGTACACTGTGCCGTCAGAATCACTGAGAGTGACAACCTTGGCGCCTAGCTGCATGCACTTCTCGGCCGCGTACTGGGCCACGTTGCCGCTTCCGCTGATGGCGATCTTCTTTCCCTTGAAGCTCTCCTTCTTGGTCTTCAGCATCTCCTCAGCGAAGTAGGTGGCTCCGTAGCCGGTGGCCTCGGGCCTGACGAGGCTTCCGCCCCAGCCCCAGCCCTTGCCGGTGAGCACACATGTGCCGTGGTCGTTAGTGATCTTCCTATAGGCCGCGTACATGTACCCGATCTCTCGGGCGCCGACACCGATGTCACCCGCGGGGACGTCGGTGAACTGGCCGATGTGCCTGTACATCTCACCCATGAAGCTGTGGCAGAAGTTCTCGACCTCGCTGTCGTTCTTGCCCTTAGGGTCGAAGTCGCTTCCGCCCTTGCCACCTCCCATGGGGAGAGTGGTCAGGCTGTTCTTGAAGGTCTGCTCGAAGCCGAGGAACTTGAGTACACCTAGGTCGACAGTCGGGTGGAACCTGAAGCCGCCCTTGTAGGGACCGATGGCGCTGTTGTACTGGATCCTGTAGCCCCTGTTGACGTGGATCTCGCCATCCTTGTCCTTCCAGGGTACACGGAACTGGATGATCCTCTCAGGCTCGACGATGCGCTCCAGGATCTTGTGCTCCTTGTACTTGGGGAACTTCTTGATGGCGGGCTCCAGAGTCTCCAGGACCTCCAGAGCTGCCTGGTGGAAGGTCTTCTGTAGAGGATCCTTCTGAACCAGGCCCTCATAAATGCTCTCAATATACTTGTCCATAGGACTTCACCTAGTAAGTCGCGTAAACGGAACTCATATAGGGTATATATAAGTTTGGAGAATATTTGATGAAAAGTAAATACTGTAATTAGATTTGTATGGCAGTAAGTTCAGAAATGTACACAGTCGATATAAGTAATGATAAAAAATGGTTTAGTTGCCCACGGAGGGCTGCCCAGCTGCAGCAGATCTAACCCTTATCCGTGAGGCGAACTCCGTGGCTAGGGCCACGAGGCGGTCCGGCTCGCAGCTGTTCACATTGTATATCTCCAGCCGGTCTCCGCCCACGCCCAGCACCTCCAGGCTCTTCTTCATGTAGGCCACCCTGTCCTTGGCCTTCCTGCTGCCGTCTATGTAGTGGCACTGGGACTCGGGGCAGGCGAAGACCATGACGCCGTCGGCGCCGTGGTCGAAGGCCTTCAGCAGGTGGAGGGCGTCCAGTCGGCCGCTGCAGGGGACCTTGAGTATCCTGACATTGTCAGGTATCTTCATCCCCATCTGGCTGGCCAGTTCCGAGGCGTACCCGGCGGCGCCCTCGCAGGCGAAGGCGACAACCACGGGCTCGTCCCGGTCCTCCAGCCACTTGGTGGGCTTCAGCAGCCCCTCTATGGCCGGTAGGACCTGCTCGTCCCTGAAGAGGCGGAGCTGCATGGCGGCCACGGGGCACGTCGCCGCGCAGATGCCGCAGCCCGTGCAGGCCTCCACGTTTACCACTGGTAGCCCGAAGTCGCCCCAGTCGATGGCCTCGAAGGGGCACGCGCTGGCGCAGGCGCCGCAGCCCACACACTTGTCCTCGTCCACCACGGCCTTGGTTAGCTCCACCTCTATCCACTTCTTGGACAGTAGGCTGGAGGCCTTGCCCGTGGCGTAGAGGACCTGGTTGAGGCTGTGCTGTATGTCCATGGGGCCCTGACAGGCTCCGGCTATGTAGACGCCGGCGATGTTGGTCTCCACGGGGCTCAGCTTGGGGTTCCTCTCGTTGATGAAGCCCTCCTGGCCCACGTCGAGGCCTATGGCCTTGGCCAGAACCTCGTTGCCTGGAGATGCCTCCATGCCGTTGCTGAGGACCACCATGTCGGCTTCCAGTTCGGCGTCTTCACCGGCCTCGTCCTTGTATGTGAAGGTGAAGCCCTCCGCTTCCTCGGCCAGCTTCACGGCCTCACCTCTAACCAGCCTGACTCCCCTCTCCTCCGCCTCGTAATACATCCGCTCATAGTCCTTGCCGTTGAGCCTGATGTCCTTGTGGAGGATGGTGACCTCTGTGTCGGGCCAACGCTTCTTGATGTCCAGGGCGTGCTTCACGGCGATGCCGCAACATATCCTGCTACAGTACTCGTGGATGCGGGGGTCCCTGCTGCCCACGCATTGAACCATGAGCACCCTGTCCGGCGCCTGGCCGTCGCTGAGCCTTCTGAGGCTTCCGCCCGAGGGTCCGCTCATGTCCAGGAGCCTGGCCAGGTGGAGCTGGGTCAACACATCCGGGTACTCCCCGTACCCGTACATGCCCTTGGGGTCGAACATCTCGAAGCCTGTGGCCACGATGACTGTCCCCGCCTTCAGCGTCTTCTCCTCTGGCTGCATCTCCAGGTCGATGGCGCCTACCGGGCAAGCCTCGGCCAGCTCCTCAGGGTTCTCGCAGTGCTCCAGGTCCATGTATGGGATTCTGGGCAGGCTCTGGTTGTTGGGTATGTATACTGCCTTGCGTTTGCTTAGGCCTAGGTCAAATTCGTTGGGGGCTTCACCCTTGCACAGATCTACGCACTTGTCGCAGCCTATGCATTTGTCGGGGTCTATGTACCTGGGCCTGGTCTCGATGATGGCCCTGAAGTTACCTACTACGCCAGCCAGCTTCTTGAGGCTGCTGAGGGCGTGGAGCTCAACGTTGGGGCTCACCGCCACAGGGCTCCTGTACATGCAGCGCCTGTGAAGCTCGCCCTCGAAGGGGGCTATGCAGTTACCGCAGTCCATGGATGGGAAGCATGTGCCCAGTTGGGGGGTCTTGCCGCCCAGGAAGGGGCCACGCTCCACCAGGTGGACCTTGTATCCCTGGTCCGCTAGCCTGGTAGCCGCCTCTATTCCCACGAGGCCGCCGCCTATCACCAGGGCTGCCTGCTCCACGGGCATCCTCTGGGACTTTACCTCCTCCAGGCTGCCTACCCGGCTGACCGCCGCCCTTAGCAGTATCTTGGCCTTCTCGGCCACTACCTTGTCCTCGGCCTCGGCCGCGCAGAGCTCGCTGATGTCTATGACCTCTATCAGGTACTTGTTGACGCCCACGTCGACGGCGGCGTGCATGTAGGCCTCCTTGAACAGCCGTGGCCTGCATGAGGCGAAGACGACGCGGTCCACCTTGTTCTCCTGGACCCACTCCTTGAACCTTTGGAGGTCCTTCTCCGTGGGCCCGTAGTGGCCGCTGTCCACGGCCGTGACGTCGGGTAGGGTCTTGGCGTACACGGCCAGGCCGCCTACCTTGGCTGTGGTGTCGGGGCTGGTGCCCCATGGGCTGACTACTATTCCGATCCTCATCTCTCCGCCTCCTTGAGCTTCTCCTCCAGGCTAGCCAAGGCCTCTGTGAACTGGGCGACCATGGTGCCGCTGGACTCCAGTATCCTGATGGGCGTCTCTATGCCCATGGTCTCGAAGAACTCGCCTATGATGTCCATCTGGCTCCTGCTCCTCTGGGTGCCCTTCAGGAAGTGGCACCTGTCCTTGACGCAGCCGACGAGGAGCACGGCGTCCGCGCCCCACCTGACGGCGTTGAGCACGTTCCTGAGGCTGAGGTTGCTCATGCAGTTGACGTACACGGGCATGAAGCTGGCACTGTACTCCGTCTTGTTGAACCCGGCCGTGTCCAGGAGGTTGTACCCGCAGTCGTCGCACAGGAAGCCCACGACCAGTGGACCAG
Organism: Candidatus Bathyarchaeota archaeon; assembly: GCA_043826455.1. Lineage (GTDB taxonomy): Archaea > Thermoproteota > Bathyarchaeia > TCS64 > TCS64 > RBG-16-57-9. The sequence goes on from JBDRQD010000066.1 coordinate 52,885, forward strand.
TCTTGTCCTCCGCGATGGCCTTCACCTGGGCGTCTATGAGGTCGAACCCGTAGTTAGGTGTCTCAAGGGCCCTGGTTGGGCAGCTGCTGACGCAGAGTCCGCAGCTCTGGCATAGCTCCACGTTGAACTGGGGGTACTCTTCATCGGGGATGGTTATGGCCTCGTATGGGCACACGCTGCGGCATATTCCGCACTTTCCGCAGTTCTCCTCGTCCACTATTGGGTGGTTGGCCTTCTTCTCCACGTAGGCTTTGAGGTGTGAGCCGCCCATGAAGGCGGCTGCCCCGGCCTGGGCTATGCTGTCGGGGATGTTCTTGGCGCCCGTGCACGCGCCGGCTATGTAGACGCCGGGGACTCGGGTGACCGTGTTGGCCACCTTCTCGTCCACCTCCTTCATGAAGCCGCTCTGGGTAGTCTCCACGTTGAAGAGCTCAGCCACCTTGCCTGCTCCATTGGCGGGAACCATGCCAGTGGACAGGACTACCAGGTCTGCTTCTAGGTGCCCCGGCTCGCTCATGCCGTTCACGTAGTCCACGCCCAGGCCGTCTCCCTGGGTCTCCACGTTGAGGATGTCCCCGTGGACGAAGTTCACCTCAAGGTCCTTGGCCTCGTTGTACAGGGTCTCGAACCCGTAGCCGCTGGCCCTGATGTCCCTGAAGAGGACCGTGATGTCGGCGTCGGGGTTCTTGAACTTCTTGATGATGGTGCTGTTCTTGATGGCGGCCATGCAGCAGTACTTGCTGCAGTCGGGGCTGTACTCCGGGTCCCTGCTCCCGACGCACTGAACCATGACGATCTTGGAGGGCTTCTTCAAGTCGCTTGGGCGAACCAGTCTGCCTCCGGTTGGGCCCAGGGGGTCCAGGAGCCGGGCAAGCTGGTACTGGGTGATGACGTTGGGTAGCCCGTACCCCCACTTGGGTATCCCCGTGGGGTCGAAGTCCTGGAAGCCCGTGGCCAGCACCACGGAGCCTACCTCTAGGGTCTGCTCTCCGGGCGCCTCGTCGAAGCTCATGAGGGCTGCCGGGAAGACGCTGACGCAGCTACCGCACCTGGACTCGGCCACGGCCTTCACGGCCTCCTTGGAGGGGGCCGTGCTGTAGACCAGCTTGTACCCCATCCCCTTCTCGGACGGGGCTGGCGCGGCCTCCACCGGCTGCCCCTTCCCGGCCTTGGGCTCCACGTCCAGCTTCACTGGCTTCCGCTCAATGGTGACCTTGAACCCATGGGGGGTCCTCTCCACGTGCTTCACCTCGGTGCTCACGTGGTAGGTGATGCCCCTCTTGGTGAGGAACTCTATCATCTGGGGTCCCCTTAAGCACTTGGTGCAGTCCTCCTCGGGGTACGTCTTGCTGATGAGGGGCATGGCTCCGCCTATTGCGGGCTTCCGCTCCACCACGTGCACCCTGAAGCCCTGGTCGGCCAGCTCACTGGCCGCTGTGAGCCCGGCGATGCCTGCGCCGACCACGAGGGCCTCCTGGCTTCTCTGGTACTGGACCAGGTCCATGGGCCGGATGGACCGGGCCTTGGCCACGGCCGCCGCCATGAGCCTCTTGGCCTTCTCAGTCGCCTGAGCCTCGTCCGGGTGAACCCAGGCGATCTGCTCCTTGGTGTTGAGGATGACCAGATTCTGGGGGTCAAAGCCGGACGCCTCCATCACGGCCTCCAAGGGCCTGGCGCACACCGACCTAGTGCACGCGAAGGCGACCACCTTGTCGCCGCCCCCCGTCATAGCCTCCACCAGCTCGTCCTTCACGGACCTGGTGCAGGCGGCGTCCACTGTGAGTATCTCGGTTACGCCCTCGAGGCCCCGGACAAACGCTTTGAGCTCGTTGAAGTCCAGGCTCTCCCTGAGGACGTCGCCGCACGTGCAGAATAGTACCTGTACGCTCATGGCTATACCTCCTTGACCTCCACCATGCTGCCATCCACGCTGATGTCGAAGTCCACCATGTGGACGCTACAGCTGGTGCAGGGGTCGTAGCACCTGACTATCTTCTCCAGCCTCCAGCAGGCCTCGGCCCTCTTCGCCGGGTCGGCCAGCTCGGGGGCGTATATCTTGGCGTTCTCGTAGAGGTCCTGCTGTATGAGGGGGTGGTTGTAGGTGGTGGGCGCCATGATGTTGGCGTACCTTATGAGGCCCTTGTCATCGATCACATAATGATGGGTCAGGATGCCCCTGGGTGCCTCTATGAAGGCCGCACCCTCGCCGCCTCGGCTCTTCACTGGGACCCTGATGTCGTCCCTGGTGATGCCCGGGTCCTCCAGCATCTGAAGCACCTCCTCCTGTCCCGCTATCAGCTCCGGTATCCTGGCCAAGTTGAAGCCCTGCACCTGTATGCAGGTACGCGGAAACAGCTTCAGATACCTTTCCTCGTACTCCCGGGCCACGGGGAAGGGAATCCTGCTGGCCACGTTGAGCCTGGCCAGAGGCCCGACCCTCAGGTTGCCGCTGGCGCCCTCAGGCTTGTAGTATGGAACCTTGGTGCTGCTGTGGCTCCAAACGGCTTCCTGTATGTAGTTATAGTACTTGGAGGGGTTGAACTTGGCCAGCTCCTTCCCGTTGCCCGAGATAATCCTGGCGTCGCCGTCGTATACGTCGTAGTGGCCGTCGGGGCTGTTGACCAGGGCCATGAAGTTGGTGTCCACGTCGGGGAACTGGCTGCATGACAGTGCGTCCGTCTCGTAGATGTCGAAAACGAAGTCGGCGTAGGCCTTGATGAGCTCCAGGACCTCCTTGCCCTCCTCCAGGAGCTCGTCCCGGCGCTGCTCCTTCAGTTGCAGCGTCTGGCCTCCGGGCACGCTGGTGACCACCTGCACTATCCTTCCGCCCGTGGCCTGAACCACCTTGTTACCGTAGGCGTGTATCTTTAGCGCTGCCTTGCCAATATCCGGGTACTTGCCCATGAGGGCTATGAAGTTCCTGCCCTCGGCGGGCAGCCCCGCCATGTCCGGGATGGCCAGGAAGGCGCTGTGGAGGCTGTGGCTGGTGACGAAGCCGCCTGCGTTCATGAGGCGCCTCAGCTTGACAGCCGTCTCCGTGGGCTTGACGCCCCACGCGTCCTCTATGGTCTTTACTGATACCAGGTGGTGGCTCACGTAGCAGATGCCGCATATGCGCTGCGTCAGCCGGGGCGCCTCCTCAGCTCTCTTACCGGTGAGCAGGTACTCGAAGAACCTGGGGGCCACGGTGATCTGGAACTTTAGGTCGTGGAGCTGGTTGTCCTTGATCTCTACCTTGATCTTGCCCATGCCCTCGATCCTGGTGAGGGGGTCCACTTCAACTATCTTTGACATGTCATCTCCTCCGGGCCAGCTCACTAAGCACGGACTCCGCGTACGTGAACCTGTAGAGCATGGCGCTGTACTTGTTGGCGTCGAAGCCGTCACTGAGCTGGGTCAGGAGCCCCGTCATGGCATCGATCATGGCTAGGCCCTGGTCGTCCACCTCCAGGCACTTGCCTCGGCACCCCTCGCAGGTGTTGCCTGACTGGGGGCAGGGGGCCCCGCAGCCGCCCATGGTGGCGGGCCCCATGCAGAAGTACCCCTGCTCCAGCAGGCACCTGTCGGGGTCGGGAAGGCTCTCGTGGATGCGTTTCAGGCTCTTGTCGTACTCCCCCAGCCTCTCCTTGGGACAGTCGTCGCATACCTGGGTCCTGTTGACCTCGGGCTCCTCTCCGCCGAGCAGCGACACCAGGGTGCCGGCGATGTCTGTGACCTCGGGCGGGCACCCGGGTATGGTGTAGTCTACTTTGACGAAGTGCTTGATGGGATGCTGCTCCGGTAGGCTCTCTAGGTGCGTGGGCACCGTGCCCTTGTCTGTGCCCCTGTGGTTGCTGTAGATCATCTCCATGAGCTGCCTACCGTCCTTGAGGTTGGCGAGGCCCGGGATGCCGCCGAAGGCCGCGCATGCCCCCAGGGCTATGACGACCTTGGACTTTTCCCGTATCTCCTTGATTATCTCCTCCTCGTGGGTGTTCCTGATGCCGCCCTCCACAAGAGCCACGTCGATGCCGTCGGGTATCTCCTTGGCGTCCAAGAGGGTGGGCGCGTACACAGGCTCGTTCGCCGCGAGGATATCTACCAGGGCCTCGTGGAGACCCAGGGCGGCGACTTGACACCCGCTATCCCCCGCCAAACCGATCAATAATATTCTTGCCATGTCATCTCCTGCCTAAACTCTGACAGTTAGGCCCAGGCGCTGGGCATCACCGCGGACGGGTATAGTAGGACCTTCCGGTTTAATGCAATCTTTGGGCATCCTGGGAATCTTATAGTCGTTAAAATGCAATCATATATTGTTTTCGTAAACAGGTTTTGTCAAAAATTACACGGCCCCTTCTGTATATACTGGACCGCGTAACTTCTCGGTGAGGAACGCTATGTAGCCGGCTATGTCGCCCTTCACGTTGACCTGTATGGGGCCCATGGGGTCATCCCCCTCCAGGTTCAGGGACACGTGGCCCGCATAGGCGGACTGCTTGTTGAGGCCGAAGCTCAGTTCGTCCTCCCGGGTCCACCGGGTGAGCACCGTCCTTATGGTGTCCCTTATCTTGTCCTGGGCTATCCTGCCCCTGAGCTCCTTCACTGCCTCGACGCCCTCCAGCTTGGCCGTGATGACCTCGTTCTCGTGGTCCACCTGGAGCTCGATCTCGCCGAAGAGGTTCTTCACAGCCTTGGCCACCTTTAGGGGGTCCTCTGTGGGCTGCACCCTGGCTCTAATCCATGTGGTCGTCAAGTTCCTTCAGCCTCGTAAGTACCCTGTCGAGGCGCCGTTCAAGCTCATCGATGCCGTTCTCGTTGGTGATTATGTAGTTGCTCATGGCTATGGCTTCTCCCATGCCGAAGCTCAGCTCCCTGTGGTCCCTCTCTCTGAACACCTGCCTGTTAGGGGGGTCGTCGCTGCGGCCCCTGCTCCTCAGTCTCCTGTACCTGGTCTCGGGGGACGCGTGGACGGCCACCATGTATATCCTGAAGGCTTCCTCGAAGGCGTAGACCTCGTCCAGGCTCCTCACCCCGTCCAGGGCCACATTGTCGTTGGGCTCACCTATGATGAGGGGGATGCACTTCTTGGCCACCGCCTCGTCTCCCCCCGTCTCCCTTATCTCCTGGGCCATCCTGCCCAGGTTCTCGGGGGTGGGCGGGAGGTTCCTCATGCGGACCTCGTGCCTGATGACGTCCCCCATGGTGAGCACAGTGTACCCCTTGTCCCGGAGAAGGTTGGCGAGGGTGGTCTTGCCCGAGCCGGCCATCCCTGTGATGAGGAGAAGCTTCCTCTTAGCCATCAGGCAACCCGCTCCAGGCCCTCAAACCGTGTCTTTATGTAGACGGGGCTGAGGCCTGCTTTGTGTGCTGCCTGCGCCAGGGTCAACATGTGGTCCTTTGTGGGTCGGTCCCTGTTTTTAAACTCTGGGGATAGGATGTCCCCCTCGTTGTCGAACTGCTGGAGGTAGTAGACGGTTACGCGGCCCACGATGTCCTCGGCTAGACGGGTTATGAACCCCGCGTCGTCGCTCAGGGCGGGGGCGACGGTGGTCCTGGCCTCCACCTCTATACCCAGCTCCAGGCAAAGGTCTAGGACGGCGTCCACTGAGGCCGCCAGGCTTGCGCCGGCCTCAGGCACCCCAGACACCCTGCCGTATTCTTCCGCTTCCAGGGGGGCCTTCACATCCAGGGCCACCCGGTCCACCAGTCCGGACTCCAGGACCTTCCTGGCCGAGTCGAACAGCGTGCCGTTGGTGTCCAGCATGACCTTCAGGCCGTGCCTCTTCACAAGCCTTGCGGCCTCGATGACTGCATCGGGCTGCAGCAGGGGCTCTCCCCCCGTGAACACCACTGCGTCAAGCTGGGGCACCGGCTCTTGGCCCATCCTGAGCCTCTCCTCCAAGTAGCTCATGAGCACCATCTGACCCGAGTCCATGGGCAGCAGTGAAGCGTTCTGGCAGTAGGGGCACCTGATGTTGCAGCCGGCGAAGAAGACCACCAGGCTCACGTTGCCGTACCAATCCACGGTGCTCATATCCGTGATCCCACCTATCCTCATGGCCCCAGCACCGGTCAAGATCAGTCACCCTTTCAACGCGGCAGACTAATTTTAGGGTTTAGGCTAGAGCCCCCAGGATGTACACGCCCACGAATATGATGAAGCTGCTGGCCACACGTATCCTACCGTACCTCTCCCCCAGAAGGGCTACCCCCATGAGGGCCCCTAGGACGACGCTCACCTGCCTCAGCGCCAGGATGTAGCTCACCTGGGCCAGGCTCAGGGCTACCAGCACCAGGATGTAGCCACCCTTCATGAGGAAACCTGCAGTGGACACCCTCACCAGTCTCCCCTCCGACTCAGCCAATACCGCCTTGAGGCCCCGCCGGTACAGAGTTACAGCCGCCAGGCTGCCGGTGATGAAGAAGCCAAGCCAGAAGGAGTATCTGATGGGGTCAACAGCCGTCACCCCCAGCTTGTCCGATATGGAGTAAATCGTGGTCCCCAGCGCGGCCACCAGGGCGTACACAGAGGAGGGCTCACGGAGGCCTCTGATGGGCTGAGCCAGGTCGCGGACGCTCAGACCCTTCAAGTGGAGGGTGTAGACGCCCAGGAAGATCACCAGGATGCCCACCAGGCCCCACGCTGTGATCTCCTCGCCGAGGAAGACGGCGGCCACCAGAGCCACGAAGACGGGGCTGCTCCTCGCCACAGGGTAGACGACGCTGAGGTCCCCCTCCTCGTAGGCCTTACCCAGGCCTAGGAAGTAGGCGGTCTCCGCCACAGCGCTAACAGCCAGGAAGGGTACGGCCTCTAGGGGCAGGCTCCAGTCGGGGAGGATGAAGGCGAACACCGGGATGAACATTATCAAGGCCGCCACGTTGAGGAGCAGCATGAAGGACTCCTTGTCCCCGCCCTCCTTGGCCAAGTAGTTCCAGAGGGCGTGGCTCACAGCCGAGACCATCACCAGGGTGAAGGGGAGGACATCCATGAGGGGCACCTATTGTTCAACGTACACGGGGTTTGTCCAAGCCCTGCCCCCGTACTCGTCCGTCACCTGGACCCTGACGTAGTGCTCACCAGGCCCCGGCGTATACGAGGCCTCAGTGAGGCCGCCATCCTCCGCCTTATAGCAGACGCCTAGGCACGGCACGGTGACGAAGGCTATCTTCCTTGAGGGGCTGCAGCGGACCCGTATCTCGCCTCCGGCTACTTCGACGCTGTGGATGGTTGGGCCGCTGCTGCTGTAGTAGCTGCCTCGCCTCAACGCGTCCAGGATGCTCTTCTCTGAGTTGTCGGCCGCCTTCACATTCACCCAGCCCCCGAAGGAGTCGTCCGGAAGGTTCTCGCGCTCCCTACTATGGGCGTCGTCCACGGCCACACCGTTCACAGTGCGCCTCAGGGTTAGCAGGTGATCCCAGTGGGTGAGGCCGTCTCCCCTGTCGTTCAGGAGCTCGCATACGTGGTTGTAGGCCTCGACAGCCGTAAGGCCGCTAAGGGACGCCGCCTCACCGTGGGTCAGCCCCGACCAGTAAGGGTGAGCCAGTATGGCTGCGCCTCCAACACTGTTCACGTAGTCCACTACCCGCTGGGGGCTCAGGGTAGGGTCAGCCTCCTTGAAGGGCAGCTGGCCGCTGATGCCTAGGGCCACTATGTGGTAGAAGGTGCTGGCCCCGCTTTGGCCCACGCTCAGCTCCTCCCCCTGGACCATGGTGAAGCCCCCGCCGCTCAGGTCTCTGGTGTCCACGTACCTGCCGTGATCGGTGACGGCCAGGAACCCGTACCCGGCGCCCCTGTACCGATCCGCGTGCTCCTCGGGCGTCAGCCTGCCATCGCTGTGGACGGTGTGGGTGTGGAGGTTGCCTTTGAGCCAGACGCCCGGCCCATGGAAGGGGTCAGCGTACCTGAGATTCATGGTATCATGGTGTACCCTTCAACCGTTTATCGGTTGCCTTCATGGTAACATTAAATGGTGGCGAGCCCCATTCCATACGGCAATGAGTGTCAGATGCTTCGTGGCTGTGGACTGCGACGACGAGCAGGTGCTCAAAGGCTTCAGGGAGGGGGGGGCCCGCCTGAATGCCACCGGCGCCGACCTGAAGCTCGTGGATACCGAGAACGTGCACCTCACCCTCAAGTTCCTTGGGGAGATACCTGAGGCCAGAGCCAGGGAGGTGGTGGAGGCGGTCAAGGAGATACACTTCCAGCCCTTCAGCTTCAAGGTAGAGGAGGTGGGCGTCTTCCCCAGCACCAGCCGCCCCAACGTGGTGTGGGCAGGGATAACGGACGGGGTCACGGAGCTGGCCGATGTCTTCGAGGGCCTGGACACGAGGCTGAGCCGGCTGGGCTTCGAGCGCGAGCGGAGGCGGTTCAGCCCCCACCTCACCATATGCAGGGTGCGGAGCAGCAGGAACAGGGCTCAGCTAGTGGCTGAGCTCGCGGAGCTCCAGGACATGGTTTTCGGCTCCGTAAAGGTAGATAGGATTACATTGAAGAAGAGTGTGCTGACGCGGCAGGGACCCATATACTCTACCCTGGCCGAGTCAAGGGTGGAGTAGGTGCGCGCGTTGGATTGGGTTAAGCTCAGAGAGAAAGTACTCGGCATGGTCAAGCCAGGTAAAGGCGAGGAGGAGAGCATCAGAGTCTTCTCTGAAGGGCTCATAAGTAGAGTCAACGTCCTCCTCTTGGAGTCCGGGTTAGAGGCAGTGGCAGAGCTCCACGGCAGCGTGGCCCACGGCACCTGGGTCAGCGGCGACACGGACCTCGACATCTTCATCGTGATGAGCCCCAAGTATGGCAGAGGCGACCTGGAGAAGATACTGGGCGTACTCAAGGGGGGCCTGGACGGCGACTACGTAGAGGCCTACGCCGAGCACCCGTACCTGAGGGCCAGGCTGGACGGCTACAACGTGGACTTTGTGCCATGCTTCAGGGTGGACCCGACCGTTGGGATACTGTCCAGCACAGACCGCACCCCCCACCACACAAGATACCTGGAGGGTGTACTGGACGACGGGCTCAGGGACGAGATCAGGCTCCTCAAACAGTTCACCCGGGGCGTGGGAGTCTACGGGGCAGAGATCAGGGTCGGCGGCTTCAGCGGCTACCTCTGCGAGCTCCTAGTACTGGGGCACGGCTCCTTTACTGGGCTCCTGAAGACCGCAGCAGGTTGGAACAAGGGGACAGTCGTACAGGTGATCACAGGGCTCGACGACCACGAGCTCCGCGGAAGGTTCACCGAGCCACTCATAGTAGTGGACCCCGTGGACCCGGGCCGCAACGTGGCGTCTGCCGTTACACCAGACACCTTCTGGAGATTCGTGGCGGCGGCGAAGGCGTTCACCGAGAAGCCATGTGAGAGGTTCTTCTGGGGCCCGGACGTGAAGCCGACGAAGATGGATATGCTTGGGCTGCTTGACGGCTCATCGGACGTCGTCTTCCTCGTGGTGGACGAGAGCCAGGCCGAGGTGGCTGACAGCCTCTGGGGGCAGATCCACAAGTCCAGGGAGGCCCTGGCAAGGCAGCTAGAAGCCAGTGACTTCAAGGTTCTGGGGTCCACTGCGTGGAGCGACGAGGAGTGGCGCCATGTCTTCGTGTTCAGGCTGGAGTCTGAGAACATTCCGCCGGTAGCTAAGCACTGGGGGCCCCCTGTGAGCTTGGGTAAGGACTCGGAGAGGTTCATCCAGGCTCACAAGGATGTGCCTGGGACGGTCTCAGGCCCAGGCACCGAGGCCGGCAGGTGGTACGTGCTCTCCAGGAGGGAGTATACCTCCGCTACTGCACTCTTGTCCCGTTTGCTGGAGGACGGCGGCAGAAACGTCGGCGTGAGCCGCAACCTGTCCATAAGGGTGCTTCAACACCACAGGCTGCTGGTCAACGGGGAGATAGAGCCCTACCTGGAGGGGGGCCTCGTGGACCACCTCTACTGGTTCCTCAAGGGAAGGCCGCACTGGCTTGACTGAGTACGTTTCCCTCGACGAGCTCACCGGCACCAAGGCTGGGACGTTCATCTGCTGGCCCGTGTACAGCGAGGAGGGGGCCGAGGACAGGCTCAGGCAGCTCCGGGGGCTCGGGGTAGAAGCCGTGGCCTTGGGTGGCCGCCACGGTATTCTAGGCCACATGGTTCTGGGTAAGGGCCATGTGGGGGTAGTGCTGAGGGCGCTTTGGAGGGGCCTTGAGGTGGCGCTCAAGACCCGGAGAACAGACGCGGATAGGCCGTCCATGATGGAGGAGGCCGAGCACCTCAGGCAGGCTAACGAAGCTGGAGTCGGGCCCAGGCTGTACTGCTTCTCCAGAGACTTTATCGTCATGGAGCTGGTGGAGGGTCCGTACTTCGGGGAGTGGGCTAAGGCCTATGACGGCGAGGCTGAGAGGTTCATATCCGTGGTCTTGGATATACTGCGCCAGGTGAGGAACCTGGACGAGGCTGGCCTGGACCACGGCGAGCTCACAAGGGTCCGACGCCACTTCATAGTATCGGGGCGGGGTCCCGTAATCATCGATTTCGAGTCCGCTAGCACGGGGCGGCGGGTGCAGAACGTCACCGCCACCGTCCAGAGCATGTTTATAAACAGGAGGTTCAGCCCCGTGATTCACGGGTGGTTCCCCGGAGTGAACAGGGACCAGCTTCTAGTGGCACTGAGGCAGTACAAGGCTGAGCTCAGCGATGAGAGTTATGGATTTGTGTTGGACGCTCTCGGCCTCTGATCTCACCCGCGGGAGAGGACAAGGTTTAAACTGTGGATGCCCTTTTTATGGTACTCGCGCTGGGACCGTGGTCTAGCTTGGTAAGATTCGCGCCTGGGGCGTGCGAGTTCGTGAGTTCAATTCTCACCGGTCCCACCAATCAATCCACTTATCCACTAAGATAAGGAAGCTTCAAGCAGCACATGAATCATGAGCCGTACGGCTTCTTGAGCCACTGGAGTATCTCAAGAAGGTAACCCTCAGGGTCTCTGAAGAGCATGGTCCTCATCTCAAGATACGGCTGCCTCATGGGCGGCTGCTCCACCTCGACACCATTCTCCAACAGGCGCCTGTACCATCCATCTATGTCGTCACTGAACCAACTCAGCATAACCGGTTTATCATCAGCGTGTCTCAGGTACCCGGCGTGCCCATCCACGAGACCGACGTGGCTCCCCCCGTGAACCTTGAACACCTTGGCGAGGGGTATATCGATCACCTTAGTGAAGCCCATCACCTCCAGGTAGAACCTTGTTGCTTTAGCCAAATCATCATAGTAGAAGAACGTGATAGTGCCGTCCAGCTCCATGATTCACGTCAATTCTTACTGCCTAATAAGCTACACCTGAACAGGACGATACTCAACAACCTTAACCTCACCTCAAAACAACCATCAAAAAAAAGGGAAGCCCGTCGGAGGATGCCTCTACTCCCAGGCAGGCACAAATTCACCAACCCCACCGACCACTGAACCCACCCCACCTGCATCCACCCCACTAATAAACATCCACAACCCAACACCCCACAACGGCGACCGCCGCCAACCACCACCACCGCCAAACAACCCCGGAAAAGCCCCCAAAACAAAAAATAACCCAGAAAACCGGGAACCGCGGTGGCGGTGACGGCCCCCCCCCCCACCCCACGTGCACACACAGAAAAAGACAAACAACAAAAAAAAGAGGGGAGACCT
>JBDRQD010000067.1:0-46622 GCA_043826455.1 Candidatus Bathyarchaeota archaeon
AACATTTATACACATACCTATAAAATAAAAAGTACTTCTTTACATACACTTAACTAATGATAATCCTGGCACACTATAACATGATATATAACATTTTTTCACAGCATGGATATTGAACCGTGTTTGTCACCTAAAGGGTACAAAACATGTGTAATATCGATAGACCGACAATCCTACGTGAATGGCAAGAGGCAATAGGATACTTGGTGGATATAAAAGATGATTTCATCTTTTTCAAAGGATTCACCGTCCTAATATATCCGCAAGACAAGGAGATAATCAAACAGCTCTCAGAAATGAAGGAAAAAAGAGTCTCGATCCTCAGAACAGACATTAAAAATAAGACTTACCTTGTCAGGGTCAACCCAGTAGACCCGGGACAAGGGTAACAAGTAGGTAACACGCAAGCTCGACCCATTTATTTAATTGCGAACGTATTGTGAGTTATACTTCTATATGGCTATTAACATTTTAACTCTTGACATGACTAGGCGTTGGACTGGTTACCGTGTAAACCTTAATCTTAAGGTCGGATTGGTCCTCGGCGTACTCCAGTTTATTGTGTTTTTCTCCAAATACGACCACATTGTCCAGGTGGGTCCATTTGTCGCCCACCACTTCCTCGAGTTACCGGCCTTCTTCTTCATCGGCTCAGGGTTCTCAGAGTTCTTCTACGACCTTGGATGGTCCTCAGCTAAATCTCAGATAGGAGGCCTGGCGATATATTTCTTTAATACATTGGTAACCACACGCGGGTTAGGTACTTTGAGCTTGGTCGCAGCCTTGATAGTGTCCTGCCCATACCTCTTCGGGTTTTACTACCACCGCCTTCTAATCAAGGGAAAACCCGCAGATTCGACCCAAAAAGGGGATCATTAGCCTGGTGAGAATGTGGTTGATTATGTTTAAGCTGGTTTAAGCTCCATGAGCTTCCTGGCCACATAGTCTCTGAACTCGGGGTCACTGAAAAGTAGATCCATGCCTCGGTCAACCTCGCCCCGCACCTCCTGCTCCAGCTCCACGGTCTCCATGTCTAGGGGCAGGCTGCACCGGGAGCAGTACTTGGATCCCGACGGGTTCATCTCCTTGCACCTTGGGCACTGCCTAGGGGCCAGCCGGTTCTCCTCCTCGCTGCTCTCCTTGTCCTCCATGCCGTAGAGCTTCAGTATGGCCCCGTCCACGTCCCTTCCCGAGAGGTGCACGTAGGTGCTGGCCATCTTGCTTCCCTGCACCCAGCCGAAGTACTCGCACATCTGGGCCTCCGTCAGGTGCTTGGCCAGGTGGGTGGCCCGGCTGTGGCGGAAGATGTGGGGATTCACCGCCTTCTTCACCTTAGCCCTCCTAGCCACGCTCTGGACCATCTTCCTAGCGCTGGGGTAGTCCAGGGGCTTGTCCTGGTTGGCGGTGCCGATGCCCACCCACAGCGCCGCCTCGGGGTCGTCCCTCATCGGGTGGACATTGAGCCACCCCGCCAGCTGGGGACTGGAAGCGACGATGATGATGCGCCTCATCCCCGTCTTGCCCTCGACGATGAGGCGTGCGCCATGCTCGGTGAACTTGACGTGCTTCACCCTCATGGTGAGGAGCTCCCCTATCCTGCACCCAGACTCGTAGAGCACCGAGATGAGGGCTTTGTCCCTTGGGTGGCGGGCGGCGTCGATGAGCCGCTCCACATCCTTCTCGGACAGCAGCTCGTCCGGGAGCCTGCTGCCCCTCTTGGCGAGCACCCTGATCCACTTGACGTTCGGCGGGTACGCCTCGCCGCCGCTGAGCCACTTGTAGAACTTTTTCAGTGTGACCCGGTAGTCGTGCTTGGTCCAGTCGGAGATCTCCCGCCTCTCCACCCAGCCCACAATCTCCACCAGGTCCTCCTTTCGGGCCTCGCGGAGACTGACACCGTGGGGCTTCGTCCACTCGGCTATCTTGTTAAGGATGTGGAGGTAGTGCTCCACCCTCTCCACGCTCAGGCCCTCCGCGAAGCCGTGGTCCCGGAACTCCAGTATCAGCCGCCGGTCGTCGTCCCCGATATCCGGGGAGGAACGTATCCTCTCCGTCACGAGGTCGAGGCGGTGCCGCCGCTTGTGGATGTCCAGGGCCCTCAAAAGCATTCACCCCCTATCCCTGGGAACGAATATAAACTTGAGGTGTGGCGCCGCCATTCGGATTTGAACCGAAGGCCAACTGCTTAACAGGCAGACGCTCTAACCGAGCTGAGCTATGGCGGCTCGCGCTCCCAAATATTACGAGTGCTTATATTAATATTTGCCGTAGACTGCCCTCCTGCCCGGAAAGGATATTGGGACGGTTTTCAGCGACCAGTGCCCGCGTTCCAGGATCTTCATGAGCATACCCATCATCGTGTAGGAAGCCGAGAAGAGGTAGCCTCCCCGAGGCTTTTTATCTCCTCTACGCGGTGTTCCATCCCATGAGCCGCAGCTACAGCCGTGAGTCCGGGAAAGAGTTCGCCAAGATATCCAAGGAGTACGACAAGGGCAGGGCAGGCGAGAACGTGGAGCTCTGGGCGGAGGAGACGAGGAGGCTGGCCGCCCTCGACGAGGACTCGAAGGTGCTGGACCTGGGCTGCGGCACAGGCCTCTACACCGTGGGCATCATGAGGCACGTGGGCTGCACCATGCTGGGAATGGACCCCGTGGCCGGGATGCTGGGCCAGGCCAGGGAGAAGAGCCGCGGCGTCCACTGGTTCGCCGGGATGGGGGAGTGGCTGCCCCTGCGCCCCGAGCTCCTGGACTGCATATTCAGCAGCCAGGTCTGGCACCACATACAGGACAGGCAGGGCACCGCCGACGAGAGCTGCCGCGTGCTGAAGCAGGGAGGCTGCTACATCATCAGGACCATCAGCCACAGCCAGCTCCACCAGAAGGTGGTCTTCAGGTACTTCCCCGAGATCAAGACGAACCAGCTCCGGGTGTACCCCAGCAACCACGACTTCCGAACCTACTTCAGGAACGCCGGCTTCAAGGAGACAGTGTTCCACGAGTACAGCCTGGAACGCCACCAGACGGTGGAGGAGTTCGTGGAGGTGGCTGAGAAGAGGCTGTGGAGCATGTTCAGGCCCATCACAGAGGAGGGCCTCAGGAAGGGCGTAGCCGAGCTGTGGAAGTACAAGGAGGAGTCAGGCGGCCAGCCCGTCCGGAACGACGAGCTCATAACCCTTGTGGTCAGCCGCAGGTAGCCCACGTCCATGTTTTTAAGGCGCGGCTCCTAAAAAAAACTGATAGTTATGATACCGGAAAAGATGCTCAAGGAGCTCAACCAGCAGATCAACGAGGAGCTCTACAGCATGTACATCTATGAGGCCATGGCCGCCGACCTGGAGTATAAGGGATACAAGGGCATGGCCACCTGGCTCAGGGTCCAGGCTAGGGAAGAAAAGATTCACGCGGACGTCTTCTACAACTTCATAACGGAGAGGCAGGCCCACGTTGAGCTGGAGGCCATAGCCAAGCCGCCCAAGACGTGGGCGAGCCCCCTGGAGGTCTTAAAGGCCGCGTACGCCCACGAGCAGCACATCACGGGTCGCATCAACCACATGGTGAAGGTGGCCCAGGATGTGAACGACAACGCTTCCTGGAAGATGCTCCAGTGGTTCGTGGACGAGCAGGTGGAGGAGGAGGCCAACACCAGCGAGGCCGTCCAGCAGCTGGAGATCGCCGGGGCCCAGGCCCAGGCGGTCCTCATGCTGGACAGGGAGATGGGGGCCAGGGTCTATGTGGTCCCCGCCAACGCGCCGTTCTACCCCAAGCCCGGGCAGCCAGGGGCGGCCGCAGGGGCCGCCGCGTAGCCAACCTTTTTCTCATCAGAATATTTTATTGGCCGACTATGCAGACGGTTGAACGCTCAGCCTCCTGCGTTGACGAAGCTGAAGGGTACGGCCGCCCACCTCCGCTCCATGCGTCTGAGAAGAGGAGCAGAGGCCAGCAGAAGCACCGCTGACACCGCCACAACGACGGGCGTAGCCAGCCCGGCCCTCATGGGCATCATGAGGGCCGCGACCTCGGCCACGATCATGGGGGGCACCACGAAGGCGCAGAACCTGAGGATGACCCGGGCGTCGAAGAACATGGTGTTGGTCCAGAGGCCGGTGAGGTAGCTGGTTACCCCCACTACGTAGACGCTGGTGGCCCCAGCCAGCAGCAGCCCCAGGGGCACCAGAGACAGTTGACCCTTCAGGAAGCCGATGCCCACCACGTAGGCCGTGGAGACCCCTGCCGTTAGGATGAAGTACAGGACCAGCTTGGCCTTCACCACCATGTCCACGGAAACGGGCTGCACGTTCAGGTACTCGTTGTGCTCCAGGTTGGTGAGGAAGCTGTAGGTCATGACCCCCATGAAGCCCACGAAGCCGCTGTAGAACACCACGTTGAAGCCCAGGCTGACGCCGACGCCAGCCTCGAAGACCCAGCTCATACCGTAGACTGCCAGCAGGTGGCCAGCGAAGCTCATGATCACGGGTGCTAGGGCGCCCGCGCGGCGCACCTCGGCCCACTCCTTGGCCACCAGGGTCCTGAGGCCGCCTGTGAAACCGAAGAGGCCCTCCGCGTCCAGGAAGCTGAATCCGGACCGGCTCTCCCTGGACTCGTACCGCTCCTTCATCAATGCGACGCCCGCTGAGGCGAGCGTGAAGGCCACGGCGGATGAAGCTGCAAGCGTCCACAGGCTCCTATCAGTCCAGTAGGTTAGGGGCAGGATGATCTGCTCCGGCGTCAGTAGCCCCAGGGGGTAAACCAGGGCAGCTGCTCCAGCTACGCCTGTGTTAAGCATTAGCCATAGGGGCCGGCTGCGGACGGACACGGCTGAGAGGGTGAAGCTGAGGCCCATTCCCATCATGAAGGAGAGGAACGTGGTGAGGCCCAGCATTGCCACGCTGCCTAGGCTTACCCCTGCCCCCGGGGCGGCCACGGCCAGGCCCAGCGTCAGGGGCACGTAGCTGTAGAGGAGGTAGAACACCGAGTCTTTGGCGTAGAAGACGGCCATCATCCTGCGGAAGCTCACCGGGTACGTCTGAGGCATCTGCATGATCATGCTGACCTGGCCCAGGCGCCTGGTCATCACGTGCTCCCCGATGGCCCCGAAGTTGCCCACGAAGAGGCCGTAGAGGACGCTGGCGACATGCAGCATCAGGAGGATGGTGGCGGTGGGCATATGGCTCAGCACCCGGGGCGCCACGAGGGCCAGGAACGCTGTGAACAGGAAAATGGTGGCCGGGAACAGGGCTGAGCCCATGGGGCCCACGAGACTCTGGTGGAGCCTCCACTCCTCCTTCATCATGGCGTGGAGGAGCCTGAGGCTAAGCAACTTGGTGGTCCTCCACGGCGCGGAGGAAAACGTCCTCCAGGCTGCCCCCGTGCCTGATCTCGCTGAGGCGGCCCTGCTCCACGATGCGGCCCCTGTGGATGAAGGCCACGTTGTCGCAGAGGCGCTCCGCTATCTCCAGGATGTGGGTGCACATGAACACTGTTCGCCCCTCGGAGGCCACGCCCAGGAGGTACTCTCGGACCCGGCGTTGGTAGATGGGGTCCAGGTTGATGAAGGGCTCGTCAAGGAGCAGCAGCTCGGGCTCGTGGATGAAGGCCGCGGCCAGCATCACCTTCTGCCTCTGCCCCTTGGACAGGTCCCTGCAGAGGACGTCCCGCTTCTCGTCCAGGTCGAAGAACCTGATCCATTGCTCCACTCTTTCACCCATGTCCTCCAGGCCGCGGAGCCTGTACGTCAGCTCCAGGGTCTCCTGGGCGGTGAGGAACGTGGGCGGCGTCTCCGCCTCCGGCACGATGCCCACCCGCTGCTTCAGCCTTATGGGGTCTGTGTGGGCGACCCCGGCGGTGGTGGCTGACCCGGAGTCGGGGGCCAGCTGGCCTGTGAGCACTCTGAGGAGGGTGGTTTTGCCTGCCCCGTTGGGGCCGAAGAGCCCGTAGAACTCTCCCCTGGCCACGGTGAGGTTTACGTCGTCCAGGACCTTGACCGAGCCGAAGCTCTTGGATATGTTCACAGCTTGTATGGCATGCAAAGTGTTCACCGGGGTGGGTTTGCGTCAACCAAGCCGGCTGTTTAAAAAAGTTTGATGAAACGGTGTCCGGTACTAGTGGTCCACTTATTCCTCGACGGTGAACTTGGGCTCCGGGGACCACTCCCATGGGAATGGGGTGGGCCTGTCCTGGGAGTACAGTTGCCTGATCTTCTCCCGTAGCTCAGCGTCTCGCTTGGTGAAGGGCTTCGCCTCCTTCTGGGTGAGGACAGCCCTGAACCCGCTGAGGTGAACCATCAGGGTGTCCGCGGCAGCCGACAGCTCCCGCTTGTCGTCCTTGTAGAGGTCGAGGCCGCCTGTGGGGAGCTGCGTGATCTTGGGTTTGAAGTCTCTGAGCTCGTCCTTGGCCTTGTCCAGGTTCACTGGGTTCCACCACCGGAATCGCACGTGCTGGTATTTCTCCATATGTTGGGCTGGGAAGCCGCGGATAATAAGGATTTATCCTTGGTTGAAGCCTCCGGTGACGGAGTTCAAAGAAGGGTGTTTAATACCTGTTAAATAATTCACGGCCTAAAACTCTCGCCATGAAGACGCTTGTCGTGGAGGCCAGCCCCAGGAGGGACGGCAACTCCATCACGCTAGCCCGCAGCCTCATAAAGGGGCTCAGGGACGCCAGCGAGACGGAGATCAGGGAGCTATTCCTCAACGAGATGGACATACGCTACTGCATGGGCTGCTGGAGCTGCCTCAAACTAGGCGAGCCCGGCTGCGTCATAGACGACGACATGATCGGCGTCTACCCCCTGCTCATGGAGGCGGACCTACTGGTCTTCGCCACACCCATATACTGGTGGACCATCAGCGGCCAGATGAAGACCTTCATGGACCGCCTGGAGGGACTCCTGGACGGCAACGGCCCCAACAACCTCAGCGGCAAGACTCTGGTGCTGATAGTCGCATACGTGGCCGAGGACCCGGACGGCGTAGACCTCGCCATCAGGATGTACCGGTCCATAGCGGCCTGGGCCGGCATGAGCCTACACGTAGTCAAGTACAACTCGATTTCCAGCCACGTCAATGAAAACCCTGGGAAACTGGAGGAGGCCTACAGCCTCGGGAAGAGCCTCGCCGGGTACGAGACACCCGAGCTCACGGTGCCGTGCCCCATCAAGGGCTGCAAGGGCAGGTTCGCCTCCGCGGAGGCATTGGCCCGGCACTTGGCCTCGGGGGCCGGCCCCACCCACAGGGAGTGGAGGCGGCTGAACGGGTTCAGGGACCTGGGCATGGCTGGCGACGACCACTGGAAAGACATCTTAAGGCACATTCAGGCTGGGGCCTGACCGCCCCCTCTTAAATACGGCCACCTGCATAGATGTCCCGGTGATTCATTGGTAAACGACGTAAAGATCACAGTGGCGGCCCTGCTGAAGCCGGGCCCCATATTCAAGGAGCTGGCCGCCGACACGGTGACGCCCGAGTGCTCCCGCTACAAGGTGGGGGCCGAGTACATCAGCAAGGCCCTCAACATGCCTGAGGGGTTCTGCGCCTGGGCTTGGGCCGACATCCAGAGGGACGTGGCCCACCTGGCCATGGGCGGAGACTTCCCGTGGATCAAGAAGAAGGGCAGCATGGTCTCGTGCTGCACCGACGGCCTCCGGCCGGTGGTCTTCAAGCTCGAGCGCATCGAGTAGCTCCTCAGCTTGCCGCTGTTTTTTTTTCAGAATAAAAGCGTAATACGCGTCCAAGGACGGCGCCCGGCTGACGCGCCTCACTTCTTTACTCTGGCATCCCTCTTCTCGACCAGCGTCTTGGAGAAGGTCCCCGTGGGGTCGTGGATGTCAGGGTACTCGTACCACTCGTGCCCATGCCTGATGACGTCGTAGATGGGTGGGTCGCCGCCCATCTCATCCCAGATGCACTTCCTGAGCCTCCTGCACGTCCCCGGGCTTTCCCTGCTTACGTCGTCCATCTCCTTCGGGTCAGCCCTGATGTCGTAGAGCTTCTCCTGGGTCCTCTCGTTGTCAGTCATGTAGACGTACTCGGCGTCCCTGGTCCAGAGCCAAGGATAGAAGATGCACGTGGCGTATGTCCGGGTCTGCTCATCCTCCCCGGTGACCCACCTCCAGGCGTTCCTGCCGTCTAGCCCCTTCGGCGTTTCTATCCCGGCCATCCCCATCAGGGTGACGGGGATGTCGTGGTGGGCGACATAAGCGTCACACTCCTCTCCGCCGTGGTCGCCTCCAGGCGCTTTGACTATGTAGACGAGGTCCATGAGCTCACGGTACATGTGGTCGGGCACCTTGTGCATCACTCCGTGGTCCATGATGTTGTGGCCATGATCGCTGACGAGGGCCACCACGGTGTCATCCCACAGCCCCATCTCCTTCACCTTTTCCAGAAGGGCCCCCACATAGGCGTCGCAGTGGGTCACCTCCCCCGCGTAGGAGGCCAGGGTGTACTCCAGCTCCCCCTCCCCAAACAGGTTGGGCCCGCCCACCGTGGGGATGATCCTCCTCCCCCTGTAGCTGCCGGTGTCGAAGTAGAGGTCCAGGTACTCCTTAGGCGGGTTCCAGGGCTCATGGGGGTCAAACTCGTCGATGACCATGAAGAACCGCTGCTTGCCTCCGTTCCTCTCAAGCCACCTGGACGCGGCGCCGAAGGTCCGAGGCGCGAACCAGTCCTGCTCGCATCTCCAGTCACTGACGTTGGCCAGACAATAGGTGAGGCTGTGACCCACCATGCCGTACATGGACTCGCAGGGGAGGTTCTTCAGGCTCTCCAAGTCGCCTACGAGTGGAACCTTGTAGTGGTCCGCCTCCTGGCCGCGTATGAACTCCCAGCTAGTGTAGCCCCTGTGGTAGTTCATGGAAGGCTTGAACATGTGGTGCGTCGAGGCGAAGAAGCTGGTGAGGTACCCGTGGTGTCTGAAGACCTCTCCCACGGTCACTTGGTGCTCGGGGATGGGCTGCCAACCAGGAATCAAGACCACGTCTCCTTTGGCTGCTCTATAGTTTCTGCATGGGAACGTCCTCATACCCGTGTGCATGGCCCTTCTGACAGGAAGCGTGGGCAGCGCCTCAGGGTACGCGTTGATGAACCGGACTCCCTCAGACGCCAAGGCGTCGATGTTAGGGGTCTTGATCCAGTCGTTACCGTAGGCGCCGACGTGGTCTCGCCGCAGACTGTCCAGCATGATCAATATGACGTTATGCATAACCTGCTCGATCTGAAAGCACCCTACGAGTTTAAGGTAATTACTGTAGGATGAGACTCGCGCCTGCGTACGTGGAGCGCGTTGATGCCTACGCCTCGTAGACGATCCTGCCGTTGACCATGGTCATCTGGGCCCTTATGCGGCGAAGCTCCTCTGTCGGCACCGTGTACAGGTCCCTGTCCCACACCACCATGTCGGCGTACTTCCCCACCTCCAACGAGCCGAGCCTGTCCTCCATGAAGACGTGCTTCGCTGCCCAGATGGTGTAGGTCCTCAGCGCCTCCTGCACCGTTAGCCGCTGCTCCGGGCAGACCACGGCTCCGCTGAAGGTCTCCCTGGCCACCGCCGCCCAGAGCCCTATGCTGGCCGGGATGGGGCCAGAGGGGTAGTCCTGGCTGTTGCCCACGGGTATCCCCTTCTCCACGAAGGTCTTCAACGGCTTCACGCACTCGCCCCTGCCCTGGCCCAGGCTCTTGACGTATGTGTCCCCCTCGAAGTGGATGAACGTGGTCTGGACGTTGGCCATGACCCCCAGCCGTTTCACCCGGTCGATGGCCTCCTCGGTCGGGTAGTAGATGTGGATTATCTGGTGCCTGGGGTCCGGGCGGGGATTCTTGGTCATGGCGTTCTCGTAGCAGTCCAGCACCCAGTCGATGGCCCTGTCGCCGATGGTGTGGGTGCAGCACTGCCAACCCGCTTTGTGCAGTATTTCCACGGCCTCCATGAGGTCCTCCTTCTTCCATTTGGTGCGCCCGTAGTTGTCGGGCTCGCCCACGTAGGGTTCGTAGAAGAACCCGGTCCTGGGTACGACGCCGCCGTCGAGGCTCAGCTTGACGCCCCCCAGTTTGAACCAGTCGTCGCCGTAGGTGGTGAACCTCTGGACGGTGCCCTTGGCCTCCTCCACGGTGCGGACGAACCCGTAGAGGGCGTACACCCTCATGGTGAGCTCGTCCCGCATGCGGACGTTCTGGTACGCCACCAGGTCGTTGGGCTCGGCCTTGCCTACGGTGGCGTCGATGACCGCAGTCATGCCCTCGCTGTTGTAGTCGTGGCACGCCTTGACGATGGCCCTCTCCTTCAGCTCGGTGGTGGCCACGGGGAATGCGTTCCTGAAGGGGTCCGCGCTCGGGAGGATGGTGAGGAACACCCCCGTGGGCTCATCCGACTCGTCGCGGAATATCTTCCCGTACTCAGGCTCAGGGCTGTCCTTAGTGACCCCCGCCACCTCCAGTGCCAGGCTGTTGGCTGCCACCATCTGGTAGACGCGGCCCAGGTAGACCGGGTTGTCTGGCGAGACCGGGTCCAGGTCATATCTGTTCGGAGCCCTCTTGTCTGTGAGGAGGTTCTCGTCCCACCCGAACCCGAACACCCACTCCCCCTTAGGCGTCTCGGCTGCCTTCGCCTCCACAGCCTCCACGATGTCGGCGATGGACTTGACCCGGGGGTACCAGAGGTCGATGCCTGACACCGCGTTGTAGCCGTACCTGAGGAAGTGCTCGTGGGTGGTGATGAAGCCGGGGGTCACGCAGCGCCCACCGAGGTCGATGACGCGGGTGCCCTGTCGGATGAGCTTCTTTACCTTCTTGTTCGACCCTACGCACGCGATCCTGCCGTACTTGACGGCCACGGCCTCGACAACAGAGTCCTCGGTGTCCACCGTTATTACTTTCCCGTTGATGAGCACCATGTCGGCGCCCAGCTTACCGGCTATCTTGGGCAGGTCCCTCTTCCAGTCCACGATTATTCCTCAAGTCACCAAGAAGGGTGGTGAGGATATCTATGATTATCGGTACGCCCGGACTGGGAAAATTCCTACGCCTGCATACCGAACCCCCGTCAAACTGAGAACAGAGGGATCATATCTTGGCTACGTTGACCGTCTCGGGGGTGAACATGTCCTCCAACTTGAAGCGCGACTCGACGAGTCCCTGCTCCACCGAGTACTCGATGAATGTCTCGATGGTCCGCCGGTTAGCCTCCACGCCGTAGGGCCAGTAGTCCTCCCCCATTATCCGCACCGTCTCCTCCAGCTCGGGTATCATCCAGGGCAGCATGTACCTCAGAGCGCTCTGCTTGGACATCTCCTCCTCGCAAAGCCTCTTGCTCTCCTCGAACGCCTTGAGGAGGCTGTAGGCCAGCCATGGGTGGCTCTCGTAGGTCTCCCGCTTCAGGACCACCAGGTGCATTATGGGGAAGATGCCTGTCCGCTTGTAGTAACCCACCTCAACGGCTCTGTAGTCGGGGAAGAGGCGGGCCACGTTGGGTGACCCGGAGCGGAAGCTGTCGGGCTCCCTGGCGCCTATGAGGGCGTCGATCTCGCCGGTGTCCAGCAGGTCGCTGAGGACCCAGGCGTCCGAGTGGGTCACCTGGAGCCCCGGTATGGGCCTGGTGGCGACTCGTTGCCTGCGGCCCGGCTCGTTGAGGCCTCCCGTGATCCACTGCATATCGGTGGGCTTGACCCCGTAGTCGTGCTCCAGGAAGCCCCGTATCCAGGTGTTGGCGGTCATGGTGTAGTCGGGCACCCCCACCTTCCTGCCTTTTAGGTCCTGGGGCTGCTTGATCCCCGCGTGGACGTTGACGAAGATGGATGAGTGGCGGAAGAATCTGGACAGGAAAACGGGGACGCCCACGAAGCGGCGGTCCCCCCTGCCCAGCAGGATGGACATGGCTCCGAGGCTGAACTCGGAGGCGTCGAACTCGCCATGCACAGCCATGCGCCAGAACAGTTCCTCGGGCGGCAGGGTGACGTAGTTAAGGTCTACGCCCTCTGGCTGGACCTCTCCGCTGGCTAGGGCCCAGGTGCGGTCGTAGGGCCCGCAGGCCAGGGTGATCTTTAGCTTCCCCAACTATGATTCCTCTCGCGTACTATTTGGGCTCTGGGTAAATGAACTTGATCGGATACGCCTACACAGGTACGTGAAAAAAAAGGGGCTACCTGAAGGCCACGACTCCGGCTTTCTCCAAGACGGCGAAGAACTCGGCTACATGCTCAGCGGGCACAGGGGCGAACTCGGCGCTCACGGCGTCCCTTATCTGCAACATGTCCCGCTTGCCGTCGACGAAGTTCAGGGCCTCGTAGGCGACGTACTCTCCGTCGCGGAGGATGGCGAGGTTCAGGGCCTCCCAGCCGCCAAGCCTATCGTATAGCCAGGCGCCGCCGTATAGATGCCTGTTTGGCCCGATCGGCCCTTTAGGCGTCTCGGCCCTGACAGGCACCCTTCCGCGGAGCGCCTCCTCCTCCGGGCTGCGCTCGGTTAGCTCCGCGGGGACATCCAGGTCCCCGGCCCTGCTGCGGTGGTAGGCGTCCAACTCGTCGATGAGGCGGTCGCCGTCCGCGGCCAGCAGGGAGACAATTTTGTCGGTGAGGGCGGAGGCTTCGGGGTCCCCCTCGAGCCAAGGCTCAACGGCCTCGAGGGAGCGCTGCTCCACGTCGATGTTTGCCTCAAGGGATACCCGGGCCTCAAGGGCAGCTCTCGGCAGGTCGGCGGCCTCGGCATCAGATATCCTCGCCAACGCCTTCCGCAGATGCGTCGCCAGCCGTTCCTTGGCTCTGGCGGCGCCAACCGCCACAAGCTCCTTCGCCTCCAGCGGCCCGGCGTTGGCCATGGCGTGGAGGAAGGCGGCTCCTATCACGACGTACCTCTTCATCTGTGTGGGGTCAGCGGTCTCCGGGTTGTCCTGGTGGGCCGCGATGTAGGGGTCAGGCCAGTCACCGATCTGGGCCGAGTGGACCCTCAGGTTGCCGTCGTTAAGCTCCTCGTGGTCGCTGAGCCCCCAATAGTAGGGGTTAACATCGGCGAGGAAGTCGTCCCGAGAGCCGAGGGGGTCGAGGATGGGCCAGGGGAAGTGCGGAGCCGCGGACATCTGCAGCGCCCTGTGAACCTTATTCCCCGCGATCATCCACTCGAGGACCTCTTGGAGGGCGTCGTCGACCACGGTTGGGTTGGAGCTCGGGGAACGCTTCATGTGTACGCGTACACCGACGTTCTGATACTTGCCTGCCATGTCGTAGTTGAGGACAAAAAGCCATTTATCCAGCGCCTCGGGGTGGCTGTGGAGGTAGACGAGGAAGCCCTTGTGCTCGGCCCCCCAGATGAACCGGATCGTCCGCCGGGGACGGGGCAGAACCCCCCTTTCTATCAGGTGTGCCAGAGTCCGTGCTACCTCCAGGCTGACCCCGTCGCCTGTGGCGTTGTTGCCTCCGGTGTTCCTGTGGTCGATGTGGGCGGTGAGCAGCACCTCCTCGTCGGGGAGCTCGCAGCCGGGGATGACGCCAGTAACCTCCAGGTACTCGCCGGGACCGACGTCCGCGTCGACCTTCACACGGACACGAACCTCCCCCCTCTTCAGCTCGGAGATCAGCTCCTGGGCCTGCCGATACGACACGCTGAAGCCGAACGAGGAGGGGGCCCCGTCTGGGCTCAGCCACGGCGTCAGGTCGCCGCTTGGGACTAGGTCGGGCAGGTCGAACCCGCCTGCCCTGAAGGTGATCACCCCAAGTGCCCCACGCTCGTACACCGCGGCTGCGTGGACCGCCCCCACAGGGCCTGTGGCCAGCACCACCTTGCCCTCCACGTCCCTTCCATCGTAATCCTCCGCGGACCTTCCAGCGCCGACGTACACAAGCTCCGCCTCCGCCTCCGTGGTGCGGCTGAACCTGGCCAGCGCGCCAGGCGTTACGGCGAAGTCGGTCAGACGTTTCTCGTGTGGAGAGACCTGCCACAGGGACCCCTCCCTGGCGTCCCAGCTCGGCTCGGTTCGGAAGGCCCAGTAGTAGCGCTCTCCGTCAGACGGGAACTCCTCCAGCCTCACGTCTTCCAGGCCGACGGCCTCGGCCTGGCCCCGCATGTATTCGGCGATCTCCCTGAACTGGGGGGATGGGGCGTGGCCGCCCATCAGGTTGAGGCGCCTGAAGTGGCTGCGGGCGAGCTCCCCGGAGGCTTCCTCGATGATGGCCTGGAGGGTCTCGGGTGTCAGCCAGAGGGGTGGCTCTATCAGCGTTTTCTCATGGCTCATGTCTATTCCTCTGCTCTACAAGTTCGTTTTACCCGGTAAAACATCATTTATCGTTCTCCGAGGAGGATATGAAACTTCAGGTTCCTTGTTTCGGCCGGGAGATCATGGAAAGGTGCGGAGCCATAGGTCTAGTTCTGTTAGCCACAAGCGAGTCATAAGCTTAGAAAAAGCTACCTTGAAGTGAAGGTGGCGTCGTTGGGCCCGCACGTTGAGGTGATCTTCAGTTTGCCCACTCCGATTCCTCCAGCATACTATTCACGCTCAGGGTAAATGAGCTTGATCGGATGCCTCTTATCGCGTTGTTGAATATTCTCCCTCATGGAGCTCAGTCATGATAAGCGTAGGCTCATCGACAGGGTGGAGGCGGACAGGGAGGAGATAGTGGGGTTCCTCAGGGGCTTCCTGAAGGCCAGGAGCCCCAACCCGCCGGGGGACACCCGGGAGGCCGCCAGGTACGTCGCCGAGTACCTGAACTCGAAGGGCATAACGTACGATGTCGTTGGGCCTGACCCCGAGAAGCCTAACACAGTAAGCAGCTTCAAGGCGCCGAGCCGGGGCAGGACGCTGATACTGAATGGACACATGGACGTCTTCCCGGTGGGCTCCGGGGAGGGCTGGAGCCACGACCCGTGGGGTGGTGAACTCGTGAATGGCAGGGTCTACGGGCGCGGCGCATGCGACATGAAAGCAGGGACAGCGGCGTCCATCTACACGTACCTGGTCCTGCATGAGTTACGAGACGAGCTGAAGGGGGGCGTCACACTGACGGTGGTGAGTGACGAGGAGTCGGGGGGCAGGCTCGGCTCCGGCTGGCTGGTGCAGAACGTGCCTGATGCGCTGGGGGACTGCTGCATCAACGGGGAGCCCAGCAGCCCGTACACCATCCGTTTCGGGGAGAAGGGGATACTGTGGCTCAGGGTCAAGGTCCAGTCCATGGGCGGCCACGGGGCCTACACCCATACCAGCCTGAACCCGATAAAGCTCGCCGCCAAGCTCATAACAGACCTGGAGAAGCTGGTAGACACTCCCGTGGACTACCCAGAGAACCTGAGGAGAGCCATCGAGGAGGGGAGGGACGCCGCTGAGAGGGCTCTGGGCCAGGGCGGGGCTGACGTGATGCGGAGGCTTAGTGTCAACGTGGGTACCATCGAGGGCGGTGTCAAGGTCAACGTCATACCCCGGGAGTGCAGCTTCGAGGTGGACATCCGCCTACCACCCGGACTTGGAAGGGAGGACGTTTTGCCCTTGGTCAGGGAGATCGTGGACCGGTACCCCGGTGCATCGGTGGAGGAGACCCGGTACGACGGGCCCCTGTGGAGCCCGCCCGACGGGGAGATGGCGGAGACAATGCGGGCGAACTCTAGGCTGCTGGGCATCGACCCCAAGCCCATCGTAAGCCTGGGCGGGTCCGACCTCAAATTCTGGCGGGGCCGGGGCGTGCCATCCTACTACTATGGGCCGACGAACCACGGCATGGGGACCGTGGACGAGTACGTGGAGGTGGAGGAGCTGCTGCACGTCGTGAAGGTCCACCTGCTGTCGGCATACGAATACTTGACCCGGTGATCTCCCTATTGAAGTTCGGAGGAATAGGTGTGGGAGGAGAAACTAGAATACATGTTTACGTGTAAAATTGGGGAATGTGGGGCAATGCGCATGCAAAGCGACTTTTAGCCTATTTTATAATCCTCCAGCCTAATATCATGTTCAAGGTAGTAAGGTTGAAGATCACTGACATCAGGACCATAGCCCTCAAGATACCCTTGAAAGAGGGGTCACCTGTCTCCGCTTACCCTAACCGGAGAAGAGTGCACATACTCGTCGAGGTTTCCACAGACGAGGGCATAACAGGGTACGGGGAGTCCATCCCGTACACCTACGGCTCCGTGGGCGGCTACATCGAGCAGCAGCTAAAGCCCCTGCTGGTAGGGGAGAACCCTATGCACGTGGAGAGGCTCTGGGACAAGGCCTACAGGGCGAGCTTCGGCCACGGCATCAGAGGCATCTCGCTGTACGCGTTAAGTGCAGTTGAGGTCGCCCTCTGGGATATCATCGGGAAAGCCAGGAAGCTACCGGTCTACGAGATGATCGGCGGCCTCTGCCGAGACAAGGTCAAGGCCTACGCGAGTCTAATGGAGTACCGCAGACCCGAGGAAGTGGGAAAGATATCGGTTCAATGGGTAGAGCAGGGATACAAAGCAGTAAAGATCCATCAAGGAAGAAGCGACGCAGTGGAGTCCACGAAGGCGGTGAGAGACGCCGTCGGCGACGACGTGGAGATCATGCTCGACGTGAACGGCGCGTGGACGCCCATGGAGGCGATTAAAAACGCCAAAGCCCTTGAGAGGTACGACCTCACGTGGCTGGAGGAGCCCATCTGGCCCGTAGACGACTACCCCAGCCTGGCGAGGCTCAGGGAGAAGACAAGCATACCCATCGCCGGGGGCGAGAACGAGCACACACACCACGGGTTCAGGAACCTGATAACCCAGAACGCGGTTGACATCGTCCAACCAGACGTGATCATGACAGGCGGCATATCCACATGCAAGAAGATATTCGCCCTCGCAGAGGCCTGGAACCTAGGCATAGCCACGCACAGCTTCTTCTTCGGGCCCGGCGTCCCCGCGGCGGTACACCTGAGTCTGAGCAACGTGAAGAGTGAGTGGGTAGAGATAAACGCGGTCCCGCTGGAGGCCTTCTTCATCACCCCGGCGTACAGGCCGGTTAAGGGATACGTCACGGCACCCGACAAGCCCGGGCTGGGCTTCGAGGTGGACTGGGGTGTAGTGGAGAAGTATGCCGTGAGGGAGTCTCCCGCCGGCTCCCTCTACTATTAACTAAACGCTCAGTAAAACAGTCAACAACTTTGAACGGGTGATTTTTTAGTTTTAAAAAGAAAGCTGAAATACATTGCTAATGGAAGTTCTATCCATGAAACCAAATCGTGTTTTGATCTTAACGGCGAGTCCACGTAACAACGGCAACAGCACGATCCTAGCATTGAAAGCCGCTGAAGGAGTCAAAGCCGCAGGCGGCGAAGCGGACGTTGTGCCGATAGGTAAACTGAAGATCGCCCCCTGTAACGCGTGTGACTCGTGCAGAACGAAACCGGAGGAGGGTTGCGTAATCAAGGATGATATGCAGCCATTATACAAGAAAATCGAGGACGCACAGGGAGTAATATTCGCTACCCCTGTCTACTGGTTCAACGTATCCGCGCAGATGAAACTATTCATCGACCGAACATACGCAGTACACGATGAAGACGGCTACGCGCTCACCGGGAAAGACGTCGGCGTGATCCTCACCTACGAGGACGAGGACGTTTTCGTTTCAGGCGGGATCAACGCGCTGCGCTCTTTCCAGGACATATGCGCCTATGTCAAAGCCAATCTCGTGGGAACTGTTCACGGTAGCGCGGGTAAGGCAGGAGATGTCCAAGCCAACGGAAAACTATTACAGAAAGCCTACGATTTAGGCAGAAAAATTGTAAATCCAAAATAGATTATTAAAAGAATAATTTCCTTCAAAACATCAAACCACCGTCAAACAAGAACACCCCACGGCGGACACCGCCACCCACCACCACCGCCCAGAGGACCCCTAAAAAGCCTCTAAACCAGAAAACAAGCCTGAAAACCGTGAATCGCGGTGGCGGTGATGGGACCCCCCTCCCCCCCCGCGTGCACGTGCACACAAATGACGAGAAAGGTGCGGGAGGAGGGACTCGAACACCTTTTTACTAGTAAAACTTTGCCTGCGTTTGTGTGATGTGAGGATAAGGTTATGGAGTATTCCTCTATACTGTAGGCTCTGATCCTCTCATACCCGGAAATCTTTAGGAGGATCAATTCGCTGATCCTCAGGCTTAAGCTGAGGCCTCGCAACGCTCACGCGCGCATGTGAGGAAAAGATTATTGTATTAGAAATTTTTTGGAGAGAATTCTAGGTTCAAAGCTACTTGGTAAAAATAGAGGATCTAAGAGGATCTTTAGAAAGAATTTGGAAAACTACTGCCGCCAAAACCATCATACCCCCCAGAATAACACCTATGAGGCCATAGCCAGACACAAGCAGCGCCCACCCACCGACAGTGGCTCCGATAGTTGAACCAAGCATAGAGGCTGCTTGACCAACAGACATCATCGTACCTCTGAACCTGGGGACCTGTTCAAGGGCGAGAAGGTTGACTGAGGTAACCAACACTCCAGTGAAGAAACGGCCCAGGAACATCACACCCATAGAGATCCAAAGGTCAGGAAGGTTTGAGAAGGATAATATGGGGAGGCCAGCAGCGAGAGCGGAGAATACCGAGACGGGCTTCCTTCCATACTTGTTGACTAGTCGTCCGCTGGCTAACCCTCCCACCGTGAATAATAGGGCGCCGGCTAGGGTGATGATGGAGACGAGGCCGGTTGATAGAAGGAATCTCTGCCTGAAGAATGATGCTCCGTAGAGCAGGATTGACTGGTATGAGGCTGTCGCTAGGGCGTAGCCTACTAGGCAGGCGATGGCGGAGCTGCTTGAGAATACTCCTCTGAAACCTTCAAGGAAGTCTACACTTGAAGTCGTTTGAGGGCTCACGCTGCGTGGTAGAGCTGTATGCACGAGTAGGAGTATTGAGAGAAACAACGGGAAAGCATATAGTAGGTAAACCATGCGCCACCCCATGAGGCTTGATACTGTGCCTATAAGTGGGGCTCCGATGACGTTGGCGAGCGACAGCCCAGCGGTGAGCCAGCTCATGGCGTGGGATCTTCCTTCTGGGGGGAAGCGTTCGCCGACGAGCGTGGATGCCATTGGGCTTATGATCGCGTTACCCAGTCCTGACAGTGTGAATATTAGGAGCATTGCTGAGAGGCTTGGGGCTAGATAGGAGCCCAGGGCGGATATGGTTAGCAGGGCTAAGCCGATCAGCAGCAGCGAGGAGCTTCTGTATTTGACGCTTATAGCTGCGAGGATGAGGGCTCCTACTAAGCCGGCGAGTGATGAGGCTGTCTGGAGCTGCCCTGCGACGCCGACGGGGCACTGGAAGGTGTCGGCTATGTCTACTAGTAGTAGTCCTATTATTAGTGTGGGGGTGATGCTTGCGAACCGGGATAACGCCAGTGATGGGAGTACAAGTCTGCCTATTTTTTGGGTAATTTTGGAGTCTTTTTCAGTGTCGCCCATAGCGGGTCATCATCTCCTTATATTCTCTATCCGCGACTGTGGAGATTGAACCAGTAGAAGGGGATATGCGGCATATTACGAATTGAAGCCTCTTCCGCATTTATAGTTTTAGGCTAAAATAATTTATAGTAGGTAAACCAAGATGTGACCAGGGTTCTGTTCAAATTAAAAGATGTGTGGAGCCCTGGCTCCGAGGTGGGGAGCCATACAAGTACCACATAGAGAGAAGAGGCGAGAACATGAAATATATGTTGCACTGGGAGATGTGCCCAGAGGACATGGATAAAGTCATACCTCTCTTCCAGAAGATGGCTGAGCTGAGAGGCACCAAAGGCTATCCAAAGGCACTTGCACCAGTCTACAACTTCGCAGGACAGACGAGCGGATTCACAATATACGAAGTCGATGACCCCCAGCAGATAACCAACTTCTACTTCCATTATCATCCCCTCTTGAAGATGACTTGGAAACCCATAGAGGAGACAACAAACACCGTAGCTACATATTTAAAGCTCAAGAAAAAGTAAGAAACACCATGGAAACCTACTTCCCACCTTTTTCTATAAAATAAATTAAATTATGAAATATGGTGAACTGAGGATGAAATTATGCCCAATCGAGGGGAGGGACTCGAACCCTCGAAGCCCTCAGACACGGGATCTCCCACCCAAAACACTCGGATCTTAAGTCCCGCCCCTTAGCCAACCTCGGGTACCCCCCCCCCACGCACAATAAAGCACAGACCAACACATCACACCCTCACCCAGCCCAACCACACAGAAACCCCATGAATTGAGAACCCTATACGAAGAACCGGCGGACACCGCCACCCACCACCACCGCCTAAGGACCCGTAAAAAGCCTCCGAACCAGAAAACAAGCCGTAAAACCGTGAATCGCGGTGGCGGTGATGGGACCCCCCCTCCCCCCCCCCCACGCACACACAGAGAGAAACAAAAACCACAAACAAAACAGAGCCCAAGAAACAGGGCCCCCACAAAATAGCACCTAGTTAATGATCACGGTGTCCAGCTGAAAGTACCGCTGAGCCAGGAAACGAATCTTCTTAATGTTAGCCCCATTCTTACCAATAGCTATACCCTTATCCTTAGGATCCACGTTCACCATGGCGATCCTCTTACCCTCCATCCTATCCACCAACCGGATATCCTTCACCTTGGCCGGCTTCAACGCGTTCTTAATAAACTTCTCAGGCTCCGCCATGTACTCGTAGATCTCCACCTGCTTGTTGGTCATGGCGCGGAACCGCTTGATCTTCTCGCCGCCCTTGCCCACGGCGAGGCCCACCTCGCCCTTCTTGACGGTGAAGATGATGGTGTCCTCCTCCTCGTCGATGATACAGTCCACTATAGTGGCCCCCGTCATGTTCTGCAGGAGCTGGATATACTTCATCTCAGTCTCCGTGATCTTGATGTTGTTAAGCATTCTACTCTTTCACCAGGTCAAGTATCCGGCTGTCACCGGGATCGTTTATCACGAGGGCTGAGACAGGGTAGGGTTTTCCGCACAGCACCCCCAGGTCTACGCTGTCCTTTGCGTGCGTCAGCACGGGTATCTCGGCGAGGCGGCCGTAGGTCGCTATGGCCTCGGCCTTCTCGGTTGGGCAGTTGGAGCTGAGGATGGCCATCTTGGCCCTGCCTCGCCTCATCTCCCTCACCGCCTCCTTGGATCCAAGCTGGACCTTACCGGTGGAGAGAGCGAGTCTCAGCTCATGTTCTACGCTACTCATCGCGTCTGTCTCCTTGGTTCATGAACAGCTCGACGCTTCCTGTCCCCAGGGGCATCGACTGTCCGACAATGATGTTCTCGATCACCCCTTTAAGGGGATCGATCTCACCCTTTATGGCTGCGTCCACCAGGTGCTGTATGGTCAGCTCGAAGGCGGCCCTGGCCAGGACGCTGCTCTTCTCGCCGCTGATGCCGTGGCGGCCGATCTGCTGAACCTCCCCGGTCTTGGTCATGATGTCCGCCACCAGCATGACGTGGCGAATGTCCACGTCCAGGCCCTGCTCCGTGAGAACCGCGTGGGCCTCCCTGATGAGGGCGTTCCTGGCTGCCTCGACGCCGAATATCTCAGCGATCTCGTGGATGTTGTTGGTCGTTGTCTTGGTGGGGTCCACTCCGTCGATCCTGAGCACTCCCTCCAGGTTGCTTCCGTCGGTCCTGATGACCCACTCTCCGTCCTCGACCGTTGTGAGGACGCGCTTGATCTCGGGTATTCCCTTGATGCGGGCCTCGGTGACGTTTTTGATGATGGGCTCGGGGTCCCTGGTCTTATCCTCCTCCAGGCTCACAAGGTAGCTGTGGTCGCCCTCCTGTGTGAACTTGTAGGGCATGGCCTTATCCACGTCCGCGGCTGAGACGCCGAGGGTCTCCATCCTCTCGGGGTCTAGGGTGATGTGGACGGCCTCCTCCCGTAGGTCCACGTTGATGGCGTCTATTATGTCGTCGATTGTGGTGTATGTGAGCTTCTGGGCTATCTCCCTGGCCTTCCTCTCGCTCTTGTTGTACTTGTCGGTGAGGTGGATGTTCATGACGGGCGTGCTCGGGCTCTTCCTGGCGTCCACGATCTCTATGAGCCGCGGAAGCCCCAGTGTGACGTTCAGCTCGGCTACACCTGCGTAGTGGAAGGTTCTGAGGGTCATCTGGGTGCCGGGCTCGCCTATGCTCTGGGCGGCCACTATGCCCACGGCCTCCCCGGGCTCCACCAGGCTGTAGTCGTAGTTCTTTAGGACGCTGTCTACGACGTCCCGGACGCTCTTCTCAGTGAGGCCGGCCTGCTTTATCTGGCGCCTCATCTCCTCCTTCAGGAGCTGAGGTATGTCCTCGGTGATGCCGTCGATCTGCTCGTCGATGAACTTCTCCTTGGCCGCCTTACCCTGCTCCTGGGTGATGCTGGTCCTGTCGGTGAGCTGGGCCACGTTGACTGCCACGCCGTGGTCGCTCTTGGCCGGGTCCACGCCGTCCTCGCCGTACATGAACTGGACGATGTCGCCCATGCTGTTCCTGACGGTGCCGTCGTACTCGACCCGGAGGTGCTCCAGGGCGTTGATGAGGCGGCGCTGCATGTAGCCGCTCTGCTGGGTGCGGACGGCTGTGTCTACCAGGCCCTCCCGGCCGCCCATGGCGTGGAAGAAGAATTCCAGGGGCGTCAGGCCGTCCCTGTAGCAGTTGTATACGAAGCCTCTTGCGGCTGGCGCCGCGTCACCTTCCTTGAAGTGGGGGAGGGTCCTGTTCTCGTAGCCCCTCATGATGCGCTTGCCACGGATGCTCTGCTGGCCTACGCTTCCCATCATCTGGCCTATGTTGAGGCTGCTGCCGCGTGCGCCGGTCCTGGTCATGATGATGCCGCTGTTCTCTATGGGGAGGCCCTCCTGGACGGTCTCGCCAGCCCGGTCACGGGCCTTGGCCAACTCGTTCATGACCTTGATCTCGAAGCTCTCCTGGAGCGTCTGCCCGGGCAGCCTCTCCAGGGCACCCGTCTCGTACTCCTCGGTGAGCTTCTGGACGTTCTTCTCCATCTGGCGCATGACCTTGTTGATCTCCTTCTGCTCCCGGTCCCCCAGGTTCAGCTCGTCGTAGCTGTAGGTGAAGCCGCGGAGGGTGAGGAACCCGTTGATGAGGCGGCTGATGCCATTGAGGAAATCATGGGCCATGTCTGTGCCGTAGTCCTTGATGATCCTGTGGAAGATGGTGTCTGGCCGCTCTGCGCCGATGCTGTTCTTGTCGATGACGCCTGTCCTGAGCTGCCCGTTCTGGATGATGACGTAAGCGTCGTACTGGCACTTCTCGCGGCTGCACTCGGGGCAGTGGACGCATATGTTGGCCCTGGTGACGAAGCTGAAGTCCCGGGGCAGGAAGAGGCTGAACACCGTCTTGCCGCTCCACATGGGCTGGGGCTTCATGGCGGTAGGCTTGGGGATGTCCCCCGTGTAGCCCGTGTAGGCTATGAGCTTCCCCACCTCGTCGGCTGTGAGCATGGTTCCGCCGCGGGTCAGGAGGTAGGCGCCGCTGATGAAGTCCTTGGTGGCTCCGATGATGGGGGCCCCGTACCTGGGGCTCAGAATCTGGTCCTGGACCTGCATGAGCATCCTGGCCTCGGTCTGGGCCTCCTTGCTCTGGGGTATGTGGAGGTTCATCTCGTCGCCGTCGAAGTCCGCGTTGTAGGGCGGGCAGACAGTGAGGTGCATCCTGAAGGTCTTGTAGGGGAGCACCTTGACGCGGTGCGCCATGATGCTCATCCTGTGCAGCGACGGCTGTCTGTTGAACAGGGCTATGTCGCCGTCCTTCAGGTGCCTCTCGATGATGAAGCCCGGCTCCAGGGTTTCGCCTATCATGGTGCGGTCCTGGACGAACTCCAGCCTGATGCGCTTCTGGTCGGGCCTGATGATGTACAGGGCCCCGGGGTGCTTGTAGGGTCCGTTGAGGACGAGCCGCTTCATCTCGTCGATGTTGCGCTCCGTGACCACGTCCGGCACCGTGAGCTTGGTGGCTATGTGGACGGGCACGCCCACCTGGTTGATGTCTATGTTGGGGTCGGGGCTGATGACGGTGCGCGCAGAGTAGTCCACACGTTTGCCGCTCAGGTTGCCCCTGAACCGGCCCTCCTTGCCCTTGAGCCTCTGGGCCAGGCTCTTGAGGGTCCTGCCGCTGCGGTGCCTGGCGGGGGGTATGCCGCTCACCTCGTTGTTGAAGTAGGTGGTGACGTGGTACTGGAGGAGCTCCGAGAGGTCCTCTATGATGAGGGTGGGCGCGCCGGCGTCGATGTTCTCCCTGAGCCTCTGGTTGATCCTGATGATGTCCACCAGCTTGTGGGTGAGGTCGTCCTCGGCCCTGATGCCGCTCTCCAAGATGATGCTGGGCCGCACGTCCACGGGGGGCACAGGCAGCACCTGCAGCACCATCCACTCGGGCCTGGCGGCCCCCGGCTCGAAGTCCAGGAGCCTCAGGTCATCGTCGGGTATCCTCTCGAACCACTCTCTGATCATGTTGGGGGTGAGGCGTCTGGTGACGTCCTCCTGGACCTCCTCGTCCTCGATGTCGAAGAACTCCTCCTTCTCGATCTCCAGGAACGTAGTGGGCTTGTTGAACTTGACCACGGTCTGCACCATGCCGCAGTAGGGGCACTCCTTGTGGCGCTTGTACTTCTTGGCCTGCTTCATGATCTCGGCGGAGGTCTCGTCGCTCACCTTTCCGAACATCTCCAGGTCGTTGCGGCGCTGCTCTCTGAGCCTCTCCTTGGTCTCCTCGTCCAGGAGGATGCTTCCGCAGCCCCTGCACGTGGAGCTCAGGACCTTATAGATCTGCTTGGCGAACTCCACGTGGACCACCGGGACGGCCAGCTCTATGTGGCCGAAGTGGCCGGGGCAGTTGATGGCTATGTTACCGCATGTGCGGCACCTCTGCCTGGGCTCTAGGGTCCCCAAGCGCTGGTCCATGAGGCCGCCCGCTATGGGGGCTCCGTCCTCGTCGTAGGTGTCGCTGGTCCCTATCTCCACGACGCTGAGGCGTCTCACCTCGTCGGGGGAAAGGAGGCCGAACTGGATGGCGTCGATTACCTTACTCATACTAGTCCGCCTCCTTGGTGAGCTTGAGGCTCGGGCTCATACACAGGCTCTGCATCTCCTGAAGCAGCAGCTTGAAGGCGTAGCTTATGGTCACGGGCTCTATGTCGCCCTTGCCCTCGCAGGTGGGGCACATGTACTTCCTCTGCCTTATATCGTAGAAGCCCTGCCTGCCGCACTTCTCGCATACGTAGATGGTGTAGGCGTCGCTCTCCTCTAGGAGCCTGTCCTTCAAGAGCATGGCGGCTCCGTGGCCGACGAGGCAGTCGCGCTCCATCTCCCCGAACCTGAGGCCTCCGCCCCTGGCGCGGCCTTCGGTGGGCTGTCTTGTGAGCATCTGGACCTGGCCGCGGGCCCTGGCGTGGATCTTGTCCACCACCATGTGGTGGAGCTTCTGGTAGAAGGCCACGCCCACGAATATCTCGGCCTCGAACATGTGGCCGCTCATGCCGTCGTACATCATCTCCCGGCCCCCGGGCTGGAAGCCCAGGTCCCTGAGTATCTCCTCTAGGGCCTTGGGGTCCTCGTTGGCGAAGGGTGTGCCGTCCACTATCTCCCCTCTCAGGGCGGCCGCCTTGCCGGCGATGGCCTCTATGAACTGGCCCACGGTCATGCGGCTGGGGTAGGCGTGGGGGTTCATGACGATGTCCGGGATGGTGCCGCTGGTGGTGAAGGGCATGTCCTCCGGAGCCACCAGCATCCCGATGACGCCCTTCTGGCCGTGCCTGGAGACGAACTTGTCCCCCAGCTCGGGGACCCTGTGGCTCCGGACCTTGACCTTGATCAGTTGGCTGCCCTCGATGTCCTTGGTGATGAACACCTGGTCCACGACGCCCACCTCTGTGGGGCGGACGCCTATGCTGGTGTCTCGCAGCTGGGGGCCCCTGATCTCTATTCCGCGGTACTCCTCCATGAACCTGGGTGGGCTGGTCTTGCCTATGAGGACGTCGCCGCCCTTGACCTCCGCCTCTGTGGCTATGAGGCCGTCGGATTCAAGTTGCCTGTAGGCGTCTGCGCCGTGGTATCCGCGGATGCCTGCCTCCGGGATGGTGAGCCTGTCCTTGGCTCCGCCCAGGTACTGCTTGCACTCGGCCTTGTAGATCCTGTAAAAGCTGCTGTGGCCGAGGCCCCGCTGCACAGCGCCCTTGTTGAATATGATGGCGTCCTCCATGTTGTAGCCTATGCTGCTGAGGATGGCTATTATGAAGTTCTGGCCGGCTGGCCTGTCGTTGTAGGCGATGACCTCCATGGGCTTGGTGGCCACCAGGGGCTTCTGGGGGTAGTGGAGCAGGTGGCCGCGGGTGTCGGTCCTGTCGCCGTGGTTGAGGGCGTAGATGCCTGGGGCTTGCTTGGCCATGGCGGCCTGGTACGTGTTCCTGGGGCTCTGGTTGTGCTCGGCGTAGGGGATGATGCCTGCGCCGACGCCTAGGATGCAGTAGGAGCATATCTCCTGGTGGGTGTGCTCCTCCGTCAGCTCCTCGGCTTTGATGCCTATGTAGGCGTTCTCCTCCTCGTCGCTGTCCATGTACTCCATGATGCCCTCGCGGATGAGGTCGCTCCAGGTCCACCTGTCCTGCTTTATGTTGCGGATGTGCCGCTGCTTGAGGAGGGGCTTGCCGTCCTCCACCACTACGAGGGGGCGCCTTATGCGGCCCTCGTCGCAGTTGACGTATATCTCGTTGTAGGTGTTATAGTAGACTATGTTGGCTTCGCCGCTGATCTCGCCCTTGCGCCGCATCTCCCTGAAGGTCTTCACCAGCACCTGCGGTGACGTGGTGTAGCCTAGGAGGTAGCCCTCCACGAAGATCTTGCTGCCCTCGTGGCGTAGCTGCTCGTCGGCGTCCTTGGCCCGTGTGACGCCCATGAACTCTAGGGTGCGCTTCACCTTCTCGGCGTCGGTTCCGATGCTAACACTGCTCATGAGGGCCAGGTTCTTGACCAGGCCACAGTTGGCTCCCTCGGGGGTCTCGTTGGGGCACAGCCTGCCCCAGTGGGTGCTGTGGAGGTCACGGGCCTCGAAGTTGGGCTGGCTCCTGCTCAGGGGGCTCTGGAGCCTGCGGAGGTGAGAAAGGGTTGAGAGGGTGTTGGTCCGGTCGAGGAGCTGGGTCATTCCGACGCGGCCCCTGCGCCAGTTGCCGGTGGCCAGGGCGTGTTGGATGCGGCTGGTGATGATGCCAGGTCTGACGGCCGCGGATATGAGGACGCCCTTGCGCCTGGTGCTCATGCGCCTGAACTGGTACCGCATGTCGCGGTAGAGGCTCCAGAAGGCGGACCTGAACAGCTCGGCCAGTAAGGGCCCCGCCAGCTTGATGCGCTTGTTGCGGAGGTGGTCCTTGTCGTCCTCCTGCCTCTGCCCCAGTTTGAGCTCTATGATCCTTGAGGCCATCTCGCCCAGGAATATGGCCTTGTCGAGGCGCTCCTCGGGCTCGCGGCCTATGTGGGGCAGCAGGTTCCTGTCCAGGATTGTCTCGGCGCGCTTGACTCTAAACTCCTTGACTTGGCCGAAGGCGACGCGGTTGCCTATGTAGAGGATGGCGTCCTCCACGCTCTGGACGCTGCTGGCCTCCCTGAAGCTGGGCTCCATCTCGTCGAGTATCTCTGCGTCCAGGCTCACCATGTCCGCCACCTGCCTGTCGGTCTCGACGCCCAGGGCCCTCATGAGGACCACGAAGGGG
This sequence comes from Candidatus Bathyarchaeota archaeon, assembly GCA_043826455.1. GTDB lineage: Archaea > Thermoproteota > Bathyarchaeia > TCS64 > TCS64 > RBG-16-57-9. The sequence continues at coordinate 27,649 of JBDRQD010000067.1, forward strand.
ACGGGGACCGGTACGCCGGGGATGGTGACGCTCATCTCCCCTTTGGTCTTGAGGCTCATCTCTATGCGGGCGCGGAAGCCCACGGTGGTGCTGAACACCTTGCCCCTGTACACGGGCTTGGCTCCGCGGTCGTCGGTCTCCACCAGGACCCTGTTGGGGGCCAAGTCCTCGAGACTGACGATGACGCGCTCGGAGCCGTTGACTATGAAGTAGCCTCCCACCTCATCCGGGTCCTCCCCCAGCTTCACCAGCTCGTCTTTGGTGTGGCGGCTGAGGAGGCAGAGGTTGGACTTGACCATGATGGGGATGTCGCCTATGTTGACCCGCTCGTAGGTCTCCCGGCCCTCGTCGTCCAGCTCTATCTCTAGGTAGAGGGGGGCGCTGTAGGTGAGGTTGCGTATGCGGGCTTCCCGGGGGTAGACCTCCCGGACGGTGCCGTCCACCTCCACGACTCGGGGCTCACCTATCTCTATGGCGCCGAACTTTATGTTGTAGGTGTGGTTAGGGACCTCGATCTGGATGCCCCCTATCTCGTCTATTATCTGTTGCAGCGTGTTCCTGGTGAAGTCGTTATACGAGTCCAGGTGCTGCTTGACGAGCCCCTCCTCTTGGAAGAAGGACTTCATCAAATCCCAGTGGTCTTGGTCTGTGAGAAGCAAACTAAATCATCCTTTGAGAGTGAATATGCGTAGGGTCGGGGCGGTTCAGGGAGCTGGGGAGAGGATCATGTTGTCTCATTTACCCGTTTTTCACCTTGCCGAGAAACCTTCCTGACCCTAACGAGGCTATACGTTAGGACAACTACTTCCTAATAAATGTTACTCGGTGCGGAGCCTGTTCCATCTTTCTCTAGGCGATACAAGCTTTTTTAAGGCTCCTTTCAGGGTTCGGGAGCACACCCATTTTCACGTGGGAGGCCCTTCAAAAAATACAAACTTTTATAGGTGGACTCTGTATTTCGATAAGAGCCCAACAGATCCACGGAGCGGCAACAGATTGGCAGAAATGATCGAGAAAGTGCTTGAACGGAGCGTCGGTAAGACGGTGCTCATTAAGGTGCGGGGCGGAAGGACCCTCAGGGGCACCCTGGAGGGCTTCGACCAGCACGTTAACCTCTACATGAGTGACGCGGAGGAGGTCAGCGACATGGAGAACGTCCGTAGCATCGGTAACATAGTCCTCCGCGGCGACAACGTTATAATGATTAGCCCGCCGCCGGAGTAGACAGGCTGTGCCCACGAAACATGCGCTTCATACAGGTAAGAGGATTCACATCCAGTGCAGGCGTTGCGGTAGGCGCGCGTACCATGTCACCAAGAGGACCTGCGCGGCCTGCGGCTACGGAAGCACCGCCCGTCTCAAGAGCAGCTCTGTGAGGCGTAAGGACATACAGAGGACCAGGCGTATCGTCTAGGCCCACGGGTTTCATATCCTTTTAGCTTTTCAGTTGCTCGTGTTTGTGTTTGATGTCTTAGGTGAGTCTATCACTGTGGCTGTACCTTTGGTGAAATTTTTTTGGTGTTGGTTGGGTAAGGTTATAAATTGTTGGCTTGTCCCTATTTGTGCGTGCGGGAGTACCCGAGGTTGGCCTAAGGGGCGGGACTTAAGATCCGAGTGCTTTGGGTGGGAGATCCCGTGTCTGAGGACTTCGAGGGTTCGAGTCCCTCCTCCCGCACCAAATTACTAGTAAAGTATTTAAAGTGAACCGCGTATAAACGCCTAATGGTCAGGAAGAAGGAGCTGAAGCAGCGAGCCATCTACGTCTATCCACCCGCGGAGATAGCCCAGCGCTGGAAGGACCAGGCGGAGCGCTCCGGGGCCAGCATCAGCAGGTTCGTTATAGAGCATGTCGAGAACTCGCTGAACGCCGAGACAGACCCAGATTATCAGCCTAGAACCGGCCTCATCGAGGAGAACAAGAAGCTTGCCGAGGCTCTAAAGGAGAAGGACAGGTATAACCACCACCTGGAGCTCCTCGTGGATAAGCAGGAGGAGGATCTACGAGTCTACAGGTCCAGGATCTTCCCCGACACCGGTAACGAGAAGGTACGGGACTACGATAAGCGAATAGTGCAGATACTCAAGGAGACTGGACCACACACCAGCGACTCACTTCTCCTAAGACTGGGTGTAGGGCCAGACGACATGGCGGCTGTTAAGGCGGTCTCGGCGCAGCTAGAGGTCCTCCAGGTCTTTGGCCTGGTGAGGCAGACAAGCAGAGGGTGGACGTGGGCAGAGTGACGGAGACAGCCATGGTGAATGAGATGGTTCACGTTGATCTGGACCTGATACGGAGCTTCGTGGACGACTGCCGGCTCCGCGGCTACAGCCCCGAGACCATACGGAGCCACCGGTCAAACATCCGGACAGCGGCCAGGTTTCTCAAGAAAAGGGCCATAGGCTTCACCGATTTAGATAAGGAAGGATTAAGGCAACTCCTAGATTACCTGAAAAACGATCGTAAAGTGAGCACCAAGACCCTTGACATGTACTTCACGGCACTGTCAAGCTTCTATGAGTACCTCGTTTTCGAGGAGATCATAGAGAACAACCCGATTCCAAGCTTCAGAAAGAGGTACCTGACCAAGTATAAAAACTACAAGCCGGGAGCACAGAGGAAGCTTCTCTCGGTGGAGGATATGAGCCGGCTCATCAACGGAACCCTGGAGATCAGGGACCGGGCCCTCATGGCTGTGCTGGCCAAGACAGGTGTCCGGCGCGGGGAACTCATCTCCATGGACGTGGACGACATCGACTGGGAGAACGGCAGGGTCAAGCTGAAGGGTAAGAACAAGCGCAGCAACCTCTACGTGTACTTCGACGACGAGACGGCCATCCTGCTGGGGAGGTGGCTGAGGGTCCGGGAGGGCTACGCTGCGCCGGGTGAGAGGGCCCTCTTCGTTGGGGATAAGGGTAAGCGTATTGGCAGGAACATGGTGTACAGGGTGGTGACGGGCCACGCTGAGAGGCTGGGGCTCCATGATCCGAGTAGCCCACGGCTTGAGGACCATTTTAGCCCCCACTGCTTCCGCCACTGGTTCACCACCCACCTGCGCCGGAATGGCCTGAGCAGGGAGTTCATCAAGGAGCTCAGAGGAGACAGCCGCGGTGAGGCCATCGACATCTATGACCACATCGACCACGACGAGCTACGCAAAGCATACCTGGCAGCTATACCAAGACTCGGAGTAACCTAGAGGCCGTCAAAGATTAGACGCTTTTCTGTCCCTATTCAACTTAATCCACGCCTCAACATTCTCCTTCATCAATTCCAATCCCCTAATATACGAGTCCATCGTCTCCCTCTTTAACCGAGCCAACTCCGGGTTCTCATCCACAGCCCTGAAAACATCCATCAGACGCGAAAACCCCTCATCAGTCTCATATGCTGTGAAGAAGGGGTTTTTACTGACGATTACCCCTCCTTGAGGATTATACTGGTCCAGTAGCTCGAACTCCCTCGGTTTCGTCTTGACGAAGTTGATGAACCCGAAGGTGATGCGGTCCGCCCGCTCCCGATCCATATCGCTAAAGAAGGGGAAGAACCGTAGAAGCTGGTCCTCGTCTTTACCGGTGATCGTGTCACCGAACAGCATCATCTGAGCGTAGACGTCGCTTCTGGTGTTTATCAGGGCCACCTTGAAGCGGTGCTGGATCACCTCTCCTAGCCCCCTAGATGCGAAGTAGGGGTACCATTTGAAGGTAAGGAACTTTTCTGCGTGCTTCTCAGCGATCTCCTCGAACCTTGCGAAGGCCTCCTTGGGGCGGACGAGGAAGTATAGGATTAGCCCGTTCTCAGTTACATGGTAGCTCTGGGGTCCCTCGTTGGCTGGTGGAGGCTCGTCTCGCAGCGTCCTAGCGAAGGCTTCGTCGATTATCAGGGCCTGTTCGTTCATCTCCTTTAGGCGCCTCATGGCGGTGGTGTAGTGTTTACCTATCTTTTTCGCTGTCTCCTCGATGGTCTGTGGTCCCTGGTAGATAAGGATCTCAAGGATCTGCATCAGGGTTGAGGTGCTGGTCTTCAACTACGACACGCTTCATCTGCATTATGGTGCATATTACTTGCATAATATTGTTTAAATAGTTTGCTGGTATATGGAACGGTAACTGCGTTATAATGCAGATATGGGGTGTTTTGGTGAAGAGGAGTGGGGTTCAAAGGGCGTTGTACGTCCCGGGGAAGCTGGACGAGCAGGTGGAGAGGACCCGTGAGAGGCTTGGTATGAGCCGGAACGCGTTCTACAGGTACGCGGCCACCAGGCTCCTCCAGGAGCTGTCGGTCCTCTCGGAGGCTGTCCACGGCGATAGCTCAAGCGTCGAGGCTTGTGGAGGAGGAGACGTTGACTGTCTGTGAAGATGTCGGGTTTGATTCGCGTGTGAGGCTGGGCGAGTGGCAGGAAGCCATCGGCGTCCTCGTGGACGTAGATAGGGACGCGGGCGTCATCGCCTATAGGAGCCTTAAGGTCATCGTACCGCCGAGGGAGCTGGAACACCTCCCTGACCTGGAGGCCTTCACCGGTCACAGGGTGGGAATCCTGAGGACAGACCTCTCCACCAAGCCGCTTCTGATCAGGCTCGCCGAGGAGCCTGAGGAGGCAAACAGATGAAAGCAGAGAAAAATGGGGGAGGCACTCCACACCGTAAAAACCATAAAGAACAGGGCAGCCTCGCCTCTGCGCGCGCTCCACCACGAGGACGGCACTATGACTACCCCGGAGAGGCATTGAAGAAACTGGAGGTGGCGCCTGCATGCCACGACGAGAGCTCTGGCTGAACGTAAACGGCCGCCGGATAGTCACCGGCCACGTAGATATCGACACACTCCATGGGAAGAGGGCCATCTTTGCGCAGCCTCTGACCCCCGTCAACCCCAAGGACCTCGCCCTAACCATATGCGAATCCACCATCCAGGCCTGGGGCCACAACCCCATAATAGGTAGGGACGGTATCGTCAAGCTGAGTTTAGCAAAGAATGATACCTACGGCCTCATCCTCCGCGAAATAGCCCGCGCCTACTTTCTAGCCCTCAACTCACCCAACCCCAGGAGACCGCAGCAGTGAGTGACCCAAATTTTTCTCCACCACACAGCGGGGAATATAATTCTGCATGGGAGAAGCACCGGGCGGCCCTCCGGGAGCACAGCCCCGCCCTCCAAGCTCTCCACCAGCGGGAACAGGACGCGGCTGAGGCCACCCGGGAGATGAGCCGCGAGAAGGTGGCCGAGACCCTTGGCACCACCATCGTAGACGACAAGACAAGCAAGACCGTCACCTTCTACGGCACAGTCCTCAACTACACTGAGGAGGATCAGCAGAACTTCAGCAGCAACGCCCCCAGCAGCACAGGCAAGAGCTTTGTCACAGGAGAGGTGCTGCAGTACTTCCCCGAGGAGGACATACTGAACAAGGGCTACACCAGCCCCACCGCCTTCTTCCACGAGAACAGCAGGCTATGCACGGCCGATGGCGAAGAGCTACCCAACAGGAACCAGTACGTGGACGAGGGCATGAAACGGTGGGAGGAAGCCAACCCTCTGCCCCCCAAGGGAGAGGGACGGGAGCAGTGGAAGGCTGAGCGCAAGGCTGAGGTCAGGCGGCTGAAGGGCGAGTGGGATGAGATAGACAAGTACTACGTCGTGGACCTGGAGGGCAAGATTCTTCACTTCAGGGACCAGCCCCACGACAAGCTGCTGCAGAACCTCAGGCCCACCCTAAGCCACGACGCGAAGATCGTAGAGTGCAACATCACCGACAAGAGCAAGGAGGGGGGAAACCGAACCAAGAAGGTGCTCATAGTGGGGTACCCCACGGTCCACTTCAACTCTGTGCGGTTCAGCCTGGACGACCAGGAGCGGACCCGGCTGTGGCTGACGAGCCCCGAGATCACCCAGGACAAGTTCAGGAAGAGTCTCAGGCAGCAGAGCAGGGCCCTGGCGGACCGTAGAGCCTACAAGGACACCCTTCAACGGGACCATAACCGGGAGATGCTCAAGTTCAGGGTCCGGCTCATCAAGGAGTCGCCCGTAAGGAACGTGATCATACGAGCCGAGGACGCCGACAGGATATATGCCAAGTTCATTAAGGATCACCCCACCCTCAGCCCACGTCACCAGAGGGACTTCCCCCGGATCATAGCCATGATCAAGGCCCACGCCCTCTTCAACCAGTGGACCCGGGACCACACCGAGGACGGCGCCGCCGTTTATGCCAGCAGCGCCGACATAGAGGAGGGCTTCAAGCTATGCGAGGAGTTGGTCAAATCTAACGAGCTGGGGCTGCCTCCACACGTTTACAGGTTCCACGAGGAATCCCTTAAGCCGGCATTGGATGCGGCTGGGGAAGCGGGGCTGCATAGGCCTGACGTGAGCCGCCTGTACTACACCTTCTACCACACCCGCATAGGCGACAAGCCGCTGGGAAACATGATCGCCCTCCTCCTGGAGACCGGGCTGGTGCTGGAGGAGACGGACCCAGAAGACAAGCGCCGCAAGAAACTGTATTCCCCCACACCTGGTGGAGAAAAAAGTGGGACACCTGAGACGCCTAACAGTGAAGCCCTAGTCGATGATGTGGCCGGGTTCTTCGCTGAGCTGGGCCGGGGCCAGGTGGGCGAGGGCAAGCTATACGCAGCCATGAAGCGCCGAGGCCATAGATTCACAGAACCAGAGTTCCACGCCATACTGAAAGGCTACCCCGGGCTCTATGAGCTGGACGGCTGGACGGTCACTCTCAAGGAGGCTGAGCCATGAGTCTGAAGGACGGCGACCTGGTGATCTGCCGGGTATGCGGCCGCCTAAGCTTCTACCGAGGCTACCAGACGTGCCCCCACATTGGCTGCTACTCGGGGCCCCTTGAACGGGTGGACCCGGACGATGTGGAGACCATCAAGGCGGCCGCACAGAGATTCAACGACCCATTGCCGCCGCTGAAGACAGGGGAGGCTAAACGGTAATGGTCCATAATCTGGCTGTGCGGCGCCGTCACCGGCTCAACGAGGATGAGACACCACTGGTCTATGGGTTGGTTGCTTGGAGGCTCCGCGTATTCCTAGAGTGCAGGGACGGCTTGGAGGAGGCTGAGGCCCTCTTCCGGCTACTCTACAGAATGGACCATTACGGGCCGGGGCGTCCAGGCTACCCTGAGCCCTTCACCTGGAGCCTCCTAGAATCTTACCTGAGCTCCGAGGAGGGGGAGCCATGACACGGGGCTGGTGGCGCGACCACCCCTATGAGAGGCGTAGCGTGCTCCGGGACGTCGAGGGCTTCATCGGCTGGGGCGCCCTCACGGGTCTCGTCGAGTCAGCCGAGTCGGAGCTTGAGAAGGCCTTCCTCAGCACCGCGTTCCTGACGGGCGGCAGGGTATCCGAGGTCCTCAGCCTCACCAGGGACATGTTCGATGTCGACATGGATGAGGGAGTGGTCGTTATCAGGAATATGCTTCTTCTGAAGAAGTTCCGGAAGATTGGTGAGCTTCCCGGTGGAGGCTGGGAGACTCTTCCTGTTGACGCGGTCCGCAGGCCTTTCCCGGTCTTGCTATGTGAGCCTTTGGCGCCCATCATGGTTGATTGGGTTAAGCGGGCTAGCCGTCTTCTGTTTCCCAGTCCGAGGCGGCCCGGGAGGTCTCTCAGCAGGGCGTGGGGCTACAAGGTGGTCACGCGGGTAGGCGAGAGGGCCGGGTTGAATGTCTGGCCTCACTGGTTCAGGAGCCAGAGGGCGAGCCAGCTGGCTGCAGACTATAATCTTCAGGTCCTCGACCTGGTTGACTATTTCAGCTGGGATAAGATGGATATGGCTGTGCATTACAGCAGGCGGGGCTGGGCTGGGCTGCTGGCCCGGATGAGACCTCTGCCCCGGTACGTGTAGGAGGTGATGTGATGGCGTATGGTGGGTGGTACGGCGCGGCGGCGTCGAACCTCAGCAGGGAGTTGAAGGATCTGAGGGAGAGGCTCAGGAGGCTCAGGGAGGAGCTCTGCCCCGAGTGCCTAGAGAAGTACATGGAGGTAATGGAGGGGCAGCGGTGACGGGTAAGCGGTACAGACTGAGTGAGAAGGAGCTCGATGTTGTCCTTGTCGGGTTGATCCTGCTCGTCGACCAGACCGAGGACTTCAATCTCTCTGATGACTCCCTGGAGCTGGCTAAGCGCTTGGTTCAGAGCCGGCAGGGGAGGCCCGGCGGCAGATGGTCTGACGCGGCTGACAGGCTCTGGGAGAGGGCTTCGAGGCGTGCCCAGGCCCTTGGCAAGCTGAAGGTTTCCACGTGAGGATGTATGGGTGAGAAGCGGTACCGGCTGACCCCTCGGGAGCTGGAGCTTATCACGGCTGGCCTGCTCGTGCTGGTGAACGAGGTGGATCTTGGCGACGCCATGTGCGAAGAGGTCATTGGGCTGGTTGAGAGGCTGTGCATGTGTAGGTCTGGGAGGCCGGGTGGGAGCCTTTCGCGGGAGGCTTCGAGGCTGTGGGGTCGGGCGGAGAGGCGGGCGGAGACAAAAAGGTGGTAATGGATCCGTTGTTTTCGGGCGCATGTTGAATGGATCCATTTAAAAAGCGTGGAATAAACCCCTTTCGGGAATCCGGGCGTTTTTAGGGGCTTCCGGTTCGGTGGCAGGCAGGCAACCCCCCATGGGGTGTAGTATAGTATAGAGGGGGTGCAGGGGGCGCGTTTTCACGTGCTTTGTATTAGGGCTACGCTAAAACTGGCTAAACAGGCCGAGTATAAACGATACAGCCCTAACGTTGACTTAGATCACTTTAAACAGGCTTAAGAGGCGTTGAGTCCACCTTTTCCCCAGCACCAGGTACACCCACCTGAACCGGGGCGTGGCCCTCAACCCATCGAAGCCTTTAAGCCGGACGACAGTGTGGCGTGTGGTGAACCGCCCCGTCACTGAATCATAGTATCGTGCACCAAAGTAGTATAGACGTGTTGTTTCTTCATGTTTATCTGTGTATCTGAACGTCTCCGAGCCGGACTCACCGTACTCTGGATCATAGGGCTTATAGTTGCTATTATAGACGATATTACCTAAGGCGTTCGTCTTAAGCCTCGTGGAGCCAAGGTGATCTGAGTGAAAATACTCCACAGTGCCTGAACTGTAAGAAGCTAGGTGAAGGCTGCCAGCGTAGTAATGCTTCTCGTGGAAGCTGCCCATGACCTCATCCACAATGCTTACCTTCAAACATACAGTTAATAGCACTTACCTCAACTTGGATAAAACAACAAGTTTATACATCATATTCATTCAACTTATTTTATTAAAAAATTATAGTTACTGGTGATTCGATAATAAGTTTTAAAAATGTCAGGTAAACCTCTAAACAAACCGATAATTAAAAAACATGTACCTAATAATATTCTAAGTGCAACATCCATAGAAGAAAATAACATCCAAATACCCATTATAAAAAATAATAATGAGATTATAAAATAATATTTTGATGAAATGATCAGTTCTTTTTTCATATTTATCAGATCATCTGAGTTATAGTTAAAAGACCAATCGGATATATTGACTTCTAAAAAATTTCCGAAATACCAAATCCAATGATACCACCACTTTTTTAAAATCTCTGAATCATAACTTCGATCCCCAGGAGCATTAATTTTTATATATATATTTACATCATCATTTGATTGTGATAAATCTATCTTTATAATTTTTTTCCAGTATATTGGATTAAAATGTAAAAATCTTCTTCCTTTATTTGAAGGCCAATATTGTTCATGAGTAGCTATAATTATGTTTAAAGTATTTGTATTAATTACAGCAGAAATATTATTTAACCATTGAACACACTTATCATTAACTATATTAACGTTTGAATTGTCTACAACTATAGTCCAATCAATTATTTTCTCATCATCATGTATCATGCACTAATACCACCAATAATCTATTCTTTCAGCGTATATTTTTGAAGGTTTATTATTTATTTTAGGTGTAATCAATATTGATTCTCTAATTTGTTCTATTAAATTGTCGCCTGAGGTGTTAATTGCCTTTACAACAGCATCTTTGTTTGAACATAATGTGTTACTTGAAATAACTGTTGTAACGTACCCAAATGTTTTCGCTGGTAATGGAGAAAGAGCTCCACCAACCAATGCACCAAACCCGAAGTCTGAAGCTACTTCATCAATATTGATTTCCTCTTCGTTTACAACATCTTCAACCATTCCACCCATGGCGTTAGCTGTCCCACTTACAACTGAACTGTATACAACTTTTGATATGATTGCGATGGGGGCTGTTGTCGCTATTACTACAGCTGCTGCCCCACATATTGCCCCATTTGTGAATGCACCTATTGCTCCTCTGAGAGTTACTTCTTTACCAGTTTGAAGTGTTTCATGGATGTACCACATGAAATTTACTAATCCACCAAGCAAAGCACCTGCAATTATTGGATTTTCTCCGTCTGGGTCTACATATTTGTGTGGGTTGTTTCGGCAGTAGCTGTACCTGTTGAGTGATTGTGGATCAGACAGGTCACCGAACACCGAGTCGCGGGTGATGAACCGCCCCGTCACCGGGTCATAGTACCTTGCCCCGAAGTAGTAGAGGCCCGTAGCGTCCTCCTGCTTCCCCGTGTATCTGAACTCCTCCAACCCAGACTTACTGTACCCTGGCCCATACGGCTCGTAGTTCGACTCGTAGATTACGTTGCCTGAGGCGTCGGTCTTGAGCCTGGTGTTGCCCAGGTGGTCCACGTGATAGTACTCCACGGTCCCCGAGCTGTTCGAAGCCAGATGCAAGGAACTAGCATAGATACGCTTTATATAAGAACCACCGTTTTTTCGTTCTTGAATTTATTAATTATTTGCTTGACGGCTCTTATTAATGCAATAAGCGGCATAATGGGAGCTGACACTAAAAACGCATTCAGTGATGGAATACTAGTTGATTGATTTAAATAGTATAAAAATGGGCCTAATAAAATAACTAACCATTCTAATGTCCTGTGCTTCTTAAGATAATTTAAAAATTCATACCAATAATAACCAATAGCCCCCAACACACAAACTCCTAACCAATAAAATGGCTGAAAAATTACCCCGACCTTTATAATCTCAGTAATAACCCAAATATTGAATAATAAAAGAAATAGAGATAAAATAGATACTACTAAAATGCCTTCTTTACGGTTTCTATCTATTATTAGTACCTCCTGCTCTCATATAAATCATAACTTGTTGGTATATGTGTTGAGGTTTTTTGGAGTGTTTCTAAACCACTTGTGACAAGAGCTGTGCCGAAAGCTTCGAAAGCTATAGTACGTATTATTGAAGCAGCATTTCTAGAACTATCGGGATTTATCAACGCATTATAATAAGTACTAATTTTTTTCGGAGCAAAATATTTCGATTGTTTTAATGTATACATACCATGTGTTCCTTCAATAATTTTATTACTCGCTACTGACATTGATCCGCCAACGATAAATCTAGTTGCTGCATCCATTGCATTAATTTCATTTCCTTTTATTGTTGCCTCTGTAGCATAAGAGAAGACTTCAGCACCACCTTGGGCGGTAAATGATATCGTCTTAGCTACCAACGAAGTGGAGCTATACCCTAACTTAACAGCTACTGATCCAGCTATTGGCCCAATAGCTGCTGAGACCGCACCACTTATTGCTCCTGATACCCCCGCTGCAACTAAACCTCTGTTAAATTCCTCGGTCCCGAATTCTTTACCCATAGCATATTGAGCAACGGTATACATCCCTATATTAATGGCTGCGCCAATTGCAGCTCCGACAACAATGTGCATCCAACGCCCGTCTGGGTCTGTGTATTTGTGTGGGTTGTTCCTGCAGTAAACGTATCTGTTGAGTGACTGGGGATCAGTGAGGTCTCCAAACACTGAGTCGCGGGTGGTGAACCGTCCAGTCACCGGATCGTAGTACCTTGCCCCGAAGTAGTAGAGGCCGGTGGGGTCCTCCTGCTTGCCCGTGTACCTGAACTCCTCCGAGCCGGACTCACCGTACTCGGGGCCGTAGGGCTCGTAGTTGCTCTCGTAGATGACTCCGCCGGTGCTGTTAGTCTTGAGCCTGGTGCTGCCCAGGTGGTCCACGTGGTAGTACTCGATGGTGCCTGAGCTGTTTGAGGCCAGGTGCATGGAGCCAGCGTAGATATACTTCTCGTGTGCTTCAGCTTTGATCTCATCGATGACAATGAGGCCGCTGTACACGTAGTCCGTCGTCCCCGCTGTATCCCACGAGCGTACCCTCCTCCCACCAGCATCATACGTGTACTGGGCCGAGGCGACGCCGTTCTTCTTCACATTGATTAGCCTATCCTCAGGGTCGTACCTGTACGCCCAGTCGTTGGAGCCGTCGTCCCACGTGGCCAGGTTCCCGTTGCCGTCCCACGTGAACGCCATACCCGTACCTGATGATATACGGTTCATATTGTCGTATGTATAGCTGGTGACTGATCCTCCCCGGTTCAGCGACAGCCTGTTCCCAACAGAGTCGTAAGTGTAGCTCAGGCCCCCCCAGGGGCCAGAGCTGCTCGTCAACCTGTCCAGCAGATCATAGCCGTACGTCTCGGTGGACGCGCCGTCGCTGATAGTTTTGACGCTCCCCGTCTTATCATAGGTGTAAGCCAGGCGAAGGAGAACCGTGGAGCCCCGCTTAGTCTCGATGCACACCGGCCGGTCACGGGAATCATAGGTGTATGTGGCTGTGACCCCGTTACCGTAGGTCACTAAACTGACCTTATCCGACTGGGTGTGCCTCACAGACGCGATGCCAACCACGTTTCTCAGCCTGTTTAGAGCATCATAGGTCATGGATACGCTGGACGAGTCAGGGTAGACGATGCCGATTATGTTTCCAACGCCATCGTAGCTGTACCCGACAGTATAGATGCTGCCCGCAATGTTGTACCGCTCCTCAAGGAGCCTGTTCCGCGCATCGTAGCTCCACGCCATGCTGGTACCGTTGTAGCTTGAGCCGATCCTGCGGCTCATTTCATCGTAGCTGTATAGCACGTCTACGCCTATGCTGCTCGCGTTCACCAGCCTGTCCAAGCCGTCGTACGTGTAGTAGGTATCTGAGCCCTCACGGTCAGTCTTTCTGATGAGGTTGCTGACTTTATCATAGGCCATCTCCTCGGTCAGGCTGTCCGAGTGCTGAATCTGGGTCAGCCTGTTGAGCTGATCATAAGTGTAGCTTGTCTCCCTGCTGAGACTATCAGTGATCTTAACAAGGTTACCTACCTCATCATAGATGTACCCTGTAACATAGAAGCTGCCAGCCTGGTAGTACTCGTCAACCTCAACAAGCCTGTCACACCAGTCGTACTTCAGCCTACGCTGCCTGCCCTCCTCGTCAATCACATCAACGTAGTTCCCTGCGTAGTTCACCACGTTCTGCGAGTATGAGCTATCAGGGTTGGTCTGCTTGGTCAACATTCCGGCCGCGTTGTACTCGTACCTGTAGGTGTAGCCGACCTCGTCAGTATACTTGCTTAGAAGGCCGAACAGGTTGTACTTGTAAGTCTTTGTTGAGTATGATGTGGAGCCATTAAACCGTTCGTACTTGGATTGTCTGCCCAGGCCATCATAGTACTGTTTAATCCTTACACCATTCTCGTCAGTGACTCTCACACTTGACTCAGACGTTGCCTTGCTGGTCGGCATAAAGTTGTGTTTTAACTGATAGGTTTCTGTGGCCGATCCTGTAGCGTAGACCAGCGATGTTTTTCCTTCATATGTCTCATCGCTGGAGGAGACGGTGCCGTATGGGCTGTCGGCTGTGCTGTCCGCTTCTAGCTGGGTCTCAGGGCCCCATGTAGCTCCATCTAAGTATTTGTAATAGATGCCATAGGGAGTCACTTGGCTCTGCCAGAACGCGTACAGGGTCCCGTATGCTGGCCCCTTGGATAGCTGCATCGACGCCCACTGGTTTGCATATGTCCAGGCTACGTTGGTGCCTGAGTTCCATGAGCCGGATGTGTAGGTTCGCATCCGAACCTTCGACCATGAGTTAGAGGTCAAGCCATATGACACGAATAGCCAGACGTCGTAGCCCCAGGAGGCGAGGTCGAAGGTGCAGTAGCTCCCTACACTGTCTATTGCTTCTTTTGAGCTCCACGATGCGCCGTTCCATAGGTATCCTTCGATGGCTGCTCTGTCAGAGTAGGCGAAGTATACTTTGTCGTTTGACAGAGGAGTTAGTTTACCATACACGTTTCTGATACAATCATCCATCTTTGTGGGGAACCCTGTGCGCGTGGTCCAACCCCCGTTCATGTTTGAGGAGCAGGTTACATACGGGTCCTTGTTCGATTCGGCTGCTCGGTAATCGAAGCAGATCCAGACATAGTTATCCGTGACAGTGATGCTCGGCCGGTACGCCCTTAATGATCCTGTGTCGTACGCTTTATTGAATCCTGACCATGTTATTGTTCCATCGCCGTTTGGGTTTCCTCTCATATAATAGACATCTGTACTGTCTTGGCCTTTAGAAAAGACTAGGTGTACATATTCCCCGTCGAAGTAGAGGTTCCAGTAGGCATAGTAATTTGATCCAGGTACCTGTGTTGCCGTTGACCATGTCTCCTGGTCAGTGGATGAATAGAATCGTAGAATATCGCTGTAATAAACGAAGACCCAGGTTCGTCCTTCCGCGTTGAAGGTTTGTGTGAAGAACCAATCTGAGTACGCACCTGTCATAACGACATCCATGTTTGGTGAGCCTGAAAACGTTACTTCGTCGTAATACTCAGCAGTTTTATAGGTAATAACGCTGTTCGTTTCAGGGTTCGTCTGCTTGGTTACCCGCCCCAGTACATCATACTCGTACTTTGTTGAGTTCCCGTAGGGATCCATGGCCCTCTTGAGATCCCCTGTACCATGATAGTAGGTGTAACTCGTCGTGACGTTTTTCGTGTCTGTTAACTTTTGCTTTGTCGCTGTCAAGTAGGCAGAGCTGTACGCCGGCCCATACTCGTAGTATGTAGTCTGGCTCTCAGGATTTACCCCTCTAATCATGTTGCCGTATGAGTCGTAAGTGTAGCTGGCCGTAACCCACGAAGCATTAAGAAGCTTCTTTGTCTGAGTAAGTGAGCCGTCGAAGTTATACTGGTTGTACTGCTCGATGCAGCTGCTTCCGGCTCCGTTCTGGAGTTCGGCGGCGCCGAGGAGAAGACAGTGTATGTTGGGTTTAATGTTGTTACTGTAGAATGAGTCCGAGAATATGTATACCTGGCCGTTGGTGTCTTTGAACACTCCTGATGAGTCTGTATTGGAGTAGCTGCAGTAGCTGTTGTGCCCCTCATAGTCTCTTCTGTAGATGAGGTTGCCCCAGTTGTCATACTTCTGGATCATCTCAACGGCGTATGCGTTGTTACCCGGGTAGTGATCAATATCTATCCTTCTGCGGTCCTCTGATACTGTTTTAACGTCCTTGTATAGCCTTGGATCAGACTCCTTGCCATTATATGCCTCCTCAGTGACCGTATACTGGCTATAGGTCATCTTCGTCGTTTTCATGGTGTTCATTGTTTGAAGGGATTCTTTGATGGTTGTCTTATCGACGTAGTCGAAGCCACCATCGTAGATGAAGTATCTCTGGACGTGGTCTCCTTTACCATCGTATGCGATCTGTTTCTGTACTCTGTACTGGTAGTAACCGGAGCTATCGTATACATTGTACTCGTAGGCTGTGTGTCCACCGGTGGGGTACTCGACCTTGGTAACTAGGTAGTCTAAATTGTATGTGTACTTGGTTTTCCTCCCGTCCGGGTCAGTGACCTCGGTTAAAACGTATCCGCTGACTGCACCTGACCCGTAACTGTAGTTAACGGTTCTATTACCTGAGGATATGCTTGAAACCTGGCCGTTGGCGTTGTAGGAAAGCGATACTGTTCTTCCTATCGTGTCTGTAATGGTTGTGATCTTGTTTGCGCTGTAGGTGAATGAGATCGTATTTCCGCAGGTGTCTTTGATGGTTGTGGGTTTGTAGGTTGAGTCGTAGTTATACCTTGTACCGTCTACAGTGAAGAGACTGTACGTGCCATTTGTGTAACCGTAGAGCTTGAAGTGGTCACCTGAGTGGTACTCTGTGCCTGATGCGCCAGCCCCATCGTACTTGTACCTCTGCCCATCGGGGAATCTGATATATGCGGGGCTTCCAGTCTTGGTCTCTATCCAGGGGAAAGATAGCTGCCAACCTTTTCCTATTGGTGCCCACGGGTAGTCCTGGTAGCTGTAGGTAGCCGTTGATGCTGGTTGGTTCCCGTAGAAGTAAGACGGAGGAGTATGCACTCTTGTGATAAACAGATCGAGGCCCCTCCCAGGAATGTACAAGTCAATCTGGGTTACTGTGAGGAAACCGGTTTGAGTTGAGACATACTCGTTCTCATTTTTGAAGTACTCCCCGTAGGGCACTAAACCTTGGTCTGTCCAGGGGTTGTGGTTCCCAGCGTCCATAGTCATGATTCGTGTGGTTTCATTCACGTTATCAAACGAGTTTGGCTTGAAGTCTAGTCTTCCACTCTTCACTGTTGGTAGGTCTAGTGCGCTTGTTTCGGTTATTAGGGCATCTTCTTTAGTAGTTTCTGTGAATGTCAGTTGAGCTCTTCCAGCTAAACTGTAGGTGATGTCTACGTGAAGGGTCGTGGTATCTGTGTCGAACGTTAGGCGTTTGTTGAAATCATCAAATGAGTTAATGGTCGGGTTTTTTAGCGGTTCTCCTTCTCTTTTTGGTGTGACTTGTATCCAGTCTTTCTCATCGTAGATAGCTAGAGTCCCGTTCTTATTTATGGCGAACCTTGTGTAACCAAACCGTGTGATACTCTCCCATATCTCATTGTTTATAGGATGAATAATGAGATCGATAGATTTTGATGCTATACACCAGTTTTTGAAGACGACTGTCACAGTTGGGTGCATGGTCGTCTCAGCTTCAACCATGTACACGTGGGTTACTGGTTGGTTTTGATATGTAGCGTAGTCGTTGTAGCCGTCGCCGTCAAAGTCGTATTTTATGAGTAGGATTTCGCCAAGGGCCTCTGGGGTCTCTATTATTGTGTTGAATTTTACGGGGAGAGGTGATTCTCCCTCTTTTACGTTTGAAGTGAATGTTATTGATGGCTCTTTTTCAGGTGTTCTATCATGGTATATCAGATATGTTTGTTCTTGGGGTTGTGTAGTATTTTTTGTATCTAGTTCAGGATCGGTGTAAGTATAATTATAGACTACCTCAAACGGTGAGAAGTCGGGTAATGTTTTATCTGTTGTATTATATTGATATTGGTCTTCAATAAACGGATTTGTTAATGGTATTCCATCTTGGTGAGTCTCATTTGTCGCCTCTTGTGTTGAGGCGAGGACTAGGGGTAGGTATAATGGCCCCGATGTGACCATTAAGATTACTACTATAAAACCAACCAGGTTTTTTCTATTCATTGCACTCACACCGAATAGATCTCAAACCCTGAACTGAATCTAATAAAAATTAATCTTATTCTTTTATTTAACATTAGCGAACTTGAAGTAATTAATAAAATCAAAGATATAGTAAGAGGAGGATTCCGAATAACGCGCTGCCTTGTCCCGAAATTCATCCACGTTTAGAATATGTTTATCTTGATAGTTGGGGTCTCGTCCCCCAGTGGTCTGTCCAACCATGGGGGGTGAGTTCACTTAGGACAAGATGAACACGAGACCCTAGAGACACTCTTCAGAAACACCGACTTAAGCATTGCTGAGAAGCAGCTAATCGGCTGCTACCACACCACAGGCCCAGGGAGGCCACCAAAGAACCCGCTGGGCATCTTCAGGGCCCTCTTGGTGATGCGTATGAAGGGCATCCGCAGCCTCAGGGAGCTCACAAGGATCCTTGACATAGACAGGAGAATCAGAAGGCTCTGCCTGATCAGAAGTAACGAGCGTGGATACACCAGGTCCGTCATCAGCCGCTTCACAAGAAGGATTGGAGCCGAGAGGCTTCAGCTGATCATCGAGGAGAAGGTGGTCATGCTCCTCAGAAGGAGCCACGTCGAAGAGGTTGACGCGGTCCTCGACCCGAGCTTCGTCAAGGCCTGGAGCATCAGACACCCCGACGATGGCAGGGTAGGCTTCTCGGATACCGACGCGATGGTCGGGAGGAACGGCCGCGGGTATGATCTCGGCTACAAGCTCCACCTATCGGTGGACCCGAAACGGATCCTCCCGCTGGCGGTCCTGGTCGCCCCGGCGAATGATAACGAGAAGAGGCACGCCCCGTCCCTAGTAGAGAAGACTAGAGAGGTTCTCGGTAGGGCTGGGGCCCGGCTCCGGAGGCTGATCGGTGACAGCCAGTTCAGCAGTGAAGCGGTTAGAGGCCTAGTCGAGGATTCGGTGATACCGTACACGTCTAACCAGAAAGGTGTGGGCATCTTAAGGGTTGACAGGAGGTTCAGGACCCACGGCCCGGTGGAGCTGGTGGCTGAGTATCATAAGCGGCCGATGGCGGAGTCTGCTTTCAGCTATCTGAAGACTCAGTACGGGTTGACGGTGAATAAGGTGAGGCGTCTGGCGAATGTTTCGGTGTATGCTTTGCTGAGTGTGCTATGTCATGTGCTGGTGAGGGAGGCCGCTGAGAACGTGGGTCGGCCGGAGAAGGCGGTGTCGCCGACGTTCTTCAATACGTGAGTGGGGCTGTCTGGTGGCGGGGTGGGGAGTGTCTAGGTGGTGCTGTGCGTGTATTTTCGGTGGAGGGCTCGGTTTCCTGTGTTTATTGGCCTAATGATGGTTTTTAGGGGGGTTATCAGTGGTTTGATGGTTTGTCGTGGGCTTGTTTGGGGTGTGATGTTCATGTTGTGTGTCTATTTCGGGACAGGGCAGCGCGCGGGGGAATTCAATAATTAGGTGTTGCTGGCTTGACGTCGTGCTTCTATACAAGCAAATAAGCCACCTCCCAGCCAGGTTCAACCAGAGAACACCCCAGGAAACCCTCGACAATGGATCTCAGGCACCGTGAAACC
>JBDRQD010000068.1:0-30499 GCA_043826455.1 Candidatus Bathyarchaeota archaeon
TGTCTTATCATCAAGATGTCATCCCCCTCATAAGCGAGAAGACCGAGAGAGCCCTAAGGGACGTGGGGCTCACGGAGTACGAGACCCTTGCCTACCTCTCGCTTCTCGTCGCCGGCGAGATGACCGCCGAGAGCGTGAGCGAGTCCTCCAACATCCCCTACACCAAGGTGTACAGCGTGCTGGACTCTCTTCACAGCCGCGGCTGGGTCGAGGTGGAGAGCGGCAGACCTAGGAGGTATTACCCTCGTCCGCCCGTCGACGCTTTGAGGCAGGAGAAGAACCGCCTGGAGGCCGAGTTCGAGGCAAACAGGAAGGTGATCCTGGAGGAGCTTCAGCCCCTCTTCGAGAAGAAGGACATCAAGGAGATCCCTGAGATATGGATCATCCGGGGGGAAGATAGCAGTTTCAGCAAGATCATTGAGCTTCTGGGTAAGGCCAAGAAGGAGATTATGCTGGCCATACCTTTCATCCCGGAGAGCCTCCTCAAGGGCTACCCGAGCTTCAGG
Source organism: Candidatus Bathyarchaeota archaeon (assembly GCA_043826455.1). GTDB lineage: Archaea > Thermoproteota > Bathyarchaeia > TCS64 > TCS64 > RBG-16-57-9. The sequence goes on from JBDRQD010000068.1 coordinate 507, forward strand.
AACCTGCTGAAGACCTCTATCAGGAGGTACATGGACAGCGACATAGTGATCAAGGTTCTGACGACCAGGGACACGCTGAGGTCCGTTGACTTCCCCGAGATACGTGTGGCGGAGATCCGGGTGACCGACTCCATGTTCGGCGGCGGCCTGGTGGTGGATGGCAGAGAAACAATCATCTTCCTAGACCTGAAGCACCCGGATGGCCCGGACACGGCCATCTGGTCCGAGCACGAGACTTTGACCTCCTTGGCGGGAATATACTTCAAGCACATGTGGGACAACGCTGAGCCAGCTAGTTGAGGCTTAAGGCCTCGCGAACCATCAATTTTGTCTCAGAATAATGAGACCAAAACGACGTTTCAGCAGTCGCCGGCTTTTCTACACCCGAGAACTGGGGAAAACGCGTACGAGATGTCTTTTCAAGATGTTTTCTAACTCGTTTACCCTAGGGTAAATGAATTAGAAAATGCAACTAAAACCTAGCGCTGATTCTGGAGGTCTATGTCATTTTCTAGATGAGCCCGCTCAAGACCTCAGACTCCTCCCCGGAGACGCCCAGGGCCGTTATGGAGAGCTTGTTGGTGTCGAATAACTGCTCCGAGACACGGCGCACGTCCTCGTCCGTCACGGCGTTCAGCTTAGCCACGGCCTCGTCCACTGTCCGGGGTCTACCCGACCTCAGCGTGGATACGCCGAGCTGGTGCATCCTCTGCCTGTTGTTCTCAGAGTTCAGTATTAAGAGGCCCACGGTCTTGTGTTTGACCTCCTCCAGCTTGGCAGGGTCTAGCCCCTGATTCATGGCTTCCAGCTCTTTGAGCACGATCTCTGCGACTTCCCTCATGTTCGCTTTTCGTGTGCCCGCGAACACGCCAAAGGCGCCGACGTCCTCAAGAGCCTGGTTGTATGAGTATATGTTGTAGACGAGGCCCCGCCTCTCTCTAACCTCCTGGAACAGCTTTGAGCTGGCCCCCAGCCCCAGGTAGCTGCTGACTATGGTCTGGGCCGCCATGTCCTCGTGCCCGTAGGGCGCGCCCTCTGTGGCTATGCAAAGCTGGACCTGCCCGGTGTCCTTGCTCACGAACATCCTGCCCGGGTTGTGGACTGGCTTAACGCGATTTCTCACTGGTTTACCTAGACCTTTTTCAGCGAATTTCTCTAGGTTCTGGACCAGTTTTTCGTGGTCTACCAGGCCTGTGGCCACGACTGTGAGCTCTCTTCTGTAGTGTTGCGCGTAGTATTCTCGGATGAGGTCTGTGCTCATCTCTTGGATGGTTTCCACTGTCCCTGCTATCGGGTGGGCTAGCCGGCTTCCTCTCCAAATGTTCTCAAGACACAGCTCGTGAATGAGACTGGAAGGATCGTCCTCCAGCTGCTTGATCTCCTCGAGGATCACCTGCCGCTCGTTCTCTATGTCCTGGTCTCTGAGGGCCGAGTTATGGTACATGTCCTGAAGCACCTCGGCCGCAAGGGCTAGGTCGTCGGCCATGACGCGGGCGTGGTACGCAGTCATGTCGCGGTCAGTGAAGGCGTTAAGGCTGCCACCGCGGTTCTCTATGGTCGACGAGATCTCCTGGGCCGTCCTTGTCTCTGTGCCTTTGAACAGGAGGTGCTCGAGGAAGTGACTGCAGCCCCATACGGCTTCCCCCTCGTCCCTGGATCCCACGTTCGCCCATAGGCCCAATGAGACGGACTTGGATGAGGGACTGTGTTCCGTTATCACTCTGACGCCGTTATGCAACAGCTCGTCTCTAAGCTCAATGGACATAGGCTACGCACCCCCCTTTATCGTCGTGGTAAATAAAATGATGCGTCTTCAAGCCTTTAGATGTGCTTAAATTGCCTTAAAATGGCTTGGATAGGTTTTGTGTCCAAGCGTTTTTCATCCTTTTATATCTACAAAGCACCCTCGAGTGAAAAGGTTAAAAAATGGCCCATTGGAGCGCATAGTTTTAACAATATCGTGTCAATTTTAGATCTCGTTGTTTTAGGCTTTATAGATAAAGTACCTTCAAGATTATGGACGTAAAATGTGTACATTTTTCTAGGTCGTGATAATGAGGACGCAGGCCCCTCAGGCCAAGGCCTCAGCCCTTTTCTTACCCTCCGGGCTCAGCGATATGTTGTATATTTCCGTCTCCCTTAATCCCAGAGAGGCGAGCATTCGGTCCATCAGGTTCTGCGTCTTTCTGTCTAAAAGGTATAGGTTTTTTATTGAAATATCTTTATCAGCTTTGATCCATTCTAGGATCTTTTCGTGGCGTATGCCCGTCTCAGTACTCAAGGATGGTGTGTCTGTGGGCTCTTCTTGGTCTCGCAGAGCGCTCAAGACCTTCATTGATAGGTATAGTTTCTCCAAGTCGCGGATATGGCCTGTTGTTATGGTTTCTAGGGTCGGCAGCTCGGTTCTTACGATGGTTTTCACGTTGTTTAGGGTAGGGGTTTTTTGTGTGAAAATGCTTAGTCTATGGGCTGTTTCTCGGCCTTTCTCTGTAAGGCTCCATAGGTCGTAGGTGTATCTTCCGTTGTAGTGTATTGTGGTGGGTTTCCCTCTTTCGGGTTCTTTCTGGACTAGTCCTGTGGCTTGTAGTGAGCTTAGCCAGTTGTTTAGCTCTTTTTTTGATAGTTTTACCCCATGTTTTCTGAGCTCGTTTTGCATGTCTAGCGTTGTAAGGTTTGGCTCCTTGGACTCTTTCAGTGTCAGGTATATGATTCTGGCGCTGTCGCTCATGAGGGGTCTCAGTGTTTTTTCGAAGGCTTCAGCCAGCTCGTCTTTAGTGTACCCGGCTTCAGAACCCGGTTCAGCTTGATCTACCACAATTTAAATATTCAGGATTTTTCTGAATATAAGTTTTATGTTTACACCCCGTAAAAAATCGGAATTATCGAGGAAAGGCATTAAAATACACCCAATCAAAGTAACTATGATGAAACCTTGGCGAAACCCAAAGTCTACGTGACGAGAAAACTGTTCCCGGAGGCAATTAAAATATTGGAGAAAGTCGCCCTAGTCGAGGTGTTCGAGGGCGAAGAGGACCCCGTGCCAAGAGAGCTTCTCCTAGAGAAAGTAAAAGACGTGACGGGACTACTCCCCATGCTCACAGATCAGATAAACGCGGAGCTCATGGATAGAGCTAAAAAGCTTAAAGTCGTGAGCAACTACGCCGTCGGGTACAACAACATCGACGTGGACGCCGCTACGCAGCGCGGTATAATGGTCACCAACACACCCGACGTGCTCACTGACACAACAGCGGACTGTGCCTTCATGCTTCTCATGGCCATATCCCGGAGGATCGTCGAGGTGGACAAGTATGTCCGAGAAGGTAAATGGGTCAAGGCCTGGGGCCCCAAGATGCTTCTGGGCAGCGACATCAACGGAAAGACACTCGGAATAATCGGCCTCGGCCGCATAGGCTCTGCCCTAGTTCCCCGCGCCAAGGGCTTCAAGATGAAAGTGATCTACAACGACATGTATCGAAGCCCCGAGAAGGAGAAGACGCTTGGAGTGGAGTACAGGGAGCTGGATGATCTCCTCAGAGAGGCGGACTACGTCAGCGTCCACGTGCCCCTCACAGACGAGACCAAGTACCTGATAGGGGAGAGGGAGCTCAGCATCATGAAGCCCATGGCCTACTTGATAAACACGTCAAGAGGCCCCACAGTGGACGAGAGAGCCCTATACAAGGCGCTCAAAGACAGGGTGATCGCGGGAGCGGCCCTTGACGTCCACGAGAAGGAGCCCACGGACCCCGATAACCCCCTCCTGAGCCTGGACAACATAATTGTGGCGCCCCACATCGGTAGCGCCACCATTGAGACCAGGATCGCCATGGCCCTGAGGGCAGCTAACAACATGGCCGCGGCTCTCAGAGGTGAAAAACCCCGTGACCTGTTGAATCCACAGGTCCTCTCATGATTTTTCATTAAAAATATCATTCAATACCCCTAGGGTAAATGAGTTTAAAATGTTCGTGAAATTGTTACGAAAAACTGTATTCAGCATCCGGTGAAAGATGATTTGCGTGAGCCCCAAAACCACCCCAACACGGGTTTTTGTCCCACAATTCTGAGACGAAAAAGCTGTTTTCACCTATTTAAAATGAGATCAACAGTAAAAAAACGTATTCATGCGTCAGGATTTACTAAGAGAAAAGAATCCTACGCCACCCTGGAAACGATTAGACTAAAGCAGCCCCTTCTTGTGCCTCTCACCAAGCACCTTAAGCATGTCCTCCACCATGGATGGAAGATCATACTCCGGCTTCCAGCCCCACTCCTCCCTGGCCGCGGAATCATCCAAGCTCTTAGGCCAAGAGTCCGCGATGGCCTGCCTGTAGTCTGGCTCGTACGTGACCTTGAACCCTGGTATGTGCCGCTTCATCTCCCTGGCCAGCTCCCGGGGGTTGAAGCTCAGGGCCCCTATGTTGAAGTCGCAGTGGTGCCGAAGACTCTCCAAGGGCGCGTCCATGAGCTGAGTGAAAGCCTTGAGACAGTCAGGCATATACATCATGGGTAGAACCGTGTCATCCTTGAGGAAGCACCTGTACTCCTTCTTCTTAATAGCCTCGTAGAATATCTCCACGGCGTAGTCAGTGGTGCCGCCACCCGGCGGGGCCACGTTGCTGATTATCCCGGGGAGCCTGGCGCCGCGGACATCCACCCCATACTTCTCGAAATAGTAGTTACCCAGAAGCTCACCCACGACCTTGGTGATACCGTATATGGTCCTGGGCTTCTGAACCGTCTCCTGGGGAGTCAGCATCCTGGGGGTCTCGGGGCCGAAGGCGGCTATGGAGCTGGGGTGGAAGACCCTCAGCTTCATGTCTCTGGCCAGGTTGAGGACGTTACGGAAGCCCTCAACGTTGATGGCCCACGCCAGGTCCGGGTTCCTCTCCCCCGTGGCTGACAGTATGGCGGCCAGGTGGTACACGGCGTCTATCTCATGCTCCTTCACGACCCTCTCCAGCTGGTCCTTTTTCAGGACGTCCAGAACCTCGAAGGGGCCACTGTGGCCCTCATCCTTCTTGATGTCTGACGCGACCACGTTGTCCTTACCATATATCTCTCTGAGCCTCGGTGTAAGCTCGGAGCCGATCTGGCCCAAAGCGCCTGTCACTAGGACACGGCCTATGTCTCCGCCCATTGGAACCCTCAAATTAGCTTAACTTTTAGGGATATAATTCCTTCCTTCCACCAAATATTCACGGTGGCCGCGGTCCCCCGGTTTTTTATCTCAACATTCTGAGACAAAGCCCGGGTTTCACCGGGAAAACGTTAAAGGTTCAGCCACGATTCGATGGATTAGAAGGTTCAACGATGAGAGACCCTACAGGATTCCTTAGAACAGAGTACGAGGACCTCGTGGAGAAGGCCCTGGACTGGAAGCTGAAGGAGCTTCAGGGGCCCAGCGAGCCCCTATCCATGGTGGATGGGAGAGAGGTGATCGTGCTGTGCGCCAACAACTACCTGGGGCTGACGACCCACCCCAAGCTCAAGAGGGCCGCCACGAAGGCCATCAAGATGTACGGCGTGGGCTCGGGCGCCGTGAGGGCCATCTCGGGCACCATGGACGTGCATATGGAGCTGGAGAGGCGGCTGGCCAGGTTCAAGGGCGCCGAGGCCAGCCTCACCTACCCTACAGGGTTTATGGCCAACTCCGGCCTGATACCGCAGCTCGTTGGGGAGGGCGACCTGATAATCAGCGACGAGCTGAACCACGGCAGCATCATAGACGGCGTCAGGCTGTCCAGGGCGGAGAGGACGGTTTACAAGCACAACGACATGGACAGCCTCGCCCATGTGCTGGAGGAGGCGGAGAAGCACAGCCCCGCCTACCGGCGGATACTCATAATCACTGACGGCGTCTTCAGCATGGACGGCGATATGGCCCCCCTGGACCAGGTGGCCAAGCTGGGCAAGGAGCACGGCGCCATGGTCTACGCGGACGACGCCCACGGCGAGGGTGTTCTGGGCAAAGGGGGCAGGGGCATAGTGAGCCACTTCGGGTTAACCCATGAGGATGTCCACGTGGAGATGGGCACCTTCAGCAAAGCGTATGGCACTATCGGCGGGCACATATCGGGCTCCGATGCCCTGGTCAAGTTCGCGTGGAACAAGAGCCGCACATGGCTCCTCAGCAGCAGCCACCCGCCCGCCGTGGCCGCGGCCACCATAGCCGCCATCGATGTCCTGGAGAATGAGCCTAGGCATGTTAAGAACCTGTGGAAGAACACCGACTACTTCAAGAAGGCCGTGGAGGACCTGGGCTTCAACACAGGTAAGAGTCAGACCCCGATTATACCCATCATCGTAGGGGACAGCCACAAGGCCAAGGCCCTTGCTGACAAGCTCTACGAGGCCGGCGTCTTCGTGGTCCCCATAGTGTTCCCCATGGTGGCCAGGGACCTGGCGCGGATCAGGACTCAGATGCACGCCAAGCTGACGAGGGAGCAGCTGGACACTGTCATAGAGAAGCTGGAGACCATCGGCAAGCAGCTGGACATAATTTAGGGAAAAAATATCCTTTTTTGTTTCACTATTTTGAGACAACACAGGCTTCTATTCGAAGAACGCCGTTAGGGGCTTGCTCTTCTTCTCCTTCAGCACTTCTGAGCAGGCCTGGGGTGAGAGAGGCTTGAACTCGTAGCCATACGTCTTCAGCAGCTTATCGGCCCCCTTGGCGAGCTCAGGGGCCACCAGGATGGCTCTCACTGGCCGTCCCTCATCCAGGTCTATGACGTCCATGTACTTCTTCAGCTGGTTCACGGCGTCCTTGGTGGCCTTGACGCGTTTGATCTCGACCACCGTCAGCTGGTTGTCCCTGTCGTAGCCGATGATGTCTATGAAGCCGGGGTCTACCTGCATCTCCTTGGACACGGGCCTGAACCCCTCCTCCAGAAGATCGGGCCTGTACAGTATAGCTTCTTGCATGTCCTTCTCCGAGGCGTATAGGCTGAACTCGGCCGCGTCGACTAGGCCCAGGACCGCCACCAGTGAGACCCGGGTGAAGGTCACCTCCATGGCCTCGTTCTCCTTCCTCCGGTACACTCTCACGGTCAGCCCCTCCTTGGTCAGCTTGGTCCTGAACAGTGAGCCGGCGGGCTGCCAGTTCACCGGGCTATAGTCCCTGGGCCTGTGCACCAGGGCCGAGCCGTCAGGCTTGAAGAGGACGACCCTGCCCCCTGAGCCCAGCTTGCTGCTGGCTCTGCCCTCGTACTCGACGCTGCACTCGCCGGCCAGTACCACGGTCCTGTGCCTCGATATCCCGGCCTTGACGGCCTTCTCGGCCTCTTTCAGGGGGGGGTTCTCGAGGACCATCTGCCTCTGGGGGGTCTCCACGGTCTCAACCTACGCTGGTGACTATGGTCGTCCAGGGCGCGTTCATCTTCTGGTCGTATAGCTTCAGGTGATCCACGGCGTCGCTCAGGAGGAACGTGTTGTGTCCCGGGTACAGCCTGTCGGGCCGGAGCTCCAGCATCCTCTTAATAGACATCTTCCAGTCGTCGAGGTCGAAGCCGGGGCCGTTGATGAACCCCAGGCGCCCGCTGGCCCCCGCCACGTCGCCGCAGAAGAGGCTCAGTTTGCCGTCCCTCTCCTTCATCAACAGAGAAATGCAGCCGGGTGTGTGGCCGGGAGTGTGTACGACTCTGAGGGACGCGTCACCTACCTGGAATTTGTCCCCGTCCTTCAAGGTGACGTCCACGTCCACTGCCTTGAAGCTGAGGCCCCTCTCCAAGGCCATGCCGTACAGGCTGTTCTCGTCCAGCTCCGTTATGCTCCGCCTGTCGGCCTCGTGGGCGGCTATCCTGCACCCTGTGGCTTGTTTGATCTCATAGTTGCCCCCTATGTGGTCGAAGTGGCTGTGGGTGTTGAAGGCCACTGTGATCGTGTCGGGGTTGAGACCCATTCTCTTGACGTTGCCCAGTATGTCCCTGGCGCCTAAGCCTCCGCCTGTGTCGATCAAGGCCAGAGCGTCTCCTCCGTCCACCAGATACACGTTGCAGTCCCCGGACGCCGAGTAGCCGAAGCCCGCACCGCCCACCAGGTAGACCTGATCAGTTATCTTCATAAGACCAAGGAAACCATGAGCGAAGAGGCTTTTATTTGATTCGACGGCCGTGGGCCCTGATCCCCCTCCTCGGGGGTTATGGCCGGGGTTTCTATCCGTTCTGTGTGATCGATGCTTCGATCCCCCCTCTTCGGCCGTCTATGGGTTGACATGATCTTTGCACGCCGTATTGCATGGCTGTGTAAGATCGAGGTAACTTCGAAGGGTTTTTGTGGGGCCTTATTAAAAATATACCTTCAAGATTATGGATACGAGTTGTAACCTAAATAAGTTAGCGTGGATAAAACTATCTTATTCAGCTTATTTGGACGTTCCTCTGTTTTGTTCGGCGTCCTGTAGCCTGCAGGACCCTGATAGGCGTCGCCAGCCTCGGCTGGGGGTGAGCATCCAGTCTAATGATAAAAATATTCACCATTATATAGTCCCCCCCTACGTTTTTTGCACATCAACCCTCGTTGCCCTGTGCTTGATGTGATGAATGTGCCGTATTTTTGTATGGTATGAACAGCGCTTTTTCATAGATTCATGCGCCGTCGGACCGGTTCTGTGGCTCCTTTTGGTGTGGGGCGTCCGTTTCCAGTCTATCTCGCTCTACCCCCCTCCCCCCTCTCTGCGGCTCCGGGTGCTGGCTGGATGCTTACCCGTCCGTGTCCTCATCCGTATCGCTTATTCAGTCTAGGACGTATGAGGCGGAAAAAGGTTTAACGTCTCTTTAGATTAACTTACCTAAGAAAAGGGGAGAGCGCGGCTCCGTCTTTGGCTACTCCTTGAACTGGGCCTTGAAGTCGGCGTCCATCTCAGGGTAGTGCTTCTTGTTAAACTCGTCCAGCTTCTCGGGGTGAGTGAGTTTGACGTGGAAGCGTACTCCGCCAGGGCTCGCCGATTTCCTGTCACAGTATGGACACTTAAACTCCGTTAGCTGAGCACCCAAAATTTGACACTCCACATAATTATAGTATTTATGATTATAATAGTTTTTACTGTTAGCTTGTTTCACTCACAGGTTTAGAGCACATTTTGTGTTCACTTACCCTAGGGTAAACCTGTTAAAAGATCACTGAAAAACAGCCTTGGGCGCTCATACCTCAGCATCCTTTGGCTCCTCAACAAAAACCATAAAGAGGAGCCCGATCACGGCGAGGGCCCCAGACAGGATCACCCAGGGTAGCGCATTATCATACCTGTAAAGGTAGCCGCTCAGGAAGGTCCCTAGGGTCTGCATGGACATGCCCAGGACCCCGCTTCCCCATGCCCCCCTCATGAGCCACAATCCGCCGCCCCCAATGGAGGCCATGATCCTCCCCCTCTTTGCTCGGGGCGTCATGTCCGCGAACAGGCTCTGGAAGGCCGGGTTCATGAAGGCGTTGGTGAGAGTGGTGAAGGCCGCGAGGACCACGACCTGGGTGAAGGTCTGGCAGCGGAGGAAGAGGAAGCACTGGGCGGAACCCAGGAGCATGCACAGGCCGGCGATGTGCTTCTTGCTGAACCTGTCCACGACGCTTCCCGCGGGTATTCCCAGAACCACGCTAACCAGGCCACTCACCAGCATCACCTCACCCCACTGCCTGACGGTGAGCCCTATGATCTCGGTGGCCCTCACTACCCAGAAGCTGCTGGTGAGGGACGCGAAGAACACGGACACGGAGACCAAGAAGGAAAGCACGTACAGCCTCCGAGGGACCTCCCCTAGGACCCCGAAAACGCTCCTGTAGGCGTCAACTATGAGCCGGGGCGTCTTCCCTAGGGTGAAATCCAACCTGTTGGGGTTCTCCACGGTCTCCTTCAGGTACCTGAGCCGGAAGAAGGCGACGCCTGACGCGATGAAGAAGCTGCTCAGGTAAAGCCCGTGCATGGCCCGGCTCATGCCTATGGTCTCTATGAGCCAGCCTCCGATGAAGGGGGCCGCGATGCCGAAGGCGCTGGGTATGGCCATGGTGGCCGCGAAGCCTATGCCCCTCTGCTGGGGCGGGATGCTGTCGGCGATGAGCGCCGACCTGGCGGGGAAGTAAAAGGTGACCAGGCTCTGGACGAACATGCCCACGGCGAGCCACTGCCACGTGTTGGTGAAGGCGGGTATGAGAAACGCTGCCCCGTAGGCGAATGTCATGTAGCCGATGAGCTTGATCCTGCCCTGGAAGTCGGCAATGTAGCCGCCCAACGGGTAGAGGATGAGGCTGGCCAGGCTCCCCACAGCCATGATGACGCCTATTGTTTCGTAGTCTCCCCCCAGACTCAGGACGTAAAGCGACAGGAAAGGCCATATGATGTCGATGGTGGTTCTCCAGACGCACTCGCACACCGTCATGACGAGGACATTGCCCTTCATGAAGCTGAACACGTCTCTGACGGTTTCCAAGGCCCCCACCAGAAAATATGCCCCATAGGTGTTTCATGTGCTTTAAAACTCATCGGGGCCGTGCACCTTTTTAGTATCCACACGTATTTTCAGTTGAGTGAAATGAGCGCGAAGAACAACAAGGTCACCTGGATCACTTGCCCGGACTGCGGAGCCAAGATAGGCGTGGTTCTCTCGGTGGGTAAGGTGGCGGTCGCCCCAGCAGCCGCCTACGCAGCAGCCGCTGAGCCCCTGGAGGCTGAGGCTGAGTGGCCCCCCCAGCAGGACTTCAGAGCCAAGCTGGAGGCCGCGGGCGTGGACCTCGCGCTCGTGGACGTGGAAGAGGAAGGCGCCATGGTCTCCGTCAGCCCAAAGAAGTTCCTAGGAGACCTGTGGGGGCCTATAAACGACGCCATCAAGACCCTGGGCGGTAACTGGGTGCGCGACGGCAGGAACAGCCGCTGGGAGATCAGCCCTGAGCCTGAGGCCTAAAGGCTGCCCAATATCTCGGAGGCAACTTCCTTCGCCCACTGCCCCGTCCCCGGAGCTTTGGTAACCTTCTTCAGGTACTCGGCCCAGCTCAGCCCCAGGGCGTACCTCCACTGCGGGTAGGCTTTCTCCAGGTTACTGTAAGCCTGGAGGTGCTGCATGCAGTAAGCTGAGCCCTCCACCGCGGCTCTCACACAGACTCTGCACGCGTTCATTTACCGGCCTCCTTTGAGGGGCACCCTGGGTTGATGCAGAGCTCCATCGGCTTCCTCCGGAAATACAGCTTGACTACCGGTGAGCCGCAGACGCTACACTGCTTCCCTGTGGGGTGTATCCTCTTTTTCTGCGGTAACCCGTACCTCTGCCTACACTCCGGGTTCGAGCACGAGGCGTACACGGCCCCCGTCTTGGAGTTACGCCCCAATAGTATATCCCCGGCCTTACAGGTCGGGCACCTGCCCAAGTAGTCCTCGCCTCGCCTTATCTCGGTCAGTGTCCGGGACAGCTCTGAGCCTATCTGTTTCTCGTTCATCTTGAACTTGGCCAGGATGGGTTTAAGCTCCTCGACGGCTTCAGCTACAACCTTCTCGGCTTCCACGTCGCCCGTCTGGATGCCCTCCAAGTCCATCTCCAGGCCCCGTGTCATCTCCACGGAGAGAATCTCGGGGCAGTACCTCTCAAGGGTCTCCACTATGCCGTAGCCCAGGTCGGTTACCCTGATGCTCGCCCCCTCTATGTAGCCCCTCCTCGCCAGGGTGTCTATTATGGTTGTCCTGGTGGCCTTGGTGCCTATGCCCTCGTTCTCCATCAGCCTAAGCAGGCTGCTGGCGTTGAACCTGGGCGGCGGCTTAGTGTAGCTCTTCCTTGTGGACAGCTTGTTGACGGGCACCTCCTGGCCGGCCTGAAGCTCCGGCAGACGCTGGTCCTCTTTCCTCACGTACGGGTAGTGGTCCATCCAGCCCCTCTGGGTGGTCACGCTGCCCCTCAGGCGGAACAGGTGTCCGTTGACGTCCACGTCCACGGTCACGTTATCGGTGATGGCCAGCTCTGCGAGGCAGGCCAGGAACCGCCTCGTGACCAAGTCGTAAACCTTCTTCTCCTGGTCTCCCAGTCTCCTGGGGGTCGCCCCGGTGGGGTGGATGGCGGGGTGGGCCGGGTCATCCTTCTTACCCTGCCTGGGCTTGAGCCTCTTCCTCGTCAGCAGAGCCTCAGCTTCCTTGGCATAGTCAGGGTTTGCCCTGAGCTTGCCTAGAATCTCCTTAACATCGATGGAAGGGGGCAGCCTCTGGCTGCTGGTGCGCGGGTAGCTGATGTAGGCTCCGAGGTACAACTTCTCGGCCGCTGCCAGGGTGGCCGCGGGGCTCATCCGGTGAACCCTGTAGGCCTCTCTCTGGAGGTCACCCAGGTTGAAGGGGGGAGGCGGCGGCCTCTTCTCCGTCTCCTTATGAACGCCTGTGACCGTGCCTGTTCTGCCTCTGCAGGCTGAGGTCAGCTCCTTAGCCTGCCCCTCTCCATCAAGCCGGGGCTTCTCGTACTCCAGCTGGTACGTCTCCCCGTCTATCTCTGTCTCCGCGGACACCCTCCAGTACGGGACCGGGACGAAGCTGTTGATCTCGTCCTCACGCTGCTTGACGAAGCCCAGAGTGGGGCCCTGGACCCTGCCTATGCTCAGGGTCCTGGAGCGGCCAGAGGCGTTCCTGACGGAGAGGGTGAGGGCCCTGCTGAGATTGATGCCGTAGAGCCAGTCCGTCTCGTGCCTGGCCTTACCCGCGGCTATGACGGGGTAGTCCAGCGACACTGAGCGGCTCTCCCACGACGTGTTCAGGTCCTCCCGCGTCAGGGTGCTGTAGAGCATTCTCCCCGCCTTGGCAAGGGAGTGGTCGCCCACGGCGTACCTCAGCACGTTGTAGGCTATGAGGCTGCCCTCAATGTCGTAGTCGCAGGCACTGACATACCCTGAGGCGCCCTCAGCGAGAAGCCTGAAGGCCTTGATGTGGGCCCCTGCCCTGTCGCGGCCCCTGGACGCCTGGTGAGCAGGCACCCATTTCATGTCGTATACTGGGTAGCTCCAACCTCCGCCGTCCTGAGCTATGGAGTACAGGTGCCCCAGCGCTGAAGCCACGATAAGCTGGGTGTCGCCCCGAGACGCGACATAGAAAGACACGTCCCCTATCTTACCTGTCTCTGGTCTTCCTTCAAGGTCCAGCGCCTGGGCTATCCTCCTGGCTGAGCTCGGCTTCTCTGTGACCACCAGTATCCTATCAGGCAACCCAGTATACTATTGGGTGACCACGAATAATCCTTTACACTGCCCAGACGGTGAGCACCTGAAATCGTAAATTCCCAGCCACTAGGTACAAACACGCCCCACCCTTCACAACATATTTGAGAGCCCCGCACCCATTGAAGGTGATGCAGTCCTTCACCACAGTCCTCACAGAAGGAAAAGTCGTGGTCCCCTCACAGAGCGAAGCCGACAGCCTCATGAACGACGGCTACGGCACCAGAGTGGCCGGCCTCCTCCTGCTAGAGCCCGCTGAGACGCTCTTCAACGTCGAGCGGGAAAAGATCACCGTGGTGGACGAGAAAACCAACAAGAGCATAAGCTTCAGCGAGCTGCTCCGCGTATTCCTGGACACAGACCCGAAAACCTGGACCCGGTTCCTCGTCTACAGGGACCTGAGAACCAGGGGCTTCGTCGCGAAGAGGGACCCCAACGGCGTAACAGACCTAATTGTCTATGAACGCGGCGCCTTCAAGAAGGAGCCGCCCAGGATAAGGGTGGCAATAGTCTCCGAGGGCTCACCAGAGAACCTTGAAAGACTTCTCGGCCTGGCTCAGAGCATTGAAGATGAGGGCCGCCAGCTCAAGCTAGCCGTTGTTGACCGGAGGGGAGAGATGGTGTACTATAATCTCTCAGAGCGCAAGTTCGGCGACGTAGTCGACCAGCTCATCTAGCTTGACCTTCTCCTGGTCACCCGTCTTCATGTCCCTGACCGTCACCTCGCCGCCGGCCAGGTCCTTCTCGCCCACAACGACGACCACGGGTATGTTCTTCTTGTCGGCGTACTCGAACTGCTTGCTGAGCCTCCGGCCCATCATGTCTATGATCGTGGACACCCCCGCCATCCTCAGCGTCTGGGTGATCCTGATGGCGTCCAGCTTGACCGCTTCATTTACAGGAGCCACGTATACCTCGGCGCCCAGTGTAAGCTCTTTGAAGGCCCCCTTGGCGTCCAAAACGGGGGTAAGACGATCTATACCGAAGGATACACCCGTGGCCGGCGTCGGCTCGCCCCCGAAGAGCTGCACAATCTCATCGTATCTTCCTCCACCCGCGATGCTTCCATAATCCTCGTAGCCCTCAGCCAACACTTCGTACACTGCGCCGGTGTAGTAGTCGAGGCCCCGGGCCAGGCTCAGGTCCACGTTTATAAACTGGGCATAGCCGAAAGCTCCCGCGTACTCTACCAGGGATGAGAGCGCCTTACAGCCCTCCAACCCCTCAGGGTACCTCTCCAGCAACGCTACTGCGGCGCCTATCACCTCTGACGGCTCTCCTTTGAGGTTCAGCATGTCCAGCAGCTTCATGCTGGCCTCGTCGTCCGGGGAGATGCCTCTCAGCTCCTCTATGACTCCGTCTCGGCCCACCTTCCCCAGCTTGTCCACGGCCCTGAAGGCGTCGAGGCTTCTCTCCTCGGGGATGCCGATCATGGATACAAAGGATTTGAGGATGCGCCTATCGTTAAGTTTGATGATGAAACCCTCGAAGCCAAGCTGCCTCAAGGCGTCCACAGCAGCCGCTAGCACCTCGGCGTCCGCTATGCTGTCCGCTACGCCGAAGATGTCCACGTCAGCCTGCCAGAACTCCCTGAACCGCTTCTCGGTGGGCCTCTCATACCTCCACACGGGGCCAATCATGTACCGCTTGAAGGGAAGCTGCAGCTCTCTATGGGTCGCCACCACGCGGACGGTGCTGGCGGTGTGCTCGAATCGCAGCGCCAGCTCACGGTCCGACTTGTCCTTGAAGGCGTACACCTGGTTCATTATGTCCTCCCCGCTCTTGATCCGGAGCATGTCGAGGTACTCGAAGGCCGGCGTGTCCAGCGGCTCGAAGCCGTAGGACTCGTAGACCTTCCGCACCGTGTCCACTACCCAGTTCTTCTTCATCTGGTCCTCCGGGAGGTAGTCACGGGTTCCGCGTGGTGGCTGGAACATGGACGTGTAAATGATCAGGGGATTATGTATAGGTTACTCTGCCAGGCTTGTCTCCACCCGTTCGACGCCTCGGCCCGGGTTCTTTCTCTTAAGCTTGATTGCCCCGATCTCACTGGTGTTCCTGACGTGGGTTCCGGCGCAGTGCATCTCCACTGGGCCGCACACCCAGTTCCGGATGCCGCCCTCGTCCACGGTGATGGTTACGGGGTGGCCCTCGGCCAAGAACACGTTGGTATCCTCCTCCGCCTTCTTCAACTTCACAGGGTCCAGCCTCTCCTCGTACAGGTAGTCGGCCCTGTCCTTCTTGTCATCCACGAAGCTGCCCGTCCTCTCCGCGTAGCCCAGGTGCCTCCACAGATAGAACTCCATGATGTGGCTGGCCGTGTGAAGCTTCATGATCTTGTACCTCCTCTCCCAGTCCACGACCCCGTGGACCACGTCTCCCGGCTTGAGGCTCGCGGGCGACTCCACCACATGCAGTATAACGTCGCCGTCGAACCGTGTGTCCACGACCTTGAACCCGTTCAGAAAGCCCGTGTCCCCCGCCTGGCCTCCGGCCTCCGCGTAGAAGGCGGTCCGGTCAAGCTCCACTCCCTCATCCCTGACGCTAACCACCTTGGCGTCGAACTCCCTCAGGTAGTGGTCTCCGTTGAACAGCTTGACCGCCATGGGTTAAGGGGAGGCTGTGCACGAAAAAAGCCTTGTGACCCAGAACTTGATATCAGTATAAGAAAAAAGCTGCCTCATTCAACCAATTATTAAAAATTAGCCAAATGCAACTCGAAAAAATCACACATTCTTCCATGCAGCTGTCAGAAAAGAAGGGGTTAGCCGAGGGCGCCCCGTAGGAACGGGTACAGGTCCTCGACCTGCTCCTGCACCATGGTCTGGTAGTACTGATACAGTATGCTCACCGCCAGCAAGGCGCCCATGCCCGACCCGAAGACCCCGAAGAACTCGCTGATCGAGGCCAGGAGCCCCACGATCATGCCGCCTATGATGGTGATGGTGGGTATGTACCTGTTGAGCAGCTTCTCCAGGGGCTTCTTGCTGCGCCTGAACCCGGCCACCTGCATCCCCGACTGGAGCAGCTGCTCGGCCATCTGGTCGGCCCCCAGCCCACCGATCTCCAGCCAAGTGGCGCTGAAGAGGATACAGAAGCCCACCACTATCAGCAGGTACAGGATCGCCCTTACGGGGTCCGCGGCCACTCCGCCGAGGCTTCCAGGCGAACTTGTGTAGTAGGCTAGCCCACCTATGGCGTTCACCCCTCCCGACTCTGTGCGGTTGAACATTCCGAACATGTTGAAGACGAAGTTAGTGTTGTCCACGTTCCACCTGCTCCAGATGAACTGGCCTATGAGCTGGACGTTGGCGAACATGGCGTAGGCCAGGATGACGGGTATGTTGCTGACGTAAAGCAGCTTAATGGGCATCCTGCTCCTGTAGCCACGGTAGCTGCTGTGGCTGATGGGTATCTCCACCCTCATGCCCTCCACGTACACCACGAAGGCGAAGACCACCAGGGTCATGAAGAACCCTATCATATCCGGCCACCCCGACCTGTAAAGCCAGTCCAGGGGCGGCAGCCCGCTCATTATGCCCTGGAAGAAGGCCACCAACGCACCATAGCTGCGCCCGTCCCCCATGGGGCCGGAGAAGCTGAGGCTCATCCACCAGATGTTCTGGGTGATCCCTGCGACGATGAAGAGGCTTATGCCGCTGCCTATGCCCCACCCCTTCTGGACCAGCTC
Organism: Candidatus Bathyarchaeota archaeon; assembly: GCA_043826455.1. Taxonomy (GTDB): domain Archaea; phylum Thermoproteota; class Bathyarchaeia; order TCS64; family TCS64; genus RBG-16-57-9. The sequence continues at coordinate 17,371 of JBDRQD010000068.1, forward strand.
GTCCAGCATCATTATGACTAGGCCCGCCGCTAGCAGCTGAGCGAAAATGAGTACGGACTGGGTGGTGGATATGCTCCCGTAGACCCCGCTGACTATGTACAGGCTCGCCTGAACTACCACCATGACGAAGCTGAAGACCTTGCTCGCCGTGGTGAAGAGGCCCCTGTCATCGGGGTCAGACCTATCGAAACTAATGATGTCCGAGCCGGCCAGGAGCTGGATGATGAGGCCCGCGGTCACAATGGGGCCGATGCCCAGCTCCATCAGGGTTCCCCTGTTGGACGCGAAGATGATCCTCAGAGTCGCGTAGGGGTCCGACCCGCCCGTGATGACCCCGTAGAGCGGTATCTCCGACATAATTAAATAGACGATGAGGGCCGCCAGGGTCCACATGAGGCGGGTGTTGAAGGACACCTTCTTCGTGGGCGCCCTAACCTCCGGTATGAAACGTGACACCGGTTTGAACAGGTCCAGGAAGCGAACCAAGGCTGTCCCCTCTACGGCTCTACTATGGAGCCGCCGGCTTCTTCTATCTTTTCCTTTGCGCCTGACGTGGCGTAGGCTACCTTGACCTTCAGAGGCACAGAGATGCTTCCTCTTCCTAGGAGCTTGCCGATGCCGAGGGCCGTCAGATCCAGCTCGTTGCCACCCTTGACGCCGTAGTCGCCGATGACCTTCACGGCCAGGTCCTCCAGCTCACCCACGTTTACGGTGGCTGGTTTGGGCTCTAGCGCTGAAGGCGGCAGGAAACCTGTCTTGTGGAACCTCCACGGCTCGTACTTGACGGTCCTGATCCAGAAGTGCTTGTGCCCCCCGGCGTTGCCCTTTCCTCCGCGGCTGCCGCTCTTTCTGTGCTGGCCTACCTGGCCGAATCCCATGTACCTGCTTCCGCGCTGCCTCCGAACCTTCCTTAACTTGTGGGGCATATCTAGCACATCCTCCTAGCCAGTTCGTTTATGGCTTCACCCCTGTATCCCAGCTCGCCCTTGTTGTTGTAGGGTCGCTTAACGGATCTCCTGTACCCCTTCTTGGGGGGGTGCAGCCTGAAGAAGGGTTTAACACCCTCCAGTTTGTTGATATCCAACTCGCAGCTGTGGAGCTTCTCGGCCAGCTGGCCCAGGCCTTCGTATCCCAGGCCCTTCACGTACTCGTCCGTGAGATTCACGCCGCCGGGCGCCTCTCCCCGCGTCTCCAGCATGATCCTGATGGTCTCCACATCCGGCTCACCCCAGGTCATGTAGTCCTTGGCCTTCTGAAGCATCCCCTGATAGTCGTGCCTGTCGTCCAGTAAGGTGGCGTAGTTGTTCCTGTCGATTCTCAGCATCCGGAGCGTGTCCTCCACCCTCTTGGGACAGTTCACGCCGCCGCGTATGCGTATCGCTAATATGCTCTTCATCTAGATCACGCCCAGTCCTGGGGAGTCATAATGCTCTGCGTCTGCTTCAGGGCCTCGAAGGTAGCGAAGGCGAAGCTCGTCCTGGTGGTGGTCTTGCCTATACACTTGCTCCAGCAGTCCTTGACGCCCGCGAGGCGTAACACCGCCTTGGCGGTGTCTCCGGCCACCAGCCCCAGACCTCTGGGCCCGGGTAGGAGGGTGACCACTACGCTGCCGGCCTTACCCTGCACCTTGAAGGGCAGTGTGTGGCCCTCGCCGCAGTCGCACTCCCAGCTGCCGCACCCCATCCGTACGGGTTGGAGGTTGAGCTTGGCCAGCCGTATGCCCTTCTCTATGGCGTTCCTAACCCGCTGGGCTTTGCCCATGCCGACGCCTATGAGGCCGCTGCCGTTGCCCACGGCCACCAGGGCCGTGAACCTGCTCCACTCGCCTGCGTCTGTCTGCTTCTGGACGAGGTTGATGTGAATCACCTCGTCCTTGAGGTCCTGTACCAGGAGATCCACGATCTCCACTTCCTTGATCTTCAGTCCCTCTGCGAAGACCTCGTATATCGAGGATATCTGACCCTCGAAAACTCGTCTCCCCAGCTGGGTCTTGGGGACCCAGTTATCCAGAGGGCTCGAATCCCGTCTTCTACTCAACGCTGTTCTCCTCTATGCGTGCTTTGACCTCCTCGAAGTGGGCGGGTAGCTCCTCCGGTCTCAGTCCACGACGGAGATAGACTGAGAACCGCTTCTCGTACTCGAGGGGGTCCTCCATCTGCTCAGCGTACTCGGCCACTGCGCCGCCGCTCACCCTCTCGGGTGAGGGTATTATGTCGCTGTCGCATGGAATCTCTAGTCCGGCGTCCATGGCCCCCTTGGCCACGGCGAACACCTTGCTCCCCGGCGTGGCCCTCTTTAGGCCCATGTCCAGGTTGGCTCGCTCGACGCCTGCCTCAAGGGCCTTCCTGCCTGCCAGGTAGCCTACGAGGTAAGCTGCGGGTGTGTTCTTGCCGCTGGCCTTCCAGCCGAACCGCTTCAGGTCTCGGCTGGCTGCCTGGGCCACCACGTAGTCTCCCTCGATCTCCGCGTTGGTCACCTGGACCAGTACGCCCTTGTTTGATACCCTTACCACAATCCTGGGGACGCCAGTGGTGGCGAGGGCTCTCCGTGCAGCGTAGTCGGTCTTCTTCTCCCTTCTACGCCTGTACTGCACCCGGTATCTAGGTCCCTTAGCCAAAGGTACGCCTCCTTAGGTTCCTGTCGTTAATGTAACGCTCGAGCTCGGCAATACTCCTGAACTCGCCTCCCTTGGCCTTCCTGTACAGGCTCCGGTAGGTGCTCACAGCTATCATCCGCCTCTCCCTCAGCTCCCTGAGCTTTCTCCTCTGGGCGCGTATCTTGTTCATCCACCGGGTCTTCCTGGGGATGACGCTGAAGATCTTGCCCTTCTTGGTTCCGGGCCCGATGCGTCTTCCCTTCTTCTTCTTCTCGGCTAAGGTGCGGGCTCTGCCCCGGCTCTGACCGATCTCCGGCAGAGCCTTGATTGCCTCATCGTGGACGAGTTTCCTGATCTCCTCCCGGGTGATGGCCATGCTCACCTCGTCGGCCTTCTCCGGGTCGATCCAGACGCGGTTCACCCCGCATCCCATGATCTCGGCCGCGAGCCTTCTCTGGCTTCTCAGGTTCATTTCTCGTCCTCCTCCTCGGCTTCATCCTCGTCCTCAAGGGCCTCGAACTCCTCCAGGTTCTCGTCCTCGAGCTCCTCGAAGTCGTCCTCGGGCTTCTTGTATCCGGGGTTGAGGATACGGATGTTGAGCTCCTCCGCTTTCGCCCTTATGGCCTCTTTTTTCCGGCCTCCGACGGTTCCGCCGATCCTGGCCGCCTGGGTCTGGGGGTTGACGTTCTCCAGGTCAGCCGTGTTCCAGACCATAACCTCCTCCACACCGGAGGGGTGGAGGCCTCTGACCTCCGCCGGCCCTCTCCAGCCAACTGTCACGGACCTTGGCCAGCCCTTGAGGTTGAACCTCATCTTGTTGTCGATGCCCTGGGGTTTCCTCCAACTGTCCTTTACACTGACTAACCTCCAGGACTCGAAACGTTTGAAGTGGGGTCTACGTTTGTTTATTCTGCTCCTAACCTTCATCAGTCTTTTCTTTTGTGCGTCGCTCACCCGTCATCACTCCTTCTTGTACACGTAGATGCCGTCAAGAAACTTGCGTAGGTCCTTGTTCCGTATCTTCGTGGATTCCTGTATGTTGGCGGCTGTCTGCCCCACCATCTCTATGTCGTTACCAGTGACGACTATGTCGTCTCCCTCGACGCTGACCTTGACACCTGGAAGTATGTTAGCGTAGCGAGGCTGCCTCTCACCCACGAAGTTGTTTATGGACACCATGTCCCCTCTGACTTGGATGTTCATGGGGAAGTGGATGAACACTATCTTCAGCTTGTAGGTGAAGCCCTCCGTCACGCCCGTGATCATGTTCTTCACGTGGCTGGTTATGGTGTTGACGAGGGCAGCCTGCTTCTTACGGGGGTTCTCCGCCCAAACGCGGAGGACCCTGTCCCGGTAGTCCATGCGGAGCTTCGCGTGAGCGAAGTCTCGGACCACCTTCCCGTTGGTGCCTGTGACTGCGACCTTATGTCCATCTAGGGTCAGGTCTACGTCTTCAGGTACTGTCACATGATTCTCAACGATCTGTACAGTCACATCATTCACCTTTTAGTACACGTAGGCTAGGAGTACCCCGCCCACGTTCTCTTCTTTCGCCTGGTTGTGATCCATGACCCCGCTGGGGGTGCTGAGGATCACGGTTCCAAGGTTTCGGCTGGGCAGGAACCGCTTCTCCCACTTCTCCATCTCGGAGACCCTGGTCTTGAAGCGGGGAGTGACCGCCTGGCACTCGTTTATCCTGCCGAACAGCTGGACCCTGAACTTGCCCTGTCGGCCATCATCGATGAACTCTATCTCACCCACGTAGCCCTTGCTCTGGATGAGGCGGAGCACTCTACCCACGAGGCCTGAGGCCGGGGTTATGATGCACTCCGACTTACGCCTATGCTCGTGAGCCAAGATGGTGTTCAGCGCATTCACAAGTGGATCCACAACATTCACCTATATTTTTTAAATCCCATTTTGACCGCTACTTCGCGGAAGCACTGGCGGCACAGGTTGATGCCGTAGCGGCGGACAAGCCCCTGCTTGGTGCCGCACCTGGTGCACCCTCTGCTGCCTTTGCCGTAGTGCCTTTCCTTGCTCTGCTTCTGGATGCTCATTGATCGGTACCTACCTTTACCCCGAAGGTCTCCGAGATGAAGCTCATGGACTCATCGGGTGTTACTCTGTGGCCGCTGCCCACCTTCGCCTGGGCTCTCTTTCTCCTGTTGACGCTGTAGCCGGGCCTCTCCACGGTCACCATTACGTCCATGCCGGTGATCCCCAGCCTTGGATCGTACCTAGTCCCTGGTATGTCTATGTGCTCTTTTATGCCGAAGGCGAAGTTGCCTTGCTTGTCGAAGCTCTTGGGGTTTATTGTCGCATCCACGGCCTTGAAGGCCTTCTCCAAGAAGACCTCCGCTTTGTCTCCTCTCAGGGTAACAATGCAGGCCATGGGCTCCTTCTTCCTCAGATTGAACTGTCTTATGGTCTGCTTGGCCACACGTTGGCAGGGCTGCTGACCGGTTATCTGCTGGAGTATGGTCATGGCGTTGTCAAGGGGTTCCCCGGAGGCGCCCACGGATATGTTGACGACCACTTTGCCTATCCTCATCTCTCTCATTGCGTTATCTGTCATTGTTCTTCACCGGCGTTGAGGGTTATGAGAGGCTGCTTGGACCCCACCACGAACACGTACCCGGCCAAGGTCCTGATGTCGTCTCCCTGGGGGGTCCTGATGGTGCAGATCTTCTTCCAGCCGGGCTCCGGGCCGAACCCGATGATCGTGCCCTGGGCGCCCTGGCTTCGGCCGCCCGTGATGATGCTCTGCTGCATCTCCTTGAACTCCACGTGGTCCAGGATCTCCTTCTCGGGGACCTTTAGCTTGATGACGTCGTTGACGCTGTAGCTGTCGGCCTCATACGCTATGATGAGGTTCTGGCCGTCGTGGAAGTTGAGCTGTGTTCTCTTTCCTGGCAGCGTAGATTTGCCAGTTATCCTGACCAGCTTGAACTTGGCCTCGTCCTCCGTGATGGGCTGGAACCTGAGCTTGCCGTTGTGGTCCGGGAGTACTCTGAAGTTCTCCTTGGAGTCTGGTATCGTGACCACATCCATGAGGCCCACGGGGAACTTTTCGTCCAGCCTGGGCTTGCCGTCGATGATCACCTTACCTTGCTTGACCAGGTACTTGGACTCCCTCGCTGTCTTCGCGTACTTGAGCTCGTCCCTGATGAGGACGTTCACCGGCATTGAGGTTCTGAGTGAGTGAGGCCCGGCCCTTGTCTTGGTGGCCCAAGTCCCTGACTTCCGGTGGATGGGCCAGAAGGCTGGGCTCTGATGTCTCTTCATGTGCTTGACTGGTCCTTTCTTACCCAATGCTACTCCTCCTCCGCGCTGAAGCTCTTTCGCTCCAACACCCTTCTCCTCCACTCGTCGTTGAGATTGAGTCGCGTGATCATGACGTTCTCCGGCCTGATGGGTAGCTGGACTGTGGAGCCGTCTTGCCTCGTCCGGGTGACCCCCTCCACGAATATTCTGGTGTTCTTGGTGTCAACCCTGAGAACCCGCCCTTCGGACAGCTTCCTGTCCCCCTTGGTGATGGACACCGTGTCGTCCTCCACCACGGGCATGGAGCGTGTACCGTGCTCGGCCCTCAGGTTGGGTGAGAGGGGCGCGGAAACATACTTCCTACGCCTATGAAGAGGGGCGTTGTACCTGCGCTTCCTAGATGTCGAGGGCTTAGTTACTCCTTCCTTCACCTACACCACCATCCTGGACAAGTTGCCCAGCCTAGCCCACCTGTTCACGGCCTCCCTGGCCACGGGGCCCTTGATGTCTGATCCCCTCAGGTTACCCTCGGGGGTTAGGATGACCGCCGCGTTGTCCTCGAACTGGATCCAGGAGCCGTCGCTCCTCCTGTAGAGCCTTCTCTGCCTGACGATCACTGCGTTGAAGAGCTGCCTCCTCATCTCGGGGGTGCCCTCCCTGCAGGATGCTATCACCAGGTCCCCAACACCGATTGGGGGGAGCCTTCTCCTCCGGCCCTTGTAGCCCAGCATCTGGATTATCCTGAGCTTCCTCGCCCCCGTGTTGTCGGTGCAGTTGATGACGCTCCCGATGGTGAGGCCACCGGCAACCTTGGTCCTTGGTAGAATCCTCCTCTTTATCCTCTTAGACAACCATCTACGCCTCCTTCACCATCTCGACGACCACGAAGGACTTGGTCTTGCTGAGGGGCCTACACTCGGCGATCCTCACCAGGTCACCCACCTTTACTGGTAGGCAGGGCGTGCTGTGGGCTGTGATCTTGCTGCTCATCCTGGCGTACCGCTCATACTTCTTGTTGTACTTGGTGTACTCCAGTCTGACTACCACCGATTTCCGCATGCGGGTGCTGACCACCGTGCCCTCCAGCACGCGTCCTCTCACGGACAGGCTGCCGTGGAAGGGGCAGTCAGCTTCGTCGCACTCTCTTTCAGGCTTCTTAAGGGTCATCAATTCAGGTCTCGCCTACCATCTCCGCTTAATCGTCTTTTTTACCCGGTCCTCGGGTCTACCCTGGAGGGCTGAGCCCTCCACTTTCACGGCTTCACAGTTGAGCTTGAATTTAAACACCGCGTTTTTCTTCGCTACGCGCTTGGCGCCGTCACTGTCGATGACGATGGTGTTCATGGTCTCGTCTATGATTACGCCCTTTATACACATGTTGGATGGGTTGCTGTCCTCCAGCACTTGACCCTCCAAGCCGATAAGTTCATGGTTAAGTATTTCATGAGCCTTGGGGACAGCCATATCACTGCTCCCCCTCGTTCATCACAGTCATTATCCGGGCTATAGTTCTCCTGAGAGCCCGTGCTCTTCCGGGGTTCTCCACCGCTCCCCCGGCCTTGATCATGGTCTTCATCTTCGTGAGCTCCGTGGTGAGCTCCACGAGTTTCTCCTTCCTCTCCTCAGGGCTCATGTCCCGGATCTCCGCCATCCTAAGTATGGGCAAGGTTACTCCTCCTCGTCCTCCTCAGTCGGGTCCTCGTCGGGGAGGTTCTCATTGGGCGTTTCCTCCGGCTCGAGTTCCTCGACCTCAACGTCGGTCACCACCGGCTCCTTGGACACTGGTTCCTCCTCAGCTGGGACTTTGGACTCCACCACTTCCTCTACCTGTGGCTCCGTGGCTTCATCCATCTGAGGCTGCGCGGCTTCCTCAACCATAGTTTCAGTTACCTGGCCCTCCTCTGCCTCCGCCTCGTCTGGCTCAACGCCCGGGATGAGCTGCTGGTACTCGATTTCAGGTAGGTTGTCCAAGTTCACTTTGTCGGGGAACTTCGCGTCGGGGGGGACAATGTTTACTGTGACTCCCAGGACTCCGCGCTTCATCTTGACGTGGATGGTGGCGCTTTTGACATACCTCTGGGCCGGATCCCCTGCCTTGGGCACATAGCCCTCCACCACCTTCTCGAATCGGGCTCTCGCGCTTCTCAGGGGTCCCTTCAGTATAACCTCACAGCCTAGGGCCCCGCTGTCCATGATGCGGCGTAGGCTCCAGAAGATGGCCCGTCTAAAGTGAACTCCTCTCTCCAGGGCGTTGGCCACCCTGGAGGCCATGATGAGGGGGTTCATCTCGGGGACCTCTACCTCCACGACGGTGATCTGGGGGTTGGGTAGCCCCAGCTCAGTCTCCAGGCGCTCGGACGCCTCCTTGATGGCTTTTCCGCGTTTGCCTATGACTCTGCCCGGCCTCATGGCGAAGAGGTTGATCTGGGTTCCTAGGGGGGTCTTGGTAAGGGTGATGCCGCCGTACCCGGCCTGCTCGTACTCGTCGTAGAGAAGCTCGTCCACTTTGACGCGTTCGATGCTGTCCTTGATGATGCGCCTGACAACTGACATTAGTATTCCTCGACTGCGACCTCTACGTGGGTCAGATGCTTAAAATAGGGTGAGGCCCTGCCGAAAGCCCTCGGAATGTACTTCCTAATGACTCTGCCCCTGTGGGCAACCACGTGAATGATCCTTAATCTGTCTGCGTATAGCCCCTTGAACTCCGCGTTAGCCTCCACGGACTCCAGGACCTTCAATATCTCTCCGGCTGCCTTCTCCGGGAACCGGCCGGCGTCGTGCCCCTCAAGCTCCTTCCTGTGGGGTATCTTGCCGCGGTACCTGTAGTAAGGTACAGCGATCTTCTTCTCCATGACTCCCTCGAGGTAGACCTTGGCCGCCTCGAGCTTCATGCCCTTGAGCTGATGACAGATCTCTCTAGCTACCTTTGGTTTTATCCTTAGATCCCGTCCGCTGGCTATGGCGGTCTTATCCGGGTCTAGCCCTTGCACCGAGTATTTCCAGGATGGCATATACGCACCGTTCGCCTACATTGAATCGGGGCTTAATATAAAAACGTTATTCATTCCATAAACCACAGGAAAATGCATTTTACATTGTCTCTACAATCAGAATTTTTCCACGCTGAACCCATGTGTGTAGGCTTTTACTGATAAAAGAATTTGTTTTACAATTAATGCAATGAGAAATGTGCTTAACGAGTGTAGTATAGAAAGTAGATGAATAGAATCTACTTCAGGGGGATGTACATGCTGCTTCTCGAGGCACCGATACCCGGACGCCCGTGGCGCACAAGGTTGATGCTTATAGCGAACTCGCCAACGTAGTGGCCCAACATCTTCTCGGTGATCTTGATCTCCTTGAACTCCTTGCCCGTGTGGACGTAGATACTCTTCCCGATCATCTCGGGGAGAATGATCATGTCCCTGGCGTGGGTTCTGATGGGCTTGCCCGAGTCCCTGCGCAGCTTCTCGAGGATTATCCTCTGATCGTTACTAAGTCCACGGCGGAGGCTCCTCCTCATGCGTGCGGGGAGGATTCTTATGAACTCGTCCATTGACATGGCCTGCAGTTCCTCGACGGTCTTCCCGCGGTACTTGAAATCCTTCGGCATTTTCATTCACCTCTACTAAGGGGGGTTATTTAACCCTTAGTTTCTCCTCCTCTGTCGTTTGCCGGAGTTCCTGGCGGCTATCAGGCCGACCTTGGCTCCGGGCGGTGCGTGTCTGCTGACTGTTGTGGACTTGCCGGGTCTCCTGTGGCGGCCTCCTCCGTGGGGGTGCATGGCCGCGGGCATCTTGACTCCGTGGGCTATGGGGTACTTGTGGCCCTTGGACCTCTTGGCCTTGAGCTTGCCTCCGGCCTTCATGAAGGGCTTCTCCAGTCGGCCGCCACCGCTGATGATGCCGACGGTGGCTCTGCTGTTGTTGGGTATGGACACTGTTCTTCTGGATGGTAGGCGTATGGATGTGTGTGTGGGCGTGTGGGCGATGACTGTTCCGTAGCTTCCTGAGGCTCGCGCGATCTTTCCTCCGTCTCCGGGCCTCAGCTCGATGTTGCAGACCATGGTTCCCTCAGGCACCTTGCCGACGGGTAAGACGTTCCCTACTTGCGCGGGGGCCTCCGGTCCGACGGCTACCTGCTGGTTGACGTGGGTTCCCTCTATTGCTGAGCTGTAGAAGCCTTCGCCTGGCTGGAACTCGATGTAGGCTAATGGTACCATTCTGCCGCCCTCGTGGACCATCTCCTTGATGGTTCCGTTCATGTTCTCATCGGACAGGCTCGGGTACTTGGATGGCGCTATCTTGTGCATCGTCGCGGCCCGGAACACGCTTCCGCCGCGGCCTCTCCTCTGTACTTTTATCTTCTTACCCATTGTTCCGCACCTACAGTATTCCTAGACGGATGGCGACATCTGACGCGTCGTACTCGTCTTTCAGCTTTATGAAGGCTTTCTTCTCTCCCTTCCGGGTGATGAGGGTGTTGACTGTCTCGGCCTCGACCTCGTAGAGCTCCTTGATGGCTGTGGCGATCTCGTGCTTGGTGGCGCGCCTGTCAACTATGAAGACGAGTTTGTTCTCGTTCTCTATCATGTTGACGCTGCGCTCCGTCATCATGGGGTACTTGATTACCTTATATGACTCCATGGCTAAGCCCTCCACACCTCGTCTAGAGACTCGAAGGCTTTTTTACCCCACAGGACGAGCCTGCCGGGGTGTGCGCCTGGGGCTAGAAGTTCCGCGTTCAGGCTGTGCACGTCCACTATCTCGACGCCGGGGAGATTCCTAGCTGCTGCGCCAACTCCCCTGTCCTCGGAGACCACTATGAGGGGACCTTTTCCTATCTTCTTCTTGCGACCCCTCATGGTACCTCTTCCGGCCCTGATCTTTTTCCGGTCAGCGCGTTCCACGTCCGACCAGATCCCTAGGGCCTGGAACAAGTCCTTGACCTCCTTGGTTTTGTTGAGGCTCTCCACCTCGTCGTCGATGACTAGTGGCAGCTGTTCTACGCTCTGGACTCTGTGTCCTCTCTTTTCTACGAGTTCCTTCACGGCCGTGGCCGCGATACCCGACCTTATGGCGAATCTCTTCTCCTTCTTGTTGATCCGCTTCACGATGATCTTCTCGGAGGTGGGCGGGAAAGCCGCGTGGCCGCCTACTATGCTTACGCCGAAGGCGGCTCTGCTGCCCTGCCTGAGCCTGGGGACTCGGGCCATGCCGTGGCCTGTTCCATGGGACTCTGCGGTCGTCCTCTTGCCCGCCATGGGGTCCCTGCCCTGGGGCTGGAACCTCGTGCTCTGGAGGGCGACGACCGCCCGCTTTATTACATCATGACGTACAGGGGTCTCGAAGACCTTGGGGACCTCTACCTCTGCGACCTTCTCGTTCTTCAGGCTGAGAACTGATACTTTCATTGTTTGTCGCTCCTCTTCCACTCGGTGTGTAGGTAGGTCACCTGGGGCGTCTCCTCGGGGTAGCCCGCGTCTCTGGCAGTCTTTCTGAGCTTGATGAGCCTCTTGGCTGGGCCCATGACGCTGCCCTTGAGGAGCAGGTAGTCTCCCTCGACTAGGCCGTAGTTCTTGAACCCTCCTTTGGGGTTGACTCGGCCCGCGTCCTCTCCCATCATCATTATCCGTTTGTTGTACTCTGTTCTGTTGTGGAAGCCCATCTGGCCCGCCCTAGGCACCTGGGGTAGCACCCGTCTGGGTGACCAGGCGCCTATGCTGGCTACGGCTCTCTTCGATTTTCTGGATTTACGGGATAGGATGCGTATGCCCCACCTCTTCACCGGGCCCTGGAACCCTTTGCCCTTGGTTACGCCCACGAGGTCGATGCTCTCCCCGTCTTTGAAGACGTCGCGTATGGTGATGGTCTTGCCGAGGAGACTCTTTGCGTAGGCGAACTGGCCCTCCATGGTTCCTCCGCTCACTGGGATCTCCATGATGTCGGGCGCCTTCTTGGGGACGGCTGCGAGCCTGGGCTGGGTCGCCGTTATGACTCTTATCTGGGCGACCTTGTCGAGGCTCTTCTCGATCTCCGCCAGCTTCTCGGCTGGGTTGGGGTCCGTTGTGAAGGGTATTCTCCTGTACAGGTCTTTAGGCTGGTTTGCCATCCACGCCTCGGTCATGGCCTCTAGGCCGTCGTATGTCTTCTTGTAGGCGCGGACTGCGATTACCAGCATGGGTGGAGTGTCTATTACGGTGGCAGCGGATTTTATCTCCTGCCCGTACTCAGGAACTCGTTCCCTGTCTTCTATGTAGAACAGGTGAGTCATGCCTGCCTTGTATCCTGCGAAGCCTACCAGCCCTGGCTCCTTGTCCAGGGTGGGCCAGAAAGAGACGCGTCCGTTTGGGTTTCTCGCCTTCTTGCGGGGCGAGTAGGACAACGACCCTTTCTTCGGTGAATGTACGCGTGGCATTTAATGACACTCCTATTTTTAGGCTGTAAAGAATCAACATGGCTTAGATTTAAAGGATTCGTAGAAGGTGGAGTAGTGTATCTACTGGTTTGTTTCTGTTTATTTTGTGTGTGTGGTGTGCATAGTTTAATGGTTGGTGTATAGTAATGTGAGTATGTTGTAGGATTACGTTGCTGGTCTCTGGTTTTCGTTGTATGGTGGGTTTGGCGTTTCTCTGTGTGTGTGTGTGTGCGTTGGGGGGGGAGGGGGGGTCCTGTCGTCGTCATCATGATTCCCCTTTTTTTGGGCTTTTTTTCTGGATCGGAGGCTTTTTTCAGGTTCTTTTGTGGTGGTGGTCAGGGGTGTCAGCCGTCATCGCCGCCGTTGTTTTATGCGGGTTCGTTGGCTGCGCCGTTCTATGTGGTGTGGGCTGCACTCTGTTGTGGTTTGATGGCTTTTTTTGGGTAGGGGCATGTTGCGTTCAGCAAGCATTCGCCGCATATGGGACGCTGCGCTCTGCAGACCTCTCTCCCGAACCGGATGAAGGATAGGTGTACCTCCCTGTACCTGTCGGGGTAGGAGGCGTCCTCCAGCACCCTGCGGATGTCCTCGTAGGACGCGTTCCTGGGCACGATCTCCAGGCGCTTGCATATCCTCTCTATGTGCCTGTCCACCGGAACGACACGGTGCCCGGAGACGAACATAAGCGCCACGTCGGCCGTCTTGAACCCCACGCCGGGGAGCTCCACCAGCTCCTCCCGCGCCTCGGGGAGACTCTTATCGAATACCTCTGAGAGGTCCCCGCCGTACTTTTCCACAACCTCTCTGCTCACGGCCTTCAGGGTCCTGGCTCTCTGGTTGTGCATG
>JBDRQD010000069.1:0-14514 GCA_043826455.1 Candidatus Bathyarchaeota archaeon
GGTTTCACGGTGCCTGAGATCCATTGTCGAGGGTTTCCTGGGGTGTTCTCTGGTTGAACCTGGCTGGGAGGTGGCTTATTTGCTTGTATAGAAGCACGACGTCAAGCCAGCAACACCTAATTATTGAATTCCCCCGCGCGCGACAGGGACAGCTTCAGGTGTACTCGGTGTTCCTACGCTGGGGACGCTGACCACGTCGCCGCTGTTAACATAGCGGCGCGTGCTAACGTCAACAGGCCTATCGTCTCGGGGAGCTTTTTTGGACATCTTGTTCCTCCTCAGGGACAAGCCTCCCTACTTGTAGGGAGGTAGTTGACGCTTCTGTCTACTTCCTTTCAGGGTCTTTCATGGTGACGGACTTGCCATACTGATCTATGAATTCAATGCGGTTGACCCGAGAATCAAGCTTAGATATAGCCTCATCCAGTTTCTTCTCATGTTCATATAGCACGTGGATTATCAGGTCCAATACATCAATCTTCGCGGTCAGGTCACTCATGCTTTATCGATTAATCCCTTGATATATGAAGAATAGGGAGTACTGATCCATATTCCTTATTTGGAGCGGCTTCACCGCGGGTGAAGAATTCCAGTCCGTAACCGCGCGCGCCAGCGTGTTGCGATATTCTTGGAGTTAGCATTTCCGTGCAACAAATATCCTGGTTATGTTTAGACTCAGGTGAAGAGGGAGAAACACGAGGATGTGGCATCCATCCTCTCCAAACTGGACCTCCACGACATAGAGGAGATCATCATCCAGCCATACCACCAGGAAGGCCCGGGTAGACCACCCAGAAGCCCCATCGGCATCTTCAAGGCATTAGTTGTGAAGCAGCTGAGGAACATCCCCCGCGACCGGGAGCTATACAGGTGCCTCTGGAACGACGAGGCTCAGAGAGATCTGCGACATCGAGGAGCACGAGAAACCCCAGCCACCCATCCCAGCTCACAAGGTTCAGGAACCGTGTAGGCCCCGAGAGGCTTGAAGCCGTGATGAATGGCCTCCTGGAGGAGCTCGTGGAAGGAGGCATCGTTAAGGGCGAGACGCTGGCCCTGGACGCCACCTTCATCGAGGCCTGGAGCAGGCGCGACACGGCGGACGACAGCCGCGGCCTCTCTGACCCTGAGGCACGGGTGGGCAGGGACGGCAAATCCTATGACCTGGGGTACAAGGCTCACGTGGCTATGGATGTGGGGTCCGATATGCCTGTGGCTGTGGTGGGGGCCTCGGCCAACGAGAACGAGAAGAAGCACTTGGAGACGCTTCTGGGCAAGGCTTCCGCGGTGGTTGAGGAGGTTAAGGCTGTGGCGGCTGATCCTCAGTACAGCAGCAGGCGTGTACGGGACTGCATCATCGGGCACGGGGCTGAGCCGGTCATACCTTACACGTCTAACCAGAGGGGCGGGGAAAAGGTGCTGAGGGTTGACAGGTGTTTCAGGGTCAGTGGGCCGGTGGAGGAGAGGAGGCTGTATGAGGTTGGTAGGGCTGCGGTGGAGAGGGTTAACTCCAGGCTAGACTCGGTGGGCTTGGAGTGCCTCAAGCTATGGGGGCTGAGGAACGCGGTGGTTCACACGCTGCTCTGCGTGGTCACGGTGCTGCTGGTGGCTGTGGCTGCTCTTCGACTGGGCAGGCCCTGGAAGGCTAGATCTTTGTCCTCGTTTTGGTGGTGATGGAGTTGACATAAACATGTAATATCGCAACACGCTGGCGCGCGCCCGCTTCTTCATTTAGATGAAGTGGGCTTCGTGTAAGGTCTGGGTCTCGTGAACCCGGGTGAATTATTGAGTCTGCCTGCACGGATCAAGGGGTATCATAAATGGTAAATGTTTTTCCTCTAAGAGTTTGTAGACTGATCTTGTGTAGTTCATTTGGGACCCATGCGTTCATCAATCGAACTTCTATTTCTTTATATTGTCCCGGTTTGAGGAAAAGCTCTTCAGGCGTCATTTCTTGAACAAAAACATTGTTCACTAAACAATGGATGATCGTTACATCAACTTTCCCCGTGTTTCTGATTATAAGAGTAAGGCTTACTTTCTTATCATTAACGCTCTTAAACCATACATCTTCAATGATGAAACGTTCCTTGAAGGTTGGAAGTTTATCTAGCCTTTGAAGTTCTAGCCATCTATAAGCTGCTACGGTTGCTAACGAGGAGCAGAAAACTATAATGACAAGTAAAAGTAAAACGGAAATGATCTCCGATATCGCCATCCTTTTATGGTAACATAGATTGTTCATGGCTCTGGATTAGGAAAACGTCATCATAGAATATCTGTATATCGGAGAATGGAAAAATAATAATCTTTCTGGGGTAGTGTGCGCGCTAAATAGGTACAGGATAGTGATTGATTCACTTGAGCACTTTGGAGAGGCAGCCTCTACTCAACTGGTGCGTGTGTAAAATACTGGGAAGCTTCTCTAGGTATAGTTCACTTGAGGAATAGTTGCCTTGCTGATTCTATTGTGAACCAGATCCCGAAGATCATTAATGTTAACCCTAGAACGCCTATGGGGTCTCTAGATAGTCTCAGTGTCTCTGTTGAGATGTTCATGAGGACTTCGAAGAAGGTTTGTGTTACTCCTCCCCAGTTTAGCTCAGGGTTTTGGTACATGGATAACCCTATTAGACTAATAAGCAAGCCAAAAAAAATCTTGAGGAGAATTTTTGTTTGCATGTATAATAGGTGAATGATTGGTTATTTTAGTATTTTGTTTTATGGATTGTTAGGTAAAACTATTATATCCGACTCGACGTTTTTCTAGTCCTTGGGGGGTAAAGAGACCGACGAGAAGCTCGTCAGGCGAGGAGAGCTCACCCTAGACCTAGAATCCCTCAAAACCCCAGATAAGAACACGAAAACAGGGACCAAGGCGAAAGAGGACGCAGCTACCCATAGCAGACACCACCATCAAGCTCCCCGCAACAGTCCGCTACCTCTACCAGATGCCTGCCGACAGCTAGAAGGATACACCCGAATCTCGCGCACGCAGATCCGTCGTACTCCAGTGCATCCACCTGCTTGACCCGCTTCGCCACTCACCCATCAGCCTCTCAACTAGGCTGTTCGTACAGGGCACGCTTAGGCCTTTCATAACCAGCCTGGCGAGGTTCTCCTAGAGCCCGGTGTTCTCCTCTTGGAGCCGGGCGCAGGTCTCCAAGTCATTCCTTGCAGACTACCGGGTATACTGTGCGGTCCAGGTACTCTTTGCGGCAGTCCACCTTGGCTCCTGTTCCGAAGGGTGTGACCTTCTTCTGTATGAATGCGCGCGCGTCTGTGAGTGTGGTGGTTTCTCTGGTTAGCTCAACCCCCAAAGGCATATGATGTGTTTAAGTTTAACTGCAAGTGAAATACGTATAGATATATTTCGCTTTCTCCCTTTATTATGGATGCGTGATGGAGTAGGAAACAATTTGATTCCAGGAGATATTAAAAATGTGCCAACCCGTTCTAAGGGGGAAATTATTATCGGTGTTTTCGTAATTGTGGTAGCGAGTTATGATCTTTATCTTACCTTCAAGCTGTCTAATTTTTACCAGTTGCAATTACAGGGTTTTCAGGTTTCTATCGCTATCATGGTGGTTACAATTAGTTTAATGCTATATGGGCACCTCAAAGTTAGTTATCTGGTTTCGGGTAACTACCTATTAATTTACCAGTCTTTTGGGTCTGAGAAGATTAACCTTCACGATGTGAAAGGGTTCAATGTTACTAAATTAGGTTTATTACATCAGATACTCTGGGGGTTAATCCCTACCTTTACTGTAGCTAAGGGCGTAATGATCGAGTTAAAACAAGGTAAACGAGTATTCATATCCCCGAAAGACCCGGAGGTGTTTTTAGAGCAAATTCAAACGTATATCTCCAAATTAGGTACTGATCAGTAGAGCACGCGCAGGCAGACTCAATAATTCATGAGGTTTATTGGGGGCCTCGAATCCGCGGCGTACGCGTGCAAATAGGAGGGTCTTCTTACGACCATCCGATAAACTCCAAACCTTACTCATGTAACCAGAAGCCTCAGAGGAGAGTTTGTTTGAGGATGTAGCTTTTCTACGTAGCTTGTGACTCCCAGCGTTGAGTTGAGGCCTCCTGCTTAACATAGGAATAAGAATAGCCAAAGCGGAACAAAGATTAGCCTTCCTTCCAGTTTCAAATCATTTCTTGTAACCACAAAGCCGATGGGGGGCTCGTGCCTCTCAATGAACTCGTGTACACCGACTAGCTCTGACTCTGAGACCCTTTCCTGATACTTTACCTCAATAGGTATAGGTTTTTTGAAGAGCTCAACCACGATATTCACTTCATTGCTTTTTTTATCGCTCCAGTGGAAGATGGTCGAGTCTAGTTCGTGCTCCAGTTCGAACTTGAGTCTTCTACAATGGTCGGCTACCACGTTCTCTGTTACTAACCTCATCTGCTCTGGGAGGCTTATGATATTGGGGTTAAGGAACCCTGTTACCGCGTTTCTCAGACCAACATCGTTTATGTATATCTTTTTTTCCTTCAGCTCCTGGCTTCGACGGCTACGAGTGTAGAACCTGGCCTCTGTAATCAGGAAAGAGTGCTCCAAATAGAGGAGGTAGTCTTTCAGAGTCTCTTTCCGGATCCCCAGCTCCCTTATCAGAGTTGAGTAGTTTAAACGGCGGGAACACTCACTCGCCAGAACCGTGAAAAGGGTCTCAAAGGACCGGGGGTCGCGGATCAGGAACGTCTTTACAATATCTCTGTAGATCGTTTGGTCCAGGTAATCTCTTAGGGTGTTTGTGACTTTGTACACGTCTTCTGTTTCTATGAGCTCAGGGTATCCGCCCTTCATCAGGTATTGCTGAAGATATATGAGCAGTTGGTCTCTCTCTGACGCTAACCTTTGGTTTAATAGGTTAAAAGCCTGATAAATTAAGCTAGGAGACCCGCTTCTAATTGAGGCGACCAGCGCTCCTGTAAGGGCCCTGTTAATCTCATCGTATTTCTCGTGGTCTTTCTCTTTGAACCTTACAACTTCAAGGTACTTCATTGGGCGGATGATTTGAGGGTGGAAGCATCCTGCAAGGGTTTCAGTGTTTTCCCGCCGTAGGGTGACGCTTGATGAACTGGATACCGTGAACTTTATCTTGTAGCCGAAGTCGAGCCACTGCTTCATGGTATCCCCCCATTCAGGTAGGCTTTGTATCTCGTCGAGGAATATGTAGATTGGTTCATCTAGTTTCTCTAGAGGTGTTCTTAGAATGTTTGTCGAGTATAATTCGAATATTCTTTTAATGCTTTCTTCATCTACTTTGAGGTAGTAGTCGTCGACCTTCAGGAACATCACTCTTGAGGAATCGACTCTTTCTAGGAGGTGCTGGACTAGTTGATACATCAAGGTGCTTTTTCCGGTCCTTCTAGCGCCGATGAGTCCCAGGATATCTTTTGTGTTTAGACTCTCTTTGAGGACATGAAAATCTCTTCTTCGATGGCTTGGCGCCAGGGTTTCAGGGACTTTCTCTGTGGTCCACCATGGGTTATGTTGTCTCAATATTCTAAGCAAGTCAGCGTCAGTTATCATGGACATGGTCCATCCTTGGCTATCATAGCAGCCAAACAACCATATAATTTTGGCTACTATAATAGCTAGGTGGGTGGATGAATTGGGCAATCATGATAGCCTACTATTTGAATATGTTTTGATGGGTACAGCCTGCTCGGGAGAACGGTGTCTACGCGCGCGCGTACTTGAGGACACACCGGTGCCCCATGTGTGGCTTAACCGTTGGCAGGGATGTTGACGCGGCGCTCAACGTCCTCAGGCGGAGGCTTGGGTAGGCTTAGCGAGCCGAGTATACGCCTGTAGGAGAGGTGGCCGCTACCCAACTAAGCGAAGCTGGGCAAGTCGCCTCGGTGAGTCAGGAAGCCACCAAGTCTGTTGGGTGGTGGTTCACCAAAACGATATTAGCCAGTGTTCCCCATCTCTAACGGAGGGTTGCTGGCTGATCCTCGACATACTGGGGCTGGGATGATTCGTTTATGCCTAGGATAAGGAGAAAGAAGAGGACGGTCTCTATGAACATCAGGGTGACTCCGGAGATCAAGGACGCGATCGACAACGCCTCGGCACGGGAGTGGCTGTCTGTCTCCGATTGGATCAGGAGCACCGTCGTCAAGGCGCTCCGAGCCAGGGACCTGCTGCCGGCGACGTATTTTCTACCGGAGATCGATGAGACGGGCAGCGGAAACGATAGATTGTAGCTTCTCTGCGGCTGGTTTCACTTGTTTCTAGTTAAGTGGCAGGTGAACGGGTTTCATATTCTTATTAAATGATTTATCATTCTTTTAGCATTTTTAACATATCCATGGCAAAAATAAGTGCCTGTATCTCTTGACCGCCACTTGTATGCCATATTACCCACAGTTGGGGGTCAAGTGATGCCTCGATAGAGGGAAGTGTGGGGGACGGCCCCCTATTATACAGGCGAAAAAAATGAAAAATAGAGTAACAAACAGAAAAGCCGTAAGCCCAGTGATAGCCACGCTGCTGATGATCGCCGTCGCAGTCGCGGCTTCAGTGGTCATGTACTCATGGGTTAACTCCATGGTAAAAAGCCAGGCAACACAATCGCAGACAGCGATAAGGATAGACCAGGTACAGTTCTTCAACTACAAAGACACCATGCAGATATCAGTTTCTGTTAGAAACACGGGCACAACTGGGGCCGTAATACAGACACTCTACATATACAGAGCGGACGCCCAGATTGCGAAAGTGGACAAAGTTAACATGGCTGTCCCGGCCGGAGTGTTAAGCACCTTCGGATTCACCACAGCCCAAGCGGTTGGTGGAGCGCAGCAATGGTATGCTGAACCCGTAGATGCTACTAACCAGATCACGTTGCCGGCTGGGGAGCTTAAAACCTCATCTGCCTACATGATTCGAATGGTGACGGATAATGGCTTCTCAGTCGAAGGAACCTACTACACGCCAAACAACTTCCCAGGCGCACTACACCACTTCACCTTTGCCGCAGACGGGCAACCAAGTACATATACGATAAACGACCGCGCCGCCCTTTGGAGTTTCAAAGTAACTGCTATGGACTATTACGAGAAACCCGTCGTATTGTGGACCGGCACACTCCCCACAACCAAATCCGTCAGTGTAATACTAAATCCACCGACTGGTGCATCACTAGCCGCTCAGACAATAACTGCTTCTGAACGTACTTGGACTTGGCTAGATGGTGTTGGCACATTCACGGTCGCAGCTACTATAAGGTTGAGCCCTGAGCCTGCAGCTGGAACTGGCTACACTATAACGGTAGTCTCCAGTGCAGACACTGGCAACAGAGGTAGTCAGAACTGCGCGACCTTTAAAGTCCTAAGCTAGGCTTACGGATTAACCGTGACTCTTTCCCCCTTTTTTAAAAAAATATCAAACTCAGGTGAGGTGAGAACAAGTGTCGGATAACAGGAGACGAAGGGAGACCAGCGACGCCATAGAGGAAACCTTCAGCAGGTACGCCTCCGAGGACAGGCAGCCACAGCTCCCAACCATCGAATCCGACGAACCCACCCCACAGGGCAAACCCTCAGCGCCCCTCAAGGAACAGGAAAAACCGGGCCAACCATCCCACTACCCCACGAACATACCTGGACTGGATGACCTCCTGGGAGGCGGCCTGCCCAACGGCGGCCTAATACAGATCATAGGCACCATAGGGTCAGGGTACACCACCTTCATCAACCAGATCCTCATCAACCACCTAAACAACGGCGGAAAAGCCGCGTACTACACCACCGAGACATCCAGCTACAACGTGCAGCAGGAGATGGCCGTCTACGGCTGGAGCCTGAACAGGTTCATCCAGAACGGAAACCTCGTATTCATCAACGTCCTCACCCCCGACCTCCAGCAGCTGGCGGAGCTGGCTCCTGAGAGCTTCAGCAAGCTACGCGTCACCCTCAGCGAATCCCTGACGGCGCTGAAGACGGATCTGCTGGGTAAGATCAAGGAGAACCGGTGGGCGGTGCTTGACCTGAGCCACATCCTTCACACATATAGTTTGAATGAGGTGGTGGGGCTGATGATGTACTGGAGGGCGACGGTACGCGCCTTCGGCGGCGTAGGCTTCGCTGTATTGCCCAGCGGCGTTCACGATGACAAGCTTGTGAATGCTTTGAAGAACATCGTGGACGGTGTCCTGGAGTTTGGTCTCCGTGAGGGCACCTTGGAGTATGGTGGCTCGTTGATAGTGCAGAAGCTTCTGGGTATGCGGTCCGCTAAGAGGGTCTCGTACAGTCTGCGGGAAGAAGGAATAATAGTAGAAACCGCCATGAGAATAAGATAAACCCCCCCTTTAGAAGGTTTCAACTACGCCTTCACTCAGCTTGCTCATCGGATGATATTTCGAGGTCGCCCTCAATGACCTTACCCGAGACCGTTAACTACTTTCAAGATGAACTCGTTAAATGATTCCAAGAACTCGTAGAACTCGGTCTCATCGATTTCTTCGAGTAAAAGCCCACGCTCCTCTCCCCACGTGAAAGGCTCTGCCCCGAGGACGGCTTTCCTAGCATCCAGGTTACGGCGGTACTTTTCATACAGCCCGAGCGTGAACTGTATCTTCTCCATTGCCTGGTCAAGCACATCGTCAGGCTTAACTCCGAACCGCTTTCCGATGACATATACGTCCACATAATCACGCGCCTTGACGCCACTGCGCGTGAGAATCGAACGTATCTTCTCGGCAAGCATCTCCCGAACCTCATATGCCTTGAAAGGGATTGCCTGAAGATAATCGGACTGCTCAGGGAAGAGAAGCCCCATCTCTCGCTTCGTACGAGCATCCGCACCTGTCAACAGGCTCTGCAACATAATCGTTTCAGGGGGGTACAGCAGCTTCTCCACGAAGTTGACCTGAACCTTGATGAAGCTCCTCCATCTAAGGGCCTCGGAGTCGTACCACAGCTTGAAGGTGCATATCTTGTCGCTCCCGCCTAGCTCAACATAGTTCCTGTCGCGCTTGGCACACCTGAAGTCGAAGCCGCGCCGAGCCGATATCTCCTCGAATAACCCTCCCGCATCGTCTATGAGGGTGGACAGGTACCGGCGCATCTCCTTCCCGGATTTGCCTTCGTAGACGGACTGGTCGCGCCACGTAAAGTCGACGTCCTCGGAGAAGCGGAAGTAGCCGATGTAGCCTTTGATCAGGCATGTCCCGCCCTTGAACAGGAAGCTATCCGAGAAGAAGAGGTCTGATGAAAGGTCGGCAAGTATCTGGTGCAGCAGCAGGTCCTTCTCGATCAGGTCGGCCCTCTTGACGCCTGTCCTCTTCGATACCTCGTTGACGAAAGGCAGCCTCAACTCATCGCCTCCACTATGCCGCGCACCGTCTTCGGGTAGTAGCCAGAGTACTCGCGTAAACGGTCCTTCGACAGTCTTTCCGACCATTCCGTAAGATCCAGCAGGATTCTCTCTCTCGGTACCCCGTTGTACCGCCAAGTATAAACAAAGTCGAGCACGGTCTTCTCCGGGTCAGAGTACCGTATACCCTCAGCCTTAATTCCGAACCCGAAGAGCCTCGGCGCAAGTTTCAGGAACCTGAACCTGTAGCCGGCTATGTTGATGGGCTTCGCCCTGAACATGCTGTCGCTGACTACATAGTCTACGGAGAAGTGCTCGTGGGTCATGTTGTTCAGCTTCAGAGCGGTGTATAGACCAAAGTACCAGTTCTCTACGCCTTTCAGCCCCAGCCCCTTCGCCACAAGCTCAAGATGCGTGTAACGGGACTTTCCAAGCTCCTCCTCTTCCAGCGATTTTAAGTAGAATACGCCTCGGAATACTCGAACCAGGTGACTGTGAGCGGTGAGATACCTGACTGTGGCTGTGTAGTCGACGCCCATCGCTTCGCAATAGCGTTTGAGCTCGTCGTTCTTAACGAATTCTTTCCCGTCGATGCGGAGCTTTTTCAGCAGCAGAGGCACCGTCATTTATATCACATTATACCACATTTTGGTATATTATGATATATATCATTTTATACACGCGCGCGGGGTTTATCCGCCGGGCCATGGCCCTTAAGCCACTGCCTGTAGAGCCTGTCCCGCACCTGGTTGCAGAGGGCTAGGCCCGCGCGCGGTTGATGATGTACTGGAGGGCGACGATACGCGCCTTCGGCGGCGTAGGCTTCGCCGTACTGCCCAGCGGCGTTCACGATGACAAGCTTGTGAATGCCTTGAAGAACATCGGGGACGGTGTCCTAGAGTTCGGTCTCCGTGAGGGCACCTTGGAGTATGGTGGCTCGTTGATCGTGCAGAAGCTTCCGGGTATGAGGTCCGCTAAGAGGGTCTCGTACAGTCTGCGGGAAGAGGGAATAATAGTAGAAACCGCCATGAGAATAAAGTAAACCTGCTGACGCTCCTATGGACCGGTGACGAAAAGCTCATCCCGTACAACTTCAGGGTCTACGACAAGCCCATGGGAGGATCGACGAAGAGCGAAGGCTTCAGGGAGATGCTCATGGAGGCTGAGGAGCGGGGCTTCAACCCCGACTGCGTCCTCTCCGACTGCTGGTACCCGGCCTAGACAACCTTAAGCTGCTGAGGGGCCTCGGGTGGCGGTGGCTGCTCTTCGGCTGAGTAGGCCCTGGAAGGCTAGATCGTTGTCGTCATTCTGGTGGTGAGGGAGTTGACATAAACATGCAATAAAGCAACAGGCTGGCGCGCGTAGCCCCCGACCCTCGCCAGACCCCTCAACGTGTTCCTCCACCACACCCTTCTGAGGTTCATCTCGAAGTCCTCCGAACAGATAACTGAGAGGGTCTAACACATATTCTATACGTGAATGAATGTTATGACCCTCGGAACGTTTTTTAACAGGTAAGACAAATCTTACATGACATGCTCGACGTAACCAAGATAAGCTCCAAGGGACAGATCGTCATACCCAAGCCTATAAGAGAGAGCCTGAACCTGACGGAGGGCGACAGGCTCATCGCATACGCCAGAGGAGACCTCATCATATTAAAAAGATTGAATGGCGGGGAGAGCATCCTCAGCCTCCTATCACAACCCACGAGGAAGAAGATGGAAGAGCTAGACATAACGAGGAAGGACGTAGACGATGCCATCGAGTGGGCGAGAGAGCGGCCTTAAAGCAGTCTTCGACACAAACATACTCGTCTCAGCTTGGTTCTGGGAGGGAAACGAGTCAAAGCTCATAGAATCCGTGGAGGAAGGCTTCATCCACGGGTACAGCTCAAAACAACTCATCGAAGAACTCTGCAGAACCCTCAGATACCCAAAATTTAATCTATCACAGGACGAAGTAGAAATGGTACGCAGTTACTACCTGCTCTTATTCAAAATAGTCAGTCCCAAGCAAGCCATCGACATAATGCTGGAAGACCCAAGCGACAACATGGTCCTAGAATGTGCCCTCGAAGCCGAAGCTGATTACATCGTTTCAGGGGACCATCACCTTTTAAATGTGGGTGAATTCAGAGAGGTCAAGATCGTAACGGCAGCGGAGCTACTGAAGACACTATCCGCTTGAATAGTATCGCGTAACACCACATGAGATCCATTATACATACTAATATGGTGTGGGAGACACACGCATCACGGACAGCCTCATAGGCGGAAACGTCACCAAGTCACGAAAACAACCTCCTCAAAGGCAGAGATTCATAATCGGTGACCAATCAAAGGTAACAATATGACGAGGATAGAGCCCAAACTATACGACGAGATAAAGAAATCGAGTATGTATTTAGACGGTATGTTGAAAAGATGAAAAAGGTTTCCTGCTAGAGTATGTCCTGAGTGGTGGTTGGCTTGCCCTTAGAAACATTGGTTCTTGAGACCTACCCGTTGAATGGGCTTCTCCCGAGCTACTCTCCCGGTGTCAGTACAACCCTCGGATTTTACCAGTAAATTTGTGTTCGATCCCCGCCGCCCTCACCCTGAGTTCAAATTGACAAAACAGAAAACATATAGTCGAAAAGAATAGCATATTCTACTTCAAGTTACTTAATTTTGACTATATCAAAGATGTTCTATAGATCTCCTAGCTGGCTAGCCCGCCACATAACATGGTCCAGGAGACCGTAATTTTGACTGGGCGAACCCGAACTGCCATGGATGTGGTCCATGAAACCGGATATGTGATTGCAGCCCGAAGCCGGCGCGCATGCTGAAAGACATTTACAGCAGGACGGTGAACTCCATTCGCTGAGCCAGCTCCTTGTACCTGTTCCTGATGGTGACCTCGGTGACCTGGGCCTCCTTCGCTATCT
Source organism: Candidatus Bathyarchaeota archaeon (assembly GCA_043826455.1). GTDB lineage: Archaea > Thermoproteota > Bathyarchaeia > TCS64 > TCS64 > RBG-16-57-9. Next base: position 12,276 of record JBDRQD010000069.1, read on the forward strand.
CCCCCTGAGTCCGCCTCTCGCTGGTCAACTGGCTGCTGATGTAGACGCAGGCCGCGGCTATCCCAGAGGGACCCCTGCCGACGGTGAGCTTCATATCCGACGCCTGGTTCAGAATCAGTATCGCCAGCCTCTCCGTCCTCCCCGTCAAGGCCAGCCTATTCACGATCTTACTGATATAGCCCTGGGGGTCCACCTGAGGCACAGTGGGCTTCAGCTCCCTGAGCAGGAACCTGTAGTTCCGGGCCGCCTCCTTCTTAGTGATGTCGGCGGCGTCCGCCACCTCCTCCAGTGTCCTGATGACCCCGCACTGCCTGCAGGCCATGTAGATGCTGGCCACAGCCACACTCTGGATGGTCCTCCCACGGATGAGCTGCTTCTGGACGGCAAGGCGGTAGATCATGCTCGAGGTCTCCACCACGTTCCTGGGCAGGTTAAGCTTGTAGCTTATCTTGATCATCTCGCTCAAGGCGTGAGCCAGGTTACGCTGCGTCGAGTCCGAGACCTTGCTACGCTGGTGCCACCTCCTGAGCCGGTATAGCCGGGCCCGCACCTCCGGGCCCAGCCTCCTCCCCATCGCGTCACGGTCCCGCCACCCCATGGTGGTGCTCAATCCCTTATCGTGGAGGGTCCACGTCGCGGGGGCTCCGACCCTGGGGAGCTTGTCCTGCTGTTCCTGGTCGAAGGCTCTCCACTCTGGCTCTCTGCTTAATGGTGTGGACGAGATCACGAGGCCGCATGTCCGGCACACCAGCTCACCCGCCTCAGGGTCCTGGAGGAAGCTGGATCCGCCGCACTCTGGGCAAGCTACTTTTGTTCGCAGTTTGACTGTCAAGGAACCTCAAGGACCATATGTTAGGGAATAGCTGGTCATATAACTCTGTTTGTGGTTCCCTGAGGCCGGCTTGAAACGGGTTTTTACCCTAGCTGCGGTAGCGTCTATACCTTGGAGTCAGAGTGGACTCAGTTAACACTGATCATACTAGATAATCCGCGTTTGAGTCCCATATCTATCCCAGGGGAGTTGACTTGGGTGGAAGAATCCATTGGGTTCCACTCTAAACCCCGGTTGTTCCTATCAATTAGAGAAAGATATAACTTAAATATCTGATCTGGCTGATATTGACATCCATGTCACTAGAAATGGATCTGTCAAAGACGGGCTACGAGATGTCCTTCAAACCCTACCAGGCACTCACCCTAAGATACCTATGGACCGTCAAGAATGGCGCTAAAAGCTTAGAGGTGTGGAACCACGTCAAAACGCAGCCAGGGGGCTCCATCAGCAGAGCCAGCATCATCAACAGCCTCAACGCCATGGTAGACAACGGCATACTGGACTACGATGAGAAAACGGGAAAAGGAGGCCACCATCGAGTATACCACCACAGGTACAGTGAAGCAGAACTCAAGGAATACCTTGCATCCTGTATCATAAGGAAGCTGCTGAAAGAGTTCCCCGAGGAGACGAGAAAAGCGTTAAGGGTATAGCCCCGTTTTATAGGTTTGTACGGTGGCCTGGCCTCTAGATGTGTAGGCCTCGCCCAAGAAACGTGAAGGCTGGAAACGATACCGTTTCCACGGTGCAGATACAAGCAGGATGGACCCCAGACCCCGCCATTCACGTTTCAAGCGACACCCCCATCCAGCCTAACTATATTCTCCGCGGCGTAGTGGAGAAAAAACCGGATGAGTTCCAGAGAGCCCTATGCTCATGGGTGAAAAGAGGAACCCATAAGATGAGTGAAAACACCATAAAGTGGCCATTATAGCGGCGATGCCCGTGGCAAGCCCAATGCGAATAGGCCCATCACGCAGCCGGGTCGTCCGAGTTTCCATATTTAACCTCGTCCTCCTTTACACGTTTCCCGTCTAGCTTAGCATCGAGCTCTTCTCTCGTAGTTACCCTTTCAATGGATGCAGTATAATCGTGGATGGGTGCAGCCCTCTTGCTTGTCCGTTCCTTTAGTTGAGCGTCGAGATACGCCTTGTCCATGACGTAGCCCCGACACTGCGATCTCCTAACATAAATCTTTGAGTCCGGGCCTCCTGTGCAGAAGCTCCTCGTTCCTTTATCGATCTTAGCACAGTCATCGGCATCACACTGGACCGTTATTTTGGCGGTCACTTCCCAGCCTCAGCCTCCAAGAGGCCGTCAAGCTCTTTTCTCGCTTTTTCAATGCATTCCTCGCAGATCCGCCCCACCGTTTTGTGCCCGCTCCCAGGACTTTTCTTCCTCAAT
>JBDRQD010000070.1:0-3010 GCA_043826455.1 Candidatus Bathyarchaeota archaeon
GACGCCGAGGCCGTGGGAATGAAGGAAGCCGCGGACGAGGTGATAACCACGGGTGTAGCCGCCCTAGGCGTGCGCCTGGACGAGGCACCGGACTGGTTCCATGAGAGGTTCCACTCCGCGGACCTCATAGTGGCCAAGGGCCTGGCCAACTGGGAGACCCTAACCGAGACCCCCGCCCCGTGCCCCCTCATGTACATATTCAGGACCAAATGCGAGCCCGTAGCCACAGCCGTTGGGGTCCCCGAGAAACAAAACGTGGCCTTCCTGGTGGAGAAAGGCTGGAGGCTCTAGCCCCTCAGAACCTTCAGGATGTCCTCCCCGGATACGGGTCCGCTCCGGAGGATCCAAAACTCCTCCCCGCTGAGGTCCAGGACGGTGGAAGGCTCGCCTCCCGGCGTCGTCCCCCCATCCAGCACTATGTCAACTTTTTTCCCTATCTGGTCGATGGCGCCCTGGGCCGTCCTCGATGGGGGCTCTCCGCCTTTGTTGGCGCTGGTGCTCACGATGACTCCGCCACTTAGCTCGGCCAGCCTCCTGGCCGTCTCGTGGCCCGGCACCCTCACCCCCAGGGTGGGCATGTGGCGGGTGACCCATATGGGGTAGTCCACCTTACTGGGGAGCACAAGGGTTAGGGGTCCAGGCCAGAACCTCTCAACCAGCCTCTCGGCTGCGGCGTTGAACTCCACCACCCTCCTAGCGGCCCTGATGTCCGAGCATATGAGGGGCAGGGGCTTGTCGGCCCTCTCCTTGATCTCGCAGACGCGGCGGGTGGCGTCAGGGTTGCTGGGCTCACATCCCAGTCCGTACACGGTCTCCGTGGGGTAGATGACCACTCCCCCGGCACGTATAACCCCGGCGGCCTCCCTGAGACCCTGCTCATCCGCCTTCAAGATCTTCATGCATCATCACAGAGAGGATCATGGGATTTAAGAGGTATCATTCAGCGAATATGATCCCCAGGGAGTAGATGGTGAGCATCCCCAGGACCAGTATAAGCATCTGGATCGCTGACCTCACCCTGCTCTCCTCGTCATGCATCTCCGGGATGAGCTCGGAGGCCGAGAGGAAGATGAAGGCGCCGGTGCTGAAGGCCACCATCCAGCCGCTCAAATACTCCACGGAGGCGATGAAGAATGAGCCGAAGACCCCTCCCAGAATTATGGAGAGGGCCGCCGCGAAGTTGTAGATGAGCGCTTTCCTTCTATCGAACCCAGCGTAAACCAGTATCCCGTAGTCACCTATTTCCTGGGGCAGCTCGTGGAAGGCCACCGCGATGGTGGTCGCGAGGCCAACGCTGAAGCTGTTCAGGAAGCCGGCCGCGATGATCATGCCGTCGATGAAGTTGTGGACAAAGTCCCCGATTAGGTTCAGGTACGCGAACTCCATGGTGGGCCCCTTCCGCCTCTTATCCTCGAACTCGTGGCTGTGGCCGTGACCGTGATACCAGTACAGAATGCGCTCCAGGAACAGGAACACTACAAAGCCGCAGGCCACGAGGGGAAAAACTAGGCTCCGCTCCACTATCTCCACGGCCTCGGGGAGAAGGTCGAAGAGGGCGGCCCCCAGTATGGTGCCCGCCGAGTAGGCGATGAGGACGGAGAGCAGCTTATGGAGCTTGACCTCGGAAACGCTGAGGGTGAAGATTCCTACGAGGGAGAGGAGGCTGATGGCGAAGGTCGCCACTATCGTGTTGAGGGTACTGGGTAGCATGGTAAGGTTACCTGATCGGCTTAAAGTAAATGTTACTAAAAACGGTGAACATTTTAATAAAAAGGGGCGCGTCTCCGTTTCTGTTGTTAGTCACAAAAGAGGGGGCTCGTATTCGATGTATTTGACGGGGTTTTTCCTCGACTTTTTTTCAGGCCGCCCCCAAATGAAATGTAGTTAAAAATATATTAAATTAATACAATGCAGTGAAAAATGGTTAAGAAAAACCATCAGGGTTGATAAATAAAGCTATTTTAAGGCCTATTTCACGAAAGGAGCTGGAATCTGTATCCTAACGCCCATACAGCTTTTATTCTCGGCTATTGATATCAGGTTGACTGGCATGATTGTGAGAAAAAACGTGAAATGGTCTCTGGCGGTCGCAGCAATATTCGCCATATCTCTAGTGATGAACGTGAGCCTACTTTTTCAGAGGCCAGGTGCAGCCGTTGCCTATCAAGACCAGTGTACGCTCCTCAACCTTTACGAGGGCAGGATCATAGCGGTAAAGCCCGATGAGTCTCTACCCTTCAGGGTTGAGTTCAACCTGGACAACGAGGCCGCCTACGCGTGGTGCAAGGCCTCTGGGAGGGCCGCCGAGCTCTACCTAGGGGGCAGCATAGGTGAGGGATCGGAGGTTCTGGTGGCCGTGGACCTTGACACATCCACCGGCGTGGTTGTGGACATGGTGTACACCAAGCTGTTCGCCGAGCCCGCAGCGAGCGAGCCTTCCGGTGAGCCGGTGGCTCCTGAGGAGCCGGGGGAGGCGCCCGCTGAGGAACCGACTGAGCAGGCACCTACACAGGGTGAGGACGGTGACTCCACCCCAGCGCAGGATGGGGAGACTGACAACCAGACGACTGAGCCTGAGCCCGTGGTGCAGCTGCCCCCGGGCGTGGAGCTGGTGCCCGGAGTGGAGCCTGGGCCCACACCGGGACTCCAGGCGCCTGAGGGCAAGGTGAAGCTGACGGTCATGTTTCAGCCCATGGGCGTGGAGGGGATAACCATGTACCCGCCGCCGGGCGTCTACTTCGTGGAGAAGGATAGGCGCGTGGTGTTCAGCTGCGTCTCCGAGAACCCTCACTGGGTTTTCAGCGAGTGGTATATAGGTAGAGGCGCGTCAGGCAGCACACGGAAGCTTGGGGCAGGGGACGAGCACATCACCAGGGTCCTGCTGAACGTGGACACGGTTGTGACGGCCTTCCACATCGAGGTCCTGTAAAAAAAGGGGGTTTAATTCTCCCACTATTTTCTTACCGTCTTCACCGAGAAGTAGACTACTGTGGCCGCTGCGACCGTCATC
>JBDRQD010000071.1:0-22921 GCA_043826455.1 Candidatus Bathyarchaeota archaeon
CTCGGCCACTCCGGGTCGTAGTCCACTATCACGACCCTGACTTTTGGAGCCACGCTCATCCCTACTCCTACGCGTGCTTATGTTTTATACATTGATGCGCGCATCCATGGATGTATGGAGGATAAACCCGGGTTCTCCCCCAACCTGGCTATTCTGGTGAGCATCGCCGCGGTGTCCACGGCGTCCATCCTCATACGGTTGAGTGAGGCGCCTCCTATCACCATAGCGGCCTACAGGATGGTACTCTCCACCCTCATCCTGGCGCCCTTCTACGTGAGGGGCGGGGGCCTGAAGGGGCTTAGGGACATGGATGGGAGACGACGCCTCAGCCTCGTAGCCATAGGCGTGGTCCTGGCGGTCCACTTCGCGTCGTGGATCACCAGCCTCAGCCTCACCAGCGTCGCCAGCTCTGTGGTCTTCGTCCACATTGACCCCATCTTCGTGGCGCTGGTGAGCCACTTCCTCCTGGGGGAGAGGGTGACGCGGAGGACGGCCCTAGGTATAGTCATTGCCTTGGCGGGGGCCACCCTCATCGCCCTGGGGGACATGGGGGCGGGGGCCGGAAGCCTGTACGGGGACGCTCTGGCTCTTGTTGGGGGCGTCATGCTGGGCATATACATCCTCGGGGGCAGGCACTTACGGCAGAGCTTGGACCTGGTCTCCTACGTGACCCCCGTCTACGCCACTGCCGCCCTGGTGCTGCTGGCGGCGTCTGTGGTCCTGGGGGTCCCCCTGACGGGTTACCCCGCCTTCGAGTACATCATTTTCTTGGCAATAGCCGTGGTCCCCATGATCTTCGGGCACACTGTGTATAACTGGGCGCTCAGGTATGTGTCCGCGCCCATAGTGTCCCTGAGCCTTCTGGGGGAGCCCGTGGGGGCCAGCCTCCTGGCGTACCTAATCCTGGGGGAGGCGCCGGGCCAGATGGTGGTCCTCGGCGGCGCTGTGACCCTGGCCGGGATACTTGTGAGCGCCTACAGGCCGGAGTAGAGGCTGATACGATGCGTCACCAACAAAACACGTCTATTTTAGCTAACTTTGACGCGTTGAAGCTATTCTCCCAGAAGGTTTAAAGGAATCACAGCCCGATTCTACGCCAATAGCAGACGAACGAGTAGCCCCGACGCCTGAGTGAGTTCTATTGGACGCGAACGTCATCGTAATCCTCGTATCCCTCGCCCTGTTCTTGGCCTACGTCAGCGGCGTAATATTCACCCACACGGGGGTCCCGGACACCGTGTGGCTGATAGGGTTTGGCGTCCTCTTCGGGCCGGTCATGAACCTGTTCAACGCTGACCTCCTGAGGCCCATGGCCCCCATCCTGGTGCTGATGGCGTTGAACCTGCTCATGTTCGAGGCTGGCATGAACCTGGACCTCAAGACATTCAAGGAGACCATGCGGAAGTCCAGCGCCTTGGCGGCCTGTACATTTCTCCTCACCACGGCGTCGGTGGGGTACCTCCTGCACTACATCATGCCTCAGTACTTCAACTACACGCAGGCGCTCCTGTTCGGTGCCATGATCGGCGGCACCAGCACCTCCACGGTTCTGGGAATCCTTGGCAGCATGCAGAGGTACAGCTCAAACATAGGGGACACCCGGAGGTTCCTGGTGCTGGAGTCCATCGTGTCTGACAGCCTCTGCATCGTCACCGCCATGACCCTCATGCGCATCATACTGTCGCCCAGTATCCCCCTCAATGACGGAATTAAGGACATCGTCTTCGTCTTCACGGTCTCCATATTCATAGGGTTCTGTGTGGGGGTACTCTGGGTCCAGATACTGGACCTCGTCAAGAACAGGCCCTTCAACTACATAATGACCATCGCGGCCCTCTTCGTCGCCTACATTGTGAGCGAGGAGATGGGGGGCCCCGGCGCCGGGAGCATAGCCGCCCTGGCCTTCGGTATTACCCTCACCAACTACCCGCTCCTAGCCAAGCGTTTCGGGCTCCGGGAGAACGTTCGGGTGGAGATGAGGCGGCTGAGGTCCTTCCACGAGGAGATCACATTCCTCGTCAAGTCCTTCCTGTTCCTCTTCGTGGGGCTGGAGATCACCTTGAACGCCGAGTACCTCTTCCTCGGGCTGGGCATCACGGCCCTCATAGGAGCGGTGAGAGTAGTGTCCGTGTACATCACGGACTCCATTGTGGACATAAGTGATCTGGAGGTCAGGGTCTCACGACTGATATTCAGCAACGGGTTGACCGCCCTCGTCATATCCCAGCTCCCCCTGGTCATAGAGATGCCGCACATGTATTTCCCGGACCCCAAGATATACGTGGACTTGGCTGTCCCCATAGTCATGGCCACATCCATGTTCGGTTCCCTGTTCGGCCCGCTGTTTCTGGGGAAGAAGGCCGCCCCTGAGGCCAAGCCCGAGCCGGCCACAGGATAGTAGGTTTCTTATCTCACACAGCCAGACAGTATTGATCTTCATGGCTGACACTGATAGCCTCAAGAAAAGCGTCCAGATGGAAGTGGACGCCCTGATGCCCCAGCTGAAGAAGCTGAAGGACGATATTGGAGAGAACCCTGAGCTCGGAAGCGAGGAGCACAAGTCCAGCAAGCTCCTGGTGGAGGAGCTGAGGAGACACGGGTTCAAGGTGGAGCACCCCTTCTGCGAGATGGACACTGCCTTCAAGGCGGTCTACAAGGGTAAAAGAGGGGGACCCGTCATCGCCATCCTGTGCGAGTACGACGCCCTCCCGGGCGTAGGCCACGGCTGCGGCCACAACATAATCGGGACAGCCGGGGTTGGAGCCGGTATAGCGGTGAGCAAACTCATGAAGGACCTGCCTGGGGAGATATGGGTCGTGGGCACGCCCGCCGAGGAGGGCCACGGCCCCTACGGCGGAGCCAAGGTCAGGATGGTGAACGCTGGCGTCTTCGAGGACGTGGACGTCAGCTACATGATCCACCCCATGACGGGGACTTCCATGGTGACGGGTAACTTCCTGGCCGTCTCAGGGGTAGAGATAGTGTTCAAGGGTAAGACGGCTCACGCGGCGGCGGATGCCCACAACGGTTTGAACGCCCTCAACGCGGCCGTCCTAACCTACATGGCCATCCACGCCAACAGGCAGCAGCTCCGCCGCGACGCCAACGCCGTGGTACACGGCATCATCACGGAGGGGGGTCTGGCAAGCAACATCATCCCCGATAGGGCGGCCCTCAGATTCGGGGTGAGGAGTAGCGACACCAGCTACGTGCCCACCCTGGTGGAGATGGTGGTGAACAGCGCCAGGGGCGCGGCCATAGCGACGGGGTGCACCATGGAGCACACGGTGTCCACGGGGCTGAAGTCCAACCTCCATAACAAGAAGCTGGAGAGCCTCTACACGGAGGCCTTCGACGATCTGGGCCACGAGTACAGGGACCCCGTTGAGGTTGCAGTCATGCCCCCCGGGGGGAGCACAGACTTCGCGGACGTGACCCACGTGGTACCGGGTATTCACCCCATGGTGGGGATAACCCAGGAGGAGATGACTATGCACAGCAGGGAGTTCGCAGCGGCCACAATGACCCCGGGCGGGGACAAGGGTCTGGAGATTGGCGCCAAGGCCATGGCTATGGTCACGGTGGAGATACTGACAATACCCGGGCTGCTGGCGGAGATCAAGAAGGAGTTCGAGGAGAGGCGCCTCTAACCCCTTTTATGTGTCATTTCCCCAATCATATCTCATGCCTGAGCCCTTCTGGGTCAAGCCGCGGTTAGTCAGGCTCCGCGACGGCACGGCTGTAACGCTGCGCCCCGAAGAGAACCGGGACCTGGAGCCCACGTGGAGTATGTTCTCGTCACTATCAAAGGACAGTCTACGTTTCTTGCCTATCCAGTTTACCCGGGATAGGGTGGAGGGCTGGTTCAAGGACATCAACTACGAGCGGGCCCTCCCCATCCTCGCTTTCGTGAAGACGCATGAGGGCGAGAGGATGATAGCCTCCGCGACCCTCGTCTTCAACCAGGCACCCCACGTCAGACACGTGGCCCAGTTCGGGATCACCGTCCACGACGACTACCAGAGCAGGGGGCTGGGTACGATCCTGACGCAGTACATGGTTGACATAGCCAGGGAGAGGGGCGTCAAGAAGGTCAGCCTAGAGGTCCTGGTGGAGAACGAGAGAGCCATAAAGGTATACGAGCGCTGTGGCTTCAAGAAGGAGGGAAGGCTAGAGAAGGCTAGCTGGCACTACCTAACCAATGCCTTCTGCGACGAATACTTGATGGCCCTGATCCTGGAGGGCTAGTTCTCCAGCCACTCCAGTACCTCGGGGACCCCCACCAGGCTGTCGCCGGGCTGCACCACAGGGTTCTGCCTTATGGTGAACACGTAGCCGTCCTGGGGCGCCTTCAAGCGCTCCAGCACCTCGAAGGTGCGGGGGCTGTAGACGTAGCCCACCTCCTGGCCCTTCTCTACGGTGTCCCCTAGCTTCACAGTGGGGATGAAGACGCCCCCCTTCTGGCTGTGAGCCGCGTACACCTTGGGGTCGGCCCTCCACTTGAGCTTCACCTGCTTCCGCGGCAGCTTCACCTTGCCCTTGATGATGCCCAGGTCGATCATGATGTTCTTGAGGCCCTGGTAGGCGATGCCCACGGTCTCCTCGTCGAAGTAGCCGTGGCCGCCCAGCTCAGGGACGATGGCTGGGACGCCCTTGTCCACGCAGCATGCCCTCAGCGTCTTTCGTCCTCCGTAGGGCTCCGTCTCCACGTAGAGGATGGGGGCGCTGAACAGCCTGGCCATCTCCTCCGACCGCTGGGCTGTCTCCTGGGGCGCCTTTTCGGAGACGCCGTCGGCCTCGTAGAAGACCCAGGCCGGGCAGTAGAGGCTGGCAGTGTGGAGGTCCACCACTTCGTCGGCGTGGATGACCAGCTCGGTCCATATCCTGTGGGCCATCCTCTCGGTGAGTGTGCCGTCGGGCCTGCCGGGCCATATTCTGTTCATGCCCCCGGGCTGGGGGTCGAACATGGTGGCCCTTGTCTTCTCCCTGAAGGCCAGGGGGTTGGGGAGACAGTAGATCAGTGTGCCCCTTATCTTGGCTGGGTCCAGCTCCGCCATCAGCCGCCTGATGCCCTCCAGGCCCATGATCTCTGAGCCGTGCTGGGCCACCTGGACGTACAGGGTCTTTCCGGGCATGGAGCCGTGGAGGACGGTGTAGGGCACCTCCAGGCTTTGTCCGTCGGGCCAGAAATCGGGGAAGGATAGAACGCTTCTCTTCAGCTCGCCGGGTCCTACGGTTAACCCGGCCACCGTGACGGGTTCACTCATGATGAATCCTTGAAACCTTCACCCGTAGAGTATTAGAGGTTTCTCAGGTGGGCCGCCAGTGGATGCTCTTGGATGTGGTGTACCTCTGCTTTACCTGGAAGCCCATGCCCATGCTGACTATCTCGGGGACGACCAGGTCCCTGAACCTTTCGCTGGGATGCCCCAGTTCGATGCCTTCGCATTCGGGGTCCAGGTACAGGTAGAAGGTCTGGCCGCGGAAGGTGACGGCGCCGTTGTCGCCCCTCTTGTACACAGGCTTGTTGTGTATCCTGAAGGGGAAGAGCCTGCACGCTGTGGGTTTGGTTCCTTGGAGGGTGCATATCCACCTGCCCATGAGGGGCTTCTGGAATACGCATCGGCCGTCTGGCTGGTTCCTGAGGTAGGCTTTACCGAGGCCGTACTCCAGGACGCCGGGGCCGTAGAAGTTGGTGACGTTCACCATCTCATCCATCTTGAGGGGCACACGGTAGCCTACGCAGCAGTTGCCACAGGCCCTACAGTCCCAGCTGTTCACCTCGGTCCAGGGAACCAGTGCGCTCTTCCTCAATTTGGTCTAAGGGCTAAGGTATCGGGGGGCTATATATGTACCGCATCCACGAGGCCGGGGCTTCTCGGGTATAACGGCTGCCGTTTCCATTCATTTAAAAGTTTCAAAGCGGAAATAATGGGTGATAACCCATGAAGAAGCTAAAGGGATCAAAGACCGAGAAGAACCTGCTGAAGGCGTTCGCAGGTGAGAGCCAGGCCCGTGGCCGGTACACCTACTTCGCCAGCCAGGCCAAGAAGGACGGCTACGAGCAGATACGGGCCATCTTCCTCGAGACGGCTGAGAACGAGCTGGAGCACGCCAAGGTCTTCTTCAAGCACCTAGAAGGCGGAGAGGTGGAGATCACCGCAAGCTACCCCGCCGGCAAGATAGGCACCACAGAGGAGAACCTCCTGGCAGCGGCCGACGGCGAGAAACTGGAGTGGGGGATCCTGTACCCAGACTTCGCCAAGACCGCCAAGGATGAGGGCTTCGATGAGGTGGCTGAGTCCTTCACAGAGATCGGCGAGGTGGAGGAGGAGCACGAGAAACGGTACCGCAAGCTCCTAGACAACGTGAATAAGGGCACCGTCTTCAAGAGAAGCAAGGAAGCCAAATGGAAGTGCCGCAACTGCGGATACGTCCACCACGGTAAGGAGGCTCCGGACGAGTGCCCAGCCTGCAAGCACCCCAAGAGCTACTATGAGCTGATGGCCGAGAACTACTAACATAATCTATTCTTTTTTCATTATATGCAAGAGCCACTGATACGCGGAAGCATCTCACCGAAGTAAAAGCATGAAGTATAAGATGGAATTTTTTTCCGCCTTATACCCTCTAGGACGGTATAAGCCACCAGGCTGAAAACGATACACACGCTATCCACCCGGTAGACCCGAGGGGGGAGGGGGGGTAGAGCAAGAAAAACCAGAAACAGGTACCCCGCGCCAAAAGGAGCCACAGAACCGGTCCGATGCGATCCCATTCTATGCAAAAACGTCGTCCATTCCACACAGAAACACGGTCTATTCAGCACATAAAACACGGCGCAGAGTAAGCGACCTGATGTGCAAAAAAGGTAGGGAGGTATCAATTATTGGAGAATTTTTCACCCATAAAGGGAAACCCACCCAGCGAGGGCCACTCGGCTGACCATGACACCAAACCCGGAACAGAGGCCTCCAATCCTCTACAATCTTGGCTACTACCCAAGGCTTCAGGGGCCCGCTATCAAACATGTGAGTTGACTAAAAACAATCCAAAAAAAAGTATGACCGGCCACTGTCATCCCCGGCCCGGAGAAGAGGATGAGGCTACCTCTTCACGACCCCCAGTCTCACCCTAAGACCGTCGATCTCATAGTCCTGAGCCGCTGAGCCCGCCGGGGCCTCGCCCCTCACCAGCTCATCACTCAGAGTCTCAGCCATAATATACTCAGCCTCGTCCTCGAAGACCTCATCCACCTCGGGGCTGCCCCGGAAGTAGGTAACTATGTGGTCGTCAATGTCGAAGTCGGCCTCCTTCCGCAGCGCCTGCACCCTGCGCACTATGTCCCTGGCCAGGCCCTCAGACTCCAAGTCCCCGGAGATCACCGTGTAGACGCCCACCAGCATGCCGTTATCGTCCACCACCGAGTACAAGCCGTGGGGCACCGAGACCAACTCCACCTCGTCGGGCAGCACCTCGACAGGCCCACCGTCCACCATCACGGTGACCGGCTCACCCTCGCTGAAGGCCCTGGCCTCAGCCGAGCCCAACGCCCTGACGGCGGCGGCCACCAGCGGGTAGACGCGGCCGTGCTTCCGCCCCAGCTTGGCGGGCAGCGGGTTCACCGTCAGGCTCTGCAGGAGACCCCGGTCTGTGGAGGCCCGCAGCTTCTTGACGTTCAACTCCTCGCGGACCAGGGCCGAGACCCTGTCCAAGCGGGCCAGCTGCGCCTCAGGCACCACCGCCACGGCTTCAGAGAGGGGCTGCCGGAGCTTTATGTTGGCCTGACTCCTGGCCGCCCTGCCCATGCTGCTCAGGCTCATGGCCAGATCCATCTCGGCCATCAGCTCAGCGTCCAGCATACTTGCGTCGGCCTCAGGCCACCTGCAGTGGTGTACGCTCTCAGGCAGACCCGGCTCAACAGGCCTCACCATCCTCTGGTAAAGGGCCTCAGACAGGTGAGGGGTGACCGGCGCCATCATGTACACCACCGTCTTCAAGCACCTGTACAAGGTGCTGTAGGCGGCCCTCTTCTCGTCGTCGGCCTCCGTCTTCCAGAACCTGCGGCGACTGCGCCGCACATACCACTTGCTGAGGGCGTCCACGAACCTGTTTATCTCGTTGCACGCCGCCATGGCGTCGTAGCCGTCCAGCGCCTCTGAGACCCTCATAAGGGTCTGCTGCAGCTTGGAGAGTATCCACCTGTCCAGATGCGACAACGTCTTCGGCTGCTGGTCGGGTGTCCACCGGTCCAGGGTAGCGTACTGGTAGAAGAAGTTGTACACGTTGAGCAGCGTCATGAAGAAGAGGCGCCTCACCTCCTTAGCCCTCGTGTAACCGAAGAAGACGTTGTTCTCCGGCTTGCTGCCCATGAATATCCACCGCACCACGTCCGTCCCCATGTTCTCCGCGGCCTCCTCAAACCAGATGGCGTTCCCCCAGCTCTTGTGCATCTCCCGGCCGTCCTCGGCCAGCACCTGGCCGTGACCCAGACACGTCAGGTAAGGGGTCCTCCGCTCCAGGATGGTGCTCTCAGCCAGCATGGCGTAGAACCAGTTCCTGAACTGGCCCGGGAACGACTCCACTATGAAGTCTGCCGGGAACCACTTGTCCCAGTACTCCCTGTCCTGCCTGTACTGGATTGTGCTGAAACCCACTATGCCGGCGTCCAGCCACGGGTTACCAACGTCGGGTATCCGCGAGGCAACGCCGCCGCACTTCTCGCACCTGATCTTCACGGCGTCCACGTAGGGCCTGTGGGGGCTGTGACCCTCGAACACGTCCCAGCCCTCCACGGCACGATCCTTCAGCTCCTCCTTGCTGCCTATGACATCGAACCAGCCGCAGCCGCACCTCCAGATGGGTAGTGCGAGGCCGTAGTACCGTTTCTTGCTGATCATCCAGTCGTCCATGTTGCGGAGCCAGTCCAGCTCGCGCTTCAATCCGAACTCGGGTATCCACTGCACCTGTTTGGCTGAGTCTATTATCTGGTACCTGAGGTTCCTGTCCTTCTCCTCTGGTGTGACCTGGTCCTCGGGCTTGTCCAGCTTCTCCCCCATGTCTATGAACCACTCGCTGACATACCTGAAGACAAGCTCGGAGTCGCATCTCCAGCACACGGGGTATCTGTGGGTGTACTTCTGGGTCCTGTAGAGGAGGTTCTTCCTGCGGAGGTCCTCGAATATGGGATCAGCCGACTCGTAGACGTGGGTGCCCGTGAGCCACCCGAACCCGTCTATGATGACGCCGAACTCGTCCAGTGGCGCTGGGGCCGGAAACTTGTAGAGTTTCCCTAGCTGTAGGTCCTCCTTGCCTGCGCCCGGGGCTATATGGACTATGCCTGTACCCTCCTCCTCGCCCACAGAGTCCCACATGATGACCCTGTGGGCGTCGGGGACACCCATCTCCCGGATCAATGGCAGCTCGTCGTAGGGTCCGTGGTACCTCCAGCCATCCATCTCCGCGCCCTTAAGCTCCTCCAGCACCTCCAAGTTCCTCTGGTCCTGTATGGCCGACTTGAGGGCCCCCTTGCTGAGGTACAGGACCTCGTCCCGGTACCGGACCTTCACGTATGTGAGGCCCGGGTGCACGGCCGCGGCCACGTTGCTGGTGAGGGTCCACGGGGTGGTGGTCCACATGAGGAGGGCGCCCTCCCTGTCCCTGAGCCTGAACAGGACGTAGACGCTGGTGTGGGTGAGCTCCCGGTACCCCTCTGTGACTATCTCGTGCTGGCTGATGCCTGTACTGCACCTGGGGCACCAGGGCATAGCATCAGCTCCTAAGTATATCCAGCCCCGCTCGTGGCAGCTCTTCAGCATCCGCCATATCATGTAGTTGTTCTCGTCGCTGAAGGTGTAGTAGCTACCCCCCAGCTTCGGCATGCCCAGCTGCCCCACAAGCCACTCGGCGGTGCCCTTCACGGGGCCCCCACTGCCGACGTACGTGGTCTCCTTCATGGGGTTCTCCAAGGCGTCTGATAGCTTCCTCAGCTCCTCGGGGCTGTTCCAGTCGGTCCACATGCCCAGCCTCATGGACTGCTCGGTCTGGATGGCCGAGTACTTGAGCACCCGCTGCTTACACTTCTTCACGAACTCGGCCAGCCCATAGGCCTCGATGTCCAGCTTGGACTTGAAGCCCAGCTCCTTCTCCACCTCCACCTCCACCCACAGGCCCTGACAGTCAAACCCATTCTGGTTCCGCACCTCATAGCCCCTCATGAACCGGTACCGGGCGAAGAGGTCCTTATAGGTGCGGCCCCAAGCGTGGTGGACCCCCATGGGGTTGTTGGCAGTGATGGGGCCGTCGATGAAGCTCCAGCTGAGCCTGTTCTCCCTTTCCTGTATCTCGACTCTCTTCCAGTAGGCGTTGGTCCTGTCCCAGAATTCCTGGACCTCGTTCTCGAGCTTGGCTATGTCCACTTTGCTGTCTAGGGGCCGGTAACTCATACAAGTCCTCCATTTTGAATGAAATTAAGCCTTTTCTGTGTCCGCTGGGGTTTAAACCAGAATTTTACGGTCACCGGACACCTGAGGCACCAGAGGTATGACTTAATTTAGTGAATAAAAACGTATGGGTGGGTTAACATACAACGTTTAAGGGATGACAGACGATCCAATCATGAGGTGGCTAACGGGTGAACGATGAGGCCGCTCTTCTAGACTGGCTGCTGGAAGCCGATGACCCCATGGTCAGGTACAACACCCTGGTGAACATACTCAACAAACCCGTGGACTCAACAGAGGTGTCGGAGGCTAGCCGAGCCATGATGTCGTCGAGGCCTGTCTCAGCGATCCTCAGAGGGCTCGAGACTGGTATCACAGATAAGGAGGCCGCGGCCAAGTGGGGAGAGCCTGCAGCCACGGCCGGGTACGTCCCCAAGTACAAGGGCGCGGTCTGGAGGCTCATCTTCCTGGCTCAGGCGGGAGCAGACCCCGAGGACCCCAGGGTGGCGGAGCTCTGCCAGCATATTCTGAGGCACGCCTACTCGGAGAAGCATGGGACGTTCGCGGTGAGCTTCAGAACCAAGAAAGGTTATAATGACGCCCTGATGCCGTGTTTCATGGGCAACATGGTTTGGAGCCTCTGCGCCATGGGCTACGGAGAACAGCCTGATGTGAGAAACGGCTTCCGGTTCCTCGTGGAGCACCAGAGGTTCGACGACGGATACTGGAAGACGCCCAACACCTACCCCTATAGGGGGCGGGGAGACAGGTGCTGGGGGACCCACACCTGCTACTGGGGCGTCACCAAGCTCCTCAAAGCCATGACGGTGGTGCCTGACTCCTACTGGACTGTGGAAGCTCTGGAAGCGAAGAGGAAAGCCGTAGAATTCGTCCTTCTACACAGGCTCATCTGGAGTAGCCACGCCCCAGACAGGCCCGTCTCGACCAAGACCACCAACCCGACAAGGCTGACGACCCCCCTGACCTACTACGACGACGCCGTGGAGATCGCGTCAAACCTGCTAGCCCTCGGAGTCCAGCACGAGGCGATAGACTCGACTATAGAGTACGTCAAAGATAAGGCGTGCATGAACGAGAGATGGGCGGCGGATAACACCCCCGGCCCCCTGGACGCACCCTTCGCCAGGAAGGGGCGGGAGAGCAAGTGGGTGACGTACCGGGTGCTAAGATTGCTCAAGCTGGCGAACATGCTGAAATAATGACCGGTAACCCCATTACAGGTAACATTAATTATCCCAGCACAGCCCTATTAGACGGTGCATTAATTGACGACTGAAAGGGAGCTATTAATGATCCCGGGACCCACCATAGTGTCCCCCCGGGTGCTCCGGGCCCTATCCAAGCCCATCCTCAGCCACGTGAGCGGCGAGTTCGTGGACGGCTACGCCGAGGCCCTCAGCCTCCAGAAACAGCTATTCATGACGGAGGGCACCCCCTTCATGCTCAGCGGCAGCGGCACTCTAGGCATGGAGGCCGCCATAGCCAACCTC
Source organism: Candidatus Bathyarchaeota archaeon (assembly GCA_043826455.1). Classification (GTDB taxonomy): domain Archaea; phylum Thermoproteota; class Bathyarchaeia; order TCS64; family TCS64; genus RBG-16-57-9. The sequence continues at coordinate 11,954 of JBDRQD010000071.1, forward strand.
ATGGAGAAGGGAGACAAGGTCCTCTGCGTGGAGAACGGCTACTTCGGCGAGAAGTGGGAAGAGGTGGTGGAGACCCACGGAGGAGTCGCTGAACGCCTCAGATTCGAGTGGGGCGACCCAGTGAACCTGAAGACGCTGGAGGAGAAGCTCAGCAGCAACGAGTACAAGCTGTTCACCGTGGAGCACGTCGACACAAGCACAGGCATCGCCAACCCCGTCGACAAGATCGGCAAGCTGGCCAAGAACACCGACGCCCTGTACGTGGTGGACAGCGTCTGCGGCCTGGGCGGCATGCCCCTCAAGATGGACCAGTGGAACATCGACTTCTGCCTCACGGGCAGCCAGAAGGCTCTGGGCGCTCCTCCGGGGATCAGCCTCTTCTGCCTCAACCAGAAGGCGTGGGACGCGGTGGAGAAACGCAAGACAATGCCCACCGACTACTATGTTAATCTGAAGAAGTGGAAGCCCGTCATGGACAACCCCCGAGGCTACTTCGCCACTCCCGCCGTCGGCAACGTCCTAGGCATGCTGGAGGCCCTGAAGATAATCTTCGAGGAGGGCCTGGAGGCCAGGTGGGCGCGCCACAAGAAGTTCAGCGAGGCCTTCCAGGCAGGCGTCAAAGGCCTGGGGTGGGGCAGCTTCCCCGCCAAGGGCTACGAGGCTCATACGCTGGCTGTGCCCAAGGTCCCTGAGGGCGTTGACGACGCCAAGATGAGGGGCCTGATGTATCAGAAGTACGGTGTGGTCATCGCCGGCGGCCTGGGCAAACTGGGAGGCAAGACTGTGCGCATCGGCCACATGGGCAGCGACATGGTGAACGACCTAGTGGCTACGATGGCCTCCATGGAGATGTCCCTGACTGAGATGGGGCACATCTCTGACCCAGGAAAAGCTGTAGGCGCCATGATGAAGGTTTTCGCCAAATAAGCCCATTTTTTATATTTTTTAAATACAAAATTCATTAAAACCTAGATATCCAATTTCAAATATGCTAAAATCGATTACAGTGACCGGGTTACACTTAGCTCGGTGAATTGTTTGAAGTTCAGCCAGGAAAGGCCGAGAGCGAAGGGTGTCACCAGGAAGAAAGACAAACTGGATACAGCATCAAAAAAAGCTTTCCCATTAACGAGACACCGGGAACGACCTGACTTGGATAAAAAACCAAGAGTCACCCGCCTCAGGGACAACCCCGACTACAAAGACCTACTCCAAATATGGCCAAAGATAGTCGAATACATAGGCCTCAGCGAGTACGAGTCCAAAGTATACCTAAGCCTAATAAACCTAGGAACAGCAGGCGCCCGCAAACTAAGCCTCAACTGCGACGTCCCAAGAACTAAAGTATACGGAACCCTCAAGAAGCTCATAGACTACGGCCTCGTCGTAGAGATACCAGGCCACCCCAAACAATTCGCCCCCTCCAACCCAGGGGAGTCCTTCAACACCATCCTCAACATCACCAAGGAGAAGGCCACAGACTTCGACAACATCATCAAGAAACTGGACGAGGTCCACGAGAAACGCAAAGAGATACTAGGCCCCGAGAAAAAACTCATCTGGTTCCTGAACAAGGAGCACAACATCAAAGGCAAGTGCAACGAGATCATCCGCCAATCCGAGGAGGAGCTCAACATCCTCACCACCGAGGACGGCCTCGAGATCCTCTTCAACGCCGCCCACCGCCTCCTAGACGAGATGCTGGAGAGCGGCGTCGAGATAAAGCTCTACAGCCCCCTAGACCCCAAGGTGAACCCCCTGGCACGGGAACTAAGCTACATATACCAAGTCAAACAGGTGGAGATGGAGACCCCCATACTCTTCATCAACAGCGACAACAAGCGCTTCATCCTAGCCAAACTGGCCCCCAGAGGAGCAGAGAAGCCTATAGAGTCAGCCATGTTCACCGAGGACAAGGACCTCCTGGACCTGGTCCACCTCCTCCTCGTGGACGGCCAGAAACAGCTCCTGAAAACCATGCAAGCCTAGGGGACCCACCTTGAGCCCGAACCAGGGGGACCCGGAAATAGCCCAGATCATAGAAAGCCTCGGACAGGGACCAAAGGTGATGCTCATCCAGGTAGACGGCACAGACATCAAGGAGAAGCTCACCCAGACCAACCTCCACGTATGCACCCAGACCCTGGACAGCCTCCTCACCCTGGACGAGGCCAGGTTCACCGAGAAGCTCATGGATAAAGACGTCATCCTCTTCACAAGGCTCCAGAAAGGCTGCAGGCTCCTAGACAAGGTGACCAGACAAGTCATCGAAAGCCACCTGGGACGAACAGGGGCCACCCTACTATCCCAGCTGCAGAACCACGAGAAAGGCCCCCTCAGCCACCACCACCTTATGACCAGGCTCGAAGCCACCATAGGCTCAGGGGCAGGAGCCATCCGGCGAGCCGTTGCCAAGGCCCTCTACCACGAGCTCAGGTCAAACCCAGGAGCACTACAGAATTGCGCAACGACAGAGTAGAGACCGGAATAACACACCTGGACGCCGCCCTCCAGGGCGGGCTCCCTCGAGGCAGCCTCACCCTAGTCGCCGGCAACCCCGGCACAGGGAAAACCATCCTATGCGGAGAGTTCCTCCACAAAGGCGCCTCCTGCGGCGAGAGCTGCCTCTACGTGAGCCTCAGCGAGGGAAGAGACAGCTTCCTGGAGTACATGGGACGCCTGGGCCGCGACTTCACTGACCCCCAGACCCGGAGCCACCTGGACATTCTTGATCTGGTCTCCGTCAAGGAGGAGGGCCTGGACATCCTCATGGAGATGATCATCACCCGCGTGGACACCCAGCGGGTCCAACGACTGGTCGTAGACAGCTTCACGGCCCTCAGCAACGCCCTCACCGCCTCCATAGACGCCAGAGTCACCCTCCACATCCTCAGCAAGATCCTGGGCCAGGCCACCTGCACCACACTGCTCGTCACCGAGGTCCCCACAGGCACCAGCCGGCTCGGCATGGGCGTCGAGGAGTTCGTCGCCGACGGCATCATAAGCCTCCGCCGCAGGGTGGTCAACGGCTCCACCCTCAGGGAGCTGGAGATAACCAAGATGAGAGGCACCCTGGTGGAGAGGCCCCTCCACCTCTTCACCCTCCACGGGGGCTTCAACGCCTTACCCCCCTTCCAGCCGGCGGAGATCAGCCAGCCCAGGCCCTACACGCCCAGGCCCGACAGAGAAGACACCTACAGCACCGGCAACCAGCAGCTGGACACCCTCACAGGGGGCCTGAGGCGGGGGGACACCGTCTACGTGGATATGGGGGATAGCGTCCCCCCCATGGTGCCCGCCCTCCTGGTGGGGCCCCTCCGCTCAAACTTCCTCGCCCAGGGCCGGGGCGTCCTCTTCATGCCTCCCGGCGGCGAGAACCTGGACAGGATCCACAGGTTCGACCAGCAGTTCGCCCTAGGGCCCAGGGCAGCCAAGCTGGTCCGGATCGCCACCGCCCCCAACAACCAGGGAGGCCGCCCACCGGAGCTCGCCCTGGACCCCAGGGACCCCGACGCCGCCCTGCGGGCCTGGGCCGACTCCGAGGAGGAGCTCAGCAGAGAGACCGGCGGCCCCCTCCTGAAGATAATATACGTGGACAGCCTCCGGACATGCCTGCCCCACGCTGACCACAGAAGGTTCCTAGACCACCAGTCCATGAGGGCTAGGGACGCGGGGGGCCTCCTGGTCCTCCTGTCCAGACCTGGGGACGATCACCTGAGGCAGCACGCCGGCAACCTGGCCCACACCCACCTGCAGGTCACAAACCATGAGGGAGTAATGCTGCTGCAGGGAGTCAAGCCGAGGACCCCCCTCCACGCAGTGGCTCAGGACCCGGCCCAGGGCCACCCGTCCCTCAGCCTGACACCCATCTACTAGAGCGGCTGCCTGAGGGCCCCGGCTACCTCCTCGTCGGAGGCGTCCCTCTGGACGCTCACCGCCTCGTCCAGGGGCACAAGGTGGCTCATGTTCACCCGCCTCCTCCTCACCTCTGGGCCCGCCACCACCACATAGTTGCGGTCGATGACGTCCACGATGACGCACCTGGCCCCAGCCTCGCGCCCCTTTAGCTTCAAACAGACACGCCCGATATCGTAAGCCGACAACGTACTCACCTGCACCCCAGGTATTCGGCCACCACGTTTTTAAGGATTCGCGAGACCGCGGCGGCGTCGAAGACACCCGTGTTCACCACCAGGTCGTAGACGCTCAGGTCGTCCAGGTCCACGCCGTAGAACTCCCTGAACCGCACCAGCTCGTTGGCCTCCCTGAACCGGGTCTCCTCCAGCACCTCGGCTGTGGGCCTGCCCTCCCTCTCAGCTATGCGCCTGACCCGCTCCTCCAGGGGGCAGGACAGGTAAATGCGGAGGTCGGCCCCATCGGACATCCAGCCGCTGAGGGTGGCGTCTATGACCACCCCACCCCTCGCAGCCTCCTCCCTGGTACGCCTGTCCAGGTAGTTATCGAAGTCCCGGTCATCTGACGCCCTCCTGCTGGCCTCCTCCAGGGTGAGGCCCAGCTCCCGGGCCCTCTCCCTGAAAAGGGTGCCCGCGGAGACGTAGCGGAGGCCCAGCTCCTCGGACAGCAGCTTGGCCTGGGTGCTGCGGCCCGAGCCGTGGGGCCCCGCCACCGTCACCACAAGCCTCTTGGGGTCCAACTCTAGTCCTCTGGGTCTATCTCGAAGCTGAGACCGAACAGCCTGTTGAGGATGATGTTGAAGCTGAGGCTGCAGAGGAGGTACCAGCTGATGAAGCTGAACTCCTTGGGGACCCATGGGAACTCGAAGGGGAAGTAGGCCACCACTGTGTCCCCGAAGAACCTGCCCAGGGTCGGCCATATGAGCAGGAGGGGTATGGTGAAGAAGAGGCTGGACTTCATCCTGTCCATGCTGATCTTGCTCTGCTGAGCCATGAGCTCCTGCTGCCGTGTCTGGGCCTTGCTGATGCGCCTCTGGTTGCCACTCTTGGTGGCGTCCATGAGCTCACTCCTCACCCTGTGGCTTTCGATGGTCAGCTTCTTGTAGGCGTCCAGGTCCATGCTGCGGACGCCTATGAAGCTGGTGGTGATGCCCAGCGCGAATGATATGACCATGATGGCGAAGGGCGCGTAAGGCGGCGACGCGAACTGGCTCAACTCCAGTGCAGCTTGGCTCAGATAGATCATCGTGATGGCACCTTGTCGTAGGTAAAAGAGCCATGGGTATAAAAAAGTGGTCCTATTCCTCCTCGGTGAGGAGCTGGCAGAACCGTCTCCAGCTGAGGCAGATGGTTTTGGGGTGAGCCGCCTTGGCCTCGTCCAGCTTAGATACCGCCGTGTTGTGGGGGGCGCTCAGCACCTCCTCGGGCCTGGAGTAGGCCAGGTCGTTGATCTCCTTCATGGCGCTTATGAAGGCGTTGAGGGCCTCCACCGGCTCCGACTCGGTGGGCTCGATCATCAGGGCCTCGGGCACTATCATTGGGAAGTAGGTTGTGGGCGCGTGGAGGCCATAGTCCAGCAGCTTCTTGCTCACGTATAGGGCGCTGACGCCCGTGTCGTTCAGCATGGGGCCCGCGCTCAGCACGGCCTCGTGCTTCCTGGGCTTCATGGGGTCGTAGGTGAGCTCGTAGCCCTTGGCGTCCTTCAGCTTCCTGGCTATATAGTTGGCGTTGAGGACTGAGAGCTCGCTGCTCTCCTTCAGGCCCTCTCCGCCCATGGTCACCATGTATGTGTACGCCTTCAGGGCCACGTTAACGTTGCCGTGGAAGCCGTGGATGTTGCCTATGGTCTTAGGCCTGTCCCAGTCCAGCCTGTACTTGCCGCCCTTCTCCACGATATCTGGGACGGGCAGGTACTCGGCAAGCACTTCCTTGACGCCCACGGGGCCGCTGCCTGGGCCTCCGCCGCCGTGGGGCGTGCTGAAGGTCTTGTGGAGGTTGCTGTGGATGATGTCGAAGCCCATGTCCCCGGGGCGGCACCAGCCCATGATTGCGTTCAGGTTAGCCCCGTCGTAGTACATGAGGCCCCCCGCGTCGTGGATGACCTCACTGATCTCCTCTATCTGGTTCTCGAAGACGCCGATGGTGTTGGGATTCGTGAGCATGAGCCCGGCTGTCTGGGGACCCACGGCGGCGTTCAGCGCCTCTAGGTCTACGCAGCCGTCGGGTCCGCTGGGTATCTCAACGGTCTTGAAGCCGGCCATGTGGGCCGACGCCGGGTTGGTGCCGTGGGCGCTGTCAGGGATCACTACCTCGGTGCGCTTATCTAGCTCGCCGCGGTCCTTGTGGTAAGCCCTCATGAGCATGATGCCTGTCCACTCGCCGTGGGCTCCGGCCGCGGGCTGCAGAGTGGCGTCGTCCATGCCGGTTATGTCCAGGAAGTAGCGTTTGAGGTTATACAGTATCTTCAGTGTCCCCTGGGTGGAGCCCTCGGTCTGCAGGGGGTGAAGGTTCAGTATCTTGGGGTGAGCCGCCAGAACCTCGTTGATGACGGGGTTGTACTTCATGGTGCAACTGCCCAGCGGGTAGATCTTGCCGCTGTTCACACCGTAGTTCATCTGGCTCAGATGGATGTAGTGGCGGAGTACCTGGATCTCGCTGACCTCCGGGAGGCCTGGGATGCTCTTCCTGAGCATGGTCTCGGGGACCAGGTCCAGGGGGTCCACTGAGCTGCTTATCTCGGGCTCCACCGGCGGGATCAGGTATCCCACTCTGCCCTCGTTGCTGAGCTCGAAGATCAGGGGCTCCTTCCAGTCGGCCTGTCTAAAGTTCACGGTCATTCCTCCATGGCCTCCTTTATCACGGAAACCAAGGTGTCTATGTTCTTCTTGCTGTGAACCTCTGTGACACAGAAGAGGCTGGTCTCCCCGAAATCTGGGAACTGGCTTGTCAGGGGTATTCCTGCCTGTATCCGGTTGGCGTGCAGCTCCCTGTTGATCTCCTTCACGGTCCTGTCCTGGAAGTTCACAGTGAACTCCTTGAAGTGGTAGCTGCTGAATATGGGTGCCCTCACCCCGGGGAGCTCACCTATCTTGCGCTGAGTGTACCTGGCCCTGCTGAGGATTGTCTCACCCAGCTCCTTCATGCCCTTGGGGCCGAGGAGGCTGAGGTACACGCCGGCGGCTACGGCGCAGAGAGCCTCGTTACTGCATATGTTGCTGGTGGCCTTCTCGCGGCGGATGTGCTGCTCACGGGTCTGAAGAGTCATGACGAAGGCTCTGCGCTGATCCTTCAGGGTCTCGGCTATGCCTATGATCCTGCCCGGCATCTGGCGGATGTACCTGTTGTCATGTTTACACGCGAAGATGCCCAGGAGGGGGCCGCCGTAATTCATGTGGTTGCCCAGGGGCTGCCCCTCACCGCAGACTATGTCGGCGCCGTAGTCGCCGGGGGCCTTCAGTATGCCCAGGCTCGTGGGGTCCACGCCGACCACGAACAGGGCGTCCTTCTCGTGGGCGATCTCGCCTATGGCCTCGGCCTTCTCCTCGACGAACCCCAGGTACGAGGGGTTCTCGATGTACACGGCCGATGTGTCGCCGTTCACCTTCTCCTTCAGGTCCTCCAGATCCATTAGGCCTGTCACCTGGTCGTGGTCCACCTTCTCTATGGTTATGCCCGCGGGCTCGGTGTACGTCCTCAGAACCGAGAGCCTAAGGGGGCTCATGAGGTCGGGGACGAGCACCTTGGTCCTCCTGTTGATCCTGCTACTCATCAGCGCGGCCTCCCCTATGGCTGTGCTCCAGTCGTAGAGGCTGCTGTTGGCCACGTCCATGCCCACCAGCTCGCATACCAGGCTCTGGTACTCGAAGATGCTCTGCAGTATTCCTTGACTTATCTCAGGCTGATAGGGAGTGTAGCTGGTGAGGAACTCGGCCCTGTGAACCACCTCATCCACGACGCTGGGCACGTGGTGGGGCCACACGCCGCCGCCCAGGAAAGGCGGGCATCTGAGGGTCGTGTTCTCCTCAAGGAGCCCTGAGACGTGCTCCTTGACCTCAGCCTCAGCCATGGGGCCAGGGATGCTCAGTTTTCCCTTGAAGATGAGCTCGTCTGGAATATCCGAGTATAGCTCGGCAATGGAAGAGATGCCGATCTCCTCCATCATCTTCTCCTTTATCTCGGGGACGCTGTTCGGTAGGTAGGGGTGAATCTTGCTCAAACCTGTTCCTCCAAATATGATACTATTCCATGTGAGCCACCAATAGATAATTCTACCCCATCCGTGGGTGGACTTAAATCGAGGAAGTGTAACGTAGACCTACAGTGAGTCTAGATGCCATCAGTGGAAATCGATCGCAGCGCGTGCATAAACTGTAAAACCTGTGTCTCCACGTGCCCCATGGGGGTGTATGAGGACCAGGAGGACCAGGTAGCAGTCGCCGCCCCACAAGAGTGTATAGCCTGCATGGGGTGCGTCGCGGCCTGCCCCGCCCAATGCATCACTGTTGTCGAGTAGAACCTGTTTTAACTCTGCAAGCGGGACCTATTTTCCATGGAGCTTAGAACCCGCGTCTCCAATTGGGTAGACGACAATAGTGACCAGTGCATCAAGTTTCTACAGGAGATGATCGCAATTCCCAGCCCGAGCCACGATGAGAAGCAGGTGGCCGAGTTCATAGCTTCCAGAATGAGGGAGTACGGCTACGATTCAGCAGTCGTCGACGGGCTCCACAACGCAATGGGGGTCATCAAAGGCGCGGGCGGGTGCAGAAGCCTCCTGTTCAACGGCCACATAGACCACGTGCCCGTGGGGCAGATGCCTGACCCCTACTCTGGCCGGGTGATGGACGGGTCCGCCTTCGGATACGAGGGCGAGGTGGTATACGGTAGGGCCGCGTCGGACATGAAGGCGGCTGTCGCGGCCATGGTCCTTGCGGGTAGAGCCCTCAAGGAGCTCGGGGTGAAACTCAAGGGAGACTACAAGGTGGCCGCGGTGGCTCAGGAGGAGACGGGAGGGGTAGGCACCATGTCCACCATCGTGGACAGCCTGTTCCTGGCCGACGTTGTTCTGATCGGTGAAGCCACCAACATGCAGCTGGCCCTCGGCCACAGGGGTAGCATGAAATTCGGCGTCGTGGTTAAGGGCAGGAGCTGCCACGCCAGCGCCCCTGAGAGGGGCGTCAACGCCCTGTACAAGGCCGTGAAGATGATCCAGCGGATACAGGACGACCTGGTTCCCCGGCTGCCAACCCACCCCATTTATGGTCGCGTCAGCCTGGCGGTCACCCAGATTGATGTCACCCCCAAGGCCTCCAACGTGGTCCCTGAGCGCTGCCAGTTCTGGATCGACTGCAGAAACCACCCCGACTATCCGGCCGAGAAACTGTACGCCGATCTTAACAAGATGATCAGCGACCTGAGGGACGAGGACCCCGAGTTCGATGCCACGGTGCTGCCAACGCCTCTGATAAACGAGAGGACCTTCACAGGCTTCTACACGGACCCCGAGAAGCACCCTGTGGTAAAGGAGACTGCCAGCGCCATCAAGGAGATCTACAAGGCGCCCAGACAAGGGATCTGGACCTTCGCCACAGACGGCAGAATCTACTCCCACCTGGGCATACCCGTCATAGGCTTCGGTCCGGGGGAGGAGAAGTACGCCCACACCCAGGACGACCACGTGAGGGCCCAGGACTACCTAGACGCCGTGAAGGTGTACGCCTGGTTGGCGTGCACTATTTGCGGCGTCTGCGAAAGCTGATAAACCCAAGACAACATTCATCATTGAAGGGGCATGTCGGAGCAGAGGTCAAAAGTAAAGGACCTGACCACATACAGCAGAAGAGTGAACCTGGTGGCTAAGATTGTGGAGATGGGGGAGCCCCGGGAGGTCTCCAGCAGCAGCGACGGCCAGCTCCACCAGGTAACCGAAGCCCTCATAGGGGACGAGACGGGCTCCGTCCTCCTCACCCTGTGGGACGAGAACTCGACGAGGTTCAAATCAGGCGACGTGGTGGAGATAGATAACGGCTACGCCGGCACATTCAAGGGCCGGCTGCGGCTCAACATCGGTAGGTACGGCACAGTAGACAAGACCAGCAGCGACATTAAGGTTGTGGACACCGAGAACAATCTCAGCGAGAGAGAGTACAGGGACACCTACAGGGGAAGAGGCCGCAGATACTAGCCCACCCTAATTGATCCAGAGGGTTTTGTTTTTCTTTGGTTTGGCAGCGGGTCTTGCCTGAGCTGGTGTCCCGTCTAATAATGAAAATATTCTCCATTATACGATACCCCCCTACCTTTTTTTACACATCAGCCGCTAAATGGCGCTATTCCTGATGCGTTAAAATGACCGTGTTTCTGTGTGGAATGGACGGCGTTTCTGCATAGAATGGAATCGATAAGGAGCGTTTCCAGGCCTCCTTTCTGCGTGGGGAGGCCGTTTCAGGTTCACATTGCTCTACCCCCTCCCCCCTCTATGGGGCAGAGTGCTGGCGTGTAGGATGATACGTGTATAGCCTAGTGTCCTTATACCGTTCTAGAGGGTATAAGGCGGAAAAAATCTCCTACTTCACGCTTTCCCTTCGGCGAGACACCTCCTCGTCCTCGCTCATGAGCCGGGAAAACATGGAAAATCGTAGTCCTCTTGAGATTTACACCAAGCCCAAATCATTGACCAGGAAAACCTGATTTTCTGAGAACCACAACATTAACCTTAAAAATGCTTATTCTAGCCACAAGAAACAAGCTCTGGAACCCAAGAGATAAAGAGGGCTAGGCTCGGTAGACCACCTGACCGCCCACGATGGTCGTAAGCACACGGATGTCTTTGATCTCCTCAACAGGACAAGAAAGTATGTCCCTGTCCAACACTATGAGATCAGCCAACTTACCAGGCTCCACACTTCCCAGCAGACCCTCATCCTTACCCAGGTAAGCCCCGTTCCAAGTATACACCCATAATGCGTCCATGACGCCTATAGCCTCCTCGGGCCCAACGACTCTACCGCTGCTCGTCCTCCGCGTCACAGCCTCATATATCTGCACGAAGGGG
>JBDRQD010000072.1:0-45185 GCA_043826455.1 Candidatus Bathyarchaeota archaeon
AGGCGTCACCGGGTGGCCTAGCTTGGGCACCACCTCCACCACCTCCTTGCCGTTGCTCCTGGCCACATCGGCGAACCTTTTACCGAAGTCCCCGTTGACGCAGACTATGAGCTTCTCCTTGACGCAGTTGCGGACCGCCGCCTCCATGAACCCGGTGCCCGTGGCGCTGAAAAGGAACACGGGCTGCCTGGTCTCAATGAAGTCCTGGAGGAGCTCCACGGTCTCGAAGTGGAGGCTCAGGTACTCCTTGCTCCGGTGGCTCACCATCTGCATCCCCATAGCCTTGAGGACCTCGGGGTAGCACGCCACCGGGCCAACAGTGAACAGCTTCATACCTATCTGGTGGAAATGGGGCGTTGAAGATAAAAACATGCCCCCGGGGCCGCCTGGAGGCCGGAGCCTGGTCCCGGTTAAGCTGTGTGAAGATTCTATAATCCTTAATATCGTTTTCCCAGGTGGGTGACGTGATACTGATGCAGGCGGAGAGCCAGCTAACCAGCACACTACTAGATAGGGGTCTCCCCGGGGTCAGCAACAAGAAGATTCTGGTGGTGGACGACGAGCCGGACATAAGGAACCTGCTCCAACTGGTCTTCAGCAACGAGGGCTACACCGTGCTGCTGGCCGAGAACGGGGCGGCGGGCATCCACCTGGCCCGCACCGAGAGCCCTGACGTCATATTTCTGGACCTCCTGATGCCGGGCCTCAGCGGCCTGGAGGTGTGCAAGCTACTGAAGAACAACCCCGTTACGGAGGGCATTCCCGTGGTGGTGGTCACGGCCTTCGGCCGAGACAGGGACATTCAACTAGCCAAGGAGGCTGGGGCGGACTGGTTCGTCAAGAAGCCCTTCGAGAACAGGAAGCTAGTGGAGCTGGCGGAGAAGCTCATATACTCAGATAAGGGAGCCGCCAGCCCCGTCGTGGGGTTCGGCGCAGACACCAGCCCCCAGGCTTACCTGATGGCGCTCTCCCATGCCTACCTGGACGAGTCCCTGAATATTTTTCCGAGCGGCTTCACAGGCAAGATGCTGGAAGGGTACTTCAAGGCCCTTCTCCGCTTCTACAACCTGCCTGTCCTCGTGGAGGGCTCCGAGAGGGTGACCCTGGAGAGCCTTAAGTCCAAGTACATTGAGGTTCTCAACGGGATGGGGTTCGCGGATAAGTTCATGCTGGTGGAGGAACCCGACATGTACATATTCCAAGTGATAGGGTGCAAGCACGCCGGCGCCTACCACCACACCGTCAAGAGCGCCAGCTTCGTATGCCCCCATGCTTTGTTCGTGGGCGCCCTCATCCACACTTACGTGAACCCCAACGTCCAGATGTCCAAGACGGCGCTTAGGAAGGGGGGCTCCATAACCGCGTACAGGAAGATGGACCCAAGGACCAAGAAGTACGTTAACAAGTCCGGTTGAGCTCGGCCCCATACAAAAATATATGGGCTCAGCCCTATGCTCCTTGGGATGGACGCCAGAAGAGTCGAGGGAGACGAGGCCACCAGAACCATCATAGACATCCTGCGGGCTGCGGGCCGGCCCCTCAGCACCCGGGAGGTCCAGGCCGAGACCCAGAAGCTCCTCGTCAGGTGCCCCGACTCCACCATAGTGTTCCTCAACCGGCTCCGGCTCAGCGGAGACATCAAGGGTGAGCGCAGCAGGGAGGCCCGGGGCTGGGTCTGGTGGGTGGACTAGATCCAGCTGAAGGTGCGTTCACACTTCTCCAGTATCCGGACGAACTCGTCGTAGCCTATGGCCCGCACCTCGTCCAGAGGTGAGTCGAACTCGGTCTCCATGGTGATGAGGTCGGCGTAGCTGAGCCTCCTGATGAGCTCCAGGTCCGAGGTGTGGTGGGTGCCCCTGCCGGTGAACAGGATGGTGATCTTGCTGCCATCCCTGTGCATCTCCTCTGCCAGCCTGAACGCCGTCTCCGCGTGGGCCCTGCTCACCACCAACAGTGTCCTCATCATGTTCACCTAGAAGCTGGTTAATACGGTGCACCTCTTAGCCATCTCCGCCAGCTCGTGGAAGTCGATGACGGTGACGTTGATGTCTGGCTCCAGGTCGGAGACGCTGATGCCCCGCTCCTCCAGGCTCTCCCTGAGGGCGTAGACGCCGGCCAGGTCCGACATGGCCTTCAGGTAGTCCTTGAGGCTGCCCTTGTAGAGGGCCTCATGGCGGAGTATCTCGACGCCGTGGTCCACGAACACCAGATTGGGCGGGTAGTCCATCCCCAGCATGGCTGCCGAGAGCCTGAGGCCCTCCTCCACCCTGGCCCCCGGTATGAGCTGCTTCCGCATTATGAGCATTGTCTCCCCCAAGGCTTCACCCCATGAACAGCGTCCTGTCGCAGGTCTCCATGAGGGTCACTATCTCGCCCAGGCTGGTCATCCTGGCCCCCCTTACCAGGTCCTGCTGCTTGATGCCGCTGTACTCGCAGGCGGTGACGCAGGCCAGCATCTCGGCCTTCACGTCCCTGAGGACGCCGTGCTCCAGGAGCAGCTTCACGGACTCCTCGTTGAAGAACACTGTGACCCTGTGCCGTCTCTTCCTGGCCGCCTTCGCTACCCCCTTCATGTGCCTGAGCATCCGCGGGTTGGAGATTATGAGCAGGAAGTGCAACTTATCGCCGCCCTTGAATGACGGCTTCCACGGCTTAACGGTTTCCCTGTTCAACAAACTAGAACAATGGCCCCGGGGTGTTCAAATGCCTAGGATTATAATGGATTAGCATCACGGTATGATCAGTGAAATGTGATGCTTCCAACCATGCATGTGTCCCTTGACACCAAGAAGCTGGTCAGCTTCGCCCTGGTGGCCTTCATGTTCGGCGGCCTCCTGGGCACCGCCCTCTGGAACTATGGCGGAGTCTATGTTCAGCCCCTCAGCCAGGGCCTGGGCTTCGGCAACATGCAGCGTTTCTCGGACCTAGACGAGTTGAAGAGCTTCCTGGAGACCCGGCAGGGTAATGCCTACATAAGAGGCTACGGGTTCTTCGGCGAGTTCGCGATAACAGCCTCACAGGCCGCTTCAAATGCTGCCACGGCGGCCACTGAGGCGAAGAACGCCGCCAACCCCCTGTCCTTCTTCGACTTTCTAGGAGCTGGCAGCGGACGCGACTACTCGGGCACCAACGTCCAGGTGGTGGGCGTCGACGAGGCAGACGTAGTGAAGACCGACGGCGACTACGTCTACATAGTCAAAGACGACACCGTCATCATAGTCAAGGCGTACCCCGCGGAGGAGGCCCGCGTCGTCCACAGGATCAAGGTGGGGCAGCAGGTCAGTCAGATATACGTCTCGGGGGACAAGCTTGTAGTCTTCAGCTACCTGCCCCAGGAGACCTTCTACCAGGACATAGTGAAGGGGGTGCAGCCCGAGAAGGACAAGACCCGGGTCACCGTCTACCACATAGGCGACAGGACGAGCCCCGTGGAGGAGCGCAACATAGTTATCGACGGCTACTACTACAACAGCCGCCTCATCGGCGAGTACCTCTACTTCATAATAACCAACAACGCCTGGCTGGACGACGACGTCGTGGTCCTGCCGGTCATCAGGGACGGCAAGGAGTGGTGCAGCATCCAGGCCGAGGACATCTGGTACCCCAACGCCACCAGGGGCTGGATGAACTACTACACCATAACCTCGGTGAACATCCAGGACCCTGAGGCCCAGATGAGCGCCGAGACCTTCCTCCTGGACGGTGGTAACACCCTATACGTGAGCCTGGACAACATGTACATCGTGGGCCACAGCTGGTACAGCGTGGACTCGGAGATAACCAAGATAGGCATAAGCGGCGGCAGCATAACCTTCAGGGGCAACGGCACCGTCCCAGGCTACGTCCTAAACCAGTTCAGCATGGACGAGCACGAAGGCTACTTCAGGGTGGCCACCACCAGCCGCCAATGGAGGAGCGGCGCCCAGGGCAACAACGTCTACGTGCTAGACGAGAACATGGAGACCGTGGGTCGCCTTGAGAACCTGGCCCCCGGCGAGGAGATATACAGCGCCAGGTTCATGGGGGACCGCTGCTACCTGGTCACATTCAAGAAGGTGGACCCCCTCTTCACCATAGACCTCAGCGACCCAGAGAACCCGCGGGTGCTGGGCAAGCTCAAGATACCCGGCTACAGCGACTACCTCCACCCCTACGACGAGAACACCCTCATAGGCGTAGGCAAGGAGACCGAGGAGGCCAAGGAGGGCGACTTCGCCTGGTACCAGGGGGTCAAGATAAGCCTCTTCGACGTCAGCGACGTGGAGAACCCCCGTGAGCTGGCCAAGATAGAGATCGGCGACAGGGGCACCGACAGCCCCGCACTGTACGACCACCACGCCTTCCTCTTCAGCAAGGCACGGAACCTGCTGGTCATCCCCGTCCTGGAGGCCCAGATAGACGAGGACGGCTTCAGCGGCCCCGTGCCCGGCAACTTCTACGGCGAGTACGTGTACCAGGGCGCATACGTGTTCCACATAAGCCGGGACGGCATAACGCTCCAGGGCAGAGTCACCCACATCAGCGACGACAGCCTCCTACGGAGCGGCTTCTGGTTCGACTCCGAGTACAGCGTCGAGCGAAGCCTCTACATAGAGGAGAACCTGTACACCATAAGCAAGAGCATGTTGAAGGTCAACGACTTGGAGACGCTGGGCGAGGTAGCCTCGGTGGAGCTGGGTGAGGGCTAGTGGCGCAGAGCAAACGCATCTACGGTAAGACCCTGGACGTTTACCTCTGCATCCTCACCAGCGCTGGCGGCGTAGGCGTTAGGGACATATGGAGGCAGCTGGGGTTCAGCAGCCCCAGCCTGGCCCAGTACCACGTCAACAAGCTCCTGGACCTCCGGCTCATAGAGGCGGACTTCGACGGCAAGTACATAGTCAACGACCAGGAGAGCATAGAGGCGCTGCGCAGCTTCCTCCTGCTCCGCGGCATGCTGATACCGCGGCTCACCATATACTCGGCCCTACTCCTGGGACTCATGGTGAGCTACGTGAGCTTCTGGCCCTGGCGCGGCGACTTCAGGGACCTGGCCACCCTGTTCATAGGCCTCTTCAGCGCGGGCGCCTTCCTCTTCGAGGCAGTGAAGCAGTACCGTGGCCTCTCCTTCATGAAGAAGGAGGAGCTCTAGCCAGACTCCTGGCGCCGGACGGATATGTCAGACGAGGCTACGCAGCTGAGCCAGTATTCCGCGGCCCGCCATGTACCAGTATATCCTTCTCTTCAGCTCGTTGCTGGACAGTATGCCCTTGACCCTTCGGCCCCAAGACCCGTAGAAGCTGCTGTAGCACTCGTAAAGCTCCTCCTGGAGCTCCTTCCTCGTCAAAGCCTCGGTGCCCATGACGGCGTGGGCCATGTCGTAGTTGAACAGGTTGTCGTCCTCGATCCAGCCCCTCTCCTTTGCCTCGTCGTAGACCTCTGTGCCTGGGAACGGTGTCAGCACGGTGTATATGACGAAGTCCGGGTCAAGCTCAGAGACGAAGCCCCTCAGGCGAGCTATGGACTCGTGGGTGTCCTCCCTGTCGCCTATGATGAGCATGGCGTGGGTGAAGATATCGTTCGCCTTGAGCAGCCGCACCGCCTCCAGCGCCTGGTTGGGCTCGATGCCCTTCCTGTACCGCTCAAGGGTGTCTGGTCGGGGGCTCTCCACACCCATCATCACCCACTGGAGCCCCGACCTCCTCATCGTGGGCAGCGAGTCCCTGACGGCGACGACGTCGTCGCACCTCATCTGGATGAACCACATGAGGTCGTCCCCCACGTCCCGCTTAAGAAGCTCCTCGGCGAGCTCCGCGCCCCTGCCTCCGGCACCGAAGTTGTCGTCCGTGAGCCAGATGAACCTGGAACCGAACTCATTGTAGATGTACTCCATCTCGTCGGCGATCCTCGCCGGCGTCTTCACCCTCCACCTGCCGCACCAGTGCCTCCACTGGGTGCAGAATGTGCACCTGTGTGGGCAGCCCCTACCCCCCTCGACGAGGGCGTAGGGGGCGTCCTTGCCGGCCATGGCCGCGAAGTGGTACCTGTGGACGGTGTCCCGGACGAGGTGGTAACCGGGGAAAGGCAAGGTGTTCAGGTCCTCTATGAGGGGCCTGTCGGGGTTCACGTGTATTGCGCCGCCGTCCCGGTAGGTGAGCCCCGCAACGTTGGAGAGGGGCGAGCCATCCATCCTGGCCTTAACCAGCTCTGTGAATGTGACCTCGCCCTCACCCCTCACGATTGCATCTATCTCAGGGTACGTCACCAGCGACTCCTCGGCCAAGGACGAGAAGTGGATTCCCCCGGTGACTGTGAAGACGCCGGGGTCTGCCTTCTTGGCCAGCTGAAGCGTCCTGGCGGTGAGGTACGTGTTGCAGGTGGAGAGGCTGCTGGATGCTACGATGTCGGGGTTTGAAGTCTCGATGCGCCTGCTCAGCTCCTCCCAGGCAACCTGTTTGGCGTTGCAGTCGAGGACCTCTACCTCCACGCCCGGGAGCTCACGCTCCAAGTAGGCACCCAACTGGATGATCCCGTAGGGGGGCGGCAGGTACTCGCCCATGATGAACCAGATGTCCTTGGGGGGCTCGACGAGTAGAACCTTCATCGTTCCAGGGATCATGGGGCCTCGTCCATTTAAATACTAAAGGTCCGCTGGAAAGGGGCGGAATTACGATGAGGGATCGAGTTCCTGAGGGGAGACACGCACAGACTCTAACCATGACCTAACATGGGTATATGACGCCATATATCCGCAGATTTTCGATTACAAGGCTATATACAGCACATAAGACCAGTGCTGGAGGAGAACCGGACCCAAACCATTCTAGAGGTAGCCTGCGGCATCGGCCGGGACCAGCTGATGATACAGGCAAAAAAAGGTTAGTGGGAGTCGAAGTACTCCCGGGCCTCCCTGAGAATCTCCGGCTTGGCTAGTAGCTCCACCAGCGTCATGCCCAGGGCCTTGGTGCCCAGCACCATGGCGTCCAGACCCTCCTTGGTCATGGAGGCGTCGGCCAGCTGCCTGCTGTGGCCGGGGGTCCCCTCGGGGGCTATCTTGATGTTGCTCCCCGCCACCGGCGTCTTCTGGGAGACGTCCCCGTAGTCCGTGGAGGCCATGGGTATAGACCTAGTAGACTCCTGCCAGTCTTTCACAGGGGCGCCCAGGTCCACGTAGTTCTGCCACAGCGTCTTGATCATGGGTGTGTTCAGCTTCTTGCTGCTGTACAGCTTACGCTTGGTGATCTCCACTTCCACCCCCATGGCGTGGGCTGCACCCTCAGCGCAGCGGGCAACCTTGTCCACCATCTCCACCAGGTACTTCTCGTCGCTGCTCCTCACCCCGAACTGGCACACAGCCCTATCCGGGATGATGTTGCTGGCCAGGCCGCCCTCAGGTATGATGCCGTGGATCACCAGGTTGGCGTCTCTGCGAGCTTCCTGCCTCAACATATGGGTGGCCATGTAGCAGAGGGTGGCAGCGTTCAATGCGTTCCTACCCCTCTCGGGGCTGGCCGCCGCGTGGCTGGTCTGCCCCTTGAACACCATCTCCACCTGATGGATGCCCAGAGCCTGACCGCCCACGCCCCAGGCGCTCCCCGGGTGAAGCATCACCACCCCGTCCACGTCGTCGAAGAACCCGTGGTCCGCCATAATCACCTTAGCCCCGGCGCTGGGCCCGTGGCCCTCCTCGGCCGGCGTACCCACCACCAGCACCTCACCGGCCAGCTCCCGCATCACCCTGCTCACCGCGATACCGGCCCCGATGGCCGAGGCGGCTATCAGGTTGTGGCCGCAGCCGTGGCCCACGCCCGGCAACGCGTCGTACTCGGCCAGGACTGCAACCCTCGGCCCCTTCTTCTTACCCTTGTAGGTGGCCACGAAGGCCGTGGGCATCCCGTAGACACCCGTCTCCACCTTGAAGCCGTGGTCCTCCAGGACCCCCGCCAGCTTCGCGAAGGCCTTGTACTCCTCGCTCCCCAGCTCAGGGTTCTCATACAAGTACCTGGCCACGTCCACTAGCAGCGGCCTCTTCTCGTCCACCGTCCTCTTGACGGCCTCTTTAAGCTTCTTGAGTTCAGACAACGCTATCACATACGGTTTGACGCATCACCACTATATCATTATCCGTCTCCAACCCACTTTCACCTGCCTCCCCCCAGTGTATTCGTGTGCGTTCACGTTAAATGCCGTGGACCACGTGGAGAACCTTGAGAGTGTATGGGAGAAGTAGTTGAGGCCGGAAGCCTGGAAGGAATCGCCAGCACCACCCTGAAGAAGCTGCACAAGGCCGGGTTAGTCACCCTCGAATCCATCGCAGTTACTCCCCCCCGCGAGATCGTGGAGCTAACCGGCATGGGCGTAGACACCGCCATAAAGGTGAACGCCCTGGCGCGCCTCAAGGTGGACCCCGGGTTCGTCTCAGCCCAGGAGATGCTGGAGATGCGCAGCCACATGAAGCGCTGCAGGACCGGCTCCAACGAGCTCAACCGCATACTGGGCGGCGGCGTCGAGACCGGCGTCATCACCGAGCTCATCGGAGAGTTCGGCTCAGGCAAGACCCAGATATGCTACACTCTTTCCGTTTTGGCACAGCGACCCGTGGAGGAGGGCGGCCTCGGAGGACGCGTATGCGTCATAGACACCGAGGGCACCTTCCTCCCCGAACGGATAGTCCAGGTAGCCGAGGCCAGAGGATACGACTCCAAGGAGATCCTAAACAACGTCCTCATAGCCCGCGCCTACAACAGCGAGCACCAGATAATACTCATCAAGAACCTCCCCCAGGTCTGCCAAGAGCACGACGTCAAACTCGTCATAGTGGACAGCATGATAGGCCACTTCAGAGGCGAGTACATAGGCAGAGGAACCCTGGCCGAGCGCCAGCAGAAGCTGGCCGGGGCCCTAGGCAACCTGATGAGGATCGCTGAGGCCTTCAACCTGGCCGTCGTACTAACAAACCAGGTCCAGGCCAAGCCCGACACCGCCTACGGCGACCCCAACAAGCCCGCCGGCGGCCACGTCATGGCCCACGCCTGCACCCACAGAATGTACCTCAGGAAGGGACGCGCAAACACCCGGCTGGCCCAGGTCATAGACAGCCCCTACCTCCCCGAGGAGAAGGTCCGGATCGCCATAACGCTGGCGGGAATCACCGACGAGGACGGCAGCTTCCCCAACTGGGACGACGAGGACGAGGCCAAGCCCAGGGAAGACGACGAGTAACCCCCCTACCCGTGAACCCTCTGCATAAGCACAACCCAGAAGTTCATAACCACTATACCGAAGGCCTCCGCCATGGCCGTGGAAGGCCAAGGCACCAGGTAGGCCACCACTGGACTGATGAACCCCAACGCGGCGACCACCACCCCCAGATCCTTCTCACCCCTGCCGATGAGCCCCAGACCCCAGGCCGCGATGGCCAGGTCCGTCTGGGCGAAGAACCAGTAGCTTATGAAGCCGTGGGGTCGGGTTCCTGACGGGTAGACGCCTATGAAGATCAGGAATAGGCCGGCCATGGTCAGGAAGGCTCCGCCCATCGTCTCCAGCTTGTTACTGGAGTCCTCCAGGCATCTTAGGGAGTAGAGGATTATGAGGGCGCCTGATAGCATCATGCCCGCGTTGTAGAGGTTGGGGTCAGCGGCCAGGGGGCCGCCCAGGTCGCTGAAGGCGTGCTCCGTGAAAATGAACCACGGGTTGACGCTGATGGTGTAGGCGAAGATCACCCACGCCACGATGGCAGCAGCCACGCCACAGTACCTGGTGACAGCGCCGAAGGCCTTATTCATCAAATAATTTTAACGGAACTCCCAGATAACCTTTAGCCCCTCAGGTACTCGAAGGGGTCCCTGTAGCCGGCGTCCCGGAGGACCTTCACCAGCCTCTCCTTGAGCCTGCCCACGCCCACACCCGTCTTGGCGCTCACCGGGAAGACGCTGTCCCTGGCAGCCGGGTCGCCCCCAGATATACCCTCTATGAAGGCCTCTAGGTTGGCCACCACCTCCTCCTCGCCGCCCTTATCGATCTTGTTGGCTGCCACCAATGGGAAAGCCCCAAGGGTGTCCCGGAGGTAGCCCACCATCTCCACGTCCAGGCTCATGATGCCCTTCCTGGAGAGCCTCTCCTCCGTCTCCAGGAACGTGGTGATGTTCACCACGTGGATAACCGCCGCGATGCTGCCCTTGTGGTCCTCGATGAAGTCCAGGATGCTGTCCTTGGTCCTGTCCTCCCACTTCCTGCTGCCCCCGGCCTTGCTCCCGTAGCCCGGCATGTCCACCAGGGTAAGGCCCGGGGCCACGGGGTACCTCCTGATGCTGGTGGTGGTACCCGGCCGCTTACCTATGGGCAGCTTCAGGCCGGTGAGGGCCCGGATGACGGTGCTCTTACCGGCGTTGGGTCTGCCGGTGAAAACGATGTAGCGCTCAGGCATGGGTTAATAGAAGCGGTGGTACGTGAAAAAGGGTGGGGTCACAGCTGGACGTTGAACTCCAGGCGCTGGGCCAGCTCCTTGTACCTGTTCCTTATGGTGACCTCGGTGACCTGAGCCTCCTTGGCTATCTCGCCCTGGGTCCGCCTCTCGTCGGTGAGCTGGCTGCTTATGTAGATGCAGGCCGCGGCGATGCCCGACGGGCCTCGGCCGCTGGTGAGCTTCATCTCGGACGCCTGGTTGAGTATCAGCATGGCCAGTCTCTCCGTCTCCCCCGTCAAGGCCAGCTTGTTCACTATCTTGCTGATGTAGCCCTGGGGGTCCACCTGGGGCACCGTGGGCTTCAGCTCCCTGAGCAGGAACCTGTAGTTGCGGGCGGCCTCCTTCTTGGTGATGTTGGCGGCGGCGGCCACGTCCTCCAGGGTCCTGATGATCCCGCACTGCCTGCAGGCCATGTAGATGCTGGCCACGGCCACGCTCTGGATGGTCCTACCGCGGATTAGCTGCTTCTGGATGGCCCGACGGTATATCATGCTCGAGGTCTCTATGACGTTTCTGGGTAGGTTCAGCTTGTAGCTTATCTTGCTCATCTCGCTGAGAGCGTGAGCCAGGTTACGCTGGGTGCTGTCCGACACCTTGCTCCGCCTGTGCCACTTCCTTAGCCTGTACAGCCTGGCCCTCTCCTCCGGGCTCAGCCTCCTGCCCGACGCGTCGCGGTCCTGCCAGCCTATTGTGGTGCTCAGCCCCTTGTCGTGGATGGTCCACGTCACGGGGGCGCCGACCCTGGGCAGCTTGTCCCGCTGCTCCTGGTCGAAGGCCCTCCACTCGGGCCCCTGGTCGATGAGCGTTGACGAGATCACGAATCCGCATCCCTGGCACACCAGTTCACCGGTCTCGTAGTCTCGTAGAAGGTTGGCCCCGCCGCACTCGCTGCAAGCTACTTTAGAACGCAGTTTCGCTGTCAAAGAACCCCTCACGAGAATTATGAATATGGAAAAAGCCTGCCTTATAACTGTTTTTGATTCTATCTCCCCGAAAAGGGCTTGATTTTCTCAGATATTGAGAAAAAACGATAGTTTATGGTTTTACAGTAAGTTCCGGTTAACCCGCGTATGTTTGCCTAATTACTCGCCCCTCCATAGTATTTACACGTTACTGGCACTCACGGTTTCGCCCCGTGGAACCTGTGAACGGCGCTCACGGCTCCTTGGGGCTTAGGATGCTTGGAACCGGTAAATGTAAAAGGGGGGACTACATCACTGAAAAACATCAAGGAGACACCAAGTTGGTGAAACGTGTCTACGACTTCACAGAAGGCAACAAGGGAATGAAGGACCTCCTAGGTGGAAAGGGGGCCAACCTTGCCGAGATGACGAGCCTGGGCCTACAGATACCACTCGGGTTCATCATAACAACTAAAACCTGCATCGAGTTCTTCGAGGCCGGGGGCAAGGTCCCCGACGGCCTCTGGGACGAGGTGGAGAAGCATGTGGCGACCCTGGAGAAGAATACGGGGAAAAAGTTTGGCGACACCAAGGCGCCCCTGCTGGTCTCAGTGAGGAGCGGCGCCCCCGTCAGCATGCCCGGCATGATGGACACGGTCCTCAACCTGGGCATGAACGACAAGGTGGCCGAGGCCATGATCAAGCTCACAGGGGACGAGCGCTTCGTCTGGGACGCCTACCGGCGCTTCGTCACCATGTTCAGCGACGTGGTCATGGGCAAGGAGCGCCACGACTTTGAGCTCGTATTCGAGAAGGTGAAGGAGAAGGAGGGCGTCAAGGGAGACACCGAGGTCAGCGTCAAGGGCTTCAAGGAGACCGTAGAGGGCCAGAAGAAGCTCTACAAGAAACTCCTGAAGGAGGAGTTCCCCCAGGACCCCATGGAGCAGCTCCGACGCTCAGTCATGGCCGTGTTCAACAGCTGGAACATCCCCAGGGCCCGTACCTACAGGCGGGTGGAGGGTATCAGCGACGCCATGGGCACCGCGGTGAACGTCCAGACCATGGTCTTCGGAAACATGGGGTGGGACAGCGGAAGCGGTGTTCTCTTCACCAGGAGCCCCAGCGACGGCACCAATGAGCTCTTCGGGGAGCTCCTGTTCAACGCCCAGGGCGAGGACGTGGTCGCAGGCACCCGGACCCCCATCAAGCTGGCCGACCTCCACATTCAGCAGCCTAAGCTCTACGCCGAGCTGAAGGCTATCGCGGAGAAGGTGGAGTACCACTACAGGGAGATGCAGGACATGGAGTTCACCATCGAGAAGGGTAAGCTCTGGATACTGCAGACCAGGGACGGCAAGCGCACGGCCCGGAGCGCCATCAAGATCGCCGTAGACATGGCTAAGGAGGGCGTAATCACCAAGGAGGAGGCCGTCAAACGCATCACCCCCAACAACGTGGACCAGCTCCTGCACCCCCAGTTCGACCCAGAGGGCAAGAAGAAGGCAACCCTGCTGGCCAAGGGCCTCAACGCGAGCCCAGGCGCAGCCGTAGGCAAGGCCATCTTCAACGCGGACAGGGCCGAGGAGCGGGGCAAGGGCGGCGAGGACGTCATCATGGTCCGCCCAGAGACCACCCCCGACGACGTCAACGGCATGGTGGTCAGCCAGGGCTTCCTCACCCAGCACGGCGGAGGAACCAGCCACGCGGCCGTGGTGGCCAGAGGCTGGGGCAAGCCCTGCGTGGCCGGGTGCGAGGACATAAAGATCGACAACGCCAGGAACCTGTTCACCGTCGGCGGCATCACCGTCAAGGAGGGCGATGTCATCAGCATCGACGGCGCCACCGGTGAGGTGTTCCTGGGCAGGGTGCCCAAGGTGGACCCCAAGTTTGAGGAGGAGAAGGAGCTCATCCAGGCCCTGGACTGGGCCGACGAGATCAAGGCCCTGGGGGTGCTCACTAACGCCGACAACCCCGAGGACTCCCGCAGGGCCAGGATGTTCGGCGCCAAGGGCATAGGCCTGTGCCGCACCGAGCACATGTTCTTCGACCAGGAGGGCGAGGAGATCAGCCGCCGCGAGAACGTGCAGAACATGATACTGCACAGCGAGGTGGCCGCCCCGCTGCTGAGGCAGCTGGAGGCCCTGGAGGCCCGAGCCGAGACCGGAGACGAGGAAGCCAAGAAGGAGGCCAAGGAGCTGAAGGCCAAGCTCTCCAAGAACAAGGAGGTAGCCGAGTACCAGAAGGCCCTAGCCAACCTTATGCCCTTCCAGAGGGGCGACTTCGAGGGTATCTTCGAGGCCATGGACGGGTACCCCGTCATCATACGCCTCATCGACCCCCCCATGCACGAGTTCCTGCCCCCCAGGGAGGAGCTCATAGAGGAGGTCACCAGGCTCAGGTGCACCGGCGAGAACCCCCGGGAGCTGGAGGAGAAGGAGCACCTCCTCCACGTGGTGGAGAGCCTCTGGGAGACCAACCCCATGCTGGGCCTCAGAGGCTGCCGTGCGGGCCTCATGTACCCGGGCCTGACGGAGATGCAGGTCCAGGCCATCATGGAGGCCGCGGTCAACGAGGCCAAGAAGGGCGTCGTGGTTCACCCGGAGATCATGATCCCCCTCACAAGCCACATCAACGAGATGCACGCCGAGTACGCCAAGCTCCACAAGGTGGCCCAGAAGGTCCTCAAGGACGCCAAGATGAACATGAAGTTCAAGATCGGCACCATGATAGAGATACCCCGAGCCGCGCTGACGGCCGACGAGATCGCCACGAGCGCCGAGTTCTTCAGCTTCGGAACCAACGACCTCACTCAGATGACCTTCGGCATCAGCCGAGACGACGCTGAGGGCAAGTTCCTCCTCAACTTCGTGGACAGGGGCCTGCTGCCCAGCAACCCCTTCCAGGTCATCGACAGGGAAGGCGTAGGCCAGCTCATGAAGATGGGCGTGGAAAAGGGAAGGGCCACCAGGCCCGACCTGGAGGTAGGCATCTGCGGCGAGCACGGAGGCGACCCCAGTAGCATAGAGTTCTGTCACCTCATAGGCCTCAACTACGTGAGCTGCAGCCCCTACAGGGTGCCCATAGCCAGGCTGGCAGCGGCCCACGCCCAGCTCAGCCACCCCCGGAAGAAGTAGAGGCGCAAGCCCCGTTTTCGGGGCCCCCATGTTTTATACGCTCGTAGACCATGACCAAGTTATGACTAAACTAGACCACGTAGGAGTCTACGTGAAGGACCTGGAAAGAAGCCTCAAGTTCTACAAGACCCTTTTCAACTTCAAGGTTGTAAGCCAGTTCACCAGCGGCGAGGCCAAGATAGCCACCCTGAACATAGGCGGAGCCCTCCTGGAGCTGGTGCAGAGGCCCGGCAGCCCAGGCAAGCCCCCGGAGGGCAACTGGAGCCACCTGGCCCTCCACGAGCCCGAGTTCGACAAGCGGGTGGCCCAGCTGGAGAAGATGGGCCTGGAGCTCCGGAAGGTGACCATGGCCAACGGCAACAAGCTATGCTTCTTCAAGGACCCCGACGGCCACATGATTGAGCTCATGGAGAAAGGCTTCGCCTAGTAGACCACGTCGGCTGGGATGGCCCTTCGGTCCAGCATCCCCGCTACTTTTCCCTTCAAGGCGTCGTAGTAGGGGCTCTCCTCAGCGGAGGCCTCCTTGATCCTGGGCAGCAGGTCAGGGTAGTGGTCCTCCAGGGCATCCCTTATGGGGGACCAGTTCCCCGCTTTTATGTTGAGCCTGTCCACGATGACCCTGCCAACCCTGTCGGCTAGGGCGTTGAGCAGCTCCTCCAGCCCGTCCTCTGATATGTAGGGCAGCAGGGGCCCCAGGAACGCGTAGGTGTCTATCCCCTGGTCGCTGAACGTCTTGAGGGCGTCCAGCCTCTCCTGGACGGTGGAGGCCCCCGGCTCGAACACCCTCCTGACGCCATCATCCATGGCTGTCAGGGTGAGGCCCACCTCCGCCTGATCGAACCTGCCTAGGATATCCAGGTCCCTGACCACCAGTGACGACTTGGTGAGCACCTCCACAGGGTAATCGTGCTCCGCGAGAACCTCCAGCAGGCTCCTGGTGAGCCCAGTCTTCCTCTCCAGGGGCTGGTACGCGTCCGTGACGCTGGAGAACAATATTACACCGGGGGGCCTAGAGCCTGCCTCCCTCCTCATGCACTCCAGGGCGTTCTTCTTGACATCCACGAAGCTGCCCCACCGCTCCCCCGGGTGGTACCACCTAGTCATGAACCGGGCGTAGCAGTAGACACAGCCATGGCCGCACCCTATATAAGGGTTCACGGCGTAGTCCACTCCCTTGATGCCGCTCCGGTTGATGATGCTCTTACAGGATGCCTCCCCGACTCGCACAGAGATACCCGGGTCAGGGCACCCTATATGTTTAGCTAATACACCATGAGGGTATCCATATATAAACCGCGGAAACCAAATGAATGTAAGACGCCGGGGAACCCCGGCTCGGAGACATGAAACATGAAGATAGTTGTGATCTACGACAGCAAGACCGGGAACACCGAGAAGATGGCCAAGGCCATAGCCGAGGGCGCCAGCAAGGCGGCCACAGTCGAGCTCAAGAAGATAGGTGAGGCCTTCCCCCTCACGGTGATGGCCGACGCCGACGGCGTGGCCTTCGGGTCACCGGTCTACTATGCTGACATATCCAACCCGATGAAGGACTTCCTGGAGCACGTGGAGAGCTACATCAAGGCCAAGAAGAAGAAGATCCACGACCGCCCGGCAGCCATCTTCGGCAGCTACGGGTATGACGGCGCATGGATCATGGAGGAGCGCCTCAAGGCAAGGATCAAGGCACTGGGCTTCGAGCCCAGGGATGAGGTGCTGGTCATGATCGATACGGACCTCAAGTACCAGGCCACGAGCCTAGACAAGGCCAAGGCGTTCGGCAAAAAGTTCGCTGAGAGCCTATAACCACCATTTTATTCCACCCATTTTAGGTAACTTTAAACAGGTTCCCTGAGAAACGATTTGCGTAGTGGTCAGCGATGGATGAGGCGGACGTTTTCAGCCCCGAGGCCCTAGAGGCCCACAGAGGCGGAGGCATCTTCATCCATCAGTTGGATAAGTCACGGCTCGGCTACTCCACGGGCGTGGACCTGGGCCGGCTGGACGACGCAGCCCGCAGAAACACCCTGGACGATTACCTGGCAGAGGTCACAGAAACAGTCAAGAGGCTGAGGGGAGAGTGGGCCCACAGCGTCACCCTCCACGGCCTCGAAGCAGGCCTAGCAGAGGTGCTTGGAGAGGCAGGCTACACGGAGGACCAGACCCGTGAATCCTTATCCTCGTTCATCCACGAGCTCAACCAGACGCGGTTCCGCGTCACGCTATCATTGAACGAAACCAGCGAGCCCCACACCTTCAAGCAGGTGCTCGCTGACCAACTCGAAGCCTCGGCGTCCCAGGGGCACATGTACATAGACGTCGCCTATAACGTGACCGGCGACACGGACCTATCCAAGGAGCCCCACAAGGGATACGTTTCCCTCGCCTTCAAGCACGGCAACGTAGAGTTCCAGGGAGAAACCCCCATAAAGCGGACAGGAATCCTTGGGGACCCTTGGGACGGAGGCAGGCTGGGCGTAGTGACCCTGAACCTGCCCCGCCTGGGCTACGAGGCGAGAAACGAGGAAGACTTCTACGCCCGCCTAGGCCGTCTCACCGAGTTAGCCGTTGAGGCCCTGGAGGACAAACGGAGGGCCGTAGAGGAGTTCCTGGAGGCCGGCTACCTACCCTACACCATGAAGCTGAACGGCTCCCTGGACGGCCACGCCTCGGCTGTGACCCTGGCGGGAGTCAACGAGGCAGTCATGAACCTCATCGACGCGGGGGTAAGCCACGTGGCCGGCAAGGCCGTAACCTACAAGGTCCTGGAGTTCATGTGGGGCCAGCTACGGGAGACCCAGCGCGCCAGCGGGCACATCTACTCCCTGGAGGCTTACCCGTGCATGGAGGCCGGAGTAGTGTTCGCAGCCGAAGACCGGAGACTACTCGGCGACATCTTCACCCAGGGTGAGAGCAGCCCCTACTACACCGCCGCAGCGGAGCTGCCCCCCAGCCACGGCGACGACCTGTGGCAGGCCATGGACCACCTGAAGAAGATACAGGGCATCTTCACCGGGGGGACAGCCCAGGAGGTCCATCTACGGGAGGGCCTAGGGTACAGGGACGAGTGTGGGCTCCTAGTGTTACGGATGATGAGGCAGGGGTACCCCAACGTCAAGCCCTCACCGGTTTTCAGCATCTGCCCCAACCACGGGTACATCCCGGGGGAGGCTGAGACGTGCCCAGAGTGCGGTGAACCGCCCACGGTCTACACCTGGGTGGACGGGTACCCCCGGGCCCTGGTATTGTTAAGCGACGGATTGAAGGAGGCGCACAGACAACGCGTAAGCCACGACGTAAAGA
The DNA here is from genome assembly GCA_043826455.1 of Candidatus Bathyarchaeota archaeon. Lineage (GTDB taxonomy): Archaea > Thermoproteota > Bathyarchaeia > TCS64 > TCS64 > RBG-16-57-9. The sequence continues at coordinate 17,784 of JBDRQD010000072.1, forward strand.
GCCGGTGAAGATGGACCTGCCCATTGTGGGCCACCGGAACCTCAGCCTCAGCGACTACCCGGGCTGCCTCGCGGCCACCGTCACCGTCCCAGGCTGCAACTTCAGGTGCCCCTTCTGCCCCAAGACTGACCTGGTCCACCACCACATACCCATGGAGAAGACACAGCCCCAGCTGCTCCTAGAAGCCCTTTGGCCCAGGCTAGGGTTCTTGGACGCCGTTACGGTCACCGGCGGCGAGCCCCTCCTCCACAGGGGTCTCCCTCCCTTCCTCAGGGTCCTCAAGTACCGGGGCTTCAAGACCAAGCTGGATACCAACGCCTCCAGGCCCCGGATGCTCATGTACCTGGTGGAGAGGAACCTGGTCGACTACTATAGCGTCAAGCTGGTGGCGCCCCTCCACCGGTACACGGAGGTCGCCCGGTTCCTGGTGAAGCCTGAGACCATCCGCCAGTCCATACAGCTCATCAGGAGAAGCAGTGCCGGCCACGAGTTCAGGTTCACCCCCGTCCCCGGAGTCCACGACCAGGGCGACGTCCAGGCCATAGCCTCGACCTTGGCAGGTTCCAGAAGGTTCATAATAGAGGCCTTCAACCCAGCGGACTGCACGGACCCCGAGTACAGGGGTCTTACACCCTACAGCCGTAAGGAGCTGGAGCAGTTCAGGGACCTTGTGGCTCCATACTTCGCCGAGGCTTTGATATCCTAGAATCCTTTGGGGGTTAGATCAGTTTCGCGACGAACCGGGCAGTTCCGGAGAGTGTAGGTAAGCCCCAGCGAGTATGCCCCACTCGTCTTGTATGGCTGCGACGATTGATGATAATAAAGGAGTTACAGGGCTACTCGTCGTTGTCCCTGAGGATGGCCAGAGCCTTCTCTGCGGCCCACCTGACGTACTCCTCGCAGTGGGTCTCCCCCCGGGCCTTCATCTCCTCGTATCGTGCCTTGCCCTCCGGGGTCCTGGTGTTGACTCCCAGCAGCCCGTAGCAGCCCACGTTACCCCACTTCTCCTCGAAGGCCTTGATGAACACTTGGGTAAGGGCCCTCATACGGTCCCTCTTGACCTGGAACTCGCCCGGGTTCTCGTCCCCCTCCGTGCCCATGAGGAGGCCGAAGGCCATGGCGGCCCCTGTGACGGCGCCGCAGGCGCTGCCCCACCCTGCGACCCCGCCCCCGAAGTTGGAGGCCAGCCTCATGACGTCTGGGCCGAGGCCCGGCAGCGTGTGCTTCTCGTCCATCCTGATGAGGACGCTCTCGCAGCAGTTGAATCGTATACCATTTCTCTCGATCATGGGTCATAGTGTCGCGCAGTGATCAGAAAAGGTGTTCGGTCACCCGTAGAAGATTATAAGCCCGGTCTCTATGAGGGCGGCCAGGATCAGCAGAGGGATTATCCGGGTGATGAACACGTTGAGGCTGTCCATAACGTACCTCTGGAGCCCCTCCCTGCGCCTCAGCTTGTTTATTATCTGGTAGCCGAGCCCCACACCCATGGCCGCGCACAGGGTTATGGCAGGTATCTCTATGACCCCGTGGGGTAGAAGCGTCATGAAGATGAAGCCCAGGCCAAGCTCAGCCGCGGCGGAGTAGGCTATCCAGCCCAAGAAGAACCCGTTGAGCACTATGAAGAGGAGGGGCGGCACACCGGCCACCACCCCAGAGGCCAGGAAGATGAAGCTGGCTATCACGTTGTTGGTGAGGATGGCCGAGAAAAGCTCCAGGTCCGAGGACTCCGACGGGTCGGGGAGTCCGCTGAGGACGCCCTCGAAGACGGAGGCCTGTATCTCGTCGCCCATGGAGTACCCCATGAAGGTGCTGAAAGCGAATAGGAAGAGGCTCAGCGCGAATATAGGGCCTAGAGCCTTGACGTGGTCGGCCTGGGCCCCGAAGAGGAACCCCAACACACCTGACGGCTTCTCGTCACTCAGTTCCAGCGTCCTCCAGTTCCCATACCCTAACCGCCGCGGCCTTGATATCCCTTTCGAGTACCGTCTTCCTGCCCTCCCTGGACGCATTCTCCACGGCCAGCTCCGCCAGCCTGGACCCGTACACTCCTATGATGCGCCTCATCTCCTCTGCGGCGTCGGGGCTAATCCTCATGTCTCCCGCCTTCTTCAGAAGCCTCCTGATGGGGGCTATGGTGAACTCCTCAGACAACCCGTATCTTGGGTACCGCCACCCGATATAATGTTTTTCTGAAGGTTTACGAGCCTGAAGGGTTTATAAAAACGGGTTCAGACTTCATCTTCGGTGAGTGAGTTGCCTAAGGTTACGGTTGACCTGGAGAAGTGTGAGGGAGCCGGCGTCTGCGCCGAGGTGTGCCCCATGAACGTCTACGACATGGTGGAGATCAAGGGTGAGAGGAAGGCAAGGCCAACGAGGGCCGACGACTGCATAATGTGCATGGCGTGCGTGAACGGGTGTCCAGTCGCCGCTATCACGGTGGAGGACGAGTAGCCGCCACCCTTTTTAGGAAGCCATATTTGAGGGCCTGCCCACTTCAGAAGGATATGAAGACCCGTCTCCTCCGCTACATATTACTTATTTTACTTCTCTCACTGGGTGTCCCGGCGGTGAACGCCGCCGAGCTCAAGATGTCCTTCAAGGCGAGCCCCGCCACGCCCTACGGCCAGGTCATGGCCTACGAGGGCTACGTCTTCAATGTAACCGTGGAAAACAAGGGCGTAACTGTGGCGCCGGGTGAACCAGTGGACGAGGCGGGCCAGACAAGGTACACCGGAAGAGTCATCGTCTCGATAAAGTTCACAATCAGGGGGCGGGGCGGCTACGACTTCGGTGAATCCACTACAGGCTACACCACGCCCGTGCGAGAAGAAGCGGAGTTCGGCACAGTCATCACGATACCCGTCAACGGCACAAGAACCCACATCTCGCTCAACTACACATTCACCAAGGACGCCTACGAGTATGGTTTGAAGCCCTACGAGGACGTGGAGGTGACCGTGAAGGCGGAGGCCTATTACGAGGTGTACAACCAGACGACGGGGCCTACCGCGCCCTTCACGGGCCCAAAGCTCGGCGAGTCCAAGGTGGTTTACAGCCTGATAGATGAGACCAAGATCAGGTACATCCAGGGCAAGCTCAAGGACATGGCCGACGAGGTGAAACCCCTCCAGGGAATAAACAGGCCCGAGTACGTGGACGTCACCACGTACCTGAACATGCTCGACAACATGAACGCCAGCATCAGAGAGGGCGACTACTCCACGGCCCTGAAGACGTACCAGAGGTACGACGAGAAGTACAGGCAGTCCCTAATCAGCAGCCTGACGAAGGAGGCCACCAAGTCCCGGGAGAGGGCAGGCGTAATCGCTGACTTGGAGTGGCGGATACTTCAACTGGAGGCGACGCTGGAGCAGCAGATGAGCAGACTTCAACTAGAGCTGGAGCAGGCCCAGGCCAAGTACGCCACCCTGTCCCAGACCTACCAGAGGAAGCAGGCTGAGCTGGAGGCGGCCAAGCAGAGCCTGACCACCGCCATCACCGCCGTGTTCCTTGCCTCCTTAGCCTTCTTCTTCCTGGGGCGCAGGACTGCGACCGGCAAGTTATTTGGGCGGGGGAGGACGGATCAAGGGGTGAACGGCGATGAAGCTGCACCTAGTGTTCGTTGAGACGGCCCTTGAGCTGGTGCCCCCTGAGATCCTGAGGCACCCCTCCGTGAGGAGGAACGCCAAGAGGCGGGGCAAGCGGCCTGAGGAGACCCTTCTGGATAGGAGCCTCCACCACTTCGCCATGGACAGGCTGCCGGACAGCGAGAAGAGGGGCCGACCCGACATCATCCACTTCTGCCTCCTGGAGGCCATGGGCTCACCTCTGAACAGGGCTGGCCTCCTCAGGGTCTGGATGAGCACCAGAGACGGCCGGCTGGTGGAGGTGGACCCATCCACGAGGCCCCCCCGGGACTTCAACCGGTTCAAGAGCCTCATGGAGCAGCTTCTCCTGGACAGGAGGGCGCCGCCGGGCGGCGAGAAGCCTCTGCTGGTGCTAAGAGACATGGGGCTAAGGGAGCTGGTGGAGGAGGTGAGGCCCACCCGAGTAGTGGCTCTCACCAGCCACGGGCAGCCTGGCAGCTTCCAGGAGTTGGGGGAGACCTTGGCCGGGGAGGAGGCGCCCATGGTCCTCATAGGGGCCTACCCTTCGGGGGCCATGAGCGGTGAGACTACGGCGGTGGCGGACCAGCGGGTGAGCGTCTACCCCGAGTCCCTGGAGGCCTGGACGGTGACATCCCGCGTCCTCTACGAGGCGGAGCGGTGCTCAGGTGTCTACAAGCCTGTCGGTGAACTCTAGCAGGTCCCGGACCGTGTCAGGTCCTCTAGCCTCGCCGGACCTGTCCAGGTGGTATGCCTCCAAGCCGAGGCTCTTGGCAGCCCTGTAGTCGAACTCCCTGTGGTCGCCCACGTGAGCCACCTGGAACGGCTTCAGGCCTATCTCATTCAGGACCATTCTGTAGAAGCCCGCGTCCTTCTTCACGGTGCCGAAGTCGCTGGGGGCGGAGAAGACGTGGGTGAAGGGCCCTCCCACTGCTTCAACCTGTAGCTCCAGGAACTCCCTTATGGTATTGGATGACACAATTAGAGGGTAAGCGTTCCCAAGCTTACGCAAGGCCTCAGCCGCGTCAGGGTAAACTTGGATGAGGTCTGTACGCTCTCTTATCAGCTGCCTCCAGTCGGCCTCCAGGCCCAGCCTCCTGAACCAGTAGTCCACGTCGTACCACTCTGTGCGCCCCTCCCCTACGGTGCCGTACTCCGCCTTAACCCATGCCAGAGCGGCGTCCAATTCTAATCCGTGTTTCTCCGCGTACAGCGCCGGTATCTCATGCTCCCAGATGGCGTTGGAGAATGCGTGGTCTATGAGGGTTCCCTCCATGTCCAGGGAGACCAACTTGACGCGGCCCATGGGTGAAAATGTGGCTGCAGCCGTTTAAGGTGTTTCAGGAGACCGGTCTCTCGGGAAGAGGTTCTGCACCAGCAGTGCGGCTCTCCTGTTGGTCACGTTAACGAACCTGTGGGGTATGTCCCCCGGCACGGTCACCACCATCCCTGGCTTGATCTCCGTGACCTCCTGGGCCGTCTCTACGCGGGCGGCCCCCGACAGGACCAGTACCACGTGCACCCTTGGGTGACTGTGGCTGGCTGTGCCGCCCCCGGGCTCTATCCTTAGGACGCGGCAGGAGTAGTGGCTGACCTCCGTCTCGTCCACGACCGTCACCGAGTTGACTTCCCTGTGGCCCTCCCCGGGCATGGGCTCGCCGGGCTCCTGGTTTATCCTCCTGACCCTGAGACTCATGGCTAGGACATGTGCGCGTCATCTGATGAAGGTTGCTAGAAAAAAATAAAAAAATTGAAAGGGTTACTTCTTCTTCGGCACAGTGTGACTGAGGACGCCTGCTTTGTAGAAGGCGCTGTAGGGCTTTTTACATGATGCACAGTGGAAGCCTTTACCGTCGAACTTGCCGAACTTCCAGGTCTTTCCCGTGGCTTTAGCCGGTTTGCCACATCTTGGGCATGTAGTCATGTCGACTCACGTAATTATTGTATATATCCCTTATAAGTGTTAGCAAATTATTCAATAAAAAAGAGACAATTCAAGTAGAAAAACACGATTTTAGTGCCCGTCGTCGACCCTAAAAGTGCCTTATATTATACAGATCATAACTATTACCGGTGAAACCCGTGAGCCTGATTCTGGGAACCAGCGGCTGGAGCTACAAGGAGTGGGTGGGTCCTTTCTACGAGAAGAAGACAGGCATGTTCACCCAGTATGCCCAGGTCTTCAACACCAGCGAGATCAACAGCACCTTCTACAGGTACCCCACGGAGGGCATGATCCAGGGGCTGCGGCGGAACGCGCCCCCCGGGTTCCTATTCGCAGCCAAGCTCCCCCAGCTCATAACCCACGAAAAGTGGCTGAGGCTGGGGGAGGGGGTGGAGGACGACACCCACAGGTTCTTGGAGCTCATGAGGCCCCTGGCTGAGAGGCTGGGACCCATACTCATCCAGCTGCGCCCCAAGTTCAGCTACGAGGATCACGTGGGCAGCCTGGAGTCCTACTTGGACGTGCTCCCCAGGAACTATGAGTGGGCCGTGGAGTTCCGCCACGAGTCGTGGATGAGGCCGGAGACCATGGACATTCTCAGGAGGCATAACGTGGCCTACACCATAGTGGATGAGCCGCTGCTGCCCTCCGAGGTCCATGTGACGGCTGACTTTGCCTACATCAGGTGGCACGGCCACGGCAGCCGCCTCTGGTACGACTACGAGTACAGCGGCGACCAGCTCTTGGAGTGGCTGCCCAAGGTGGAGGAGGTCAAGGCCAAGTCCAGGCGTGTGTACGGGTACTTCAACAACCACTTCAGGGCAAACGCTGTGAAGAACGCCGTGGAGATGCTGGAGCTCCTAGAAGAGGCCACCCCAATGCAACGGGTGGCACTGGAGAAGATCAATGAGTACAGGGACACAGCCGTCAGGCCCCCAGGCGTCCAGCCCCTGGAGGCCTACGCCCAGGAGGACGAGGACCTGAGCGTAGCCGACCACCTCAGCCGCTTCATGGACCCTGGCAGGCTCAGCCGGGCCGAGAAGATCAAGGACTCGGAGCTCAGGGTGACGTACAGCGGTGACGACGCCATAAGGGCCAGGCTTAGGGACTACTGCATCGAGGTGGACCTGGAGCACCAGGTAGTCAAGCACGACTGCGACGACTGGAGGAAGGGCGCCGGAAGCAAACGCATGTGCAAGCACCTGGGGAAGCTGTTCCTGTCTCTGCCTCCGGGCCAGGCCAAGAGGGTGCTGGCCCGTATCTGGGACGACGTGGACGGCTGGGTCTTCGAGGAGTAGCTACAGGGCCGGGACGCCTAGTTTGCTCAGGAGAACCTCTACCTTCTTCCGTTCGTGGCCCTTGAGGCCGCCGTCCAGCATGGCCGCCTTCGCGCCGGGGCTCTTATCCAGCATCTGCGTCACAAGCTCCTCCGTGAGGAGGGGTATAGAGTACTTGGCGGCCATGTGGCCGAAGGCGTACTCGCTCATCTTGACGCTGAAGGTGGGGCAGTAGTGGCCCCCGCCGAACCCCAGAGCCACGGGGGCCTCCCCCTCGTTGTCCATGCCCCCCAGGATGCAGTCCACCAAGTAGCCGCAGACCTCCACGTTCCTCCACTGGGCCTCCCTGCTGCCCACTTCGGCGAAGAACATGGGGACCCTGAACTGGGTGGGGCTGTGGTGGGTGGCCTCCAGGCTCACCTGGAACTTTGCCGGCGGGTTTTCCTGTAGTCTGAGGTAGACGCCCCTCATGGGGTTGGGGGCCGTGGCCTGGAGTTCGTAGTGGCGGCCGCCGTACATGGCTTTACCGAAGTTGCCCGTGGGATGGACGGTGAGGCTGGGCTTGCCGCTCTCGGCCCAGTGCCTGCTGGCCACCACGATGTATTCTAGGTCGTGTTCCTCGGCTAGCGCGTCGTAGTCGGTGGGGTAGGGGTTGGGCTCCGCGGGGGTCTTGTAGCGCTCCTCAGGCACTATGAGAGGCTTCACGGCGAAGAGGAGCTTGTCCCCCATGCTGTACACGTTGGGCTCACCGGTCTCCTTGAAGCCTCTTTCCTTAAGCAGCTCCAGCATGGTCTGGCCTGCTGGGTCTGAGAGCGATAACGTTATGGCCTTTTTTCCCATGGCGGCACCTTGACGCTTTGAAGGCGACTCGACCACCTAAATATGTTTAGGGTGGCGAGGCAGTCTCAGCGTCTCGTCGGTTGACTGCGTGGAGAAGAACCGAAGGTGACCGGCCCCATTATTCGTTTATTACGCGGTGAATTACTGTTGTTCGGCATCTGAGGAATAACTTAAATTTTGGGTAAACAGTACCCATGCTCGTCACATGCTAAGCTCAGACATAGGCAGCATCCCTCCGAGGCTGGAAAGGGATAAGATACGGGTAGGGGCAGCCAGGGCCACGGGCCTCATCGCCTTCCTCGGTGTGGGCGACCAAGAATACAGGGCGTTCAGGGACGAGGTGGTCTCGGCCTTCGTGGACAAGCTCAAGGCCGGGGTGGAGGTCCCCAACTACCCCCAGATCAGGGACATGAACGAGATGTTCCTCAGCCTCATAGAGGGCGCAGAGAAGACGGGCAGGGGCCTAGTGGCCGTCAAAACTCTTCGAGCGAAGTCTGGTGCGGCCATCCCTGAGACGGAGGTGCTCAGGAGGGAGGCCTCTATTGTCCGCGACGCCTCAGGAGTGGAGACGGTCAGGGTGAAGGTCTGCGTCACTGGGCCCTACACACTGGCCAGCTTCTTCCAGCACAGGACGCCGGGGCTCTTGGAGGAGCTGGGCGAGTGCCTGGCATCTATACTCCGGGGCAGCCTTTTCAGCAACAGGACGGCTGAGGTGGCCCACGTCTGTGTGGACGAGCCTGTCCTGGGCTTCATGAATGATCCCCTGCTTGACTACGGGTCCGAGGGGAGGGAGGCCCTCAGGCGCGCCTGGGAGAACATCACGGGCGTCGCGGCGTCCCACGGGATAGACACCAGCATGCACCTCCACAACACCTCGGAGAGCCTGTTCTGGGAAGTGGAGAGCCTGGGCTCCCTTACCAGCCACGTGGGCGACCCCCTGTATGGGCAGGAGTCCACACGGGGGCGGCTGGAGGAGACGGATAAGAAGCTTTGGGCCACCATAGGCGTTACCCAGTTCGACACCCTCATCGAGGCCTACCACGCGGCACAGGGCTACGGTGGCAACATGCCTGAGAAGATAGGGGAGACTTGGACGGGCATCAGGAGAGGCTCCGTGGACCCCTACATGTTCCTGGAGGAGCCCAGCCTCATGAGGAAGCGCTTGGAGGATGTGACCCGGTTCTTCGGGGTCGAACGTATAGCGTATGCGTCCCCTGAGTGCGGCCTCAGCAGCTTCCCCGGCTACGACGTGGCCATGGAGTGCCTCAGGAGGGTCGCCGGGGTCGTAGACGAGTTCAATGAGAGCCTCGGTGGATAGGGTTTATACTGTACACCCCTTTCCCCTTATGTGATAATCATGGGCAGGATCGATAAGGGCGCCAAGTGCAGCGTGAAGGGCTGCGGGGAGGACGCTGTGCGGTCCCTGGACGTGGGTAAGGTGAAGGGCGCGGGGCTGGACGTGGACGCCGCCAAGCGTGCCTACCTCTGCAAGGAGCACTACAAGGAGTTCAAGAAGAGTAACAGGAAGGACGCCCAGATAGAGAAGTGGCGCCACGGCATATCCTAGAAAAAATTGTGGGGGTCTACCCCACGAACTTGGGTCTATCCTGCAGGTAGACTGGCATCGGCAGCGGCCTGTAGGGCTTGCCCTCGGTCACTGACAGTATCTTACCCTCAATCTCTGCCACGGTCATCTCTGAGGGCTTCGACTGGCCCCTGATTCTGACGGGGAACCTGTCCTTGCCGGCCTCCTTCTCGCCCACCACGACTATGTAGGGTATCCACTCCTTCTCCGCGTCCCTGATCTTCTTGCCAACGGTCTCGTCCCTGTTGTCCACGTCCACCCGCACCCTGCTGAACTGGCTCCTGATCTGGTCGGCGTGCCCCACGTACTCCTCGCTTACGGGGATCACCCGGACCTGGGTGGGGGCCAGCCACAGGGGCAGCGACGGCTTCTTGCCTGCCTTCATGTCGAAGGCGGCCTTCTCCAGTAGCCCGTAGATGTCACGCTCTATGGCGCCTGAGGGGCTGCAGTGGAGGACAAGTGGATGCTTCTGGGTGCCGTCCTCGTCCATGTACTTGATGTCGTACCTGGGCCCGTTCTCCACGTCGATCTGGTCGGTGCTGAGGGCGCTGGCCTTGTCCAGGTTGTCCACGAAGTTCATGTCCCATTTTAGGATGAAGTAGAAGAACCGGTCCTTCCACATCTCCACCAGCACAGGCTTACCATGCTGCTTAACCAAGTTGACGATGAACTCCTTGTTCTCCTTCCAGAAGTCCTCCACCATCCTGATGGCCAGCTCGTAGTCAGCTTTCTCGAACCCGATGCCCTTGAGGACGTCCTGGCTGAGTCTGAAGCGGCGCAGGAACTCCTCCTTGGCCTGGGGAAGGTCCCGGCACAGGGCGTGGACGTCGGGCATGGTGAAGGCGCGTAGCCTCCTCAGCCCGGTGAGCTCGCCCCTCTGCTCCCGCCTGAAGCTGTACCTGGTCATCTCGTAGATGCGCATGGGCAGGTTCCTGTAGCTGATGGTGGCGTCGTGGCTCATGAGGAACTGGCCGAAGCAGGCCGCGAACCGTAGGAAGTACTGGGTGTCGTCGCTCTCCACGGTGTACTGTCTGGCCGGGAACCTGTTCATGTAGCTCTTCAGGCTGGGGTGCTCCATGCTGTACATGAGGGGGGTCTCCACCTCCATGCCGCCGTACTCGTGGACCATGCTGGTGACGTACTCCTCCAGTAGCCCCTTCACCATCCTGCCCTTGGGGTAGTACCTGAAGTTGCCGGGGTCAGAGGCGGGCTCATAGTCCACCAGCTCCAGGCTCCTCATGAGGTCAACGTGGGGCGGTGTCCTGTCCACGGTACGGTCCTTCTGGTACTCGTATCCGCTGAATAGCTTCAGCTTGTCTTGCCCCTTGAAGTCGTACTCGTCCAGGGGCCAAAGCTTGCCTTCCAGGTCCAGTATGTACCACTGGCTCCTGAGCTTCTCCTCAGCCTTCAGGGCCTCGGAGACTACTTCCTGCTGCTTTTTCTCACTCATCTCTGGTCACTCCGGGGGAACAGGGGTGGTGCCACCATTGGCTCTCGCTATCCAAAAGGTTTCTCAGAACAGCGGAGGAGCATCTAAAGCTTGGTTGGGCCTCTCGGCCTAGGCTGTTTGGCGGGACATCACCGCGTTCTCCTCTCACATCCTTGAAGGAGTTCACCACTTTTAATCTTTATGCATCAAAATATGGGCTCCATCGGATTTTTTGTTAGTTAAGCATTTATCACAAGTGAAAGTATCCTCGTTCATGGCCTTCATAGGTGTAAAATGTGAAGCCCTCCCGTGCGACGATGTAGTTACAAAAAATTTTCTCGTGCCAGATGTATGGTTAGACCCCCTGAAGGTCCGGGCCGTGATGGTCTCCGAGGCATCACCCCCGGACATGAAGGACTACTACTACGCCGGGGGCGCCCCCCTCTTCCAGAGGACCACCGTCCAAGCTTTCACGGACGCGGGGGTGAACGCCGGCTCCATAGACGAGCTGCTGGAGATGGGGTTCTACTTCACAACTGCTGTTAAGTGCGGAAAGACGGGATACGGCATCAAGTCAGGCACAATCAAGGAGTGTAGCCTGCTGCTTGAGAGGGAGCTGAACGCGTTCCCCAACCTCAAGGTGCTGTTACTCATGGGAGACGTGGCCATAAAGGCGCTCAACTACATATCCAAGAGGAAGACTGGCCGAAACGTGGTTCCACCGGGCTCAACATACAAGATCAGGAAGAATCAGTACTTCTATGGTGGCGTCAGGGTGTTCCCGTCCTACCTTCAAGCGGGCCCCAGCTTCTTCATCGAGCAGAGCAAACGCAGGATGATAGCCGAGGACATAAGGGAAGCCATGAAGATACTAGGAGCCTGACCGCTTCTCACGTAGACGCGCTTCCTTGATCACGTAGCGGCCGCTCAAACCGTCCCAGGTCTTCTCAACTTTAGAGACGACCACCTTCTTCATGAACCAGGGAGCGTCCACAACCAGGCTCTCGTACTCTCCACCCTCGCCGCAGGGGTCCACCCCGTAGTCCTTCCGGAGCCTCAGCAACTGGTTCACGGTCTCCATATTAAGCTCCTTTCCTAGCCAAGACTCGTCTAACCCGTGGGCGGCTACGGCGGTAATGATGACTCTCATATCCTCAACCAGGATCTGCATGAGAAGCTCAGCCCTATCACGGCCCCAGAGGGGTGAGACGTGGGCGAGCCCCAGTTCGCGGCACACCCGGTCAACCCGGTCCCTCTGGTAGGTGGACGCTATGGCGCCAGATACCACGCCATCCACGTCCAGCCCCGCTAGGACGGACTTCAGGTCCTCAATCTCTCTCTCCTTCTCCCCCGCGGTCCTGGCCTCCACCCACCTCTTGCCCCAGGCCTCCGCCTGGAGCCTGGTGGTGTCGATGTTCACCGTGTGGAACATGTAGCTGTCCGGGTTCTCAGACCTCATGGTTACAAGGTAGGCGACTTCGTGGCCCATCTGCTCGGCCAGCCTGGCCGATAGGACGCTGTCCTTTCCGCCGCTGAATAGAGCCGCTAACCGCATCCTAGATCACGACGGGGTTGTCTGGTCTATGGCCCGTGAGCACCTTGTAGACGCCCTCGGCCACCTGGACAGCCATCCTCTGCATCCCCTCCAGGTTGCTGGCACCCAGGTGGGGCGTTAGGATGACGTTGTTCATGGTGCGCAGGGGACTGTCCGCGGGCAGGGGCTCCTTCTCGAAGACGTCCAGCGCCGCTGCCCTGATCTTGCCGGATTTCAGCGCCCTGGTCAGGGCCTCCTCGTCGATGACCCGGCCCCGGGCCGTGTTCACGATGATGACGCCCGCCTTCATGAGGCCCAGCTCTCGTTCACCGATGATGTGGTGGGTATCGGTTGTGCCTGGGAGGTGGAGGCTGATGATGTCGCTGCGACTTAAAAGCTCGTCCAGCTCCATCCACCTGATGCCCAGCTTCTCCTCGGTCTCAGGCTTTCTGGTCCTAGACCAGTACGCCACCTCGGCGTCGAAGGCCTTGAGCCTCTTGGCGGTGGCTGCGCCGATCCTGCCCAGCCCCACTACGCCCACGGTCTTGCCCGCCAGCTCCAAGCCTATGAGGTCGCCATACTTCCTGTTCCACTGGCCCGCCCGCACGGCCTTGTCCGCGGCGACGACGTTGCGGAAGGCCGCCAGGGTAAGCGCCATGGCCATCTCGGCCACCGTCACCGTCAACGCGTCCGGGGTGTTGCACACCACCCTCCCCAGTTCCTCCGCCGCCTTGAGGTCCACGTGGTCGCAGCCGATACCGTGGACACCCACCACCCGGAGCCTGGCGCTTCTCTCCATCATCTCCCTGGTGACCTTGATGCTGCCCCGGGTGATGAGGCCGTCTGTGTCCCCCACCCGGTCCAGGAGGTCCTCCTCCTTGCTGCCCGGGGGAAGTTCCACGACCTCCACGCCCTTATCCCGCAGGTACTCCACGCCCTTCACATTGATGGGCTCCGTGACAATAACCCTGAACTTGGACATAATGACACTGGAAGGACTAGACTCTAATAATGGTTAAGGGTTGAGGTTGCGCGTAGGTCTCCGCCTGCCGTGCCTGGGCTTCTTCTCACGCTCCTTCTTGGCCCGGGCAAACACCTTCTCCAGGGCCGCCACCAGTCCGTCGAAGGCCTCCATGAGGCCCCAGCCCTCGTTCTCGGCGTTGAAGCTCACCTCCGGGCCCAGGGCCCTGGCCGTGAGGCTGTACCTGGTGCGCTCACCCTGGGTCCTCTGCTTCTTTACCGTGATCCGTACCTCCGTTATCCCGGGGTGCATCCGGAGGCTCTTTACAGCCACGCGGCGCACCTTCTCCTCGGCCACGGCCCTCTCGAAGAAGTCCTCCTCCGTGATGCCCACTATGTAGACGGGGAGCACCTCCTCGTCCCTAAGGTTGTACACATGTTGCAGAAGCTCCCGGGGCGTGATGATGCCCAGGACAACGCCCTCCTCGTCCACCATGACGCAGGCGCTCTTATCCCGCCTGGTCATCTCCTTGGCCACCTGAAGGGCGTTGGCCTCGCTGCCCACGGTGAGGGGCTGGGTGTCCATGACGCCGCTCACCTGGCCCGGAAGCTTGGATACCTTCTCCCCCACCCTGTCTCCCCGTTTGGTCTTGCCGGCGGGGGCTATGAAGGCGTGGACTATGTCCTTGGCGGTGATGACCCCCCTCAGCTTTCCGTCCCTGGTCACGGGTATGTGGCTTATGCCATTGTCCAGCATGAGGCTCCGTGCCTGGGCTACCCCGTCCTCCGAGGTGAGGGTGGTGACGGGGGACCTCATGATGTCCTTGGCGGCCACATCCTTGAGCTCGCTGACGCCGGTCAACGCGTCCAGGAGGTCCGACTGGCTGATGATGCCCTTCACCTCCCCCCGCTCCACCACGGGCAGAGCCCTGACGCCGTTCTCTATGAGGGTCTCCGCCACCTCGATGACCGTGAACCCCGGGTCCACTGCCCCCACCTGCTCCCAGATGCTCTCCACCTTGGTGCGGTCAGGCTGGTCAACCCCCAGCAGGTCGCGGACCGTGACGATGCCCACGCGGCCCCCGCCTGAGGCCACGGCCTCGTACCGGCCCGTGTCCTTCAGGTACCCCAGCACCTTGCTGGCCTGGTCGTCGGGGCTGAACACGCTCCCCGGGTTGTGGAAAAGCTCGGTAATCTGTGTCTCGGCTAACTCTACAAGTGTCTTTGTCAAGATCAGAAACCCGGTACATTATTGGGGGCAGGCGGGATAAATAGATATCACTCCCCCTGGCAACAACTTTAAACCGACCCCCCGCTCCGTGAGTAGCGAACCATGTGCACCCTCATCCTACTGTACAGGCTCCTAGAGGACTACCCCATCATAGCCCTCCACAACAGGTACATGGGCAGGGACACCGCTGAGATGCCCCCGCAGAGGATCGGTGACGTTGTCTGCCCCATGGACGTGTCCTCAGGGGGAACCTGGATCGGCTATAACAGCCGCGGCCTGCTGCTGGCCGTGACCAACCAGGAGACCCAGACCCTGGACAAGCCGGGCCGGAGCCGTGGCCTACTGGCACTGGACATCCTGGCTGACTGCAGCACAGCCGACGAGGCCAAAGACGTGTTGCTGGACCCAGGCAACAGGAAGCCGTATCGGACGGGCAACTTCGCCGCCGTGGACGCCTGCAAAGCTTATCACGTGGTGTGGGACGGCGGAACCCACCTGTTCTCAGTCAGGCCCGGAGTGTATGCCATGGGCACCGTAACCCTTGTCCCCGAGGTGGAGTGGAGCGACCGCAGCCGAAGAATCTACGAGAGCTCCGAGAAGAGGGTCAGGAGGGCCCACCAGCTTCTGGACGATTACAGGCCGAGGAGCGTGGAGGAGGCCATCAGCACATTGATGAGGGTCTCAGCCGACCACCACAACGGCAAATCGGAGTCCAGCATCTGTTTCCACCACCCTGAGCACAGGCAGACCAGCAGCACCATCATGGCCCTCGGGGAGAAGCCCGGGGTCCTCTACTGCCCGGGCAACCACTGCGAGAACCCCTACACCGACTATAGCTAAACTCATCCCATCCGATAACCATATCTCGTTAGCCCTACTACCTAATTTCAAGTGAAAACAGTGAGCCGGATAGGGCTGCTCCTCCCGTCAAGCAACACCACCATGGAGCCCGACTTCGTCAGGATGGCGCCGGATGGCGTCACAGTCCACTCGGCCAGAATGCTCCTGGAGGACGTGACCCCTGTGAGCCTGGAGAGGATGGCCGGGGAAGCCGAGCAGGCTGCAAGGCTGCTATCCACGGCGGACGTGGACCTCATGGTCTACGGCTGCACATCAGGCAGCCTCATCAGAGGTGTGGAGTGGGAGGAGAGCCTGGTCCAAAGAATTGAGGCAGCCTCCGACACCCCGACCGTGACCACGGCGGGAGCCGTAGTTGAAGCCCTCAGAGCCATCGGCGCCCGAAAAATCTGGGTCTTCACGCCCTACGCGGACCCTATCAACCGGCTTGAGAAGACGTTTCTGGAGGCCCACGGCTTCCAGGTGGCCTCAATCAGGGGTCTGGGCCTCGTGGACAACCTGAAGATCGGGAGAGTCACTTCGGCGGAGATAGAGAGGCTTGTAGACCCGGGACCGGGGGCCGACTGCCTTTTCATCAGCTGCACCAACCTCCCCGCCGTACCACTAGTCCAAGCCCTGGAGGAAAGGCACCAAAAGCCCGTGGTCACCAGCAACCAGGCCTCCATGTGGGCCGCCCTCAAGAGGCTCGGCAAACCAGGCGTCGAAGGATACGGGAACCTACTCAGAATCAACTAGGTTAAAAAACAGGGAATTCCCAGCCACTGGGAACAAAAAAGGGGGAGACTAGATCTCCTTCCCGACCTTCTTCTCCTTGGCCAGCTGGTACACCTTATGGGCCGTGCCCACGTCCTGGATGGCCAGGCCTGTAGCCTTGAAGACCGTGATCTCGTCGGGCTTCTCCCTGCCAGGCTTCTTCCCGGCGACGATGGTACCCAGCTGGGCGTAGATGCTGTCCTCGGTGATGACGCCCTCCTCCTTGGGGACCCTGAAGTCGCCCGTGACGAAGGCCTGGGGAACAAAGTCCACTACCAGCTTACTGGCCTTCTTGATGACGCTGGTCATGAGCTCCCGCTTGGCTCCGGTATCAGCTCCTATGGCTGAGACGTGGGCGCCCTTCTTAATCCAGGCACCGTCCAGGAACGCCTCCGGGCTGGGGGTGCACGTGATGACGATGTCGCTGTCAGTGGCTGCCTCCTTGGCGCTGGTCACGGCGACGAACTCCACCTTGGGGTACAATTTCTTCATCTCCTCCACGAAAGCCTTCTTAGCCTCCGGGATGATGTCGAAGACCTTCACCTTCTGGATGCCGGGGCGGACCTCCATGAGGCCCATGACCTGGCTCTTGCCCTGGACGCCCGCGCCGCAGACGCCTGCCACCTTGCTGTCCTTCCTGCTCAGGTACTTGATGCCTGTGGCTCCGGCGGCTCCTGTCCTGAGGGCCGTGATATAGGTGCCGTCCATGATGGCCAGGGGCACCCCATTCTCGGGGCTGTTGAGGATGATGCGCGCGATGACAGCGGGCAGTCCGTAGTCTTTCTTGTTGCCGGGGTGAACGGTGACGATCTTCGTTCCCGCGGCGTTGAGGCCCGGCATGTAGGCCGGCATGGCGATGAGTACGCCCTTCTCGAAGTGGAGATAGACCCTGGGGGGCATCTCTATCTTGTCGTTGCCCATCTCCTTGAAGGCGCTCTCCACAGCCTCCAGGGTGCTCTTCATGTCCAGAACCTTCTGGACCTCTTCCTGCGTGAGATATAGAGTCATAACGATTCAACCAAGAGTGGGTGTGCCACGTTTTTAATGATTTCGAGAGGCAGCCCCATATGCACATTGTTCCCTTCACCATCAATCATCAGTAATAGTCTACACTTTGTTACTCTGTTAATGAAAATGTCTCCAATATATGGGACTATTAATGGTATTGAGGGCTTGCCTATAATCCGTGCAGGTTCCTTCGTGGCGTTGTAGCAGGCAAATGTTAACTACTGGTGAAGACATCAATGTATTCTAGAGCAAGGGGACATGTTACGTCTACCTCTCTTCTCCAACGCGCCCACAGCAGAGCCAACCCCACCCCGTGTCCCCACAGAGGAGCAAGACTTGTTGAAGGCAGAACCCACTGGTACCGGGTACGTGTACGATGACAGGTTTTTCAACAGCTACCAGGAGGTCCAGTGCTACAGGTACCTGAAGCATCTGGGCATACCCCCCGGAAAGGTCCACCACGAGTACCGGGTGGGGGACAACCGCTTCGACTTCTTCCCCCTGAGGCGCGTATTCTGGGAGCACCACCCCATTAACCTGAAGCTGGGCCACGACATATACAAGTACGGGAAGAGGCGGAGGGCGATCCTTGACGCCAATGGCTACGAGCATATACCCCTGGTGGTATCGGACATCATGTTCGAGGACGTCACAGACATCTACAAACTGATGAGGGACCACCAGGTGGACTTCCGGACCGGCGACGTCCCCGGGGACAGAGGCATCGTGTACGTGAAGAGCTACGAGGACGAGTGGAGGGACGTCATGTTCAACGTCCTTTGCGAGACCCTGGTTATGGACTAGGGTGTGAACTTGCCGCCGTCGGTGAACACCCTCATGAGGTCCGCGTAGAGATCGTTGAAGCCCTCGTTGGTTGAGCTCGAGACGGGTATGGGGCTGAACTCGACGCCCAGCCTCTCAATGACCTCTATCATGTCCTGGCTGATCATCCTGTTCATCCCCGTCAGCCGGGCGTCTATGGCCTCCTCCAGGAGGTACGGGTCCTCCGCCCAGCCCACGATGTCCTTCAGTTCTTCCTCCTTTAGGAGGTCCGTCTTGCTTATCAACTGGAACTGGGGCAGCAGGAAACGGGTGTTGATGGCCGAGGCCAGGAACATGTTCATGACGTAGTTCAGTGGGTCCCTGCAGAAGACGCCGTCGAAGAGGTAGATGACCCCCTTCTCGGCGTCCGTCAGCTCTCGGGCTATCTGGGCTCCTATGTCACGGAAGGCGAAGAGCTCCATCTGGCCCGGAGTGTCCACAATGCAGATGTCCGGGGTGAAGTCCTCTATGTCGTTGCTCAGCTCCTGGACTATGCCTGCCATCATGTCGTGGGCCAGCATCAGGCCCCCGTTGGGGCCCAGCCCGTACTCCTCCATGAGGTCCTCCACCTTGATGTATTCACGGACGTCCACGTTGGCCGCATAGGGCAGTATCAAGCTGCCCGGGTCAAGGTTCACGGCCATCACGTCCTCCCGGTGGTACTCCAGGAACCTGGTGAACTTGGCTGTGAAGGTGGACTTGCCGCAGCCCGCGGTTCCTAGAACGAAGACTAGATTCAAGGCTGTCCCTCGGCGAACTCCCTGAATGACCTGTAGGCCTCCGCCAGCTTGAGCCGCTTGGGGGGCCGCTTGAAGCCGTAGGCGCAGACGGGTTCCACGGGGCCGCCCACGCCCTTGTCCATGGCGATCTTCAGGCCCCTTATGGAGTCGATGAGTACGGCTCCTGCGTTGGGGGCGTCCTCGGTGCTCAGCTTCACGTCCATTGTGAAGCCCGCGCCACCGAAGTAGGTGCCCTTGACCCAGAAGAAGCTGTCCCTTCCGTTCACCAGGAAATCCACGAAGTCGGCTGAGCCTGAGACCAGGGGGAAGTCGTAGGGCACCGAGCTCTTCACTGTCTCCGTCTTTATGAGCCTCTTGGTGTCCCGGGTCTTCTCCAGGGTGTTTATGCTCTCCGAGCCTCCGCCCACGTCCAGTTGGTAGCTCTCCTCCACGTGGACGCCGCGGCTGTGCAGGAACTCCAGGAGCCCTATGTGGACGGCTGTGGCCCCCATCTGGCTCAGGATGTCGTCCCCAGCCATGGGCAGCCCGGCCCTCCTGTACGATGCGGATAATGTGAGGTCGTTGACTATACCCGAGGGTGTCGCGTTGATGAAACCGCACCCTGCTTTCAGGGCTTCCTCGGCGTAGTGCCTGCTGGCCTTATCGGAGCCCCCTGAGATGAGGTTCACCAGCAGGTCCGCCTCGGCGTCCTTGAGCGTCTTGGCAACATCGGTCGGCTTGCCCTGGGCTTTCTCTATGTGACTCATAGAGTTGTTCCCTACCTTGTCCGGGGCGGGGCCCACCTGGACCTTCACGCCTGCGCGCCCGACGTCCATGAACCTGGGCGCCTTGTTGGGCTCAGCGTGTATTGCGTCTGAGAGGTCCAGGCCCACCTTGTTACTGTCTATGTCGAAGGCCGCCACGAACCTGATGTCCCCAACACTGTACTTGCCCAGCGTGGGGTGGAGCAGACCCAGCTTGCCGTCGCCCCTGTAGTATTCCACGCCCTGAACCAGGGCCGAGCAGCAGTTGCCCACCCCGGCGAGGGCTACACGTATCTCGCCCAACGCTTCTCACCGTCTACCTATGAACAAAGGCAACCAGTATACAAGGGTAACGTTCAGGGGCTCTCCTCGAGGGACTTGGTCATAACGTAGCCGTCCTCGTCCCCGTAGTAGCCCTTGGCTTTCCTGAAGAAGCTGTAGCTTCTGTTAGAGTACAGTTTCTGAGCCGTGGTGTTGCTCTCCCGCACCTCCAGGTAGGCAGCCGTCGCCCCCATCTCCACGAACCTGCGCTCCAGCTCGTCCATGAGGGCCGAGCCGACTCCCCTATTCCTGTACGCCTCCCTGACGGCCAGGTTCATGACGTGGCCCAGCTTCCTACGGTTGGGCCTGGTGTCCACCTCGCCCACCGTGTAGCCTATGATCTCGTCGCCGTCGTGGGCTGTGAGGAAGAGCTCCGGGGAGGTGTGGGCCATGAGGCGGAAGAAGTTGCGGCTCCAAGGGGCGGGGTAGGACTCCACCTCGATCATGTACACGGCGTCTAGGTCCCTCATGTCCAGCTCCTTTATGATTAGTCCCTGCAACGTCGCTCCACCGGATACGTCATAGAAATTGCCTGTCACCCCCTGATAAAACCCGTGCATCCTACCAGCTACCTATTTATGGCTGCCGCAGGGATGGGATACCATGAGCCAGGGTTTGAGTAGACGACGCTGGGGCGGGATTCTCACGGCCTTAAGCTTGATAATATTCGTCGCCTACCTGGCCTACACGAACCCCTTCAGCATCCTACTGGAGGCGGGTAGGTTCAACCCCTGGCTGTACATGTGGGCCGTCGTCATCGACTGGGTGGGCCTCCTGTTCCTGGCCGGGTCATGGTATATGCTCCTCAGAGCCATGGACGTAAGGTTGAGCCTCTGGAGAACCATCCAGGTGACCTTCGTCAGCCTCTTCGTGGTCTTCATCCTGCCCATACCCTCCGGGTTCGAGATCATCAGAGCCTACCTTGTGAAGAATGAGGAGGGGAGCAACGCGGGTAAGGCGGTGAGCTCCGTTATGGTGAGCAAGGTCTACTACTTCATCGGCTTCAGCGTCCTCCTCCTGGCTGCAGCCTTCATGGTCGTGGTGCTGGGGGGCGGAGAGATACCCGTCAGGCCGGAGCTGGTCTGGTTCGTCGTAGGGTACGCTTTCTTGAACACCTTGATCTTCGGCGTCTTCCTCACCCCGAGGCTTCTGAGCCGGCTCTATCGGGGGAGCCCCGGCTGGGTCCGGAGCAGGCTCCTGGACCGGGTATACCGCCCGGAGCTGGGGCTGGGGGGCTTCAACGCCTTCATCCATGAGATGGACTGGGCTGTCCAGGCGCTGAGGCGCAGGCCCGTGGACAACCTTCTGAGCGTCCTCATGGTGGGGCTCCATTGGAGCTCGGGGGCCGTCACCACGTACTTGGTGGCGCTGAGCTTGGGGGTGTCCATCAGCCTCTGGGTGGTCATCCTCATCTACGGGGTCATCGAGTTCATCCAGCAGCTCAACGTGGTGGTGCCCAGCGGCCTGGGGGTGGTGGACGCTGGGCTCACGGGGGCCCTAACCGTCATCGGGGTTCCTCTCAGCGTGGCCGCTGCCATAAGCCTGTTGACGCGTCTGGCCACGTACTGGCTGGAACTGGTGATCTGCGGTTTGGTGAGTATCCGGTTCGGTTACAGGGAGGCGCTGGTGGATTACCTGGGCTAGCCGTTACGCTAGCGATAAGCTTTTATTCCGCTGATCCCTGTATCGCTAGTGATTTAGTATGGAGTTGACTCTTCAGCTCGGCTTCAACATCCTCCTATACGTCTGCACCTACCTCCTGGGCATGGCCTTCGCTGGCAGCTTCCTGGGGCGCCGGTGGATGGGCACCGTTGACGTGTTCCTCCACAGGGCCTTCAAACTGGAGGTCACCATAGGCAAGTACCTGTACTGGAAGCACTTCTGCAACATCCCCAACCCGCCCAAGCCCAAGGGCATGAATCATCCCACCGGCCTGGCCGGGATGCTGTTCACCAGGTTCCTGGAGTAGCTACCTATCAATAGGAACCTAAATACGTGAAGCCGGGTTCATGGGTAATATGCTCCGTCTCGGGATCATCGGCTGTGGCAGGGTGACCACCATGTTCCACCTCAAAGCGATAGAGGAGGTGGAGGAGGTCACCGTGGAGGCCGTGTCCGATGTGAGCGAGGACCGGATCAGGGACGTTCTGGGCAGCTGCGCCTCGGCGAAAGCCTACACCCACTACACGGATCTCCTCGGCGACCCAGATGTGGACGCCGTGGCCATCAACACCCCGCCCAGGTTCCACGAGGAGATGGTCCTCAGCGCCCTGAGCCACGGCAAGCACGTGCTGTGTGAGAAACCCCTGGCCCAGACCGTGGAGGGGTGCCGCAGGATAGGCGCAGCTCAGAGGGAGGCAGGTCTCCAGGTTCTCCCCGCCCACAACTACGCCTTCACCCCCAGTGTGGTGAGGATGGCCGAGCTGGTGAGGCAGGGCACAGTGGGGGACGTGGAGCGGATGCAAGTCTACTTCGAGAACAACCTCAGGATATACCGGAGCCAGACGGGCTTCAGGACCAGCTCCGAGAACGGCCTGGTAGAGGACGTGCTGCCCCACATACTCAGCGTCTCGACGCCCATCGCCGGCAGAGCCAGGGAGGTGAAGGACCTGGCCTGGTGGTGCAGACAGTACAAGGTCTGCGACAACATCAAGGCGACGCTGGAGACGGAGGCAGGCGCCGAGATCGATTGCAGCCTCAGCTGGACCCGGCTTGTGCCCAGGTTCAAAGTAGCTGTGAGGGGCACGGGGGGCAACATGGAGACGGACATCATGATGAGCCCCTACACGGTCACCATCGAGAAGAACGGCCATAGGGAGACCATCCGTGAGAGGGGCGTGGACTGGTACTTGGACCTGATCAGGTTCAAGCACCCCAGCTTTCAGAGCCAGTACAGACACTTCGCACGGATTGTTAGTGGCCTGGAGCAGCCTCTGATCACCGTGGACGACGAGGCCGCCATACTGGGCCTCATGGAGAAGATGAGCGGACTACTGAAGGAGGTGCCGATGAGCGGATGACCACGTGCAAGGTGTCCCTGGTCAGGGCCGACGTGGACATCGGGGCCGCGGTGCGGAGGAGCGTGGAGCTCATCGGCGGCCTCGGCCTCAGGGGAGACGAACACGTCATAGTCAAGCCTAACGTCTGCAACGCCAAGAACCCTGAGGGCATGGTGGTCACCGACTTCAGGGTCATCAAGGCCGTCCTGGACCTGGTGAGGGAGAGGTGCGACATGGTCACCGTGGTGGAGTCGGATAACATCGCGGGCTCCGCCGAGAGCCGGGTGGAGGGCTCCGGCCTCATGGGCCTCCTGGACGAGTGGGGCGTGCCCTTCCTCAACCTAAGCCACGGCGACTACGAGGAGCACACGGTGGCGGGCGTCGTCCTCAAGATGCCCCGGGCCGTGCTGGAGGCCGACTACCTAGTCAACCTGCCCAAGATCAAGACCTGCGCCCACACTCTGGTGACCCTGGGCGTCAAGAACCTGTACGGTGTCTTCCAGCAGCCCAAGAAGAGCAGGTACCACAAGCACCTGGACGAGATACTGCCCTACCTGGCCAGGACCGTGAGATGCGACCTGACCGTGGTGGACGGGCTGACCTGCATGGAGGGCAACGGCCCCGTAGTGGGGAACCCGGTATGCATGAACCTGGTCCTGGCTGGCAGGAACGTGGTGGCCGTGGACGCCGTGTGCAGCAGGCTCATGGGATACGACCCCTCCAAGATAACCCACATAGCCGGCGCGGCGAAGCAGGGCACGGGGCCCATAGCCTTGGATGAGATAGAGGTGGTGGGTGACCACTGGGAAGCGTGCGTCCGGGAGTTCGAGCCACCCTACAGCCTCAGGGCGACTCTGAAATCACTGAAAGCCATAAAGGACATCTACCTCGGCTAATCGTTTTATGTCGAAAACCACATCGATCCATGTCGAGGTTTTTAAATATCCAGCGCATATGATGTTCACCAACGTTCGCAGTGGTTGCCTTGAAGACGCTTAGACAAGTCGGCATCGTGGGCTACGGCGCCTACGTGCCCATGTACCGTTTATCGGCGGAGGAGGTGAACCGCATGTGGGGAACCTCCGGGGCCCCCGTGGAGGAGAAGAGCGTAGTGGCCCTGGACGAGGACACCGTCACCATCTCCGTGGAGTGCGCCAAGCAGGCGGTGAAGCGGGCGCGGATCAACCCCTCGGAGATCGGGGCCGTCTACGTGGGCACCGAGAGCAAGCCTTACGCGGTGAAGCCCAGCGGCACTATCGTGGCCGAGGCCATAGGGGCCACGCCCAGCGTGTCCACGGCCGACTACGAGTTCGCGTGCAAAGCGGGCACCGAGGCCATGCAGACCTGCATCGGCCTGGTGGGCAGCGGCATGCAGAAGTACGCTATGGCCATAGGTGCTGACACGGCCCAGGGGAGGCCCGCCGACGCCCTAGAGTACACGGCGGCATGCGGCGGCGCGGCCTTCATCTTCGCGGAGAGGAGCGCCGAGACCGTGGCCTACGTAGAGGCTTCTTACAGCTACGTGACGGACACCCCGGACTTCTGGAGGCGCGCCAAGGAGATGTACCCCAGGCACGGCAACAGGTTCACGGGTGAGCCCGCCTACTTCAAGCACATCGTTGGAGCAGCTAAGGGGCTGCTCCAGGAGACGGGCTACAAGGCTGAGGACTTTAAGTACGCCGTGTTCCATCAGCCTAACACCAAGTTCCCCATCACGGTGGCCAGGATGCTGGGCTTCAATATGGACCAGATCGACCCGGGCCTGGTGGTGGGCAAGGTGGGGAACACTTACGCGGGGAGCTCCCCGGTCGGCCTCGCGGCCACCCTGGACGTTGCGGAGCCTGATGAGAGGATATTCATGGTGAGCTACGGGTCGGGGAGCGGCAGCGACGCCTTCATATTCACCACCCAGGACGCCCTGAGGGAGAAACGGGGCGGACCCAAGATGAGCAGCTTCATAGAGCGCAAGAGGAACGTGGACTACGCCACGTACCTGAGGCACAGGGGGCAGATAATACAATGAGGCGGGTAGCGGTAGCGGGGCTGGGGCTCGTACCGGTGAAGGAGTACTGGGACAGAAACGCCCAGGACCTCTTCGCCGAGGCGGCGTTGAAGGCCATGAAGGACGCTGGCACAGATAAGGTGGACAGCATCTACGTGGCCAACATGAGCGGAGCCCTCATGCAGGACCAGGTCAACATGGGTGCCCTGGCGGCAGGCGCCCTGGGCAGGCCCGGCCTACCCGCCATAAGGGTGGAGGCGGGGACGGCCAGCGGCGGCGTGGCCTTCCACGAGGCCGTGAAAGCCGTGGCATCAGGGTACAGCGACTGCGTCTTGGTGGGGGGAGTGGAGAAGATGAGCGACGTCCTCCCCGAGTACGTTAACACGGCTCTGGCCATGTCCGAGGAGCAGGAGTACACTGCTTACACGGGAGTCACCAAGGCGGGGCTGAGCGCCATGCTTCACAGGCTCTACCTGGACCTGTACGCTGAGCCCGCCGAGGTAGGGATGATGGCCGTGAAGGGCCACGACCACGCGGTGGGCTGCAGGCACGCCCAGTACCCCTTCAGGATGAGCATCGAGCGCGCCATGGACAGCCCCATGGAGGCCGACCCCATCCACATGATGGAGTGCAGCGGCGTAGGTGACGGCGCCGCGGCCCTGGTGCTGGTCCCCGCAGGCGACTCAGGGGTCGAGGTGACTGGCTCGGCTGTGGCTACGGACTGCTGCAGCCTGGCGGCCAGGAAGGACCCCCTGGTCTTCGAGGCCGTGAGGAGGGCCGCTGAGAAGGCCTACGGGATGGCCGGCGTCAAGCCCGGGGACATAGACCTGGCCGAGGTCCACGACGACTACACCATCGACGGCGTCCTCAGCCTGGAGAGCCTGGGCTTCGCCAGGCAGGGCGAGGCAGCCAAGCTGGTGGCCAGCAACGCTACCGATAAGGAGGGAAAGATTCCAGTGAACACCTTCGGGGGCCTAAAGGCCAGGGGCCACCCCCTGGGCGCAACCGGCTTGTATCAGTTGGCGGAGGTGGCTCTGCAGTTGAGGGGCGCCGCCGGCGACCACCAGGTGCCCGGCGCCAGGGTCGGGTTAGCCCAGTGCATAGGTGGGCTGGCTTCGGTTTCCGCTGTCAACATCTTGAGGAGGCAGGACCCATGAGTGTCCCGCGTTACTGGCGGAACCAGGTGCCCAGGTACCGACTCCTAGGCGACAAGTGCAAGGCGTGCGGTGCCAGGTACTTCCCGGCTCAGCCTGTTTGCACCTGCGGCGGCACCGAGTTCGAGGACTACAAGCTCTCCGAGACGGGGGAGGTGGTCACCTGGACTGTCATCAGGAGCCCGCCGGTGGGCTACGAGAGGTACGTGCCCTACGTGGTGGCCCTCATCGATCTGGACGACGGGATGCGTCTCCTCAGCCAGGTGGTGGACGTGGACCCCGTCGATGTGAAGGCCGGGCTGCGCGTGGAGGCCGTTTTCCGTAAGGTGAGGGAGGACGGCGCCTCGGGCATCATCCAGTACGGGTACAAGTTCAGGCCCGTCGTCGAGTAGCCCCACCCTTTTTATAAGGCATCCCCCTTTTCTCGCTCTGATAAGGTTGCCTCAGCAGACTCTCTACGACACCATAACCGAGATCGCCAAGCGCCGCGGCTTCTACTGGCCCAGCTTCGATATATACGGTGGCATGAGCGGGTTCGTCACCTACGGTGACCTGGGCACCAAGCTCAAGCGCAACATAGAGGCCGCCTGGAAGGAGTACTTCGTCAGGAAGCAGGGGTTTCTGGAGCTGGACGACCCCGTCATCAACCCTGAGCGCGTCTTCCAGGCCAGCGGCCACCTGGACCACTTCAAGGAGTACACGGCCACCTGCACCAAGTGCGGCAAAGGCTTCAGGGCGGATCACCTGGTGGAGGACAAGACGGGCATGGAGAACGTGGAGGCCATGGGCGGCGCTGCCATCAAGCGTCTGCTGGTTGAGCACAAGGTCAGGTGCCCCGACTGCGGCGGCGAGCTCCGTGAGCCCACCCTCATCCTCACCATGTTCCGGACCGAGATAGGGGCCACGGGCGGCGAGACGGGCTACCTGCGCCCCGAGACTGCTCAGGCCATGTTCATGAACTACCGGTGGGGCTTCAGCCACGCCCGGGAGAAGTTGCCCTTCGGCCTGGCCCAGATCGGCAAGGTGGCCAGGAACGAGATCAGTCCCCGCCAGGGCATGATACGGATCAGGGAGTTCACCATCATGGAGCTGGAGCTGTTCTTCGACCCCCTGAACCCGGGCTGCCCCTGGTTCAGCGAGATGGAGGACACGGTGGTCATGCTCTACACGGAGGCTATGGAGGCGGACGGCGTCAAGGAGCCGCTCATAGTCACCCTGGGCGAGGCCGTCACGCAGGGCATAATTCTCACCGAGTGGCAGGGCTACTTCATGGGGGTCAGCCAGGCCTTCATGGACCTCCTGGGGGTGCCCCCTGAGAAGCAGCGGTTCAGGGCACACCTCCCTGAGGAGAGAGCCCACTACAGCGCTCAGACCTACGACCACGAGGTCCTCCTGGAGACGTGGGGCTGGACCGAGATCAGCGGCTGCGCCTACAGGACCGACTTTGATCTCCGGAACCACATGGAGGCCTCCGGCCTGGACATGACCGTGCTCCGGGAGGACGGCACGCGGTTCGTGCCTCACGTGGTGGAGCCCAGCTACGGCCTGGATAGGCTGATGTACGTGGCGCTGGAGGCCAGCTACGAGAGGAAG
>JBDRQD010000073.1:0-49377 GCA_043826455.1 Candidatus Bathyarchaeota archaeon
AATTTTCTTCCGACATTTTATATCCGTGAAGATATGCTCCTCGTCTTGGATCAGCTGATAACATGGTGTCTTTTATTGGGAGAGGGTTTTTGAACCAATATATATCATTAAAACTTAATATTGTATGAAAGTTATTACGTATGCAATATCTTTCTTCTTGGCGGGATAGCATCCATGGCTCTTCAATCTTTGAGATGTAGCCACAACCTATTATTGAATCTCCGACGATCTCACCCTTTGCGAATAGAATTGGCGTCCCTATTATCCAGTTTCTTTTAATGCCTGTGTAATATCTCCTAATTTCTTTAATTTGGTTTAGCATCTCGATAGAGTTGACACGTACTAAGTATGCATAACCCCTTGAAAACGCCATATATTAAATTTTATTTTATATCATATATAAGTAAATCTAAAATACGTGGTTATTTTTAAAGTTGTTCCAGTGTTTTTATGATGACCTTTTTGGTAGCTTGAGGATAATTTTTCATCAAGCTATCAAGAACAGTTTTAATAAATTTCTCCTTAAACGTCATCTCATTATACGTGCATACATAAATTCTTGTACGACCTCCTTTGCCTGTAATTTCCGTGTAATTCATAATACCTTCATTTGCCATTGTGTTAAGGAAGTTGATGATGGACCCTCTGCTTACAGTCCTTTCTCCATTGAGGGTCTTATTGACATGTATCCATACATCACGGCTTCGTGAGCCCGCGTCGCCCCGTTCCCAGAGGTACTTTAAGGCAACTTCCTGGTAGTCTTTAAGGATCATTCTTAGCCCAGGTTTTGATGTATCCAAGTATAACGGCATCCAAAGTCACTTAGTCTCGTAACTTTCTTCACCCTCATATCGGTATGTGTATCGAGATATGAAACTAACACGTTTTGGAATCCTATGTAACGGTGACCCATGAATGTGATTAAAATTTGGGTTGCGTTTAGCTGGATCATGGTTCTGTGGGTTGTGTTTGGGTTGGGGACCATAATTTTATCCCCAAACATGTGTTTCTTTTGACAGCGCCATTATTCTATTCTAGTTTCTCTAATCTTTCTAACCTGAATATTACCGGGCGCAGTCCATCACTACAGCACTTAATCATCTCGTTCTTTTTGAGCCAAGGATAAAAAGTACCGCCCATGTGAAGGACAGACACGGTCTCTCGGATGTCTTGCCATGCGCCTGGGCAGAATCCCTCTGGTTTCTGGTAGTTGTGTGTGACGTAGTATTCTTGTCCTTCTTTATGGATGGGGCATCTTACGTGAGGTTCTCCGCTCTCTATGTTTATCGGGATATCATCTCCGTATAGTGTCTCGGGTTCAACCACCTTCATAATTGATATCTTGACCTTGTAGCGCGTCATTGTATAACGTTCTCTCTATTGGCAGATAATAAGTTTCAGACTGTATGCGCGCTGTCTTGTCTCTAAGTCTATGATAAACTTGTGGGCAGCGCGTACGATGTGCACTACACTGTTTTCCTCTCCACTCTCAACCTGGCTGAGCTAACCCCCGCAAGCGGCGGCAGGATATGGGAAAGCAGCTGCTCAGCGGTCATGGATCGGACTACGCCGTTCCTGCCCGTCTGCGTCCACCCACTCTTCTCCCTCTGGTACGTCTGCAGTATGTCTCCCCTGCTGTTCATTATATAGATAACACACTCATCGTTTCTCATCTCAGCGCCTCCATCATCAACTAGGCGGACACATGGAACTTAATTGTTATTTCCGCGCTCGCATGAAGTCTTCCACAGATAATAGTTTGAGGAACGCACATATCAGAGAAGGAAGGTAAGCCTCCACTTCATCATACCCAATGAAATCGACTGAGATCAGTGAATATCTCTCACCGCCCTGCCTGATGACCCCGCCGGCTGCCCGCAGGTTCCTCACCCAGTCCACGTCTCTGCCGTAGGTCAAGGCCAGCACGAACCCGTCTTCAGAGGCGAAGGCCAGCACGGGGGTTCGGTACATGCGGCCGGACCGTCTCCCGGTGTGGGTTATCTCCGCGAAGGGCGGGAGCCAACCAGCGAACGGGAGGATGATGCGGTTGGTCACGTACTTGTTGAAGACGGCGACCTTCTTGGGTATGGGCATCTCGCTGGAGACATGTTGAGCGTGGGCTAGATTACGTTTTTCGTTCAGCGCCAAGCTTACAACCTGCAGGCACCTAGTATTCCCTGATACGCATGGTCAAGGTTGACGAGTTCCTGGTGGAGCGTTGGATGAACAAGTACGAGCACGACGTGGAGATCAACATGGCGGAGACCTGCGTCCAGCCCTTCACCCTCCGAGAATTCCTAAGCTTCGTGGACAGACCCGACTTCCTTGAGGAGATCATGGACACCCAGCTCACCTACGGCTGGATAGAGGGAAGCCCGGGGCTCAGGGAGGGCATAGCGGGGCTCTACAGGGATGTGGACCCGGGGAACGTCCTCGTCACCGGCGGAGCCATAGAGGCCAACTTCAACAGCTTCTACAGCCTCGTCGAGCCAGGCGACACCGTCATCTGCGTGCACCCTGCCTACCAGCAGCTCTACAGCGTCCCCAAATGCTTCGGGGCCAAGGTGAAGTACCTTCGATTGACGCCGGAGAACCGGTGGCTGCCGGACCTGGAGGAGCTGAAGGAGCTGGTGGACCCCAAGACCAGGATGATAGTCATCAACAACCCCCACAACCCCTGCGGCAGCCTCATAGATACGCCCACCCTCAGAGCCATATGCGATGTGGCCGAGGACGCTGGCGCCTACCTCCACAGCGACGAGGCGTACAGGGGCCTCCACCTCAAGGAGGGTGTCACGGTGCCCAGCGCCATCGATCTCTACGATAAGGCGGTGGTCACAGGCAGCTTCAGCAAACCCATCAGCCTCACAGGTCTGCGGCTGGGCTGGATAGCATCAAACACTGAGGCCATCCAGGAGTGTATGCGCCACCGCGACTACACCACCATAAGCAAGGGCATGATAGACGACGCCCTGGCCGCCCTCGCCATCAGGAACATCGACAAGATACTGAGGCGGAACAACGGGATAATCCGGGAGAACCACAGGTTCATAGACAGGTGGCTCAGGGACGAGCCCCTGCTAGAGTGGGTGCCCCCCACAGCTGGAAGCGTGGGCTTCATGAAGCACCACCTGAACGTGTCAGCCGAGGAGCTTTGCAGGAGCCTCATCGAGGAGAAGAGCACCTTCATGGTGCCCGGGGACTGCTTCGGGTTCCCCGACCACGTTCGCATCGGCTTCGGCAACAGGCTCTCGACCCTTCGTGAAGGCTTCAAGCGGGTCAAGGAGCACCTGGACGCGGTGAGGTGAGTTGAGGCCCAGGGTCGTGGCCAGCAGGTGCCTGGGCTTCGAGGCCTGCAGGTACAACAGGGAGAAAGTGGACAGCCCCGAGGTGGACGAACTGCGAGGCCATGTGGAGTTTATCACTGTGTGCCCTGAGGTTGACGCCGGCCTGGGGGTGCCACGTAATCCCATCAACCTTCAGAAACATGGAGACCAGCTTCGAGTGATCCAAGTGGGCACGGAACTCGACTTGACTGAGGAACTGGTCAATCACATTAATGAAACCCTGATCGGCCTCAGGGATGTAGACGCCTTCATCCTCAAGGCGCGGTCTCCGAGCTGCGGCCTGGGGTCAACCCCAGTGTGGGACCAGAAAGGTGAGAACGTTGTGGGGCAGGGCTCAGGGGTGTTCGCCTGTGAAGCCCAGAGACGGTTCCCCGGCTCAATTTTCCTGGACGAGGAGGAGCTGTCAAGGATAGGCGTCGAGGGGCTCCTCAGGTTTCTTGAGGCTTGAGGGCATCCTGCACCTCGGCTCTGAAGGCCTCTTTGTCGCTTATAGAGGACTTTATGGGCTTGGCGTTGACCAGCAGGTAGCTGACGCCCCTCCTGGCAGCGTCCATGGGCCTCTCCCACATGTCCACGAAGGTCAGGGGCAGGTCGGGGGCAGCCTCCCCCAGGGCCTCCTCGATGCGGAGGGCGAAGAGGTAGCTGTACTCGCAGTTGCGGTTGTAGAACACTATGGCCCTACCCTTGTCCTCCTCTCTGGGCTCGTAGCTCACCCTTGTCTTGGCCTCGTACTCGCCGTGGATAGGGAAGTAGAGCTCCCCTTCCCCCCTCTTGAAGCTGTTGGAGATGTAGAAGTCCTCCATGCCCACCCCCTCCCCAGTGTTGAAGGCCTCGGCCACCATGAACCTGCACTCCCCCTCCATACACACGAGGCCCTTCGCGGCCTCAGCGATCAGGTGACTCAACAATGCTTTTCCGACGCCTTTCCCCCTGGCCTCGGGGGACGAGTTGTATATGCACTCCACCCTGAGTACGCCTTTCCTGGGGTGAGGCTCATAGGGGAGCGCCTCCTCCGGGTAGTACATGACGTAGGCCGCGGGCTCGCCATCCAGGTAGGCTATCATGGAGACCGGGCCGTGGTCCCTGAGCATCGTCTTCAACCACTGCTGCTTGATGGCTATGCCCTTCCTCTGCCTGGGGTCGTCCAGCTTGTTCCTGGAGCAGACCCTGAAGGTGTCCTCCAAGTTCTCCTCCGTTACCTCCCGCACCGTGATCAAGGCCGTTCAATGAACGTGACCACTGGACCCGTTATGTGTCTTTTGATAATGTTTAACCGTGGCTCAGCGTATTGGTTGGAGACCTGGTGAAAGCTTTGGACATATGGCTGTGGATGAACCAGACGGTTACCACCTACGGTTACGCCGGAGCCTTCACGATAAGCATCTTCGGCAACTTCACCGTCTTCTTCCCGGTGCCCTACGTCCTGACCATCTACGCTTTCGGCGCCACCCTGAACCCTATAATCCTGGGCCTGGTGTGCGGAGCCGGCTCCACGGTGGGCGAGTTCTCCGCCTACCTCATAGGCCGGGGAGGAAGGAGGGTGATAGACGAGAGGTATGGTGAGCGCCTGGAGACGGCTAAGCTGCTGGTTCAGAGGTACGGGATGGCCATAATATTCCTGTTCGCGGTCCTGCCTCTCCCAGATGACCTCATACTCATCCCCCTGGGGATGCTCAGGTACAGCCTCAAGAAGGCCATGACGGCCATGTTCGTGGGCAAAACCATCATGTGCACGGCCGTGGCCTACGCGGGCAGGTACAGCTACAGCTTCATCAAGGACGTGTTCGCGTCCAGTGGCTTCCTCGGCGGATTGGCCTCCACGGTGCTCCTGGCGTTGATCGTGGTTGCCCTGCTGAAGGTGGACTGGACCAAGTACCTTGACGCTAGGACGCCGAGTTCGTGATGAGCAGATCGTAGCCTGAGCCCCTGCTGCTAACCTTGCTGCTGATCATCCTGTTTGTGCAGAGGCTCATCAGGGTGAAGCCCGTGTCCGCGTAGAGCCCCCTGATGAGCTCCGTGTCTGAGTTGCTCTGAACCAGGTGGACCCCCATGCCGTCCAGCTCCACGCAAAGGTCCCTGAGACGGGTCTGGTCCTCCTCGCCGAACCCACCCGCGGAGTAGTCCACGAAGTGAGCCGTTTTACTGGCCGGCTGGTAGGGCGGGTCCAGGTAGCAGACGTCCCCGGGACTGGCACAGTCCTTCAGGTACGTGAAGTCGCCGCAGCGCAGATCGATGCCCCTGAGTATCCTGCTGGCTCTCCTAATCATCCTGGGGTGGACGATGGTGGGGTCAACGTACCTGCCGAAGGGGACGTTGAACTCGCCCCTGGAGTTCACCCTGTAGAGGCCGTTGTAGCCAGTCTTGTTGAGGTAGAGGAAGAGGGCCGCGTCCAGGACGGGGTCAGAGGGCCGCTGGTTGAACCTATCCCGGAGCCGATAGTAGACTTCCTCGTCGTACACGTACTCCTTGGCGGCCTCAACGAGCTCGTCGGGGCTGTCCCGCACAATCCGGTAAAAGTTCATGAGCCTGGCGTTCACGTCGTTGATGGAGCCCGCCTCCGGCTCAAGCCTGAAGAAGACGGCTCCGCCGCCGAAGAAGGGCTCGTGGAACGCCCGGCTCCCGTGGTCCTCCGGGAAGAGGCCCAGTATCCTCTCCACAAGGCTCCGCTTTCCGCCGGCCCACTTGAGGAGAGGACGCACGGACTTCACCTAGAGAGCCGTGAAGCTCTCCACGGTCTTCCAGTCCAGCCGCTTCAGCAGCTCCATCACCAGCCGGACCGCGTTCTCCGCGTCCTTCAGGCTCAGCATGCCCACGTGGCTGTGGATGTGCCTGGTGGGAACCGTGATGACCACGCTGGGGCAGCCGCCCCTGTCCACGTGGATGCGGCCCGCGTCCGTGCCCCCGCCGCTCACCTGGCTCAACTGAAGGGGTATCTGGGCCTGCCTGGCGGTCTCTATGACGAACTCCTTGAAGGGCTGGTTGGGGATCATGCTCCTGTCGTAGGTTATGAGGCCCGGCCCCTTACCCATCTTGGTCTGGGCCTCATGGGGTTTGATGCCCGGCACGTCCCCGGCGATGTCCACCTCCAGGACGATGCTCACGTCGGGCTCAACTATGTGGGCTATGGTCTGGGCGCCGCGGAGCCCCACTTCCTCTTGGACGGTGGCGGCTCCGACGATGGTATTGGGGTGGGGTATCCCCTGCTCCTTGATACGCTTCATGGCCTCCATGAAGACGAAGGCGCCGATCCTGTCGTCGAAGGCCTTGGCCATGGCCACCTTACCGTCCTGAATCAGGCTGAAGGGGCTCCAGGGCACCACGGGGTCGCCCACCCTGATGCCCGCCTCCTCCACCTCGGCCTTGCCGCAGGCGCCTACGTCTATGAACATGTTCTTCTTCTCCACCACCTTGCTCCTCTCCTCCTGGGGCAGGATGTGGGGCGGCTTGGAGGCTATCACTCCGTGGACGTCGCCCTTGCGGCCCCTCACCACCACCCTCTGGGCCAGGAGCACCTGGTCCCACCAGCCCCCCAGCTGGTTGAAGGTGAGGTACCCCTCCTCGGATATGGAGGATACTATGAAGCCCACCTCGTCGGTGTGGCCGGCCAGGAGCACCGTGGGGCCGTCGCCCTCTAGCTTGAAGGCGACTGAGCCCAGCTTGTCCGTCAGCACCTCGTCGGCCACGTCCGCCATGTGCTTCTTGACGACGCCGTTGACCTCCCTCTCGAAGCCCGAGGGGCCGAAGGCCTCCATGAGCTCCTTCATGATCTCTAATGATTTCTCGTCGAACATAACCGTCGCAGTATATTACCTCTCAGGTGTTTTAGCGTTATCCTCACTGCCCGAAAACCACGGCCCCAAGGCTTTAATTACATGTGACCTGTCCGGGGGCGGCGTGGACACGTTTTTTAGTCGTCCGTTTAAACCCTCGGCACATCTGCGGTGATCCTCGGTGCAAGTTTCACTGGTTTAAACAATCCGTTGAGAGGCTAAGAGCCATGCAGACGAGGAACCCAAGATATTGATGAATCCAGATAAAGTGAACCCCTACGTAGGTTACTTTATTTACGTTTACGCAGCCTGCATCTAAGCTGCGAGGTTTTATATGTCTGTCATTTATAAAATGTTGATAATCGGAGCGTGGCAGTGAGCATCCGTCGTCCCTCGTTGCCGTTGGGGCGTCCCGCTCCGGTAGCCCATATTTTCTTCACGGGAAGCCTTACTGTTCCTCAGGAGCCCAGCGCCCACTAGCCAGCTCTAATGTTACCCCCCAGTAAACATATTAAAAAAACTATTCTAACAACAGATGAGAATAACTCAATTACATTAATAATCCCAGAAAATACAGTAAATACTATACCAAAATCGTAGACCGCTATTACACTAAACTAGGTGACTCCGGGCTCCAGCAGCGTTAACGCCTTTTTTCCCGCATCCACCTCGGCCTCAACCCCAACGGGCAGAGTCATGATAGGGTTAGTGTGACCGAAATCCATCCCAGCCACCACCGGGACATCCCTGTCCCCGAGAACCATCATGGCCAGCTCAGGCAGCCCCAAGCCAAGGGTGAGCCCCGCGGCCTCCGGCGTCCTACCCAGAAGAACGCCGCGGACCTCGTCGAAGACCCCCAGTTGCTCCAGGTGTCTAAGGCCCCGTAAGACCCTGAGACTCGGGCCCCCAGCCTCATCTACCTCAAGGAACAGTAGACTGCCCTCGAAGTCTGGCCAGTACTCTGTTCCGCTCAACGTGAGCAGGGACTCCGGGTGGCCCCCCCTGAGGATACCCCTGGCAACGCCGGCCCTCATTGTTCTCCAACCCGGGTTACCCTTCTCAACAACATCCTCCTCGGGGTGCATGTAGTAGAAGGGGTCGTCAACGTAGGTAGGGGAAGGTTGGAGCCGGACCGGGGTCTCACCCACCATCACCACCTTCCTGAAGCACTCCACCTCCCAAGGCATGAGGAACTCGTGAGTGAAGGTGACGAAGGCGGGGCCCTGGAAGTTGACGAGGCCGGCCGAGCCTAGGAGGAAGCTGTTCAGCACCGTCACGTCGCTGTACCCTATAAAGGGCTTAGGGCTCTCCCTGATGGCGTCGAGATCGAGGTGGGGCAGCAGGTCGTTGCTGTTCCATCCACCCCAGGCGCACATGACGGCGTCCACCGCGGGGTCAGTGAAGGCCTCGGTTAGAGCTTCAGCCCTTTCCTCAGGCGTACCGGCCAAGCCCATGTGGTCGCGGGTGGCCTGTGGGCAAATCTCCACCTTGAGGCCAAGTGTTTCAAGGTTACGTATCCCCCGGGCCACGGCGGCATCAGAAAGACCCCTCATGGAGCTGGCCGGGGCGACGACCCTCACCTTTCCTCCGGGCCTCAGCTTCGGGGGTTTCACCCTGTCCATGGAACCTTGAATGGCTCAGAATCCTTTAATCTTCTTCTATTAACTCGACGACCTTCCTGGCTGTGGTGAGGTAACCGCTGTGCCCCACCATGAGGGTCTCGGGCCTGGTCTTGTCCGGGGCTACCGTGATCCGGCGCAGGATGAGCTCCACCGTCTCTATCTCGATGAAGGGGCGGCCGCGTAGCTCCTCCACTGTCTTCATCACCTGCTCTATGGTGGGGCTGAAGCTGAGGAACACGCCGCTACCCGCCAGGGCGTCCCAGGCGTGGCCCACCACAAGCCAGGGCGTGGCCATGTCCAGGACCACGGCGTCCACGTCGGTCTCGGGGATGCCCTGGGTGATGTCCCCTGCCTTCATATCCACGTAAGGCATGAGGCCGGCCCTCTCGATGTTGCCTGCGGCTGTCCTCATGTGCTTCTCCACAATCTCATAGGTGTACACCTTGCCCTCGGGGCGGACGGCCTCGGCCAGCGCCAGGGTGAGGGCGCCGCTCCCCGTGCCGGCCTCCACGACCCTGCTGCCGGAGGACACGCCCAACTGCAGCAGGATGTAGCCGATATCCTTGGGGTACAGGACCTGGGTGTGGCGGTCCGTCTTCATGATCCTGTCCCTGATCAATGGCTTCAGCGCGTAGAACCTGACCCCGAGGCTGCTCCTCACGGTGACGCCGTAGGGCTGCCCCACGATCTCACCCAGGTTGATGAAGCCCTTGTGGGTGTGGAACTGTTTTCCAGCCTCTACCTTCACCTTGTAGGTCCGCTTCTTGTCCATGTACAGGAGGAGCTCGTCTCCCTCGGCTATCAGAGTCATCACGGCTCAATAGTAGCCCGGGAATAAAATCCCTCCCCTAGGAAGCCACAGCTTATACAGTGGATGCGCCATGGTTTCACCCATGAAGGATCTGAAGGAATTCAACGAGTTCAGGCGCAGGATGAACGAGCGCATCCTCAGCTGCGGCCACCAGGGCCTAAAACGGTTCTGGGCCCTGGACAGCCGTGCTTACGAGGCGGGTGCCCTGGACGAGAAGACCCTGGAGTTCATGGGCCTGACCACCAGCATGGTGCTCAAGTGCGACGACTGCGTCACCTACCACCTTGTAAGGCTCATCCAGCTGGGGGCCTCCAACGAGGAGCTGTACGAGGCTCTTAACGTGAGCCTCATAGTGGGCGGCTCCATAACCATACCCCACATCAGGAGGGCCTTCGAGACCATCGACCAGTGCAGGGAGCTACAGGCGACGGACCCCGAGCTCAAATCCCTACTCTGAGGA
The DNA here is from genome assembly GCA_043826455.1 of Candidatus Bathyarchaeota archaeon. Lineage (GTDB taxonomy): Archaea > Thermoproteota > Bathyarchaeia > TCS64 > TCS64 > RBG-16-57-9. The sequence goes on from JBDRQD010000073.1 coordinate 10,011, forward strand.
CAAGTTTTTTAGAATCAGAGAAAAATAAATCAGCCATGGCTGAGGGGGACGTCCGGCGGAGCTGGCTGAATCCAGCCATGATCTTCGCAGCTGCCTTACTGGTCCGGGCGTTGATCTGGTTTCTGATACCCGTGGACTGGAACTGGGACAGCTACCACCACTGGCAGATAAGCTACCTCAGCCTCAGGATCGGCTTCAGCGGCGGCAGACTATGGGACCTGAACGGCTGCGAGTACATCTGGGGGATGGTGCCCCACCTAGCTGAGGCCGCCCTCATGGGGCTCCTGAACACCAGCTCCATGGCGCCGTACCGGGTCCTCAACGTCCTTCTGGGGGCCGTAAACGCCGTCTTGGTCCAGATGATCGGTGCGCGGTTCTACTCGGTCAGGACTGGGCTCCTCGCCGGCCTCCTCTTGGCGGTCTTTCCGGTGGCTGCCGTCTTCGACGTGCTGGCCATGCAGGACACCATGGCCCTGACTCTGCTGCTGGCGAGCCTCTACCTGATCCGGGACAGGCCTTTCTGGTCGGGCCTGTCGTTGGCTCTGGCGGGCCAGAGCAGGGCCGAGTATCTGGCCGCCGGCTTCATCATACTGGCCGGGTACTGCCTGAGGGAGAGGCTGAGCACCGATAGCCTGCCCTACGTCCTTGGCTGGGCCTTGGGGACGGGTGTCTTCTCGTTTCACCTGTTCACCCAGACGGGGAACCCCTTCTATCACCTCTACGTTAGCCTCTTCAACGTTTTCGGTGGCTTCGATCCAGGCAACCAGGGGAAATCCTTCGCTTCCCTCGCCGTGGAGTGGGTTATCTGGAAGCTGTCGGTGTGGCCCACCAAGCCCACAGGGCTGCTCATCCTGTTGGCTGGGGCCACGGCAATCGTAATGGTACCATTTATGGCCTGGAGGAGGTGGTTCAGGTACCAGCCCCAACTGTACTTCGTCGCCGTCACCGCTTTCCAGCTGCCCATCTTCATAACCTATCTGGAGTCGGACCATGTGCTGCTCCTCATAATGCTCAGGATGGCCACCCCGATTGCTGCTCTGGGATATCCCCTCCTCGTCCACGCCTCAAACATGGTCTTCGTGAACAAGATGCATGAGGATGTCCGCATAAGGCCCGAGCACATCCTGCTAGCCGTGTCCATCCTCTCCTTCCTCTACTTCGTGCCCGTCTACCAGGGATTCCAGGCGTACGCCGCTGACGCGTTCCTCTCGGGGGACATTGTCGCCGCAGAGTACGGCGGCGGCGTCATCGTGTGCGATCACCCCACCATCAACTACAGACTGGTGAACACCGGCGCCGTGGACGTGTTCAACCTTCTCGGTAACCACTACAGCCCAGCATTCTACGGTATAAGCGAACCGTCGGAGTACCTTGCATGGATGAGGGACCGCCAGGTGTCGATGTGGCTGAGGTACGATTACAGGTCGGACCACGTGTGGGCCGTAATGGAGGCCAACTACCCTGAGGTCCTGGTGTGGGTGGCTGACACGCCCTGCGCCAGGGTCTACGCCGTGGACAAGGTATTAATCTCGGAGCTCCTGAGCCGTGGAAACACCTAATATACGTTACACGCTCCATGAAGTCTGAGGAAGGGATGTCCAGGTACGAGAAGCTGGGGGTCAACGTCAAGAAGCCGGGGATAGAACAGTTCAAGGACTCCATAGAAAACCTGCACCCCGGAGCCTTCTGCGTCATCCAGAGGGACCCCCTGGACCCCGAGATGGGCCTGGTGACCCACACCGACTCGGCGGGCAGCAAACCCATCCAGGCCTACCTCCACTACCGGGAGACCGGTGAACCATCCTGGTTCCGGGGCCTGGCCCAGGACGCCCTAGCCATGAACCTCAACGACGTCCTCTGCGTGGGCGCGGACCCCGTGACCTTCGTGGACTACGTGGCCTTCAACACCCTGCAGATCGACAGGGTCGGCCTCCTGGGGGCCCTGGCGGAAGGCTTCGCCGGGTGCCTGGACGCCATGAAGAGGGAGGGCCTGCCCTTCATGTTCGCCGGCGGGGAGACGGCTGACTTACCGGACCTGTTACGCACTCTGGACGTGTGCGTCACCATGGTGGGCCGCGCCAAGCTAAGAGACCTGGTCACAGGGAGCAGGGTCGCCCCTGGGGACGTGATCGTGGGTCTCAGGAGCGGAGGAGAGGTCCGGTACGAGAAAGGTGTGAACAGCGGCATCATGAGCAATGGACATACTCTGGCCAGGACGTCCCTCATGAGCCCAGACTACCTAGAAAGGTACCCCGAGATATCCCACCCGGCGCGAGGCAGGTACGTGGGACGGTTCAAGTACGACGATCGCCTCGACGAGCTGGACTCCACGGTAGGTGAGGCACTGCTCTCACCCACCAGGCTCTTCGCCCCCATAGCCAAGGCCGTGCTCAGAGAGGTGGGCGCGGATGTCCACGGCATGGTGCACAACACGGGCGGCGGCCAGACCAAGTGCCTCCGCCTAGGCAGCGGCATCCTGTACGTGAAGGATGGGCTGCCAGACCCTGACCCGGTGTTCAAGCTGGTGCAGAGGGAGGGCCGGGTGGAGTGGCGCGAGATGTACCAGGACTTCAACATGGGGGTCGGCTTCGAGTTCATAGTAGACCCGGACATGGTTGACGAAGTGGTGTCTACGGCCTCAGGTTACGGGATAGGTGTGGAAGTTGTAGGACGCTGCGAGCGGTCAAAGACCGGGAACAAGCTGAGGATAGTGTCACCCTACGGCGATTTCGGGTACGCCTAGCTACCTCGCTGCCGTCGCCAAGGGTTTCGCTGTTAAGGTATTGCCGCAGTAGATGCAGTACAGGGTCTGGGGGACCTCGGACTTGCAGTGGGGGCAGGTTACGACGCCGGGGAGGGGCTCCTCCTTTTCCTCCTCGGGGTCGATGCTGGGCGCCTCATCGAGAATGGTGGGGCTGTCCGCGGCGACGTTCTGGGAACTGTAATCGTATCTCAGGTCGAAGAACTGGTTCTCGGTCTCTCTCCTCAGCTCCATCTCCTTAGGGCTCGGCTCAGGTGGCGTGGCCTGAGGCTCGGGGGTTGGGCTCGTCGGTGGCTCCACTATGAGCTCATCGATGGTCTCGGTCAGCGGCTCAATCACGGGCTCGGCGGTTTCCTCCCAGGATGTGATGATTAAGGGCTCCGTCGTTGGTTCGGGTGTGGGCTCAGGCTCCGCTGCTTGAATTATTATGGGTTTGAAGAGGGCTTCACTTATCTCGATGGTCTCTGCAGGCTCCGGCTCGGGCTCAACTATCTTTGTGGGCTCCTGTCTCACATTTTTCTCAGGCTCGTATATTTTCTCAGGAACCTTTGTTTTTATCTCGATGGAGTCTTCTCTTTGCCTCATGTTTACTTTAACGATGAGTGCCATAATCCCCATGCCTATTAGGGCCGTGAACATTAACACGAGTAGGAGCTCATTATACCACATACCCTTACAAGTATGACTTCTTGGAATATATTATTAAAGTAGAGGGAGAGGTGTTCACGGTATAATATTTTAGTTGTTTAAGTCAACTCTGGCACACTCGACGCATCTTTTCACATCAATTTCCATGATCATTTTCAATGTTTTTTACATTAAAATGTTAAGATTTCACGGTTTCAGGGGACACCCTGTAATAGACGGGGCGCCTCCGAGTATCATTATTCGGTAAAACGTCGCTTTACCCGTCTTTTATCCAATCAGGAGTTGAAAACCCGAAAAAAGTTTAAAAACAGGGCCCCGTTTTCGATAATCTAAGTGGTTGAGACTTTGGACAAGAGGCAGATAGACTCCTACATCATCCTGTTTGGGGCCTTCAACTTCTTCTACTGCTACTATAACATCATGAGAGGTGACTGGCTGGGTACAGCCGCGGGCCTGGTGAACTTTCTGGCTCTGATATACTTCGGGGTCAACATGAAGAACCCTGAGTGGATGAAAAGAGCCGGGCTCGATTGAAGCCCCATTTAATACAAATTTTAGCCCGGGGTTATGTTGGAGTGTTACCCTTCATCCTTTCCAGGAGCTCACTGATCTCTATGGATACTTCCTCGTACCTCTCCCGGGCCTCAGGGGACTGGGAGTACATGTACCTGTCCCGCTCCTCTGAGAGCCGTTTGTACTTGTACTCTAGCCAGAGGCTCTCGGCTTCCATGTGTTTGATCTCTGAGCCACAGTAGGGGCAGGTGCCTTTCTCCATGGTGGCATTGATGGACGTTCAGGGTTTATGTAGGTGATGGAAAAACGATTTAGATTAATACTAAATAAAAGCGTGCGATGTAGGTCTCCGCGTGGCGGCGCTTCGCACGTTGGCCTCAGTGTAACTCTGATTCATCACTGTTCAATCTAATGCCTTCACATCATCGGCCAATGATACCATGCAACGGGTTGACAATAAGTGTGTCGAAAAAAAGGCGGGCTACTCTATCTTGAGCTGGGTGCCCTTGTCGTCCTGCAGCTTCTTGCTGAACACTATCTCCAGGACCCCGTTCCTGTAGGTGCTCCTCGCCGTGTCCTGGTCCACCTCCGCGGGGAGCTCCAACTCCTTATAGTACTTTCTCTCCGGGTTGTCCACGCTGATGGTTAGCCCGCCCGGGGTGGCGTAGAGCCATATGTCCTGCTTCTCCACGCCGGGGAGCTCGGCCAGCACCTTGACGCTGCCGTCGTCCTCGATGATGTCCACCAGGGGCTCCCGCTTGTCCTGCAGTTTAAGGGGGGAGCCGCCCTCCCCGGTGAGGCCCGGCTTCATGTTGCCGAACTCCCTGATGACGGGCTTGCCGTCGGGGCCGATCTTAACGCTGTAACCGTACACGAAGGGCCCGTACTCCCGCCGAATGGAGCCGTCCGGCTGCCTTATCTCCCTGTACGCGTCGCTGGGCATGGTGTCCTGCATCTCCTTGAAGGTCTCGGCCATCTCCTTCTCCATCTCCTCCATCATGCGCTCTATGTCGCCGAAGATGCTGCTGCGTCTGCCGAAGCGCTTAAACCACTCGTCCCAGAAGCTCAACTTTCTCACCGAGAAACCGTGAACGTGGACCCGATTTAAACCCTACCCTACTCCTTAAGAGCCCCGTTTCCCGATAATACCTGTCTTGAACATCCTCGTCAGCTACAGCGAGATCGCGTTGAAGAGCAGGCCTGTGCGGAGCCGCCTGGAGAAGCAGATGGCTGACCAGATCGGGTTCACCCTTCGGCGAGCCGGGTACAGCGGCTTCACAGTCCACAGGCGGTTCGGCAGGATAGTCGTCGAGGACGTGCCCGGCGACGCCGCGGAGCACGTTGCCAAGGTCTTCGGAGCGGTCAGCGCCATGCCCTCCACCCGGGTGGACTCGGACCTGGAGTCCGTTGTGACGGGAGTGGCTGAGGAGGCCAAGAAGGTCGTGAAGGAGGGGGACGGCTTCGCTGTGCGCCCCAAGGTGGTGGGTGAGCACGGCTACGGCAGCAGGGATGTGGCTGTGGAGGGCGGCTCCAGGGTGCTGGAGGCCCTCAAAGGCAAGGACGTCCACGTGAACCTGGACGCGCCCGACGTCACCATCTACGTGGAGGTCCGGGACAGGGACGCCTACGTCTACTCCAGGATCGTCCCGGGGGTAAAGGGCCTACCCTATGGCTCACAGGGGCGAGCCGTGGCCCTGTTCAGCGGGGGCATCGACAGCCCTGTCTCCATGTGGATGATGATGAAGCGGGGCGTGGAGGTCCTGCCCCTGTTCATGGATCAGAGGCCCTACGTGGGTGAGAGCTACATAGATCGAGCCAAGGCGTGCTTTAGAGCATTGGCCGCCTACGCCCCCGTGGACAGGTTCAGCCTATACGCAGCGCCCATGGGGCCTGTGATGGAAGGCATACTGGGGTCCCCTGAGCCCAGGTTCACGTGTGTGCTGTGCAAGAGGAGCATGTATAGGATCGCGGAGGCCTTCGCCGTGGGGCGGGGGGCCAAAGCTCTGGTGACGGGGGAAAGCCTTGGCCAGGTGGCCAGCCAGACCTTGGACAACCTGTACGTGCTGGACCACGCCTCATCTATTCCTGTCTTCAGGCCTAACATCGGCTTGGACAAGGTGGACATAGAGGCGAAGGCCAGAGACATTGGAACCTATGAGGTCACGGCGAAGTCCGTTGAAGGGTGTAAGGCTGTGCCCAGCAAGCCGGCTACTAGGTCCGTCTTGAAGAAGATAGAGGCCTTGGAGCAGGAGCTGGGCCTGATCTCCTTGTGCAAGGAAGCTGCCGAGAACGTGTTCACACTGGGCGAGGTGTGACCCGGAAAAGGTTAAACCATCCCGCTCCTCACATTGGGCGGAGAAAAGATTTGTCGTCACTACCCACCGAGGCCTTCCAGGACGCAGAGGAGATAGACTTCGTCGAGGACAAGGAGTACTGGAACGAGTACAAGCTTGCAGACGGCACCACACTGAAGGTGAAGCTGGTGCTCCGCGGCGTCAAGCGGCTCAAACGTTACGAGCCCGACGGGTCTCCCATATACGCAATCAACAGCATGAACGTGGTCAGGGCCGTGGATGTGCCTGAGAAGCTGAAGGCCAAGCCCAAGAAGTCAGATATGGCCCCCATCTAGAGGTTTAAGCGTTGAGGATAACGCTGGTCGCCCACACCCCAGACGTGGAGGTCATGGTGGCAGCCAGCATGCTCACCACCACTAGCGGCGCCCAGCCCAGCATCCTCCACGAGAGGCTGCAGGCCAACCCGGAGAAGGTCAGGGAAGTAGTGGAGCGCCTGGAGGTCCAGCACGGCAACGTCCTGGAGCACAACCGCCTCACATGGGTGGTGGAGGCCACTAGGGACCAGGTCATGGAAGTAATGCTGGACACCAGGTACCTAACCTTCATCAGGCTCGGGGACGACAGGTGGCTCATGAGCGGCAACCTGAGGACCGTGGCCGAGTACGCTCACCAGAAGAACACGGAGTTCACCAAGAAGCTTGTAGAGTCGGTGAAGAAGGCCGCGCCCACCATCCACAGCTACATCCGGAGGGGCGCCAAGTGAAGGCCAAGCTACTGGCGTACACTCCTCTGAAGCCTCTGAGAGAAGTCTCAGGCGGGCAGGACTGGAGGAGCCTGCTGCCACACCTGGGGTACACCTTCGCCGTGGAGAAGATCAGCAGGGCCTGCAGCCACCAACTGGTGCGCCACAGAGTGGCCAGCTTCAGCCAGCAGAGCCATCGGTACATCACGGTGAAGCGGCTCCGCGAGAGGATCGTGACGCCGCCAAGCGTGAGGGCCGCCGGAGCCGACGAGTTCAACAAGTTGGTAGGTGAAGTCAGCGGGGCATACCAGAGGCTCGTCGAGCAGGGTGTGCCCAAGGAGGACGCCAGGTTCATCCTGCCGAACGCCACCGAGACCAGCCTCCTCATGACCATGGACGGCCGCAGCCTGCTCCACTTCTTCGGGCTCCGCTGCTGCAACCGGGCCCAGTGGGAGATCAGGACCCTGGCCGACAAGATACTGGAGGAGGCGAGAGCCGCAGAGCCCGATGTGTTCAACGTGGCGGGGCCCTACTGCTATCAGCTAGGCTACTGCCCCGAAGGCCGGTTCACCTGCGGCAGGATGCAGGAGGCCGTGGACAGGTACCGGCCCTGATCCAAGAGTTATATGCTCATTGGGCCAAGAAATATCCGTGATTCTACTTGGACGAGTTCAGTAAAGCAGTTCTAGAGGGCTTCGGGGACACTGTTGACCGCATAGTGGCCACCCCCTCAGGGGCCGTCCCCGTCCTCAGAGGCGGCAGGGACGGGCCCAAACACAACAGGTACATCTGGATGAAGGTGTACGACGAGACTCGGGCAAGGTACGGTAGGCCTCTCACCCTTCTGGCTGCGGAGAAGCTTGTGGAGCGGGTGAAGCCAGGTGACCACGTCCTCATCATGACCAACAGCCACGAGATGGACGGGCCTCCAGGCTCAGCCGCCCTGGCGCGGGCTCTCCTGGTGGGTCTCAGGGCTATCCCCGTGGTCATGGCCAACTTCGTCAGGGGAACCAAGTACGAGAGGGCCCTCACCCAGAGCCTGACCGGGTGCCAGGTCATCCCTGTGCTGTCCCGGGAGGAGCTAAAGGGCAGCATATGGACGCCCTACACGGCCCTCGTGTACAATTGGCCCACTATGACCGTTGACGAGGTCAGGGAGGCGTCGGAGAAGCTTCTCGACGAGTTCAGTCCCAAGGCCGTCATCACCGTGGAGGCGACAAGCTGCAACGAGAAGGGCATCAGGCACGGCGCCCTGGGCGGCCCCAGCAACAAGGGAGACCCCGGGGAGCGTATCATCAGGTGGAACCAGCTCCTGGACGCGGCAAAGAATCGAGGAATCCTGACCATCGCAACAGGGGACAACGGCAACGAGTGCGGGTTCCACACCGTCAAGGACATCCTGGTCAAGCACCACAGCTACTGCAGGGACTGCGGCTGCCCCTGCCGCGGAGGAATAGTCTCGGCTTCAGGCGCAGAGATAGTCATCCCGGCCACCAGCAGCAACTGGGCCGCCTACGGGATAGAGGCGTGCATGGCTAGGCTCCTAGGCAACCCCGACGTGATACACGACGAGTACACTCACAACAGGATGCTGGTGAACTGCGCCAACGAGGGCATCCCTGATGGCGCCACGGCCATGGCAAGCCCCAGCACCGACGGGTGCAGCCACGAAGCCGACATGGCGCTGATCACACAGATCAGGCAGACGCTCCATATGAGCGTGAAGGAGATAGTGAGAGAAAGTAGGTAGGGATTAGTCGCAGGGCTCGGGGTCGCGTTCCAAGCTGCCGACGCAGCAGTGAATGCTCCCGCTGTTCCTGGGCCGGACGAGGCTGCTGATGCTCACCTCGACGACCTCCACCCCTATGCTCTCGAACCACCTGGTGGCCTTGGGGTACTGGTCGCTGGTGATGATCTTCCTGGGCTCCAGGACGACCCCGCAGTCGGGGCCCTTCTTGAAGCCGCGGGTGTCGATGCTCACCAGGTCGTCCGGGGGCACTATGAACTCCCAGCCCATCTCACGCCTCATCCACTCTACGAGGTACGGGTCATAGAACCTGGGGTCCGCGACGCTGGTGTGCCTATCAATCATGCTGTAGTGGATGGTGCCTTTCCTTGTGCCGTAGCCGGGCCCGAACCTGATGTCCACCTCTGGGTCCTGGGCCCGGACGATGTTGGCGTACTGCTGGTGGCCCCACTCGTTGGCCCTGGTGACGCCGGGGTCACCTGTGTTGCCCCTCGGATAATGAACCTCGATGATCATGTGTTTCTCGTCCAGCCATCCGCAGGGACCACCCTCCACCATGCCGTCACCGATGACCATGCCGACGACGGGGCACCCGATCTCTGCCAGGGTCTGGTAGGTGGGCGCCTCCTCCCCCTTCCGGATGCTGTCATACATCCTGAGGATGACCTGACCGTAGACGGCCGCGTGGCACACGTCGTCCGTGTAGATGCTCTTCACCTGGTACGGCGGATCATTGGGGTCCGGCTTCCTGATGACCACCCTGACGCCCTCAGCCTTGAAGGCGTCGGCCAGGGTCTCGTGGTGCCTGACCAGCTCATCCAGGTCCGGCTTGTGGGGCATTCTCCAGGCGTTGAGGCTGGACTCGTATGGGGGCCACGGCGTGGGCTTGCCCACGGTGAGGAACTCCTTGCCGGGGCGGTGGAGGAGCACCGTCCTGAGCTTGCCTATGGTTGTGTTGGCCTTCCACTTGCCCCCCCAGTACTTGGGCATCTCGTCCTCATATTGACTGAGGACCTGGGGGTGGAGCCTGCTGTACATGTCGTGGAGCTCATCTTCGGCCTTCTTGTAGCCTGACATGGGTTAAACCATGCACGGCTACGCTTTAAAACAACTGCTGTCTACCTCGCGGCGTACCTGTCCCTGTTTCTATACGGGTTCACGACGATGTAGACGCCTATGAGCGCCAGCACAGAGAGCAGGACCAGCCACAGGACGTTGTCCAGGTACCCCGAGGCTATGATCGCGAACACAATTATCCCTATGAAGTAGATGGGTAGCTCCCGCCTGCTCCCGCTCAGGAAACCCAACCTTGCCTCAATAAGGAAATGTTAGCCGTCTATTTAAACTATAAAAACTCACTCTTTTCGCTCCATTTTCACCGCTCCCCCACCTCCACGGGCCTGCGGCCACCTTAAAAACGGGGCCGGACAGGTTTGACTCGCCATGAGCCCCCACCCCACCCCAGGCCAGAGCCCCGCAGACGCCTTCCATACCGCCCTCACAGTCATGGAGAGGCGCCGAGAGAAGCAGAGGCTCACCACTGGCAGCCGGTCCCTGGACGAGCTCCTGGGCGGCCTGGAGCCTGGGGGCTTCTACCTCTTCTACGGGCCCGGCGAGGAGGAGCTGGACGCCCTCCTCCACCGCCTGGTCTTCGAGGCCATCCGGTCCAGCCCCGACCTCGGGGAGGCCGTGTACGTGCTCTGCGGCAACTACAGGCGGTCCCGCACCATGATGGACCTGGACTACCTGCTGTCCCTCTTCGCGGAGGCCGGCCTGGACGTGGATTATGCTCTCTCCCGGATACACATGGTCTACGCCTTCTCCGAGAGGCAGCTCATACAGGTGCCCCGGCTCGTGGAGAGGATAATGGGGGACGCGGAGCCCGCGCTGGTGGCCGTCCAGCAGCTCACCAAGCTCTTCTACGGCCCCGACGCCGTCAGGTTCGAGGACCCCGCCGAGTTCACCGGCGTCGTCTCGGGCCTCAGACAGCTGTGCTACGAGAGGGACACCGTGCTGGCCGCCACTTGCCGCCCCGCGGGCAGAAGCCTGACGCCCCTCCCCGAGGGGGGCGCCTACCTGAAGCACGCGGCCACCGCCATGGTCTACCTCCGGCGGATGAGGGGCGATGAGATGTCGGCCCACCTGGTGAAGCACCCAGAGTCGGCCCGCATCGGCAGACGCATCAGCCTCGACGGGAGGGAGACCCCTTGGGGCGGATAATGAACGGCTCCATGAGGACCAGGCTCCAGGAGTCCATGGCGCAACTGGACTCCAAGTACCGGGCCGCCCTCAAGGACGACGCCATGCAGGCAGCCTTCGAGAGCCTCTGGGACGCCTGGTCCAGGGAGATGGGGGCCATGATCCACTCCGAGGTCCTCTCCACCCTGGACCTGCTCCTGCTCACGGCCGCCGTGGACAACAGGCGGCAGATCATGGAGCTGAGGCGGCAGCTGGAGGAGCTGAGGCGTGAAGACCGTTGAGGGGTGGCTCCTCGGGGGCCAGGTCACCGGCTGCAAGGCCGTCCTCTGGGTGAGAGCCGAGAGCGGCCGCGTCAGGCTCATCGACGCGTACAGGCCGGACCTGTACCTGGAGCCCAGGGGCGTCGAGGCCGAGCACCTCCAGTACCTGCTGGAGGAGAAGGACGACCTCAGGGACGTCACCCTGGAGCGCAGAGCAGACCTCAGGGGCACCGTCAAGACGGTTCTCAGGGTCCAGGTGGAGACCGCCGAGAAGTACCGCCGCGTCGTCAACCGGCTGGAGGCCAGCCCCTTCGTGGCAGGCGTCTACGACGTGGACATGAGCCACGCCCAGCGCTACCTCTGCAGCCGGCGCCTCATCCCCATGGGCAGGCTCACAGCCGAGGTGGGCCGCCGCGGCCAGGTTAAGACCATAAGGGCCCAGCCCCTGAACCTGGACCCCAGGCCCCCGCCCCTCAAGGTCCTCCGCTTCGAGATCAGATGGAGCAGCGGCGAGGCCCTCTGCGTCCTGGAGGACGAGGACCAGCGGGAGACGCCGCCCACACGGACCCCCATCCGCGACCTCCTGTGTTCACTGGACGAGGTAGACCCAGACATCATCGTGTGCACCACCCGGGACCTCTCAGACGCCCTCAGGTACTGCAGAGCCAACGGGCTCCCCAGGTTCGGCGCGGTTAAGGACGGCGAGGCCCACCTCTGGAAGGGAAGAGTACACGTGACCCCCGGCACCTACGAGGCCCTGGGCCTCGCAGGCATAGCCGAACGGGTCCAGTACAACCGGGAGGACCCCCAGGCCTCCGCCGACTGGGGCTCAGGCCGCGCCATAGAGAGCAGGCAGTGCTACGAGGCCCGCACCCGAGGCATACTCATACCCCGCTCCGGGGACTTCCAGCCCGTCATGACCCTCAGGGAGATGGCCCGCTTGGACCACGGCGGCCTCATACTGACGCCCGACGTGGGCCTCCACGAGAACGTGGGGGTCCTGGACTTCGAGAGCATGTTCCCCAGCCTCATGGTGACACGCAACATAAGCTACGAGACCGTAAGGGAGAGGGCGGGCAAGGGCTTCGTGGTGGACTTCACCAGGGAGGCCTTGGACAGGCGCCTCCACTTCAAGCACATGCGCCGGACGCTGGAGGAGGGCTCACAGGAGTGGACCTGGTGCGAGGGCAGGCAGGAGGCCCTCAAGGCCATCCTCTTCTGCACCTACGGTTACAGTGGCTGCTGGGCCAACAGGTTCGGCAACTTCGACACCTTCATGGAGATAAACCGGGTCGCCCGGGAGACCCTGGTGGAGAGCATGAACATAGCCCGCCGCCGCGGCTACAGGGCCCTGTACGGCAACAACGACAGCCTCTTCCTCAAGCGCCCCGGCGCAGCCCCCCGGGACTACAGGGAGCTGGCCGACGAGATCGCTGCCCAAACCGGCCTATCCATGGCCGTGGACAAGGTTTTCCAGTACTTGGTGCTCCTACCCCAGAAGGGTGAGGAGCGCACCGGAGCCATCAACAGGTACTACGGGAGAACCGTGGAGGACCGCTACGTCTACAGGGGAATAGAGCTGAGGCGCAGCAACACGCCGCCCTACGTGGCCGAGGCCCAGAGGCGAGCCACCGTGGCCCTCCTCGGCCACGGCACGGTGGAGGAGGTGTGCACCGTGGGCGTGGACGAGGCCGTCGCCGTCATAGAGGAGGCGTGCCGCCGCCTCAGAAGGGGCACTGTGCCCGAGGAGGAGCTGTGGGCCACCACTGTCCTCAGGAGGAGCCCCTCCGAGTACAGGGCCAAGCTGCCCCACGTGGCCGCGGCCGAGGCCATGGAGATGCAGAGGATGAGGATGGGGGCTAGGACTCCCGTGGGCTTCGTCTACGCGGACGCCGGCCACCCCAACAGGTTCAGGCGGGTCAGGCCCGCCGGCATCAGGGGGAGGGTGGACACGGAGAAGTACGTGGAGCTGGTCCGGGAGGCGGGCCGCAGCGTCCTCATGCCCTTCGAGGTGGACCTGGAGGAGCACGGGCCCAGGCCGGTGTCCCTCACAGAGTTCATGTGAGCTTAAAAGCCATGATCTTGGGCCTCCACCTGGGCTGTGTTCAGCGCATGGGCGTCCCCGCCCTCCATGCCCTCCCGGAGGATCGCTAGGACGAGCCTCCCCGAGTCGGTGAGCCTCACGTCCACAGGGTCCACCGCCGTGCCGTAGTTCAGGAGCTCCAGCTCCTTCAGCACCTTGGCGTTGAACTTGAGAGTCGAGTAGGGTACCATTTGCTTCTCGGACAGCTCCGCGAGTATCCGGGTTATCCTGTCCTTCTTTTTCTCCACGGCGGAGAGAATCAGAACCTGGTTAAGGTTCAGAGATCTGTTCAGAAGCCTGCTAAGCGATATGATATGGCTTCCGGTTAATCGAATTGGCGGCTCAAAATCACCACTTCCCTACAACGGGCGCCGCCAGCGTTATTAATGTTTACGGTGAGGCCGGGCCAACAAGTTTCATTAGCCTTGAAGGGCTTATCCCTGCCATGTCCATAGGGATCAAGGGTAAATGGGTCATCGCATTCGACGGCGAGGAGCACAGGCTTCTAAGGGACGGAGTCGTGGTCACCGAGGGCCAGAGAGTAAAACACGTGGGTAAGAGTTACACCGGCAAAGTTGATCGGTGGATCGACGCGGGCCACCACGTGGTCATCCCCGGCATGATATGCACCCACCTCCACGCATCCAGCGCCCCCAAGGACAAGACCTTCATCGACGACACCGGCGCCCGCCACTTCTACATGAGCAGCCTAGGAGAGAACCTCACCGCACTAGGCAAAAGTATCAAGCCCAAGGACTACCACGTCTTCGCCAAGTACAGCATGGCCGAGCTCCTCAGAAGCGGCTGCACCACCATGCTCGAGATAGGCATGGTGGGCACCCTGGGAGCCGAGGCCACCGTCAAATACGTTGATGATCTGGGCATAAGGGCCGTGGAGGGCTGTAACGTTGAGGACGGCTCCTGGGCCAGGGACCAGGGCGCCAACCTGTACACAGAGTGGCACGGCCTGGACCATGGCCTGAAGCTGCTGGATGGGGCCGAGAAGTTCGTGAAAAAGTACGACGGGGCACTGGACGGCCGCCTCATTGGGGCCCTATATCCTAGCACCGTGGACAAGGTGAGTGGGGACCTGCAAAGGGCGGTAAGGGAGAAGGCCGACGAGCTGGGATGCCCTGTTACCATCCACGCGGCCCAGTGGGTGGTGGAGTTCCAGAACATGCTCCGGATGCACCGTAGGACCCCCGTAGAGTTCCTCAGCGACACTGGGCTCCTGGGCCCAGACCTCATCATAGGCCACGGCTGGGCCATAGCAGGACATCCTTTGGTCGCTTACCCGCAGGTGGGGGGAGGGGACCTGGAGCTCCTAGCCAAGTCGGGGGCCACGGTGAGCCACGACCCCCTGGTCTTCGCGAAGAGGGGGAACAAGATGCACAGCCACAGCAGGTACCTCAGGGCGGGTGTGAACGTGAGCATCGGCTGCGACACCAGCCCCCAGGACATGCTCAACGAGATGCGGGTGGCCAGCTACATGACCAAGGTGGCCGACTGGGACTGCTTCAGCGGCAGCGCCCGGGAGATATTTACCAGCGCCACCCTGGGTGGAGCCCGCGGCCTCCGCAGGGAAGACCTAGGCAGGCTTGCCCCCGGTGCGCTGGCGGACGTCGCCGTGGTGGACATGGAGAACCTCAACAACGTGCCCTGCAGGGATCCGGTGAAGGGGCTGGTGAACAACGCCTCAAGGGACGACGTGAAATATGTCATAGTGGACGGGAGGCTGGTGGTGGAGGACGGCGTCCTCCTTACCATCGACGAGCCCAGGCTCGTTAAGGAGGTTCAGAGGACTGCGGAGGCCATCTGGGTCCGGATACCCGAGAACCACTACCTGGGCCAGAGCAGCGACGAGGTGAGCCCCCAGAGCTTCAAGCCCTGGGACCCCAAATAATGGTTACTCAAAGTGGCTCCGAGCCTTAATAAAAAATGGCGGAGATAAGGCCTACGGCCCCGCGTATGCTCTCTTGCCCAGCTCGAATGCCCTCATGTTGAGCTCAATGAACTGGGGCCTGAGGCCAGCCTTGATGGTCTCCACCATCACATCCTCCCCGTAGGGGAGGACGCCGCTGGCTGTGAGAGCCCCCAGCATCACGATGTTAGTGGTTATAGGGTCGCCGGCCTCCTCCGCGACGGCTGTAGCGTCGAAGGCCTTGACGTTGCCCGTCACCTTACCCAGGAGCGCCATCATCTCGCCTATGTCGGGGTAGGGGACCAGCCCGGAGATGACCTCCACGGGGGCCGTCACCCGGGTGTTAACCAGCGCCAGACCGCCCTCCTTGAGGTAGGTGACACCCCGGCGCACGGCCTCCGCGGGCTCGAAGCCTATCAGGGCGTCGGCCTCCCCCTTCCTTATCTGGGGGTTGCTGGCCTCTCCGCCCATCTGGATGTGCCCCATGACGGGGCCGCCCCTCTGGGCCATCCCGTAGGTCTCACCTATCTTGACGCTGAGCCCAGCGTTGATGGCCGCCTCGGCCAGGAGCCGGGACGCGAGCAGCGTGCCCTGGCCGCCCACGCCAGCTATCACGATCTTGAAGGCCTTCATCAGCCGTCCCTCCTGTGGATGGCGTCCACGGGGCAAACCTGGGCGCAGCTGCTGCACCCCATGCACAGGGTGGTGTCGATGCTGGCCCTGCCCGCGTCCATGTCCCACGTGAGGGCCGAGCACCCGTAGCCGTTCAGGCACATCTTGCATCCTATGCACGCGTCCTGGTCCACGGTGTAGACGGGGGGCCTGTCCGGCCTCATGTTCCTGACAGCCACCATGGCGCATGTGCGGCGGGCGATGACCATGGCGACGCCCTCGGCCTTTAGCATCCGCTTGAAGGCCTCCTCGGCCGCGTCCAGGTCGTAGGGGTCTACTACTTCCACGTGTTTGACGCCGCTGGCCCTGGCGATGTCCTCGATCATGATGGGGTCAACCCTGGTGCCGGTGGCTGTGCGGCCCAACTGGGGGTTGGTCTGGAACCCGGTCATGGCCACTGCCTGGTTGTCGGCCACCACGATCTTAATCGGAGCCCCGTTGTGGACCGCGTTCTGCAGCGCAGGGATGCCGGCGTGGAAGAAGGTGCCGTCACCTATCCAGGCGATGGTGGCCACCCCGAAGCGCTGCATCCCCTGGCTGACGCCGAGGCTGGCGCCCATGCAGAAGTAAGTGTCCTCGAAGGCCATGGGTGGGGCGTGGGCCAGTCCGTAGCAGCCTATGTCGCCGTTGACCACCACGTTTCTGAGGTCGCCTTTCACCTCCTTCACAGCCTGCTTTAGGGCGTAGATGGTGGACCTGTGGGGGCAGCCGGCGCACATGGTGAGCATCCTGTCGAAGAGGAGCTCCTTCTTCTCCTCTTCCAGCTTAGGCCTCTCAACCTTAGGGACCTTCACTCCGAGTAGCCTGCCGAGTAGGCTGTCCACCAGCTCGTGGCTCAGCTCTCCTTCCCTGGGCAGGTCTCCGCTCATCCTGCCTACTACCTTTATGGTGGGGTTCACGTCTTTGGCCAGGGCCTTGACCTGGAGCTCCACGAAGGGGTCCACCTCCTCCGCCACCACCACCGTGTCCACCGCCTTAAGCAGCCTGGAAACCAGTTTGTTTGGCAGCGGCTGGGGCGACGCTAGCTTCAGCCACGCCACCCTGTCCTCGGCGCCCAGGGCCTCCAATGCGTCCTTGACGTAGGTGAAGCTGAACCCGACGCCGATGACACCGATCTTTTCGCCGCCTTTGATCTTAAGCTGGTTGAAGGGCAGGTTCTCGAACTCTTCTCGGGTCCTGTCCTCCTTCTCGTTGAGCTCCCGCTCCCTGTAGAAGAGGTTGCTGAACCCTGCGACGCGGTAGCTGAAGCCCTCCCAGTCGAACTCCACGGGCCTCTTCATCCGGCTTATGGGGCTCAGGGTCACGTCGCTGCGCATGTGGCTCAGCCGGGTGACGGTCCTGAGCATGACGGGTAGCCGCACCTTCTCGCTGAGGCCGTAGGCGTACTTGACGAGCTCCTTGGCCTCCTCGGGGCTGGACGGCTCTAGGACGGGCAGGTTGTTCTGCTTGGCCAGCCACCTGTTGTCCTGCTCCTGGCCGCTGCTGTGCTGGGACGGGTCGTCCGAGGAGACGAAGACGAGGCCTGCGTTGACTCCTCTGAGGCTCATGAGGTTCAATATGTCCAGGGCCACGTTGAGGCCCACGTGCTTCATGCTCACCATGGAGCGCTGGCCCACCATGGAGGCCCCGTAGGCCACCTCCATGGCCACTTTCTCGTTGGCGCTCCACTCGAAGTGGATGCCCAGCTCCTTGGCGATTCTTGCGAAGGTGTCGCCTATCTCCGATGATGGTGTCCCGGGGTACCCGGAGGCCAGGGTCACGCCGGCCTCGATGGCGCCGCGGACGATAGCCTCGTTGCCCATGAGGAGAACCCGCTCGCCGGGCCTGTCTAGGGCTACTGGATGAGACATAGTGAATCGTAGAAAGGAGCCTAGTTATATTAAATCTACCACCCGGTTGGACGATTTAAATTCAGCCATATACATGAGTCAGTGAACAGTCTTGAAGGAGACGATGCTGGGCAGAACCGGCCTCAAAGTGAAGACCCTGGGCTTCGGAGGCATCCCCATCCAGAGAATTCCTGAGAAGGAGGCAGTGGAGGTGGTGAGACGGTGCCACGAACACGGCCTAAACTACTACGACACGGCCCGCGGCTACACCAACAGCGAAGAGCGCATAGGTAAAGCCCTGGAGGATGTCCGGGACACCGTCTACCTGGCCACCAAGAGCCACCAGCGCACCGCGGAGGGCATATTCCGTGAGCTGGAGACAAGCCTCAGGAACCTGAGAACCGACTACATAGACGTCTACCAGCTCCACAACGTCACCAACATGGATCAGTGGAAGCAGGTACAGGCTGAGGGCGGAGCCCTGGAGGCGGTGTACCAGGCCAAGGAGGAAGGCAAGATTAAGCATATAGGCGTCACCAGCCACAACCCCGACCTGGCCGTGGAGCTTGTCAAGTCAGGCCACTTCGAGACCCTCATGATACAGTACAACTACATTATCACCAAGCCCGAGGAAGCCGTTCTGCCCTTTTGCAGGCAGCTGAACGTCGGTACCATAATCATGAAGCCCTTCGGCGGCGGAGCCTTCAGCAACGCCAACACGGCCCTCAAATACGTGTACGGCAACCCCTACACCGACCTCGTGATCCCGGGGACCCTGAGCGTCGTGGAGGTGGACGAAAACGTCGGGGTGTGGCTGGGAGACTTGACCATAACCCCCCAGGAGTACGAGCTCATAGAGCAGGACAAGCGCGACCTGGGCCAGTGGTTCTGCCGCGGCTGCGACTACTGCCAGCCCTGCCCCCAGGAGATACCCATCAGCTTCATACTGCGGGCCGAGAGGCAGATGCTCAGAAGGATGGGGTGGACCGACAGCAGGGTCGAGTCCGTGAAGAGAGCCAAGGAGAAGCTGGACACCTGCATCCACTGCGGCACATGCGAGTCCAAGTGCCCATACGAGCTACACATACAGGAACTGTTACCTAAAGCCATGGCCTCCCTGTGGGACCACATGGAGAACCGCACAATACCCTAACCCATCAAACCCTTACATTTTCTACGGAGTCATACACGTTTTCATCATGGCTTATTTGATGCCTGGGTTTTCTTTCTCTTATTGTGCATGTATTGGTAGTAGCTGAAGGAGCCCATCATGACGAAGAAGGAGCAGACTAGGATCGCCCCATGGAGCTCCGAGACGATATAGCCGTACCAGTTCAGACCTATGCTTCCCACCATTAGAAGCAGCAGATATACCTTCAGCTCCAAAGGCCAGTGATCAGGGTGGTGAACCGGCTTACGCCGAGTGATAGCTCTGTACCATAGGTCATATAGAAGATAGATGATTATCGGCGCCAGGGCAACGAGGCGGCTCACATTGAAGCCTTTGAATAGATTCGCCGCCCACAGCCCGATGAATGGGATCAGCTGGGCGCTGAACAGGGGCCCCAATCTTATCTCCAGCCTCGATTTTTCGTGTGCGCGGAGAACGTAGACGATAACCAATAGGAGATAGTATGCCAACGAGAAGAACATCACAAGGTTATCGACGAGAGCTTGATCCATGGTACAATCCTGTTTTGAACGCTGGGCCCATTATTAAATCGAATCGACGACCAGTCCTTAAGCTCCAGCATAGTACATGTAACCGCACACATCATCCTAGAATCATTTAAAGAGAACCAACCAAACCATGAATCAATCTTTTATCCCTCGAAGACCCATCTTACTCCATGGATCTTAAGAAGATAGACAAGCTGGCTGAGGCCGCCAGCGGCGAGGTCGCCGAGCTAACCTCCGGCCTAGTGAAGTTCAACTCCGCACACCCCAACGGGTACACCGACGAGGTGGTCGCCTACATCAAGAAGTACCTGGACAAGCACGGTATAGAGAACGAGGTCCACGCCACGGACCCAAAGAAGCCCAACATCGTAGCTAAGGTAAAGGGCAAAGGAAAGAAGAAGGTGCTCTGGGTGGGCCACATAGACGTGGTCCCCGAGGGCAAGCCGGAGAACTGGACATACCCGCCATACAGCGGCAAGATTGCCGATGGCTGCGTCTGGGGCAGGGGCAGCAGCGACATGAAGGGCGCCTGCGCCGCGGCCATGGTGTCCGCCCGCCTAATCCACGAGATGAAGGATGTCCCCAACTCCGTGGAGTTCTGGTTCACAGCCGACGAGGAGATCGGCGGGGGCGCGGGGGCCAGGTGGCTGGCCGAGTCAGGCAGGTTCAAGGGAGACATATGCGTCATCGGTGACGGCAACGGCGGCGGCCCCGAGGCGCCCAGTATCGACCTGGGCTGCAAGGGCGGCGCCGGCGTCAAGCTCGTAGCCAGGGGCAGGACCGCCCACGGCAGCACCCCGTACCTGGGGGACAACGCCATCACCAAGCTAATCAAGGGCGTCCCCTGGGTGGAGAAGATCGCCGGCTTCAAGCTGGACTACCCCAAGGACCTGGAGCCCGCCCTAAAGAGCAGCGTAGAGTACTACAAGGTGGCGCAGCCTCTGACCCCTGAGCAGCTGAAGGCAGTGGAGGGTAGCTTCCTCACGCCCTCGGTGTCATGTAACATGATCAGTGGCGGCGTCAAGATCAACGTGGTCCCCGACTACGCGGAAGCCGAGTTCGACATCAGGCTAACCCCGGGCTCGCACCAAGCTAAGGTGGTGCAGCGCATCAAGGATCTGGTGAAGGAGTCAGGCATAGACGGCCTAGAAGTAGTGACATCGAGACCAGTGAAGCCCACCGACACCGCCGGCTACTACGAGTCGCCCAACAGCAGCTTCGCCAACCAGTTCACCGGCCTCATCGGCGAGATCACCGGGAAACCCGTCAACATGAAGATTCTTACAGGCGGCACGGACGGCGTCAGCACCAGCAAGATCGCGGGCATCCCCAGCCTGGGCTACGGCGCCAGCCTCACCGGGCAGGCCCACCAGCCAGATGAACGGATCACCATAGAGAACCTGGTCTTGGGCGTCAAGATATTCACGGCCTTCCCCCTGTACTACAAATAAACTATATTTTTCGTTTGAATACGGGAAATCTGGGGCCGGGCCGTCAGAGGTCTAGGGCCTCTTTTATCATACGTGTGTATGCTTTTAGTTCCCGTATGTTTTGCTCTGTGGGGTTTAGGAGGGCCCGTTTTCTCAGATTGTATAGGGTTACTCGGATGTCTCTCAGTGTCATGTTTAGGGGCTCAGGGCAAACGAAGGTGTGCTCACATTCATTTTTCGGATTCATGGTTCACGTTACACTACCGTGATGCAATAAAAACTACTTGTAGCCAGAAGATAGATAAAGTGAGTGACAGTGAATAGTAGTAATTTTTAGAACCATGCTGGCATAAACATTAAAAATAGTTAAATTTGATATAAAAATTACTTCACATTCTACCCAGTAGCAGTCATTTCCCCCATTCACAACACGCAGCAAACCATGACTTCGAAGAAGATTAGTACCTGTACAAGCACCCATTCAGTGAATCAAGATGTTCGAGATCGACAAGTTCGTCATAGGCGGCAAATCCTTCCAGGGAGTAAAATCCACGTTACCCAACGTCCCACCACTCCTCCTCATCAAAGGCGAGAAAGGCTTCGTCATGTGCGGGTACCTCAACATGGAGGCAGCGGAGAAGCTGGGCGCAGCAGCGGCCGTAGTCTCCGGCGTCAAGACCTTCGAGGACGTCCTGAACGCGGAGATCAAGGCCGTCACCAGCAAGGCCAAGGAGCTTGGCGTGGAGCCCGGTAAGAAAGTGAAGGACGTAATCGCCAAGCTGGGCTAGCTGCAGGACTCGATGAGCCTCAGAACCTTCTCCTTCGCGCCACTGTACGTGTTCTTTCCGTGGCTCAGCAGCAGCGCGTCGAAGTCGTAGCCGGCCAGAATCCTCAGGTTCCTAGCGGCCATCTCCCCGTCGCTGCAGTACTTCTCCGGCGGCGCCTCCAGGTTGCCTTCCGAGTCGCCGAAGATTGTGTCCCCCGCGATGATGGCCTTGTGCCTCCTCAGGTACAGGCAAAGGTTGCCGTCGCTGTGGCCCGGCACGTGAACGATCTCTATGCCCCCGCAGGCGCCGATGAGGTCGCCGTGCTCCAGTTCCACGTCTGCCCTCACCCCGGTCTCCTCCTCCAAGGCGTCCCCGTCCCCGTACCCTACGATCACTTCGGCGTCTGTCAGCGCCTTCACCTTGGGCAGGTTATCTATGTGGTCGCCGTGGGCGTGGGTGATGATGATCATCTTGATGTCTCCCCAGCCCATACCCATGGAGTCCAGCTCGGCCTGGATGCTGGCGTGGCACTCAGGGGTGAACCCCACATCCACCAGGATGAGGCCGCCCTCACACTCCAGGAGGTAGACCTCTGTGTCCAGGCCATCCGCCTTAGCAATCTCGACCGTCCTTAGACCTTCCAGAACCTCAACCATGTTTACCGCGTATCATATCCACCGCCACGGTATAAAAACAGCCTACACTTCCACCTCGAAGACCTTCCTGTTGGAAGTGTGGCCGATCACAAGCGTCACCTGGGCCCCCAGCTCCTTCCTCAGCAGCTTAACGATGGCCGCGTTGGCCTTGCCCTTACGGGGCTGGGCCCTGACGTGGACAAGGTAGTGGTCCGCTCCTAGGCGCTCCACGGAGTCACGGTTTGAACCAGCCTTAACATCCACGACGATGCGCGTCACAGAGTAAAAATAGTGTAAAAAGCTTAAAGATTAATCGTGTAGAGCTCTGAGCTGACTGGAGTCCAGGCTCCCCTTGATGGCCTCGACTGTCTGGTCAGGGAAGTCCCTGATGAGGCTATCCAGCACCGTGGATGCTACGTAACGTTTGAAGCCGTTCTCGTCCATCCCCTTGGAGTACTTCCTCCTCATCCCACCCTTGCAGGTCTCCTCCTCGAAGTCGAGGACCTCCTCATCGCACATGGCGTTAAGGAAGTTGATTATGGAGGCGCGGCTCACGCTCTTACCACCCAGATTCTTGTTTACAGCCTCGTAGACTTCACGGGACGTGAGGCCCTCCCCAGTGTTACCCCAGATGAGCTTAAGAGCCTCAATCTGGTAGTCGCGTAGAACCTTCTCTAGGCCAGTCTTTGACGGATCTATTATCAAGTTACATTATCACCTGAACTCTCCATAGTCACTTTCAACGCGTATAAAAACGTTGGGCGGAAAATTTATCAAGGGATCAGCCGCCCGGCTGAAGCACGTGCCCGGATAGGACAAAGCACGTCATCTTACCTTTGAGGACCGTCTGCTCCCCCACAGAGACCACTACGTTCACGTCCCTGCGCTTGCCTTCAACGCCTTCCACGGTGGCGGTCGCTCTCATAAGGTCCCCCACCTTGACGGGCGCGGTGAACCTCACCTCAGACGAGCCTAAGACCACGTACGGGTCGTTGACCGCCAGCATGGCGGCGTAGTCGGCCAACCCGAAGGTGAAGCCTCCGTGAATCAGCCCCACTTCATCCACCGCCATATCGGGGCCAGCCCTCAGCTCCACCACAGCTAGCTTACCGTCCTCAATGTGGAGAGGTGTACCGAGGAGACTCGGGTCAGCCTTCAAGTGTGTACGAGACGCCAATGTCATGAAACGCTCCTACCCTTAGAGCCGTGAATAACGTTAAATCCTCTTCCCCCCCTCTAAAACAGACATGAAGCTTATAACCTACAAGAAAGGAGCCGAGTACGGACTCGGAGCCGTCATCGGCGACCATGTCCTCGACCTCAACAAGGCCATGGGCACGAAATTAGACGTGCTCGGCCTCCTAGACAAGGGCGAGAAGGGTATGGCTGAGGCTGTCGAGGCCGTGAAGGCAGCCCAGGATAAGGCTGAGGCGGGAAACACCAGGGGTCTTCAATCTCTGAAAGGCTTAAAGATCGCTGCGCCCATCCCACGCACCCGCAAGAACATCGTCTGCCTGGGCCTCAACTACGCTGAGCACGTCAAGGAGGGGAGTAAAGACAGGGACCTGCCACCCCACCCCGTCTTCTTCACGAAGCCCCCCACCACCATCACCGGCCCCTACGACCCCGTTGTCTACAACCGGGCGGTGGAGAGGCTGGACTACGAGGTGGAGCTGGCCTTCGTCATGGGTAAGACAGGCAAATACATCCCAAAGGACGAGGTCTACAGCCACATAGCCGGATACATGGTCTTCCAGGACATCTCGGCTCGCACCCTCCAGAGGCAGCACCAGCAGTGGTTCAGGGGCAAGAGCCAGGACACCTTCGCCCCTATGGGCCCCTACCTGGTGACACCGGACGAGGTGGGCGACCCTCAGAACCTGGACCTCTGGTGCAAGGTGAACGGCCAGGTGAGGCAGCAGGCCAACACCAGCGACATGATCTTCGACATCAGGACCATCGTCAGCACCTTGTCGGATGGGATAACCCTTGAGGTGGGGGACGTCTTCGCAACGGGGACACCGTCAGGCGTGGGGGCCGCTCATCCTTTGGGTTTGCTTAAGGTGGGGGACATCATCGAGTCGGGCGTCGAGAAGCTCGGCACCATGAGGAACGAGGTCGTGGCCGAAAAATAGCGGACGCGGCGACGTTTCACCCCCTAAAACCCCTTTTCCCGTCAAAAAACAACAGAAACGGTCCCACTTCTGGTTTTCTAAGAAACGTTTATATCTACTACGCTTTGTTTGGGTTATAGCTTCGAGGCGTTGGGTAAAATTGATTAACCATGCACCGACATGGAGATCACCCTGGAACGCCTCGCATAGCAGTTAAAACAAGAGACACTGTGAGCGATCAAGTTGAGTGAAAACGTAACCATAGGGCCTCCGAAGCTCACACGCTTCGAGAGGGCGAGGATAGTAGGTGCGAGAGCTCTCCAGGTGTCCCTTGGAGCCCCCATCCTCATCCAGCTTCTGGCGGGGGTGAGCGACCCCATAGACATCGCCATAGAGGAGCTCAAGGGGGGTGTGCTGCCCATGACCGTCCGCAGGACCCTGCCAGAGGGGAGCTACCAGGATATTCCTCTCCTAGATCTATTGACCCTGAAATAGATACGAGATGTCCGGCGAACGCGAGTCCTGGAGAAAGGCGTGCATCGTACTTGTCCTCGTCTCCATAGTTGTCGGGCTCATCCAGAGGTCTAGCTACCAGTTTCTTGACACCAAGTTTGAGGTATCAGTCTTCCATTTACCCACCGTAATTTCCCTAGTAATCTACTACTACCTGACACGGAAACAGAGTCCCGGCACCGATCATGAGCAAGATGAGTCAATAGTGGATTGAACTCGTTCTCCGTGTCTGTGAGGGTCTCCACAGACAATCTGATAAGTATCAGGTTCAGGCACACAAAAACAGTGGATCCAATCGAGAGTGCGCAAAAATGAGATCATTGATCAAATTTAATGGATATAAAAGAGGCATCACGGGTATAGAGACAGCCATAATTCTTGTAGCCTTCGTAATAACCGCCTCAGCGTTCAGCTTCGTCATCCTCAACGTCGGATTCCTGACCTCCGACAAGGCCCAGACCACAGTGATCACAAGCATGAGGGAGACCACCAGCGCGCTCCTGGTGGATGCCGGGATCACGGGGTACTTCAGCAACACGACGGTTGCCAACCAGGACGAGGTCTGCCTGGAGGAGGTGGTGTTCTACATCAGGCTGGCCCAGGGTCACGAACCGGTTGACTGCAGCGACACTAAGATGGTGATGACCTATACTAACATGAGGGGCCACGCCATCGTCTACTCAAACACTTTCACCAACGGTACAATTACCACCATAAGGACCATTAATGGCGACTCCGACGCGCTCCTGGAGCCGGGTGAGAAGATGCAGGTATACATGGACTTCAGGCAGATACGGAGCGCCGACGTGAAGCCGGTGCTGACCAACCATCAGGACATCTATGGAAAACCATACGAGATTATAAGGATAGAGCTGAGACCAAACGTGGGCGCTATACTGAGCATGGAGAAAGAGATACCGGCAGTGAACGCCCCCGTGATGACGCTAAAGTAGCCTTCAACCATTTTCATAATAATATCAGGGAGCTAGATCTCCCTGGTTGTGGTCACCGTCTCAGATATCTCCACCCCTCTCTCCCGGAGCTTACCCAGGAGCTCCTCGAAGAGGCTGCCGTTGATGACTCTCACTGGCCACTGGATGCCCTTCTCCTTTATGGCTCCGCGGCCCAGCATCCTAGCCACAATGGCGGTCGTATACCCCGTGGTCTTGGCCATGGAGGTCACGTTGTTCTCCTCATCATAATAGTCCACCATATCGTAGCTGACGCTCACATCTGAGCCGTCTTTATGCCCCTCAACCCTGACGAGGAGGACCGTTATGTCCCTGTCCCCGGCCTCAGTGTCGAACTTCACCAGCGGGTAGATTATCTTGTGGAACAGCTCACGTGGGACGACCTCCTTGCCCTCGTAGTCCACAGGCTTCTCGCTGATCAGCCCCAGGTCGTTGAGGAACATGATCTTGTCCACGAAGCCCGAGTACCTGATGGTCTTACCTCTGAAGTTCTTCACCCCTCTCTCAAGGCACAGCCTCAGCAGGGACGATGGGTAGCCGTCCACGAAGGCCTCCATGGGCTCCAGGTCCTCCACGAAGATGGGCTCCACCTCGCTGTACCTGTCCATCTCCGCCATCTCCCCGTCGACGATCATGGACACCTTCCCTGGGCGCACAGGCATCCTGGTCCCGCCAAACACTATCTTGTAGTCCATAGGGGGCTCAGGGTCCCTGGGTAGCCCGCCGCAGGCGAAGGTGACGTCGTCGACCTCATCCAACATGCTGATGGCCTGCCCGGATAGGACGTCGATGAGCCCCGGGTCGACCCCGCACCCCGGTATTACCGTTATGCCCGCCTTCTTCACCCTCTGATACAGTTCGCCTTCCTGGGGGTAGCCTCCGCCGGCCATGTCTACCACGTTCACCTTGGCCTCCACGGCTGCCTCAAGCACGTCGAGGCTGAACCTGGCTGCCGTGCCATTTACCACCACGTCGTAGCCTCTCATCTTATCAGCGAGGGCTTTCCTGTCCGTAACGCTGATGCATGCAGTGTCAAACTTGGGGTTACCCAAATACTCCTGAGCTGCTCTCAGCTTGTCTTTATCAACGTCGCAGCCAGTTACCTTGGTGACCTCCGGCGCCTCGGCGCAGTCCTTGGCCACGGTAGGACCCATGAGACCCATTCCCAATATGAGTATCTTCATACTTCTGTCAGTATTGAACTGCCGGCCTGAGTATATAGAGCCCACGAAATTTCGGTTCGTCTAGGATCGAAGAATGTTTTGATCCATGTAGAAGCTTTTAAATACGGTACAGTTAATTTGAAACGAATTCATCTGGTGAAGATGTTTGGTAGATTTTTCATTCACTGAAGAGCAGGACCTGTTCCGGGAAGCCGTCCGGGAATGGCTATCCAAGAACCTCACCCTAGAGCATGTGAGGGAGAACGACACGAAGCACGAGATACCCCGATCCTTCATCAAGGGTCTGGGGGACCTTGGCTTGATACTGTTGACGCTGCCGGAGGAGGACGGAGGGTCCAACGCCGACTGGGTCACAGCGACCATAGGGGCGGAGGAGCTGGGGTACGCGGACATCTCCGTGGCCACACCCGTCTTCTACCTGGTCCAGGCCAGCTGGGGCTACGTGGTCAACAAGTTGGCCTCGGAGACCGTGAAGGAGCGGTACATCAGGAGGGCCGCTAAGGGGAACGGGTTTATAGGGATAGGCGTCACTGAGCCTGGCGGAGGCTCAGACGTGGCCGGGTTCAAGACCAACCTGAAGCCCGACAAGGGCGGCGGTTGGGTGGTTAATGGCGAGAAGTGTTACATCAGCGGTACGGCTGAGGCCACCGATATGGACGGAGGCTACTTCGTATCAGGCTACACTGACCGAGCGGCGGGCCACAGAGGGATGACGGCGGTTTTCATGCCCATCAACATGGAGGGCGTGGAGATCACCAAGCGGTTCGACAACATGGGCAGGATGGCCATCAGCACAGGCGGCTTCACGATGACCGACGTCAAGGTCCCCAAGGAGTACCAGCTCGGCGAGACCAACCGCGGCTTCTACCACACCATGGAGGGCTTCGACGCCGCCCGCGTCCTGGTCTCAGCCAGCTGCATAGGCGCGGCCCAGAGATGCCTGGAGATAGGCATGGACTACATCAAGGAGCGGGAGGCCTTCGGCCAGCCCCTGGCCAAGTACCAGGGAATCCAGTTCGACTTAGCCGATATGGTCGCCCACCACGAGGCCATCAGGAGCCTGGTCTACAGGACGGCCTGGATGCTGGACCAGAGGTATCAGCATGACAGCTTCACAGCCCTCGAGGTGAGCAAGTACCTTGGCATGTGCAAGTACCTGGCCCCCCACCACGCCCTGGACACCTTCAGGCGCGTCATGTACTGGCTGGGCGCCTACGGGTACACCAAGGAGTGCCCCCTGGAGATGGGCATCAGGGGCGTCATGAGCTACTGCATAGGAGCCGAGGGCGCCGCCAACATCCAGAAGATCATCATAGCCCGTGAGACCCTGGGGAGAGACTGGACCCGCGCCAGGTAAACCCACACCCCACCCTTTTTTACGGTAACATTAAAAGCAGGGCGTAAAGGTATTCTCTGCGATAAACATGTCAGGAATGTCTCAGCTTCCACCCCCGGTCCAGGAGAGGATTCAGCGCCTACAGCAGCTACAGAACACCATGCAGCAGCTTCTAGCCCAGAGGCAGAGGATAGAGATGGAGATGGCGGAGTCCGACAAGGCTCTGGAGGTGCTGAAGGAGGTGCCGGGGGACGCCAAGGTCTATAGGTCCGTGGGCGCCGTGCTGGTGGAGAAGGAACGGGACAAGGTCATAACGGACCTGGAGGAGAGGAAGGAGTTCCTGGACATGCGGGCCAAGGTTCTCCAGAAGCAGGAAGAGAAGACCAAGGAAAAGCTCACCGGCCTACAGGAAACCCTCCAGAAAGAGCTGGGTATTAGCCCAAGCGATTAACCAAAATCTTATCCCGTGTCCAGCGGACTTCACTCATGTTCTCGCTGGGGATGGCGTTGAATCAAGGCTACGGTAGGCTGATGGACTGCATCGGTGCACGTGTGGTGATATTAGGCCACCACAACGCTGACCCCGATGTCATAGGGGCAGCCCAGGGCATCAGAGAGCTTGTGACGACTCTGCGACCCGAGTCCTCGGTGCAGGTGTTCCTACCCGACGACGTGAGCTCCCTCTCCAAGTCTCTGGCGGCGAGCCTCGGCGTCGAGATCGAAGAGAAGGTCACCCTGTCGGACCCCGACACCTTCATAGTGGTGGATACGGGTAGCCTCAGCCAGTTGGGCCCCTACGAGAAGGTGATTAAGGAGACCAGGGGAAAAGTGGTCTTCATCGACCACCATCTTCAGAGGCCTGAGCTTCGTGAGGTCTGCCTCAGCATTCTGGAGCCTGAAGCGTCATCCACTTCTGAAATCGTGTACTGGATACTACGACACCATGACATTAAGCCCAGTCACGTGACGGCCAGCGCCCTGTTATCAGGCATGGCTTTCGACAGCAAGCACTTCTCCATCGGCGGCCCCAGCCTTTTCAGAGCGGCATCAGAGCTGCTCGAGATCGTTGGCGACGTAGCGCATGTTAAGGAACGGCTTGTTCAACCCATGAGCTACTCCGAGAAGGTGGCGCGCCTTAAGGCGAGTCAAAGGGCAGAGATTGTATCCATAGGAGAGTGGGTGGCTGCTTTCAGTGTCCTCGGGTCTTTCCAGTCTTCGGGGGCACGAGCGATGGTTTCACTGGGTGCTGATGTCGCGGCCGTGGTGGGGGAGGACAAGGGGGAGCTGAGGGTCAGCCTTCGCTCAACCAATGAGCTGCGCAACAGGACAGGGTTTCACCTAGGGGATTTGGCCGCCCAGCTTGGCGCCGAGTTTGACGGCTCCGGCAGCGGACATCCGACTGCTGCCGGGGTGAACTGCCGAGGCTCACTGGACTCGTTCAGGGTCAGGTTCTTTGAGCTGGTGACAGAAGCCATCCGCGCCTAAAACACCAGTATTATAGACATAACTATTATATCCTGAGGCGTTTTCCATTATCAAATCCTTCAGATACGAGGGTGGATAGTTTGACGATCATCGAGGTGCGGGACCTAACCTATACGTACCCCCACGCCTCCAGACCCGCCCTCAAGGACGTAAACCTGGATATCAACGCCGGGGAGTTCCTACTACTGACGGGGCCAAGCGGCTGCGGCAAGACAACCTTCTGCAGAGCACTGAACGGCCTGATACCCAAGTTCTACAGCGGCGAGATGCTGGGCACCGTTAAGGTCGAGGGCCTGGACACACGGGAGCACCCCACCATGAAGCTGGCCCAACACGTGGGCCTCATCTTCCAGAACCCTGACAACCAGATATTCGCCCTCACGGTGGAGAAGGACATAGCCTTCGGCCTCGAGAACCTGGGCGTACCCAAAGCCCAGATGCTTCAGCAGATACGCTGGGCAGCCGAGAACACAGGCATATGGGAATTAATGCAGAGGGCCACCCACGAGCTGTCCGGGGGCCAGAAGCAGCGCCTAACCATAGCGTCCATCCTCGCCATGCGCCCGAAGATCATCGTCATGGACGAACCCACGGCGTTCCTGGACCCCGTGGGGGCCGAGCACATATTCGAGGTCCTGGACAAGCTGAACAAAGAGCACGGGATGACCATCATCCTCATCGAGCACAGGATGGACCTGGCCGCAAAACACGTGAACAGGATTATCATTTTTAACAATGGCATGGTAGTCCACGACGGTAAGCCCCAGGAGGTGCTCGTCGAGGAGTCCACGAGGCTTCTGGGTGTCGGCACCCCGAGAATTCTTGAGCTGGCCCGCAGACTAGAGCCCAGAGGCCTCAAGATGAACAGCCTGCCCGTCTCAGCCGAGGCACTGTACGAGTCCCTGAAACCTTATCTCCCTGAGCCTCGAGCCGGGCCAGCAGTCGACGGTAGAGGCCTGGATGAATATGTGGGGGAGTATCACCACCAGCCCATCATACAGGTGAAGGGCGTCAACTTCACCTACCCTGGAAACGTCAAGGCCCTAAATGATGTCGATCTCACAATAAATCAGGGAGACTTCGTCGCCATCATGGGTGAAAACGGCGCCGGTAAGACAACCCTGGTCAAGCACTTCAACGGGCTGCTGAGGCCTCAGTCCGGCTCCGTGCTCGTGGAGAACTTGGACATCGTAGGCACCAGCGTAGCCAAGCTGTCCAGAAAAGTTGGCCTCGTATTCCAGAACCCCGACGATCAGCTCTTCGAGGAGACCGTGGAGAAGGAGATCAGCTTCGCCCTCAAAAATTTTGGTTTCAATGACAGCGTCGTGGAGAAACGTGTCAACTGGGCCCTGAACCTCCTGGACCTCGCTGAGTACAAGGACAAGAGCCCCTTCACCCTGAGCGGAGGCGAGCGCAAGAGAGTAGCGCTGGCCTCAGTGCTAGCCTGGGACCCCGACATCCTGGTGCTGGACGAGCCCACGGTGGGCCAGGACTACGGCCAGAAGGAGAGGCTGCGCCACTTCCTTGTCCAACTGAGAACCCAGGGGAAGACGGTCATCATAGTCACCCACGACGTGGAGTTCGTTGCGGAGAGCCAGCCCAGGATCGTGCTCATGGCCCAGGGCCGAGTCATCGGGGAGGGCCCGGCCAAGGAGATCATGACCTGCCCCGAGAAGCTCAGCCAATGCAGTGTGGCTCAGCCAGAGATCACGAGGCTGTTCAACAGGCTTTCCCGCCACGGCCTTCCCTCTGACGTGCTGGACGTGGACGAAGCCTACGATATCCTAGTTAGATACCTGAAGGAGGCTGACCCATGAGCCTTCTGGAGAGCCTCAGGTTCACCCGAGGCGACACGCCCATCCACAACATGGACCCCAGGGTCAAGTTCATGCTGACCATGACCCTCTTCACGGCCTCCGTGATGTTCCTCGACCTGATCCCCCTGGCGGCCATCTTCCTCGTGCAGGCGCCCATCGTGGCCTACGCCAAGGTGGCGGGCGCGTGGCTCAAGTCCCTGAAGGGGGCGTCCATGATAGCTGCCATCATCTTCGTCACCAACATGGCCAGCTTCTACTACTTCCGGGGCGGCGTCCTCACATACGGGATACTGGAGTACAGCCTCGCCCTCACCCTAAGGTTCATCGTACTTGTGACGAGCTTCAGCATCTTCTTCCTCACAACCAGCCCGGACAAGCTGAGCCTAGCCCTGGAGAAGGCCCGGATACCCTACGAGTTCAACTTCGCCTTCATAACGGCCATCAGGTTCGTGCCCGTGCTGGCGGATGAGGCCCAGACCATCATGGACGCCCAGAGAAGCAGGGGGCTTGAGCTGGACAGGGGCAACTTCCTGATGCGTGTAAGGAACTACATACCCATCCTGCTTCCGCTCATCATCAACTCCATCAGGCGGAGCCTGGAGCTCGCCGAGGCCATGGAGTCCAGAGCCTTCGGCGCCACCGAGAACAGGACAAACCTATACGAGTTGAAGATGACCCGATTCGACTATATGATGCTCTTCATCATTCTGCTTAGTATAGGGCTGCTCGTTTACCTGAAACTGTTTTACCCTGGCTTCCCCAAGCTCCTCGGTGAAGGCGTAATACTGTAATCGGGGGGCGCCGATGGAAAGTAATGGTTTTTGAGGATGCTTTATAAGCTAGTAATTATTCTTTTTCGAGATTAATGATGGTAAAAACCCCAGCCATCCAGGTGGATCAAAAACATTTACAGCTTTTTGATCAACTTGCACAGACGGGTGCCAATATTTACTGTTCAGGTGAAGTAGTTGGAGCCTAGGAAAATCCAGAAAGTAGGCTACTCGACGCTCTCCGTCTCAATACCCATGAACTGGGCGAAGAAGATGGGCATCGCCAAAGGGGACATCGTATTCATATCGGAGGAGAACGACGGGGCCCTCAGGATAACTCCCGAGCCCACAAAAGCGGAGGACAGCAGCATATACGTGGTCAACGTTGACAACTGCGACAACACAAAGGTCCTGGCGCGGGTCATTGTGGGGAACTACGTCCTCGGCCGCAACCTCATAAGGGTGGAGTCGTCCCGGAGACTCATGAGAGAGCAGATCGAGAGCATAAGGAGTGTAACTCAGAGGCTGCTCGGCATCGGGATAATAGAGGAGAGTGACAGGCACCTCCTTCTCCAGTGCAGCATAGACCCCAAGAACTTCCCGCTGGAGACGGTGGTTAGACGCCTTCACGTCATCACCAGCATCATGTTCAAGGAGAGTATCGACGCCCTCATAGACAGGGACATGGAGCTAGCCAAGGACGCCATCGCCCGTGAACACGAGGCAGATACCATCTTCTGGCTCCTGGCGAGGCTCTTAGCCAGTGCCCAGCAGTCAAGACTCGTCTCCGAGGCCATAGGGATCACGGACCCCATGGAGGTGGTTGAGCACAACCTCATAGCGTGGTACCTGGAGATGATAGCCGACAGGCTGAACAACGTCGCCTCAAACATCCTGGAGCTGGAGAACTATAGGGACGATTCGGACGAGGCCCTCATCGAGAGGCTCAGCCAGATATGCCTCATATGCTTCACCATGTTCGACCAGGCCATGAGGAGCCTCTTCGAGAACGACCTCAAGCTTGCCAGCGACGCCGTGGACCTCTACGAGGCCGTGGAAATGGAGGAGGACAGCCTCCTGAAGGAGTTCCAGAAGAACCACGACCCCGAGGTCTCCGTCCACGTGAACGAGATCGCGTGGGAGATGAGGATCATCAGCGAGTACAGTACGGCGATAGCCACCATCTCCATCGATAACGTGCTGAAGTCCAACAACGATATCTGCTCCGTGGTCGAGCGCGATATCGACGAGGCCGAGTGAGCCCCAAACTCTTTTCCTCACTCCCTAGTCCAATTTTCACCGATAAATGAAAAAAACCTCAAAACGGCGGGGTTAAACCTTCATCGTATATATCTCGTTAACGCGTATATATTACGCTAAACATAAGCAGTGGATTGACGCTACTGTTTCATGATTTTATTTTAAGAAAGGGTTTAAAAGAGTCCTGCTTCTGTCTATAGTCAAAATACGGTACAGGGATTGACCTAGATATGCCACGATATAAACAAACAGACGACATCCTCAAGCTGATGCATAATCGGGACAAGGTCCGAAACATCGGCATAATCGCTCACATAGACCACGGTAAGACCACCATGAGCGACAGCCTCCTGGCCCAGGCGGGCCTCATGGCCCCCAACCGGGCGGGGGAGGTTAGAGCCCTGGACTACCTGGAGGAGGAGCAGAGGAGAGGTATTACTATCAAGACGGCCAACATCAGCCTCATGTACGAGGAGGGGAAGGACCAGTACGTCATCAACCTCATCGACACCCCAGGCCACGTGGACTTTTCAGGCAAAGTCACGAGGGCCATGAGGGCCCTGGACGGCTGCATCCTGCTGGTGGACGCAGTGGAGGAGTTCCAGATCATGACGGAGGTCAGACTCCGCATCGCCCTGGACGAGATGGTTAAGCCTATATTATACATCAACAAGTTCGACAGGCTCATCAAGGAGCTGAAGATGGACCCCCAGGCCATCCAGAAGAAGCTTCTCAGAATAATCAACAAGTTCAACGAGATCGTTCAGACCTACGGCCTAGACGAGGTGAAGAACGAGTGGACGGTGAACGCGGCCAAGGGCGAGGTGGCCTTCGGCTCGGCCCTGGATCTATGGGGCTTCACCCTACCGATGCTTCAGAAGAACGGCCTCACTCTCCCCGACATCGTAAAGATGTACGGCGACGGTAAGCTGAAGGAGCTGCAGGAGATGCTGCCCCTCAGCGAGGCCATACTCAGCATGGCCGTCCACAAGCTGCCGTCACCCGACGTCCATCAGCCCCGCAGAATCAAGCAGATCTGGAAGGGCGACCTGGAGAGCAAGATGGGCAAGTCCATGATGGCCGTGGACCCTGACGGCCCCGTAGTCATATGCCTCACCAATATAGTCATCGACCCCCAGGCCGGCGTAGTCAGCACTGGCAGGGTGTTCAGCGGCACCATCAGGAAGGGTGAGACATTGAACCTTCTGGGCGCCGAGAAGGTGTTCAAGGCCCAGCAGGTCAGCATCTACATGGGTCAGTACCGTGAGATAGTGGACGAGATCCCTGCGGGTAACATCGTGGCGCTCCTCGGCCTATCAGAGGCTAGGGCGGGCGAGACCATCGTGAGCCCGGACATACTGGACCACGCGTTCCCCTTCGAGTCCATGAAGTACTTGTCTGACCCCGTCCTCACCATAGCTGTGGAGCCCAAGAGGCCCATGGACCTGCCTAAACTCATCGACGCCATGCAGAAGCTGAGCATCCAGGACCCCAACCTGGTGACCACCATAAACCAGGAGACCGGAGAGTACCTCCTGGCGGGCATGGGTGAGCTCCACCTGGAGATCGCTGTCAAGGACATCAAGAGTCAGTACGGCCTGGACCTCATCCAGACGGAGCCCACAGTAGTCTACCGTGAGGCCATAAGGGAGGAAGTCGGTCCCTTCATGGGCAAGAGCCCCAACAAGCACAACAGGATATTCTTTAACTTCAAGCCCCTTGACGACAACATCATACAGCTCATCAAGGATGGCGAGATCAACGAGCTCCTAAGCCAGAGCCGCCTCGAGGAGGTCCTCGTCAAGAAGGCTGGGTGGACCACACGCGAGTCGAGGCAGGTCTTCGCCATCAACGAGAACGCCAACGTGCTCATAGACACCACCGTAGGCATACAGGGACTAAGGGAGGTCAAGCAGCACATCAGCGGAGGCTTCCAGTGGGCCCTCCAGAACGGGCCCCTAGCGGGTGAGACAGTGAGAGGCCTCCTCGTGGACATGATAGACATCAAGCTGCACGAGGACCCAGTCCACCGTGGTCCAGCCCAGATGATGCCCGCAGTCCGCGGAGCCTTATTCGCCGGTATACTAAGCGCCAACCCGACCCTCCTTGAGCCAATATACAAGATTAGCGTCCGAGTGCCGGCGATGGAGATGGGTAACGTCACAGGGCTCCTCAGCAGGAAACGGGGAAGCATCCACAGCGTGGAGCAGGACGGACCCATCGTCAACATAATAGGCATGATCCCGGTCTCCGAGACCCTGGGCCTCTCCCAGGAGCTGCGCGCAGCCACCAGCGGCGCCGCCTTCTGGCAGATGACCTTCGACCACTGGGCCCCGGTTCCAGACAGCATGCTCCTGGAGCTGATCGAGAAGATCAGGACAAGGAAGGGGATGAGCCCCGAGCCGCCGAAGGCCAGCGACTACGTAGTCCGCGAGTAGCCTCCCAAAACTTTTCCTTTACCCAATCATTTCTCTTATATCGTCAGCCCTCTGAGGCCAACATATGAAGATCAGAAATTATGAACACTTGGAGTCAAACACGTGTAGCCTGGAGATGCGAAGGCTGCGGGCTGATGTGGTCATGATACTTGAGGCGGCCCTGAACGCCGTGGACCCCAGGAAGGCTGTACTCGCGAAGGTGCAAGCCTCTGAACTTGGGCTGAGGATCGATGACTTGAACCTGCCTTGGGATGAGATCAGAGACATCGTTGTGGTGGGCGGAGGCAAGGCGGCTGGCCCCATGACCGAAGCCATCGAGGAGGCGATTGGAGATAGGGTGAAAGACGGGCTTGTGAACGTTCTCAAGGGGACGGAGACCGGCTGCAGCTTGAGACGCGTTAAGCTCAACCCCGCCTCGCACCCCATACCCGACAAGGAGGGGGTGAGAGGTGTGAGAGCCATGATGCGGATGGTTTCCGGCTTAAACCGGAGAGACCTTGTCATCTGCCTAATCTCAGGAGGCGGCTCAGCGCTGATGCCTCTCCCAGCCGAAGGCGTAACCCTCGACGACATCCAGAGCGTCACAGGCTTGCTCCTCAAGGCCGGGGCCACTATAAATGAGTTAAACGCAGTGAGGAAGCACCTCTCAGCCTTCAAAGGCGGCCAGCTGGCTCGAGCCTGCCAGCCAGCCCGGGTTGTTAGCCTCATCCTATCTGATGTCGTCGGTGACCCTCTGGACACTATTGCCTCGGGGCCCACCTCGCCGGACCCGACGACCTTCTCCGTTGCGGTCAGCGTACTGAAAAAGTACGGGGTCTGGGATGATCTGGCTTCAAGCGTAAAGAGTCGGCTTGAGGCTGGGGCGCGGGGAGAGATACCGGACACGCCCAAGGCTGATGACCCCATGTTCAATAACGTCCGCAACATCGTGGTGGCTAGCAACCTCACAGCATCCAAGTGGGCCACGGTGGAGGCCGAGAGACTGGGTTACAGGGCACAGCTCTTGACCACTCGCCTTGAGGGGGAGGCCAGACACGCCGGAGTATTCATAGCGGGGTTAGCTAAAGGAGTCGTCGTCAACGGGCTACCCTTGAAACCGCCAACTGCTCTGGTCATCGGCGGCGAGACAACCGTCAGAGTCAGGGGGCAAGGGATCGGTGGAAGAAACCAAGAGCTGGCATTGAGCGCCGCCCAGAATCTATCAGGTCTCAACTGCGTCATAGCCGCCCTGGGGACAGACGGCATCGACGGGCCCACTGACGCCGCCGGGGCCATAGTGGACGGCGAGACAGCGAGACGAGCCGAGGACCTGGGCCTAGATATTTACCGCTTCTTGGAGGCCAACGACTCCTACAGCTTCTTCAAAGCCATGGGGGACCACATATTCACGGGGCCCACTGGGACCAACGTCAACGACCTAACCATATTATTGTGTGGAAAGAGGGAAGATGCCTAGCGACGCTGTGAAAAGAGAGGCACTTGAGCGCCTCACGGGGCTACTAACAGAGTTCGCCTCTACAGTTGACCTAGTGCTGGTGGAGGGCCCCAGAGACGTGGAGGCCCTGATGAGCCTAGGGTACACCGGCGAAGTGGCCACGTGCAGCAGGGTCCACGTCAACGACGCGGAGCTGGCCGAGATCATCGCCTCGGAGAACAGGAACGTCCTCATCTTGACGGATTTCGATCAGGAGGGGGACGAGCTTAATACAAGGTTCTCTGAGCTCGTGGAGCACATGGGCGCTGTGGTTGAGAGGGGTCTTCGAGGTGAGGTGGGGCGGATAATGGCTGTCCTGGGTGTCCGCGTTGTGGAGGCATTGGACAACGTCAGGGACTCTCTCAGCGAAGGTTATTAGATTAGTTTAATACGGGCTCCAACCAAGATGTTGTGTCGCGTATGGCCGAGCAGATCATGGACAAGGGCGTGAAGAGGCAGTTAAAGGCATTACTATGCATGCTGAAGACCAACGTCCACGACCACACCATTTACAGGATAAAGATGAACGAGCTCAGGAGCCTCGTGGAGGCCATGAACATAGAGGTTGTGGGCGAGGTCATCCAGAGCAGGTTCAAGCCCTTGAGTAAGTTCCACATCGGCAGCGGCAAAGTGAAGGAGCTGAGAAAGAAGGTCGAGAGCAGCGAAGTGGACATGGTCATCTTCTACAACATCCTGAAAAGCAGCCAGAAGCTCAACCTCCTCCAGGCCCTCAAGTGCGAGGTCATCGACAGGTACGAGCTCACCTTAGAGATATTCGACAGGATGGCTTCAGACCAGCTAAGCAAGCTCCAGATAGAGGCGGCTCGGCAGGAGAAGATGGCCCCCTTCTACAAGCTCCAGGCCAGCATCAACTACAGGTACGATCGGCCATTCTTCAGAAGCGGCGGCGAGTACGGGTTCCACGGCCAGCTCAGGGAGCTCACCAGGAGCCAGGCCAGGATAAGGGAAGAAATCGATAAGCTGATGGAGGAGAAGAGCCAGCAGATATGGAACAGGCGACGGCTAGGGTACCCCCTCATATGCATAGCGGGGTTTTACAACGCTGGAAAGACTAGCTTGTTCAACGCCTTGACCGGAGACAACAAGCTTGTGAGCGACAGGCCCTTCACTACCCTCACCAGCAAGTACCAGCGTAGGTTCATTGACCACGAGACCTCGGTGCTCTTCATAGACACCATCGGCTTCGTCATCGACCTGGACCCCAGGCTCATCCAGAGCTTCAAGCTGAACCTCCTGGACATCAGGAGCTCGGACCTGGTCATCTTGCTCCTAGAGATCACTGACCCGCCCCTCACTCTCCAGATCAAGCTCAACGAGGGAGTAATGCTGCTGAAGGAGATCGGCGTCCCCCACGAGAGGATCATCGTGGTCTTCAACAAGCTGGACAAGGCCCCTGAGAAGGAGCACACCATAGGGGACGACGTGAACATAAGCAGCCTCAGACTCCCCTGGATAAGTGTCTCAGCAGTGGACCGGATTAACTTCCAGGACTTGCTTAACCTGATAGCAAGCCGACTCAAAGTACTCAAGACTATGCCCTCGGAGCACGTGGAGGTGTCCAGCTTCAGGAGAGCGGAGACAGCCGTGAACAGGCTGCTCCAGGAGTACCCCTCAGACTACTCTCCCCCCACTAGAGACCCGTTCAGAGGCCTGGTAGCCACCATGCTGAGCCAGAACACCAACAGGAAGAACCAGTCCACGGCCTACCAGAGACTGGAGGAGATGGTGGGGATCACACCCGACAAGCTAAACTCTGCCCCCATGGAAGCTATAATTGAAGCCATCAGGCCCGCCGGCATGCAC
>JBDRQD010000074.1:0-13463 GCA_043826455.1 Candidatus Bathyarchaeota archaeon
CGCGTAGCCAGTCTCAGAGAGCATGGTCTCCGTTTCTTCTTTGGTTAGAGGTGGGAACTGTTTGTTGAAGTTGCTTTCGCAGAATGATTTGATGGCTTTGATTACTGGTTCTGGGTGTGAGACTGGTACAAAGTGGTTAGCTCCCTTGATCTCTACAACGCTCAAATAGCTATTAGCCACTATCATCCGCTTCATCTCCTCAACGGGAAGCATGCTATATTCACCCCATACCAGAAGAATAGGTGCCTTAATACCTGTGAAGCACTTCCACAGATCAAGGTCCTTCCTGATGTTAAGCCTTCGACTGTGATGAGACAAAGGATAAACGCGACCCTCATCATCCCTCCGGGAATACCTCAGACTCTCCTCAACGTATCGCCTTGGAGGAACATCTGATAGCGTGGTATACTTGTTTAAGAGGAAATCAACCGCTTCCTCTTCACTTTTAAAGGAGGAAGGGGTGTTCTCAGGGTCTTGAGGAGTAGGCTTAGTGTAGGTTACCGGTATTATATCTATGAGTACAACCTTCTCAACCTCCATTGGATAGCTGTCCGCTAAAACCATGGATAGCCAACCACCGAAAGACCATCCGATTAACGTTACCTTCCCGAATCCTTTTCGTTGAGCTGCCTTATGTAGAATTGATACGTGCTCTTTGAACCCTATAGTGGTTTTAGGGTCGTCGCTTTGTGCATGTCCAATCATGTCGAAAGCTATGATGTGGTATCTGTCGCTAAGCGCGTCTCCGATGGTTTGTAGGTCGTGGGCGGAGCAGTATGGCGCTGATCCATGTAATAGTATGAGGCCTTTTCCCTGTTTACCCCATTCTAAGTAGTGTAGATTGTATCCGTCTACGTTGATGAATCCTTCAGAATAGCCCACTACCTCAACCAATCACATTTCACAGAATATTTGTTAGTGTGATGGTTTGGATAAGATTATGCCCTCTCAGCCTCTATTCTCTATTCACTGTAAAGAGTTAAATCAGCCTCAACCATCACCTGATTATGGCTTCTACTGCAACTAACCCGAAGTGGAAGAAGAAGGTGAACATCGCCTACGAGGAGTATTTTAACCCGCCTTGGTTCATACCCCACAAAGGGATCGTGAAGATAGCAAAGGAGCTGGAGAAGGAGCTTGGAAAGGAAAAAGCTCACCAAATAATTAGCAGATGCGCCGACGAACTAGCAACATCAAACATGAGTGCTCGTGAGGGGCCCCCTGAGGAAATCATGGAAGCGTGAAGGAAGCTCATCGAGCCGACCTCACCCATCTTCGCCCACGCCTTGGAAACGGAGTTCATCGACGACACGCCCCATACAGTGAAGATGCGGGTCAAGGAATGTCTCTGGGCCAAGAGCTTCAGAGAGATGGGGGCAGCGGACATAGGCTTCCTCTGGGAGTGCAAAACAGATTACGCCGCCGCTACGGCGTTCCACCCCAAGTTAAAGCTCTGGCGAGACAAGACCCTGATGCAGGGAGATGATTGTTGCGAGTTCTGCTGGACGTGGGAGGAAGACGACAAGTAAAAAGAGTTTAGAAGTTACTAGAAGGCTACGCGCGCCTTCCAGAGCTCGTAATGGTCGATGTGTTCATAGACTTCAATGGGCTATCCTGTGCACGCACTTGTTCCCCAAGTTCATAGTACTTGAACTGAAACGCCGTCATAGGGCTCAACTTCGTAAGGTTGAGCCCCCCATCCTCATTGAGGACACCCTCATGGGCTTGTACTGCCTTGATTTCACCGAAAAAGAACTCGTGACCACCCAAATCCACTGATTGTGCTATACTGCACTCGATGTTTAAAGGGAACTCCCAGATACAGGGCGATGACACACTGTGAGCCATAGGCGTCAACCCACATTCCTTGAACTTTCGACCTTCCGCCCCGAATGCGAGCCACAATACTCGACGACCCCCACGTGTTTCTTGGACGGCACATTGATGACGAAGCTATCTCCCTCAGCCATGATCCCGTAACTATACCTTGAATGTCCTATAGCGACACCCCACATCGGTGGATCGTGGCATGCACCGGAGACGGCGCTCACAGTAATAAGATTAGGTTTAGAGCCGTCAGGAAGCGAACATGAAACAACTACAACGGGAAGAGGAAAATCCATCCTCAACGCAACAGGAAGATCAACCTTCATGTAATCCATAAAAGTAATCATGTCAGCGCAAGGTAAGAAATTTTATTCACACACCATTTAACATCATTTTACGCACAAAAAAACGCCACCCATCAAAATTTGGTTTAGCTAAATGCAACCCGAAAAAACTCATATTCTTCCACACAGCTGTCAGACCCCAGTCGAACAAGAACACCCCAAGCGGCGAAGACCAGCCACCCCCACCACCGCCCAAAAAACCCCTAAAAAACCTCCGATCAACAAAAAAAAGCCTTAAAAAGGGGAATCGCGGTGGCGGTGATGGGACCCCCCCCCCCCTCCCCCCCACGTGCACACACACAAACAAACAAAGCCCACAGAACCACCCACCCAAAACACTCACACCAAGCCACCAAGAAAAACAGCAACCAGTGCAACGTTTTTATACAGCCTCCAAGACTAAAGCCCTAACCAAGAGGAAACCACGATGGCCTGGCACGACACACTCACAAAGAAAAAACAGACAGGCGGAAAGAAAAGAGCCTACAGAAGCAAACGCATCTTCGACCAAGGCAGAGCCCCCGTCGAAACCGTCCTCGGAGAAACCAAACGCAAAACCGTCAAAGGCCGCAGCCGCATGGAGAAGACCAAGATCGTCAAAGCCAGCATGGTCAACGTCTCCGACCCCGCCACAGGCAAGACCGAGAACCTGGAGATACTGGACGTCATCAGCAACCCGGCCAAAGCCGACTACAACAGGCGCGGCGTCATAACCAAGGGCACCATCGTCCGCACCGAGAAAGGACTCGCCAGAATCATCTCCAGACCCGGACAGGACGGCGCCCTCAACGCCGTCGTCGAGGAAAAGTAAGTTTCTTAGCCCCCCAACCCCTGCAAGTACGTGACCCAGATGAGAGGACGGGGCAAAATAAGACTCTGGCCAGCCTACTTCGACGCAGCCCTCAGCCGCGGACAGGGCAGAAGAGTACCCAGAGATAAGGCCATACGCGACCCAACCCCAGAAACCATAGAGAAGGCCGCCCAGAGACTAGGACTCAACCCCACAGCGGAGCCAGGCGCCGCCTACAGCAAACAGCCCTGGCGCAAAACCGGCCTCGTCCAAGTAGACAAAAAAGGCAAGAAAGCCGACATCATATTGAAAATAGCCCAGGAGCTGAGAAAGTGACAGCCACCCAGAGAATAGGAGAAGTCCTCCACAGGAGCAAAACAGGCAAACTCATCGTACGACTCCAAGCCGAGGCCAGAATAGGTCAGCCCGTCCTCGACAAACGGGGAAAAAGAGTCGGCCAAGTCTTCGACATCTTCGGCCCCGTCACAGCCCCCTACGCCTCCATCAGGATGAAGGACGATGAGACGGGCCAGCCCGACGAGCTATACCTCGGCGATAGGGCTGAGAGAGGGCCTCGACCTAAGAAGAGAAGGCAGAAACGCTAGGCCTCGGGGTTCAGGTAGTCCCGGACCGCCACGACCTCTCCGCCTCGGAGGTAGACCCTGGGGACCCTACGGGAGACGTTACAGACTATCTCCTCATTGATGCTACCCGCCCACTCCGCGACCTCCTCGATGTGGGGCGAGTTATCTGAGCCGTCGCCGAAGAGCACCACCTCGTCGTCGTCCTTCAAGTCCTCTATGTCTGTGACGTCAACCATGCACTGATCCATGCATACGCGGCCCACCACAGGCGCCCTGACCCCATTGATGGCGACCTGGCCCTTGTTGGTCAGACTTCTCCTGTAGCCGTCAGCGTACCCTATGGGGAGGGTGGCTATCCGGCTCTCCCTCTCGGTCTTGAAGACTAGGCCATAGCTTATCCCCGCGCCCTTTGGGACGGTTTTGATGAGGGCGGGCTTCGCCTTCAGGGTCATGCATATCTTACTGTCAATCCTTGTGTGCTCAGCGTCTTTCCCTGGGTGCAGCCCGTACAGGGCTGATCCCGGTCTCACCATGTCTAGGCTGTACTCGGGGAAGTCGATCAAGGCGGCGCTGTTGGATATGTGTTTTACGGGTATCTCGACGCCCCTTGACTCAAGGCCCTCGACGGTGGCCATGAACCTGTTGAACTGGACCCGAGTGTACGTCTTGTCCGCCTCATATGCCGTAGCGAAGTGAGAGTAAATGCCCTCAACCATGATCCCAGGTAGTGAGACGATCTTTTCCACGGCCTCAACGGCCTCAGGCGACGCCGG
Source organism: Candidatus Bathyarchaeota archaeon (assembly GCA_043826455.1). Lineage (GTDB taxonomy): Archaea > Thermoproteota > Bathyarchaeia > TCS64 > TCS64 > RBG-16-57-9. Next base: position 4,319 of record JBDRQD010000074.1, read on the forward strand.
GAAGCCTAGCCTACCGAGACCCGTGTCGAGTTTCACGTGAATCTTGGCCTCTTCACCTATCTCCTGCGCGGTCTCACTGAGGCTGCGGGCCTGCTCGACTTGGTATATGGTGGGCGTGACGCCGTGTCTTAGCATCCTGGTGTAGAGGTGCTTCTGGATGTATCCGAGGACAAGAATCTGGGCCTTCACCCCGTTGTTTCTAAGCTCGACTGCTTCGTCCAGGTTTGCTACAGCGAGACTGGTTGCCCCGTTCTTCAGAAAAGTCTTGGCCGCCATCGGCGCGCCATGCCCGTAGGCATCCGCTTTCACAGCCGCCATTATGGCGGCTGATCTGGGTGTTATGCGTCGTACCTCTCTGCAGTTATGGCTTAGGCGGTCGAGGCTGATCTCCGCCCATACAGGCCTCACGTTGTAGCTCTCAAGTGACATGGGGAAACGTGAAGCCTCTGGGAATAAATCATGTTTGGCTGTGTGGCGCGGCCGGCAGGATTCGAACCCGCGGCCCCGGGTTCCGAAGACCCGTGCTCTATCCACTGAGCTACGGCCGCCCAAGGGGAAAGGAATCCTAGCGCACAAAAGGATTACCCTCTTCAGGTAATGATAAAACGGGGGACCCCACCAACATCAGTGAAGACCATGAAGCAGGACCGCCTGGTGAATAGCGTCGAGCTCACCACCCTTGTACACGCCACTGAGGACGAGGCGAAGGTGAGGAGGGCTGTCCTTAACCTGTTCCCGACGGGCGCCGAGCCTCCCGCCTTCGAGGCCGTGAGCCTCACAGGATACTTCGGCGACCCTTTAACCACCCTGAAGATGACGGTGAAGAACAGGAGGCCGGCCACGGAGCTTCTCGTACACGTGGTGACGCGGCTCAACTCCCTGGACCAGACAACTCTCATGGACGAGCTGCCCCAGAGGATCGACGAGACCAAGAACCTGTACATCAGGCTGGACAAGCAGAAGGCCCTCAGGGGCCAGATGGCTCTGGACGTGCACGACGCCATCAGGATCAAGGCCAAGCTCCATGTGCCCCATGGCCTGGACCCGGTCGAGACCATACGGAGATGCCTGGAGGACGCCGCGGGGGGCCAGCCATGAGGAGGTTCATGGACCTGCACCTTACGCCCAGACCAGGGCAAGGGGACGCGATGGTGTGGCGAGCCGGGGAGCTGGGCTACGCGGGGGTCGCCGTGGCGGGGGAAGCTGTGAAGGACGCAGGGAGGATCGAGGTCTACACAAGGATAGACCTGGAGCCGAGAAACCAGCAGCAGCTCACGGACCAACTGAACAAGCATAGAAGAGGCTTCACCGTGGTCTCGGTAACCTGCACCACGAAGAGCGTCGCCAGGCAGGCGGCCAAGGACCACAGGGTGGACGTCATCAAGTATCCATCTGATCACAGGAGGAAGACTGTGTGGATGGACAGGCAGCAGGCCGCCCTGGCCGCGGAGTCGGGGTGCTGCTACGAGGTCGAGGCGGCTGAGCTCATGGCCCAGGAGCCGGGCGGGCTGGAGAAGACGCTGAAGACCCTCAGGAGGGAGCTGGAGAACGCCCTCAAACATGGTGTGCCCGTGGTCTTGTCAAGCGGAGCCTCCACCGTTCAAGGGCTGAGGGACCCCAGGAGCATGGCGTCCTTCATGCACCTGCTGGGCGTGGGCGAGGAGGATGCCCTGGACATGGTCTCCGATAACCCCTGGGCACTGGTGGAAAGAAACCGTGATAAGCTTTCAGGCCGCACTGTTCTACCAGGTGTAGCCAAGGTTGAGTGACTACGCGACTGTAGACATCCTGGTCCACTGCTTCTACCATAGGGTGGGCCTCCACAGGGGCCACCCTATACTGAGCGTCAGCTGGCCCCTTTCCCCCATGCCCCTACAGGAGATAAACGAGGTGTACCACGGCATGGTGTTCAGCCTAGGGAGCACCAACACGGTGCTCATCAGGGACGGGGACACCACCATAGTCCACGACCCGGGTATACTTCAGCTGGGCCGCTATGGGACGTTGAAGATGAGGATGGCTGAGCTGGGGCTGGCCCCCGAGGACGTGGACCTTGTGATCAACAGCCACTGCCACTACGACCACACGGAGGCAAATTACCTGTTCAAGGGCAAACCGCTGCTGGTTCACGAGGAGGAGGTCAAGTACAGCGACCAGCTGTATTGGCCAGAGTTCACTGCAGCCTTCATGGGGATCATGGACGTGCAGAAGTTCAGGGGCAGCAGGAAGGTCTCGGACCACGTCAGGATCATCGAGACGGTGGGCCACACGCCGGGCAGCATCACGACACTGGTGGACACGGAGGAGGGCCTGGTGGCGCTGGTGGGGGACGCGGTCATCGTCAAGGAGGATCTGCTGGAGCTGAGGCCCCCCAGCGTGGTCACCAAGAACATAGCTGCGGAGGTAGCCGTGGACAGCCTGAAGAAGATCAGGGCCCTGAACCCGGTGACGGTCATCCCGGGGCATGACGCCCCCTTCTCTCCGCAAGGTTTAAAATAGTCGGGTTGGATAGCTTCGAAAGTGAAGTAGTATGCCAACACACGGCTCACTGACTAAGGCGGGTAAGGTGCGGGCCCAGACCCCCAAGATCGAGGGCACTCCTAAGAAGAACCCGGCGCCTAAGAAGAGGAACAGGATGAACTATGCGAAGAGGGTTATCTACTCACCGGACCGCTTTGACCGTAGGCGCTCTAACCCTTATTAGCTCCAGTATTTTCTGCAGCCAACCCCAGTTTACTGCGTAGTAGTATATTACCAGGATTAGTGTTCCTAGGGCACCTGCCAGGAGGAGGGTCTTTATCCAGTCGAAGGGCCCGGTTACAGAGGTCGTGGGGCCTCCTTTCATGTACTCGTCGAGCTGGATGGTCTGGGCTGCACCTTGGCTGTATATGTGGACTGTGTAGGCTAGGGACGCGACGGAGAAGAGGGTGAGCAGTAGTTTCCAGTGGCTTGTGACGCTGCTCATGTACACCTGTATCCGGGTGAGGTAAGGCTCCATTACTGTGTTGATTTAGAGGGTGCTGTGAAAAATCTAGTGTACCCAGGTTGCTGACAACTCGGCCTCGTATCAGAAATCATGATAACGAGTATCTGGGTTAGGTTATGGGGTGAATAGGGTTAGAGGTGTGCGTTCAGCCACTCTATCACCGTTTTTATCAGAGGCCCCCTATGCTCCGTGAAGTTATGATCAGCGTCCTTGATGATCGCCCATTTTTTTGGCTTGTTGGCTGCCTCGTATAGGAGCCTGCAACTCTTCGGAACCGTCAACGTGTCCTCTGAGCCGACGACCACCAGCAGAGGAGCCGTCACGTCTCGTACGCTATCAACTGGGTTCAGCTCCACAGCCGCCTTCTTGAAGTCTCCTCTGAGCCTTTCCTCGTTCCATCCCATGAGCTTACCCTCAGCTATCTTGAGGAAGTATGGAAGCATTGCGTCCAGGGCTGGCCCTGTGGTCCAGGCCTTCAAGTCAGAGACGGGCGCCATCAAGACACCCGTCTTCACCGACCGGTCATGGCTCATGATCTTGGTGAGGGGGAGGGCGCCCATGCTGTGGGAGACCAGCCCAACTCGGCTAGCGTCCACATACGGCAGCCCACGGAGGAGCTTCAAGGCGTCCCCGGTGCTGGGCGCGAGTGCCGTGAAGCTGTACTCTCCCTCACTGCCCCACGCGCCCCTGTAGTAGAAGATGAGGACAACTATCCCGTTGAGAGCCAGCTCCTCAGCCAGGTCCATGTTTTTGTTGTCCCCCGGGTACCCGTGACACAGAGCCACAGCGGGAAACCTACCCTCTTCGAGCGGTCGGTACAACCTACCCCTAAGCCGGTAGCCCCCGCTGACGAAAAAAACATCCTCGACAACAATTCCAGCCATATTCAGCCATCTCCCCTACTAATGAAACACCTTAACCATTTTTAACACCCATGTACAGATTGAACCCCGATGGGGAAGCGCATCACCACCAAGTTCAAGCCAAAGAACAAATGGGTCAGGGAAATGGTAGAGGCAGACCCACTGATAGGCTCCAGCCTCGATGTCACAAAGGAGATGCTCAAGCTCCAAGCCCCCAGGCAGAGCCTCTGCAGCGTCTGCAAGGGCGGGAAGATGCTCTGCGGCAAGACCAGCTGCCCCATCATGGCCAGGCTCGGGGCCTTCGGCAAGCTCTTCCAGAGCATAAAGGGCACGGAGATCGATGGAAGCAGCCCGCCCAGCGTCTTCGTGGGCCGCTTCGGCTACCCCTACGTGCAGATAGGGCCGCTGACGCCGACCTTCCACGGAAACACCGAGATACTGGACGCACCGGAGCAGTGGTTCGGCAAGAGCATCGACGAGATAATCCAGTACAGGAGCCAGCTCGTCAGGGGCATGACGCCGGTGAACGTCAGGAAGCCCTGGAAGGCGGGCAGGCTCCTGGAGAGGACCAGAGAGCTGAGCCTCGCCGAGCACTACGTCGAGACCGAGATGAAGCTCACCCGTAGACCCAGCAAACGGTTCTACATGAACGACGACGTCCAGCCCATAGGCCCCACGGCCCCCATGGAGAGCGTGGACATAGGCTACATCCGGTGGAACAGGCACATGGAGACGTGCCACTACGACACCGACCTCAAGGCCGCCCCCGCCACAGTCAAGCTCTTCAGCGAGGGCCTGCCCATCAGCAACATCATGCGGGCCTTCAGCATGGGCAGCTTCGGCGTAGAGAAGAACCGACGCCTGGTGCCCACCCGGTGGAGCATAACCGCGGTAGACGACCTCCTGGGGAAGCACCTGACCCAGAAGATCAAGAACCACCCCCTCGTCAACAGGTGCGAGGTGTACGAGTCCAACTACATGGGAAACAGGTTTGAGGTACTACTGGTTCCCGACGCATGGGCGTATGAGGCCTACGAGGCGTGGTACCCCAACACCCTGTGGAACCCTGACACCGAGCACGTAACCATAGTCACCGACTGGGAGCCCTACGACGGCCGGTCCACCTACGCCTCCATGGGGGGCTGCTACTACAGTGGCAAGCTGGCCGTCCTAGAGCACCTGGAGAAGGTGCGGAGGCAGGCCAAGGTCTTCATCTTCAGGGAGGCATACCCGGACTACATACTGCCGGTGGGCGTATGGCAGGTGCGGGAGAACGTGCGGAACGCCATGAGGCAGGAGCCTCAACGCTTCGACACCTTCAGGGAGGCCCTGGACAGAGTCATGAGCCGGCTGAGCATCCCCCTGGAGAAGTGGTACGAGTCCGGACCCCTCCTGAGGCATACCCTGACCCAGAGGAAGCTCACAGACTTTTTCCACTGAACCAGGCGAGACTAAACCGTCAACTAAAGACAGCAGGAAAAAAAATTTCGCGAAAGGTACAGTGGCTGTACCTCAACTCCGGAAACAAGGCATCTAAGCAACGTGCACCAGCATAGCCAAGCCCACTCATCCGCATCAACTTTAAAACCGATGCGATAGCCCTTAAGGTAGGTTAGTGAGACCCTTGAACCCGAGAGAGGTAGCCGAGAAGCTGCACGAGAACGAACGGAAGGTGCTGAAGGCAGTAGCGAAGGGCACCATGACCACAGACCAGCTCAGCCAGGTCACAGGGCTGGGCAGGGACGCCGTGGAAAAGGCGTCCGACTGGGCGGCCACCAAGGGCGTCGTTTCGTTCAGGGAGAAAGTCTCACAGTTTTACACCCTCACAGACGAGGGCAGGCTATACGCCCGGAAGGGTCTCCCGGAGCAGAACCTAAAGCGGCTGCTGGCCCACGGCCCCAGAGAGATATCGGACCTCAAGGAGACGTTCGACAACCTCAGCATAGCCCTGGCCTGGATAAGGCGTAACGATTGGGCGGAGATCACTCAGGGCGTCATAAGGCTCACAGACAGGGGTATGAAGGCCGGTGAGACCGAGGAGGAACGGGTGCTGAAGGCGCTTACGGGTGACGAGCCGGTCCCCGGAGCCGGATTCAATGAGAAGGAGTTGGAGACCTTGGACCAGCTCGTGAAGAGGAAGCTGGCGGAGAAGACCGATAAGGTGGACAGGTACGTGGAGGTCACCGAGTCCGGGCGGCTAATCCTGCCTGAGCTTGAGTCCACAGAGGCCTTGAAGGTGATAACCCAGCTGACCCCCGAGGTACTGGCCAACAAGGAGTGGAGGGGCGCCACGTTCCAGCGGTACGACGTGACCCTGCCGGCACCCAGCCTCGCCCCCGGCAAACGCCACTTCATCAGCCAGGTCATCGACTATATCAGGCGGTTCTGGGTCGAGCTCGGCTTCAAGGAGATGAAGGGCGAGTACCTGGAGCTCAACTTCTGGAACTTCGACGCCCTCTACCAGCCCCAGGACCACCCCGCCAGGGACCTGGCAGACACCTTCTACATGAAGACCCCCTACAAGGGCCGCCTACCGGACCCCAAGATGGTGGAGCAGGTCAGGCGAACCCACGAGGACGGGTGGACTACCGGCAGCAAGGGCTGGCAGTACAAGTGGGACCCCGAGTTCGCCAAGCGCACGGTCCTAAGGACCCACACCACCAGCCTCAGCGTAAACCAGATAGCCAAGCTCAAGCCTGAGGACCTGCCGGGCAAGTTCTTCAGCGTGGGCCGTGTATTCCGCAACGAGACCATCGACTGGAACCACCTGGCCGAGTTCTACCAGACCGACGGCATAGTAATCGGCGAGGGAGTCACCTTCCGCGAGATGAAGGGCTACTTGAAGGCCTACCTGGAGGGCCTGGGTTTGAAGAAGTTCAGGTTCCGCCCAGGTTACTTCCCCTACACCGAGATGAGCATGGAGGCCGAGGTGTGGATCGAGGAGCGCGGCGCATGGATGGAGCTCTTTGGCGCAGGCATGTTCAGGCCAGAAGTAGTAAAACCCCTCATAGGCATCGATGTGCCCGTCCTCGCGTGGGGCCCAGGCTTCGACAGGCTCGTCATGCAGAGCTACAAGGTCAACAACATCAAAGAGTTGTACAGCAACGACATAGGCCTCCTACGGAGGGCCAAGCTGTGGGTGAGGTGAGCTAGATGCCGGTTATAGACGTCAACCTGGAAGACTTCAGACAACTCCTGGGAAGAAAAGTAACCATAAAGGAGCTACAGGACAGGCTGCCCATGATGGGCACAAGCTGGGAAGGGCCCACCGAGGAAGGCTTCGCCCTGGAGGTGTTCCCCAACAGGCCCGACCTCCTCAGCATAGAGGGACTCGTCAGAGCGTACGCCTCCTGGACAGGGGAGAAGCCGGGGCTGAGAAAGTACCCCGTCAAGAAGTCCGGCTATAAGGTCGTAGTGGACGAGAAGACCCAGAGCGTGAGGCCCTGGTTCGTCACCGCCGTCATAAAGAAGGTGAACTTTGACGACGCCCTCATCCGCAGCTTCATCCAGATGCAGGAGAAGCTCCACATGACCCACGGCCGCAAGCGCCGCAAGGTAGCCATCGGCCTCCACAACCTGGAGCCCGTGGAGTTCCCCGTCACCTACACCACCAAGCCCCCCGGCTTCAAGTTCAGGCCCCTGGGGGAGCGGTTCAAGAAGGACCTCACATGGATTCTGACGGAGATGAAGACGGGCAAGGAGTACGCGTGGACGGTGGAGGGCTACGACGAGTACCCCATGATCCTCGACAAGAAGGGCATGGTGCTCAGCATGCCCCCCATCATCAACGGCGAGTACACCAGGGTGGACGAGGCCACCGCCGAGCTCTTCATAGACGTCACGGGCACCGACCTGAAGGCCATCACCGAGGTGCTGAACGTCATCTGCGTCACCCTGGCCGACAGGGGCGCCGAGGTCTACGAGGTCCACAACCACTACCCGGACGGCTCAGTGATGACAACACCCAACCTGAAGCCCTGGACCATGAAGCTAGACAACGGCTACGTCAACAGGACCCTGGGCGTCGAGTTCACCCCCGGGGAGACTGCCTCGGAGCTGGAGAAGATGGGCCACGCAGCCAAGGTCAAAGGCAGCAAGATACAGGTCAGCATCCCCTGCTACAGGGCAGACATAATGCACCCCATAGACCTGGTGGAGGACGTGGCCATAGCCCACGACTATGACGCCTTCGAGCCCGTGATACCGCCCATTCACACCGCGGCCGGGGAGGACCCCCTGGAGGTCTTCAGCAGGCAGCTCCGTAACTTCATGGTGGGCTTTGGCCTCCTGGAGGTGGTCACCTTCATGATGAGCAACAGGGACAAGCTGTTCACAAGGATGATGCTGCCCGAGGAGCCTATCTGTGAAACCGAGAACCCCAAGATGGAGACCTACGACAGCCTCAGGAACAGGCTGCTGCCCAGCCTCATGGAGGTCCTCAGCCTCAACAAGCACCACGGGTACCCCCAGAACCTCTACGAGGTGGACGACGTGGTGATCATAGACCCCACCACGGAGACCGGGGCCAGGACGAGGAGACGCCTGGGCGTCGTACTCTGCCACGCCCGCGCCAACTTCAGCGAGATCAAGGGGATGATGAACAGCGTCCTGGAGAACCTGGAGGTGGAGGCAGAGGTGGAGGAGGGGGGCTGGGACTGCTTCATCGAGGGCAGGAGGTACACGGCATCGGTGGGCGGAGAGCCCCTGTGCTGGGCCGGGGAGGTGCGGCCCGAGTCCTTGGAGAGGTGGGGCCTGGAGATGCCTGTGGCGGCCCTGGAGATGGACCTAGACCTTCTCTTCAGCCTCGTCCAGGACTGATTCATCAACCTTCTTCAACACGCCTGTGATGAAATCGGTCTTGGCGTCGGTGTATCCTTCGCGGTCCTCTCCGTAGTGGTGGGCTAGCCGTTTCTTCAGCTCGTGGTACTCCTTGGTTGTGTCCGGGTGAGCCCTAAGATAGTCTCTGAAGGCGAGCTGCCGCCTCCAGTGGCGGCTGCCCTCCACCACCAGGTGGACGTGGTGGTAGAGCTCACGGGTGCCATAGCCGAGGCAGTAGAACCACTCCGGGTCGCCGGGCTGAGGGGTGACGTCCATGTACCCATTCTTCTCCAGGGCTTTCTGCACCCGGTCCGCCTCAGCCTTGTCCCGGACCCCAACCATGATGTCTACGATGGGTTTGGCTCCGAGGCCGGGCACAGCGGTGCTGCCCACGTGCACCACAGTCATGCCGGGCGCCCCCAGGGCCTCCGTGATCCTGCGTCTCTCCGCCTCGAAGCGCCTCGGCCACTCCGGGTCG
>JBDRQD010000075.1:0-63117 GCA_043826455.1 Candidatus Bathyarchaeota archaeon
TACTGCCCAAAATGGTTTTGAGTTAGCTGTGTTCCCTATTTTGCCGCGTGTGTGGTCGGTTTCATGAAGGTAGACAATGCGGGTCATGGGTCTTCGATTACGCTATGTGTGTAATGCTGGTTAAAATTGTGTTTCAAGAACGATGATTGCGTCAAAGCATTGATAATTTATGTCGCACGAGGATAGACCTAGGTCCTGGAGTGTTGAAAAGTGGGAACACTATCTCCCTTATTCTACCGGCTTACTACTCAAAGTGCTCCTAGAACAGAGGATAACCTTACTTGCAGGCAGATAATTTCACCCCTTCTTCTTCGCGAGCTGTCTCCTCGCGTCCTCCTACGGGCTGATGAGCTCCTCGATGATCTTGTTTAACCTGCTGTAGATGTGGCAGTTCTTGCAGTGGAAGATCATCTCGCTGGTCGCACCATGTTTACTGCTGAGCGAAGGCCCCCTCCTCACCTGTGCAAGCGACCAGAATCGACGTGCGGAGGTGGGTTCGTACCCTCATCTTGTTACTGTCTCATGTCTGCACCGATTTCATTATGAAACCCAATATGTCTACCCACGTCTTCCTGACCTCGTTTCTATCAGCCCCCATCGTCAGGTGGCCGTAGAGCCCGTCGCGCAGAGCTAATATCCCTCTTGACAGCGACGAGGAGTCGACGTCAGCCTTTATTTCGCCTCTGCCCTTCATCTCTTCTATCAAGCCCAAGAGTCCTTGACTCCATTCCTCTGCCAATCCGACGAATTGTTTCCTCAGCTCCCTGTTGCGGTCTGTCTCTCGAAGCAGGTCTACGCTGAGGGGTAGACTGCTCAGGCGCAGCTTGAGCATCTCGTCGAAGAACTCGGCCGTGGCCAGCGACTTGAATGAGCCGGAGTCGAGGAAGCGTCGCACGGCTCCGGCCCTCCTTTCGCCGTGGTGCCTTATCGCCTCGATGAATAGCTGCTCCTTGCTCTCGAAATACTCGTATATGGCGCCCTTACTCACGCCCATGTCGCTGGCTATGTCCGTCATCCTGGTATGGTAGTAGCCGCGCTTGGAGAACATCTTCAGGGCGTGCTCCATGATCTTCTCACGGGCCTGTTCCTTGTACTCTGGCACGACTCTTGGCAATGTGGGTTCTCCGTACTATTAACGCTGAAGGATGTTTATATAAGCAACCCTCAGGTAAGGAATACCGACCCGTAGGTATGTTTTTATACTTACAAGTTCCATTCGGTTTTAAGGTGTCCAGGGTGGATGAGGAACAGCTTTTCCGCCTGCTCTTCGTGTCCATATACGCCGTCTTCTTCGGCGTAAGGATACGCTACCGGGTGGAGTCCGCGAGAAGGAAGCCTGAGAAGCGCCAGAAGATAAGAATCTGGCCCTATGGAATACTTGTCATAGCCATACTCAGTTACCTCGCGTCCATAGTCCTCTACATGCTCGACGTCCGTTGGGTCTCCTGGTCGAGGCTGGGGTTACCTCTTTGGCTGCGATGGCTGGGAGTCGTAGGTGCGTTGGCCTCAACCGTCCTCGTGGCATGGACCCATCGTGTGTTGGGTAGGCAATACGCCGCCGAGTTCGCCATCCAGAAGGACCACGTCCTCGTCACGACGGATCCGTACGCCAGGACGCGGCACCCGATGTACATGGCCTTGAACGCGTTCTCGCTCTCCATGGCCTTGATGACATCCAACCTCCTCATCATCTTCTTCGCGGTTCTTGTCGCCGTGCCCTTCCCATGGATCGCTGCAGAGGAGGAGCGGATGCTTCTCGAGACCTTCGGAGAGGAGTACCGGGAGTACATGGGCAGGACGGGGCGGTTCTTTCCAAAGATATGGCAGAGGCCTTAATGATCTGGGAGACTTGAGTTAGCATTAAGGAAGATGGGTGGTCACCATGCATGTTCACTTTAGACTGTACTTAGGTGAGCTCACCCTTTCTTCTTGGCGAGCTGTCTCCTCGCGTCCTCCTCCGGGCTGATGAGCTCCTCAATGATCTTGTCTAACCTGCTGTAGATGTGGCAGTTCTTGCAGTGGAATATCATCTTGCCTGTCGCGTAGCGTTTCCCGCTGCGCCTGTTGACCTCGGCGACGAGGGCCTCTAGGAATATCTGGATGCCCGCCAGGTTCGCGGGCAGCCCCGCGTAGCCGTCCCAGGACCTGAAGTACCCGGTGGTGTGCAGCTTGCCCTCGTGGACCTCTAGGTCGAGTATGGTGAGGCAGGGGGGCTCGTGCTTCATCCCGGCGAGCTCCTTCTGAAGGTCCTCGGGTCTCCTGATGAGCATGGTCACCTGCCTGTCCCTGGGCTCCTCCGCGAGCCTCTGGATGGCCAGCTCCACCTGGTCGATGGGTTCCCTGAGTCTTCCTCCGTAGGTGTATGTCTCCCCCTCCGCTTTCTCCCCCAGCCACAGGTACTGGAGAGCGTAGGAGGTCACGTACTTCATGTCGCAGGGGGCCTTGTCGGCGATGAGGGGCCTGAGGTGGGGGTTCTCTATCTCGAGGGTGAGGTTGAGCTTCTTGGTCTCCGTGACCTCGGAGCCGTACCCCACGTAGAATGAGTCGCCCTTTGTCCAGATTCGTTCCAGGGTCTTGTACCAGCCGTCTGGTATGTCGAAGGCTTTGATGTGTTCGTACCTCATGGAGGCCCCACAGATATCAAGCTAGGCGAGTGTATACTTATTTTTTGGGTACAAGCGAACAAACAATTTTTTCTTTTTTTAAGCAACATGGTACAAGGATAAAATGGTGCGGGAGGTGCCCACACAAAATACTCTAAATAGTAGGTTGATGGGTCTGGGGGAAAGCACCCAGACCAATCACTCTAAACCCTAGTTCTCCTAACTGAGCAACGCCTCCAGCTTATCCACTAGACCCGCTAGGTAGTCAAAGGCGCTCTCAACGGGTTCAGGCTTTGTAAGATCAACCCCGGTCTGCTTCAGGTTTTCAGTGGGGTAACGTGAGCCGCCCGCCTTCAGGAAGCCATGGTACCGCTCAACGGCGTCTTCGTCACCAGCGAGTATGGGCTTCGCCAAGGCGTGCGCCCCCGAGATGCCTGTGGTGTACTGGTAGACGTAGAAGTTCATGTACATGTGTCCGAACTGCGCCCACGTGATGCCGATGCGGTCGCGGTCGAAATCAACTTCTTCACCGTACCCTTCCTTGAAGAGGTCAGCCATCAACCCGATCAGTATATCCGCGCTCAGCGGTTGGCCACGCTCTGCCCGCGTATGGGCTTCAAGCTCGAACCGGGCTAGCGTCGGCATGATGAAGAAGTAGCGGTGGAAGTTGGACATGGCCTCCTCGATCAACGCTATCTGGAAGCCACTGTCGGGCTGTGTACGGAACAGATAGTCGCGGACTACCGCCTGGTTGAAGTTTGACGCTACCTCTGCCTCAAACAGCGAGTACCTTCCATAGATGAAGGGCTGAGTGCTCCACGAATAATATGAGTGAAGCGCGTGACCCAACTCATGGGCTAGGGTGCTCAGGCTGAAGAGGTCATCAGCCCAAGACATCATTATGAAAGGATACGTGCCAGCCGTACCGCTGGTGAACGCTCCCTGACGCTTACCCTTATTACGGACACGGTCAACCCAACGATGCTCCAAGCAACCCTTACGGACGACCTCAACGCACTCCTCGCCGAGGGGAGCCAATCCCTCATAGATCCAGTCCACCGCCTGCTTGAAGGGCACGTGGGGTTTATCGGTGGTCAAGGGTGCCTTGATGTCGTAGACATGGAAAGTGTCGACCCCCATGATCTCCCTGCGTAGTCTCCAGTAGCGGTGCCACGTTGGCAGGTTCTTCTGGAAGACTTTCAGGAGGTTGTGGTAAACATCGACTGGGATATTATTGGGTCCCAGTGATGCGTGGAGGCTTGTCTCGTATTTGTGGGTCTTGGCGTTGAAGACGTCTTGTTTCAACTGTGAGATGTAGACGGCTGCCAGGGTGTTCTTGTACGCTAGGTAGCCATCGTTATAGTTTTCCCATGTGGTGCGGCGAGTCTCCCTATCCGTATCTGTGGTTAATCCACCTATGCTTGCCTGACCAACCTCGATGCTGGTGCCCTTAGATGAGACCGCTGGGTTGAAGACTAGGTCAGCGTTGTTGAGCGCGTTGTAGATGGTGGATGGTCCGCTGAAGGGGTCAGCGGTCATGGCTAACGCTTCTTCGACCTCTCCGCTGCGCACATGGGCTTGTCTACGGCGTAGCTTGTCCAGGCCGTGGCTGAAGTAGCCAAGCGCTGCTTTAGCTTTTACCCAGCCATCGACCACATCCAAGCCGATCTCCATGAGCTCAGGCTCAAAGAACGCTGTGGCTGCGCCAAGCTCTGAGAGTAGGCTGCGTGCCTGCCCCAGGCGAGCGCCGTTACTCTGGTTCGTGGTGTCAACCGAGTAATAGTTGCTGGAATAGTTGCGGATCTTACCGGCCAGCGTACCGGCTTCGTCGGCGAGACGCAGGTACGCGAGTAGCGTCTCTGGTCCTTCCTTTATCTTGCCCTGATACGCTGTTAGCTGAGTGATCATTTCTGTGAGTTCTTTGCCTGCTGCTTCCCAGTCCTCGGGTGTCGAGAAGACGCTTTCTAGGTCCCACGTCTCATCGATGGGTACTTGGCTGCGCAATGGCAAGGATGTTGATTCGGTCAATTCGTCTAGACTCCTTTAAAGATTAACTGTCAAGAGGAGTTAATTAATCTACGTGAATAGGATAACCCCGCCGAAAAAGGGCCAATACAGTATTATTTGAAACCGTGTCGATACTTCTTCAGATCTATTTTTCCATCTACTACCGTGACCCCTTCGCCTCTTAACATCGCGATCTTCTCCTCGACGGCGCCTTTTTCTCCTCCTCTGAAGTTGCCGATGTTTCCATCTGATTTAATGACGCGGTGGCAGGGAATTTGGGGTCCACAGAGATTGTTTTTCATGGTTGTACCGACGGCTCGACTGGCGTCTGGCGACCATTTTGGGTCTCTTCGTGCTAGTTCTTTAGCTAGGTCGCCGTATGTTGTTACCTTTCCTTTGGGGACCTCGGCGAGTATTCTGAGGATGGCTTGTTGGTAGGGGCTTAGTGTTGCTAGCTTCTTCTCGTCCTCTGCTGTGATGTGATACATTTTCTCGGTTGATCACTGGTGATTCCTTTATTATCGTTTGCCTATCAGCTGCGAGGATGGGTGAGTGAAACTGTTCACCTTCCGAACAGCTGAGAATGGTTAGACCAAGTCTTGTCTTCATAGGGTTCTTTTCTTAAGAAGGCGTGAGTATGGTTCCCGCCGATACTTCCACGGGGTATCCAGGTATTTGATAAAATGTTTCACAGAATATAACTGGTTCAGGTAAACAAAACAGGTGTTTAGGCTCCGTAGAACCCGTTGGCGTTGCCCCAGTACAGCTTCTTCAGGACCTTTTGGGGTAGGTCGAGACCGTTGACGAATGTGCCCCCCGTGTTCTCCGTGTCGGCGTCGTTGAAGGGCAGCGGTGTGTTTCTTTCGCTGGTCTCCCAGAGGATCCTCTGGGCGATGTATCTGCCGGAGTAGTAGGGGAGGTCGTTGCTGCTGCGTGCGAACAGGTCGGTCCCGAACAGTATCCTGTCCTGGTACTTGATGACGAACTCGCGCGACTTTTCCGTGTCCTTGCTTAGCTCCCGTGCCATCCACCTTGATGAGGCCGTGTCCATCACGAAGTTGGGGTACTTCTCCATCCAGTCCTCCAGGTGCGGTAGCCTGTGGGTCTCGGGTTGGGCCGCGAAGTGTGGGACCTGGAAGCGTAGGCCGGGGTGTCTGGCCAGGAGGTTTTCGAGTTCCTTGAGGTGTGCGTCCTTGGTGCCGTATTTCGCGGAGTCCTTGTACTGGTTGGCGTAGTATGTGTCTGGGTCTCCGACGTGGATGATGAGGGGGATGTCCTTGTCCTCCAGCGACTCGTAGATGGGTTCGAGTTTGGGGTGGTCTATGCGGAAGCCCTCTATGACCTTGTTCCAGTCGCGCCACCGTGGGCCGAACCACGTCTTGGCTATGCTATATCCTTCTTCTCTGAGGGTTTCTATCTGCTGTAGTACGGGTTCGACGTTGTACTGGGCTATGTCCTTCAGTGACAGGTATTTAGCGAAGACGAACCTATCAGGGTACTTTTCCTTGGCTGCCTTGAACCCGTCCTGATCGTGGACGATGCCGAGCTGCCTCGATACGCCGTAGTCGTCCTCGATCTTGATCATCTTTTCGATGTCGCTGATGGCCCCGATGTGGGTGTACGCATCAAAGATGGGGCCCCTGTACTTCCATCTATCTCCCAATCTGAACAAGGTCATACGCTGTCATCCTAGCATAAAGGCAATTCCATGAACATGCCTTGAATGAACCACGTCGAATGTTTTCTTCGCCACTTATACCAGGAATAATTACTTACGCTAAATTGAACACTGAAAGCTCCCTTCAACAGGAACCAGAAGGAATGATGCGAGGAGTGGGGTTCGAACCCTACCACAGGAGGTAGAAATACCGTCTTTTAATCGGATAGTTCTGATATTATGTTCTTCAATTCTAACAGGTTAGTGATTATTTTGTCTGCTCCTGCTGCTCTTAACTTCTCTTCAGAAACAGTATTAGTAATGGCAACCACATAACAACCGGCATTCTTACCCGCTTTAACCCCTGACACACTATCTTCAACAAAAACCATATTCTCAGGCTTCACACCCAGTTTATCACAAGCATAAAAAATGATATCCGGGTTCGGTTTACCTTCTTCAACTAAATCTCGGGTCACAATTGTTTTAAAATATTTATTGAAATCAACGTTTCTAGACCTTAAATTCGTGAATAATCCATCGACAACATTTCCATAAGTATTCGTAATAATAGCAGTCCTCTCAGTCGTTTCTGAAACATACTCTAAAACCTCTATTACGTTATCATTTACTTTCACAAGATCGATTGATGAAAGAAAATTATTGATGAATGTTTGAACAGCTTCTTCTAATTCAGGTTCAGATAAATTGAGGTGAGATGAAATCACTTTCTTCATGTCAACGCCAACATGGTTTTCATAAAAGAATGCCTTTGTGACCCCCTCTTGTTTTCCAAGTTGTTTTAAAGTCACATCTAATCCGTGATGCCACGCATCATTAGTTTCTATCAAAGTTCCGTCAAGATCAAAAGTGATGGCATCTACCTTCATTCGATTCACCTGTAACAATATCCATGCATGGTTTATTTAAAAAATCAAGATATGGTTCGAACCCTATCGAGAAAGGATTCAGCTTCGCGCTAAAAGACCCTGATGGATTGATTTTTTGATACGGGAGGTTTAACTGTGGTGCGGGAGGTGAGGTTCGAACCCACCGAGGACTAACCATATGGTGCCGGTTAAGCCGAACCGAGTAATTAGAGAGCGCATAGGATCAGAGTAACCCCAAGGCCGAGAGAATAGTCATGAAACCTGTGACCAGCATGAGCAGAAGCGCTATCTTCTTGAAGGCTGCTTCATCCACTTTCCGAGACAGCCAGATACCAAGAGTGGCCCCCAGAAACATGATCGGCACCATGACCGCTGATGAGCCGATGAGGTCCGCCGTGATGAGGTTGCCGTACACATAGGCTGGGATGGTGGCTATGTAGAGGCTGAAGAAGTAGGCTATGAGGTTGGCCCTGAACACCGTCTTCTCGACTTTCTGGTTGTTGAAGAAGAGGACGACGGGGGGTCCGCTGATGGAGATCGAGCCTCCGAGGACCCCGCTCACAAGCCCGATCGGTATGCTCGCCGCCCTGGCGTTGTTTATCTCTCTTCTTACGCCCAACATGGAGGCCGCTGCTTCAAGAACCGGATAGAGAGTATCTGAAAGCCGGGCCCCGGCTGTGATCAAATGCTTGATCTGAGCGTCGTGAGGGAGTGGCTGAGGTTGGCCCTCGCGTTCGCCTCGTACTTCTCCCTGAAGTGGCCCGTGTGGTAGACATGGTCCCTCTCAAGGAACCGCGCCAGTACCTCAGTTCTTCCGGCCTTGAATCTGTCCTCGGGTACCCAGCTGTACTCCCGCCTGATGCCGTCCTCGTACTCCCGGTACTCCTCCGCAGGACTGCCCAGTATGGCTAGGTCGATGTCCGCGATGAGCCTCTCATCGTCGCTTCTAGGGGGATCGGTGTGTTTGGTCGCCAGTATTAGGCTTCGGATTCGCTCAAGGATTTCCTTCTCTGTGAGTTTGCCGAGGGTTTCCATGGCGTACCCAGCGCTTGCCTCCTCGTTGTCGCTCCGCCTGGGGTCGTAGACGGCGTCGTGGAACCATAGTGCGAGCTCCACCTCGAAGGGGTGGTGGGCGTGGCTGCGGGCCTCGGTGAGCTCCTGGAGGCACCGGGATATGTGGGGGAGGTTGTGGTAGTGTCTGTGGGGCTCGCTGTACCGTTTCACCAGGTCGCTGTAGATGTCGCGTAGGACGGTGTCCTTGGCTTGATCGTTCCACAGCTCCAGCCATCTGGCTAGGGTGGCGTGGGTGGCCGTTTCTTCTCTCCGGCGGTGCATCGTGGATGATCCTTTGAAGGGCGTGTGAATTATAGTTGATCCTCACGCGAGCGTAAGAAAGACTAAATAGATATTCGGGACCCGGTTTAACCCATGAACGTCGTTAAGGATATGTTGAAGGCGGGTAAGACCGCCATAGGGACCACCGCGGGTCTGACGAGCCCCGTGGACTTTCTGGCCGACTCCGGGTTCGATTTCATCCTCTTTGACACCCAGCACTCGGCCGTGGAGATCAAGGAGCTGCAGTATCAGCTCCAGGCCATGAAGGGCAAGAAGGCTGTCCCCGTCGTCAGGGTGGGGGATAACAGGCAGGATCAGGTCTGCTACGCCCTGGACATCGGCGCCAAGGGCATCATAGTGCCCATGGTGAACAACAAGAAGGAGATGGTGAACATGACGCAGTACTGCTGGTATCCGCATAAGGGCATCAGGAGCTCCGCGGGGATGCGGGGCGAGTGGGGGACCTTCAAGAACTACCGGGAGTACATGGACGCATTCAACGAGCAGCTGCTGGTCATCCCCATGATAGAGACGGTGGAGGCGATGAGCAACCTGGAGGACATGCTCTCCGTTCCGGGGATCGACGTGCTGCTGGTGGGCCCCTCGGACCTCTCCATCAACCTAGACCTGACCTTGGACTATGATAACCCGAAGTACGGGAAGGCCTTGGACAAGATAGCGGGCGCCTGCGAGGACGCCGGCGTCGTCCCCGGCATGTACTTCCTTCCCGCGGGCCACGACCCCAGCGGGTACGTTGAGAGGGGGTTCAGGTTCTTCACCGTGCCGTGGAGCCAGTGGGCGGCCACAGGCATCAAGAACGGCCTAGCGACAATAAAAAGATAGGATAAAAGGGGAAGCCGCGTTATCCCCTTCTCTGAAACCTCTTTTTCATTTTACACATCTTTCACTAATATTATCAAAGCTGAATAGAGGTCAAAGTGCGGGGGGTGGGGTGGCCACACCAAAGTCCGAGGCATGCGCAGAATAAATGAAATTAGATATCCATGGCAGAGAAATAGCCCATATGAATCGCCTCCATAACCGTCGCCGGCTGCAGACAATCTCCAATCACACTAAAATCTAGTGCGCAGTTGCGCAGGGACTCGACCATCTCTGTCCTCGGCTTCAGCCCCACCGCCAATAATATCGTGTCCGCCTCGTAGAACCTCTCTTCTCCCTTCTCATTCACCGCAAACACGCCCCCCTCCGTTACTCGTGTACACTTTACACGTGTCTCCAGCCTGACGCTTTTCTCGAGCTCCCTCATCAGCCCCAGCCAGTGCAGGTAAGACGCATCCGACGCAGCCTTCTCAAGCATCTCCAGAATGGTCACTTCCTTACCCAGGTGAGCGAGATGTAGTCCCTCCTCACAACCCACCAGCCCGCCTCCGACAACCACCACCTTCCTACCTATAGCGTCTTCATCATACATGCTTGCCGCGACAACCACATTCTTGTTCTTTACCCCGGGTATGTCAGGAATTAACGGCTTGGCCCCTACTGCAGCAATTAGAACATCGGGAGAGATTTCTCTAACGACCTCAGGCGTAACTTCCGTATCCATCATTAATCTTATCGGTCGTTCCTGTACTCGCCGGATAAGTAATTCAGTAAGCTTCCTTGTATCCTCTTTGAAGTATTCACGTTCAGCATACACCAACGTCCCACCGAGCCTATTATTTTTTTCACACAGGATCACCTCATGCCCCCGGTCTGCAGCCGTGATCGCCGCCTGCATTCCTCCCGGTCCGCCTCCGACCACCATCACCTTTTTCTTTCCGCCACTTACTTGGACAAACCGGCTCTCATACTCCCTGCCTATGATCGGATTAACAACACACCTGGCGACAGACCTTGGATATTTCACATAGGGAGTAAATGACTGGCTGATGCAATAATTACAGCGGATGCATGGCGTAATGTCTTCCTCGTTCCCTTTTCTCGCCTTCTCCGGTAAGTAGGGGTCAGCCAAAAGCGCCCTCCCCAGGGTTACCATATCCGCCTTTCCACTCTCCAGAATCTCTTCCATCTGAGCGGGATAGTTCAATGCCCCAACTGTGTTCACCGGAGTCTTCACAGCTTTCTTGATTGCTTCAGCGAGATACACATTACAGCCCCGGGGGAGAAACATACTTGGAAACATTCTGAGGCCGGCAGTTCGATCATTAAATGTTGCCGCGGATACATGAATCAGTTCGACCTTACCATCCAGTACTTTTGCTAGTTCGACTGTTTCCTCCAACCTCATCCCGCCTTCCGTGAACTCGTCGCCACTCAAACGTATCTCGATCGGGAAATTCGGTCCGCACTTTTTCCGTATGTCTTCGATGATCATCAACGCTATGCGTGCCCTGTTTTCGATGCTTCCTCCGAAGCGGTCCTTCCTGTGGTTGTGCAGTGGGGAGAACCACTGTGACAGAAGCCAGCCATGTCCCCCATGGATCATGCACATCTGTACACCGCCCAGCTTAGCCATCTCAGCCGCATTTCCGAAGGCATTCACTACCTGTTCGATTTCCGCTTCTCCCATCTCAATGATTTGTTTGCCATAGAATGATATTCCCGCACTTGGACCATACACTGCCCCGTCTGGCAGCTGTGTCCTTGATCGGATTCCGGCGTGCAATAACTCGATGGAGGGAACTGCACCATGTCTCCTAATCGCATCTGTGGTATTGATCAGAGAGTGCAGGATTCCCGGGTCATCCAGTGGAGTTACCCTGCCGTGAGATGTTCCTTTCGAATCCACCATGCTTTCTCCTAGGGTCACAATGGCTGCCCCGCCTTTCGCCCGGAGTTCATAATATGCTGTACCCTCAGCGGTAATGTACCCTTCCGGTGTGCCATGCACCCCCATAGGTGCTGATTCAATCCGATTCTTCAAAATATAGGGCCCTAATTTCATTGGGCTGAAAAGTTTTGGAAAACGATTCATAGTATTCCCTCTGTACAATACTGATTAGCAAAGTATTCGCATTTAAATAGTCATCACATAGAAAATTTGCACTCCTATCAATTTGCTTAATTGCGCGCGCAGCTAAGACTGATGATGAGGTCTCTGAGTTAATAGAGCTAGACTTTGAATACGTAGGTCCCACTCCATCCGGGAACTCTGCCTTCCGAAAGCGAAAGTAGGAGGGTGTATCCCATGGTGCGGGGGGTGGGGTTCGAACCCACGGAGGACTAACCATCAGGTCCTAAGCCTGACCCCTTTGGCCACTCGGGAACCCCCGCGCCCACAAATAAACGCCGAGACCCCATTAAAACCTTACCGGGGCTACACCAAGAAAAACCCGGTCTGCCTACCCCCGATGAGCCTACACCCCTCCCCCGTAAACACCACATCCTCTTCCAACGCGAACCGCAGCGACCCACCCCACTCCGCCACAGGCCCCTCCACCGACAGCTCCATAGTGAACGCGTAGTTATGCTCCAACTGCACGTCCCCCCTACCCACGTTCCTCTCCTGCTCCCAGGGCAACCCAATCAACGGCCCAGGCTCATGAAGCAGCCGCCCCAGGCTGTGCGAGTAGACCCGGGGGTTAGGTATCCCCTCACGACGGGCCCTGTCCAGTATCCTGTGGAGAAGCTGGTCCCCCGTCAATCCGCGCCTGAACTCGTCCATGAACACGTCCTGCAGCCTGTTACCCTCCGCCATCAGCCCCCGGAGCCCCTCAGGTGCCTCATCCTCCCCCGGCCTCAGTACGTACACCCACTCTTGGTGATCCGTTATGAGGCCCAGGTACCTGACCCCAACGTCGCACCTGATGAGGTCCCCTGTCCTGATCACCGGGTCCACGCCCCCGTACAGCTGTCCCGCCGCCCCCCTCCTGATGGGGTAGAAGCTGGGCTTGAAGGCCACCTCCAGCCCCCGGTCCGCGCACCTCTGCCAGTAGTGCCACTCAAGGTCCCGGACGGTGGTCACCCCGGGAACGATGGCCTCACTGCTATAGCACTCAGCGATCAAGGCGTGGGCCACATCCACCACGTGCTCGTATAGGTCCACCTCCTCGTCCGTCAGGGTGGCTAGCCATCTTGTGGCGCACGCCTCGGCCGACACAAGTCTATCCACGTACTTCCGGGGCAGAGCCGCGACCAGCTGGTTGTACAGGTTGTGGGTGAGGCCCCCCGCCGCCCACTGCACCGATCCCACGTTGATCCCTATACGTTTCGGGTCCCTCTCCTCCACGATGCCCCTCAGGAGCGCCCACTGCTCGCTGTGGTGCCCCCGCCCGGGCCAAGGCGTCTCGTACAGGCCCTTGGTGTCCGTCATGGAGACGTTGATCCTTTCCACCCCCACCTCTGTGCCCTTATCACAGAATACAAGTATCTGGAGTATGGGGCACCAGGTGTCCACAGGGATCATGGACTCGAACACCGGGTCCAGGTTATCCTCCTGGCAGATTACCAACCACATGTCGATCCCCGCTTCCCGCATGGCCAGAGGCAGCACCGTATCCAAGCGCTTCGCGAGCACCCTGTTCACTATCTCGGCCCGTTCACGCACGGGCAGAACCTTAGGGAACCTGGCAGCGGAATGGTGAGCACGATCATCACGATTCATTCAGCGAACACCACGCAAGATATTGAACCTGAATCTCTTAACACCTTGCACCGCCAACAAGTTTATACCACGTCCGCATTCTTGAACCCTGAGTTGAGCGAGCAGGACGAAGCCCCCCTGAAGCGGACGCGCCTTCTAATGGCCACGGGCTTCACCCAGATGTTCGGGGACAGCCTCAACAACAGGTTCAACAACCTGCTCGTCGCCGCGGCGGGCGCCACCGTCAACCAGATGGGGTTCCTCCAGGGCGCCAAGAGCCTCAGCGGCAACCTCCTCCAGTTGGCCTTCGGACGCCTAGCCGACAAGTACGGCAAACGAGTGTTCATCGCGGCAGGCCGCGTCCTCAACGCCGGCGCCATAGCCGCCCTGCTCCTCTACGACGCCCCCGGGCCCCTCATCTGGCTGGTCATCCTCAGCAGCTTCTTCAACAGCATGAGCTACCCCACCTGGAGCAGCCTCCTAGGCGACTACACAACCGATTCCACCCGCGGAGAGACCATAGGGGCCATCAACAGCGTCAGCCAGCTGGGCAGCTTCGTCGCCATGATGATAGCCGTCGCCATCAGCCTAGGCCAGCAGGGGGACACCACCATCGAGAGCTTCAGGCTGGTCCTCACCCTCGCGGCGGCGGCCAACCTCCTAGGCGGAGTCATGATCATGTTCACCAAGGAGAAGCCCCCCAAGGGCGCCAGCCAGAGCCTCCAGCTGGGCAGGCTCCTCAGGGACCCTCGGCTCACCAAGTACATGGCCCTCAACTTCGTCTACGGCATAGGCATGAGCTTCGCCTGGCCCCTGTTCCCCATGGTGATTACCCACAGGCTCAGGATGAAGGTCTGGCAGATAAGCACCCTGAGCCTAACCAGCAGCCTGGTGAGCACCCTCACCCAGAGAAGGCTGGGCAGCTACATGGACCGCATAGGCAGACGCCCCGTCATTGTGCTGAGCCGCGTCATGATGGCCCTGGCACCCTTGGCCTACGCCCTGGCCACGGACTGGTGGCACATAGCCGTGGCCGAGCTTTTCCTGGGCCTGGGCATGGCCGCGTGGATGAGCAGCGAGTCCACATACATAATAGACCTGGCCCCCGGGGAGCTGCGGGCCACCTACCTGGCCGCCAGCACCGCCGCCTTCGGGTTCGCAAGCTTCATAGGCAGCAACGTGAGCGGCTACATCATCGACACCTTCTTCGCCGGCGTTGAGGGCCTAAACCAAGGCCTCCTCATCAGCGCCGCCCTGAGGGTGGTCTTCGGGCTAGGCTACCTCACCATCACCGAGTCCGTCTCCCGGCCGGAGCAAGAGACTTAAGCCCTGCCCACAATTCAGTACCAGGTGAACATTCTTGGAGATCAAGTGGCTCGGACACGCGTCGTGGAAGATAAAGACGGGGGGCAAGGTCATCTATATCGACCCCTACGAGGGCAGCTACGACGAGAAGGCTGACCTCGTCCTCAGCACCCACCACCACGACGACCACTGCAAGCCGGAGAAGGTGATGCAGGCCAGGGGAGACAAAACGGTCATCGTGGCGCCGCCGGAGTGTGGCAAGAAGCTGGGGGTCCCCGTTAAGAGCCTGAAGCCGGGGGAGAAGACAACGGTGGGCCCCGTCACCGTGGAGGCCGTAGAGGCATACAACTTCAAGCGGTTCAGGAGCCCAAGCACGCCTTTCCACCCCAGGGGCGTAGGCGTCGGCTACCTGGTGAAGGCCGAGGGCAAGACGGTGTACCACGCGGGGGACACGGACTTCATCGAGGAGATGAGGAAGCTGAAGGGAGTTGACCTGGCACTGATGCCCAGCGGGGGCACCTACACCATGGACTCGCCCGAGGCCGCGGAGGCCACCATAGCCATAAACCCCAAGCAGGCGGTGCCCATGCACATCTGGGACACCGACCCCGCCGAGTACAAGAAGAAAGTGGAGGCCGGCAGCAGCACCAAGGTCCAGATCATGAAGCCCGGCGACACCCTAAAACTCTAATTTTTTCTAACCCACTCACATGAAAAAAGGGGAAGACAACCGTCTTCTACTTCTTACCCCACAGGTCCAGCGGAGGCTTGGCCTCAGCCGGGATAGGACTCTTGTACTCCTTGCCCATGAGCCGCCGCCCCTGCTCATCCCAAGCCTTCTCCAGGAGCCCAGGATCGGTTATCAGGTCGACGGCCGAGGCCGCCATCACCTTACTGGCGTAGATGAGGCTCTTGTGGCCGGTGCTGTGGGCGCTGCCCGCCACGTTCATCCAGCTGTGGCCCGGCGCGCCTAGGGGCCACGTGGAGGTGCTGAACTCCATGGTGGGGGCCTTCCAGCTCACATCGCTGACATCCGTCGACCCGTGGCTCACCTCTCCCTCGTTCCAGGGGTCAGGCACCGTCCGGTCCAGGACCACGTCCACCAGCTCCTCCCAGCCTGGGCGCTTGGTCTTCCGCAGCTGCTCCACCTTGGACTCCCGGCTCACGGTGCTCACCAGCTTCCTGGCCCACTCCACCTCCTCCCCGGTGTACTCCGGTGGCCCGACAAGCCGCATGTTGCTTGTCACCACGTCGCTGAGAACCTTGCTGGGTATCTTGTTGCTGACACCCTTGAGGAACTCCACATCCAGCTCCGTCTCCGTCATCATGGCCGCGCCCCGGGCTATCTTTAGCACCCTCTCGTAGATGTGCTCCACCTGGTCGCGCTCAGGGGCCCTCACCAGGTACCAGCTCCGAGCATAATCAGGCACCACGTTGGGCTGCCCTCCGCCGCTCTCGATGACGTAGTGGATGCGGGCGTCCTGGATGACGTGCTCCCTGAGGAAGTTGACGCCGATGTTCATCAACTCCACCGCGTCTAAGGCTGAACGTCCCTGCTCGGGGCTGCCAGCCGCGTGGGCAGTCTTGCCCCTGAAGTGGAACTTGACGCTATTATTAGCCAGACTACTTGATAAGCTGGCCACGTTCATGCTGCTGGGATGGTGGCTGAGCACTGCGTCCACGCCGTCGAATACGCCGTCCCTGACCATCCACACCTTGCCGCTGCCGCTCTCCTCGGCGGGGCACCCGTAGAACTTGACCGTGGCCTTGACCTTGTGCTCCTCCAGAGCGTACCTGAGGGCTACGGCAGCAGCCATACCTGACGCACCGTGGATGTTGTGGCCGCAGCCGTGGCCCGGCTTACCGAGCTCCAGTGGGTCCTTCTCAGGTTTCACCTTCTGGCTGAGGTCGGACAGGGCGTCATACTCCCCCATGACGCCTATGATGGGCTTACCCTTGCCCCAGGCGGCGACGAGGGCCGTGGGCATACCCCCCACCCCTGTCTCCACCTTGAAGCCGTGCCTCCTCAGCTCCTCCGCCAGGAGCTTGGCGGACTTGTACTCTATGAGGCCCAGCTCGGCGTACCCCCATATCTCGTCGCTGACCTCGATGATGCGGTCCCTGTTACCGTCGATCCACTTGAAAGCAGAATCCTTTACCTTGTCAGACATGACAACCGGAGATATCTGCGCCGCATCGCATATGAATTTAATTAGCGTCCAAGAAATAGGCCCGCGTCCTCTAGGTTTGCCCGCCGGACAACCCTGTAGGCAGGGTAGTATGCCTCACGGTACTGAGCCGTGTGGTGCATGGGGACAGGGCCTCTCTCCCCCAGGGCGTCATCTAACTCGCAGACCTCCTCCTCGTCGAGCGCCAAGTTTAGCTGTTTAGCCGCCTGCTTGAACCTCCGCCACAGCCTCAGGAACTGCTTAGAATCACCCTTCACTTTAGATGACTCCACCATGGCCTCGTGGAGAGCCTCAATGCTTCCACCCCCCCGGAGGAAGGGCCTGAGGTTCACCCTCACCACGTCCCCACTGGGGGACACCCTCTCTAAAAGCGGCTCGTCCATGGGCCCCCGATCCTTAACCCTCTCAGCCTCCTCCATAAGCCGGGGTAGGGCGGAATCGCCCATGATGTGGCCTACACCGAACACCCCCTGGTAGAGGAGCTTGTAGTAGTCCTGGGCCCGCATATGGGGCCGCCGGTCGTGGTGCTCCTTAACTAGACGTTCAAACTCTTCCAAGGCTACGCCGCGCCTCTCCTCTCAACGAGGCTTATGGCTGAGGCCGGGCACGTGGAGACGCATAGGCCACACCCGAAACACTTGGAGCAGTCGTACCTCATCTCACCGTCCACCATGCTCCGCGTTAGGAAGCTGCACCTGTCCACGCAGGCCCCGCACTGCACACACTTGGACTCGTCGTCCTCAGCGATGTACCTGGAGGTGAGGACCGAAGTGTGGATTCCATACCGGATGAGTCCCCCCAGGGTGTGGCAGCTGCAGGAGCAGCAGCTGCAGATGACCGTTGGGGAGTCGTCCCCCTTCATGGTGTAGGCCATGTGGACCAGACCGGCCTCGTGGCTCCGCTCAAGGGCCTCTAAGGCTTGGTCTAGGTCAACCTCACGCGGATTGTATTTGCTGTTCTTTAGCGACTCCTCTACCGCACCGTTAATACTGAGGCAGGTCTCCAGAGGGTGGTCACAGTTACCGTGATCCTTCCTGCAGCCGCACTCCTGAAGGACTATCTTCTCGGCTTTCCTGA
This sequence comes from Candidatus Bathyarchaeota archaeon, assembly GCA_043826455.1. Taxonomy (GTDB): domain Archaea; phylum Thermoproteota; class Bathyarchaeia; order TCS64; family TCS64; genus RBG-16-57-9. The sequence continues at coordinate 17,607 of JBDRQD010000075.1, forward strand.
GGATCTCCTTCATCTCACTCAGATCATAGACCCTGTGCTCGGCCTCCAATTGGACGTTGACGGGCACGGTTACAGCCGCCTCGATGCTCTCAGCTATGTCATTTAGCTCCTCAACTGTGTAATCATTGGGGTACCTGTCGCCCGGTTTCACGCGCATACCAGAATCTTCAGGTTGGCGGGATTTAAGGCTTCGATGATCCGCACTGGGCCTACATTCACAACGAGGAACGATCTTTTAGTCACATTGGCACTGAAAAGTATAATAGAGTAATGTGACATGGAATCCATTAATCCTCACGGGTGAGTACAGAGGACATTGAAAGATCCTATTACGCTTCGGTCAATAATCTCTGGTTTCTCGCCTGTTGTGGAATGATAAGAGATGCACAAGATGACTGAGAAAACGGTTCCCCGGGTTTCAACTGGAGTATCAGGTCTGGACGAGATGCTTGGGGGTGGAATCCCTAAGGGCAGCGTCGTACTGGTGAGCGGTGGGCCGGGAGTAGGTAAGACCATCCTAACCCTCCAGTACATGATGGCGGCGGTGAAGCGGGGCGAACCCTGCGTCTACGTGTCCCTGGAGGAGCCAATGGAGAAGAAGATACAGAACGCGGCCGCCTTTGGGTGGGACGTCCAGAAGGTGATCGACGAGGGAAAGGTGGAGGTCCTGGACATTTTCATGGTCCCCCACAGCCAGGGCATCGTGGAACCCATCGAGAGAACCCGGGGGAAGCTTCAGCTCAGCATCGAGACAGAGATTGAGAGAACCATTAGGAAGGTGGGGGCGAAGCACCTGATAGTTGACCCCCTCACCAGCATCCTAGTCCATGAGCAGAGGTCAGGCAGGAAAAGATTCATCATCGGTCAGCTCTTCGATACCGTACAGAACCTGGGCTGCTCGGCCATCATCACAGCTGAGGGGATACCCAAGGACACCGACTTCTACATGGAGCAGTTTCTCTCCGACGGCCTCATCCTCCTCGTGAAGGACCTTCAGGAGTACACGCTCACCAAGACCATCAGGATTGATAAGATGAGGGGCATCGACTTCGACGAGCAGCCCCGCAGATACGTAATAAGCAGCAGAGGGTTCCAGGTCCTCAGCAAGGAGCCTGTGCTCGTCTAGGTTTCCTTGAAGCTAAGGAGGAGATCAAGTCTCTCCTTCTTCATTTGCACCCGTTCGACTCTTGTCATACCTTCCCTGTGCTGCAGGTAGTGCCTGAAGCTGCCCTTAGGTATTAACTCGATTCTCAGAGGATCATATTTAAGGAACTCCTTTAAATCGTGCCAGTCCCTGTCGAACTCTGTTAGCCTCTCATCTATCATCCTGTGAATCGTGTCGCGGTCCATGGGTTTGGACAGCTCCAGGTACATCTTCATGTAATCGTGGGTGCCGTCTTGCTCTTTTATAACTGTGTAGTCCACAAAGGGCACGTTGGCATCCTTTAGGACTTGTGTGATCTCCTCCTCAACGATCCTCGTGAAGTTGTGCAACACTATAATCTTGTCTGACCTGGCGTGGTACTTGAAGACAGGAAGCTGGGAGTTGAGCACATCATCTCCCTTGTCTACGCACTGAAGGATATCAGGCATGACGTACCTTGTCGTCTCTGTCAGATATGGGGTCGCGATGAGTTGGTACCGTCTACCTGGCTCCACCTCGCTGAGAGCCACGACATCGACATCCGCCTTGATGATGGGGTCACCACGCCCAACTTTCTGGTCGTCGGGTACAAACTCTGCGTAGAGCACCCGCCAGTCGAAGATAAAGCAGCCTGGGTGCTCGATAGAAGCCACCGTGGGGATCATAATCTCTGTGGCTCCGTAGGTGGTTTTCGGGTAGCTGCCGGTGATCTTCTTGATCTCGTCCTTGAAGACCAAGGATGAAGAGTCCTGAGTCATGAAGCCCTTCAGGTGGAAGGGCTCTCCTATCCTAGGGTAAACCTGGTCCAGGAGAGTTGTGACCGTCATGTAGGCCATGTCAATGTTCTTGTAGTTGTCGACGAAATAGTCCACCTTGGTCTGGAAAGGAAGATTATGATCAGGGCAATTTTTTACGAATGCAACCCTATTCTTCATTCCTATCTCAGTCATAATAGCCGCGAGCTGCGAGCCACCAGGAATGTTGTTGTACATCGTGTCACCTATCTCAAAAGTGACCCGCTCTCCGTCATGGCTTACAATGAAGAGGGATGCCAGAGCCGTTTTTCTGAGGTTGTCCATTAGAGCGGTCTTGGGTAGAAGGAATTTTTTTGGTTGCCCCATCGTCCCGCTAGTAATGGTTGTAAGGTAATCATTCAGCTCGTAGAGGAGATGCTGTTCACGGGGGTCCTCGTAATACTTTTTATAGGCATCATACGTGGTGAAAGGCAGGTCTTTGAGGCTGGTTGAACCTGAGACCCCCAGCTCTTTACCCAGGGTGATCCTCTTCAACCTACCCAGTTTCTTAGCTACCTTTTCATCCATCTTCCTCTGATAGTTGCTCTCCTCTAGGAAGGAAAGGGTTCTCGGTACCATCAACGCCACTAGGCTTCTCTTTAAAGACTCCATCCTCTCTCACACACACTGGATTAGATGTCGACCACATTATCCGCAAGCTGCTCAAACTTGGCTATATCGGACTCTACTTCATGGGTCTTAGGGTAATAAAAAGCATAGAGGTACACATTGCTGTTTTTAAGGTAGCTGATCTTGGAAAGTAGGAAAGTGTAGACTCTTTTCCAGCCGTGAGTATGGATAAGGCTGCTGAGGTTGTAGAGTATGATCTGGCAGTTGATCCTTCTCTCAGACGAGAAGGCCAGAATATCCGTGAAAAGGATATCCAGGTCGTTGAGGTCGTCATTTATCGTTATCAGGCGCTCTGTGAAGATGTCAAACGCTGACTTGCCGCCCTGCACCATCCTCACCACGTAGAGGTTCTCCTCGTCAACGTCCGTGGCTTTCAGGTCGTTGGGAGAGATGAGGTCATACGTCGTTAACATTATTGTCTTGATGGCTTTCTTGGAGTTTTCATTCATGCGGTTCTTTATCCACTGTATCTCGTTGCTCCTCTTACCAGAGGTCGAGTTGATTATCACGAACTTCTCACCAGGGTTATCAAAGTACTGGGTTGGCACCCCAGATATGAGGAACCTACGCAAATCATCCACCAGGTAGGAGAACCTAGGATACAGTGAACCGTAGTAGAGGATGGCCTTTGCTAGGATGATGTATATCTCAACATAAAAGGGGGAGATGAAACCAAACCCATACCCGATGTTGGTTAATGCGATCATCATCCAGCCTATGACTAGGAAGTCTATGGTGGCTGAGAAGTAGATCCTGATTATTAGCAGACTCACGGCGATGAAAACATAAGGTAAAAAGGCGATCACTTGACCAAGAAGCATGGGCCTCGTCGTGAAGAAGAGCACGGCGAGTGCCAGAGGCACGCTTAAAGAGGCTAGGAGAAGTAGTCTTGTTCTATTTATCAGGTCCCCGATCCCCGTGATTATCAGGGTGAAACCGATAACCATGAACATAAAGGAGAAAACCTCCATGTTCATAGACTCGATGTTGAACGCGAGCATGCTTGTGCGGATAATCACGTTGATGCCATAGAATAGGAACCCTATGCCCCAGAGAAGGTAGAACCTTCTATTAGTTTTACGGTATATTAAATATAAGTTCGGGAAGAATGCTAAAGTAAATACCCCGTTGATGAGCCTCAAAGCAGTAATTATCAATGTATCCATGGCATCAACGCTTAGCTAGTCTAATTAGTGATACAATATATAATCTTTAATAGCCAAATATCTGTATCGAGTGTCCTAAGATCATAAAACACACATTACAGTGCATAAACCAATCTACATCACAATAAGGGACTTAAAATATGAGGTTTAAATCCTTAGTTTATACAGACAAGATGCGTAAAAATAGAAAAGTTGGTAAAAAGAGGCATATTAATTGAATAGAAATAAACACATACTTACTCTAGCGTTTTTAAATGTCAGCGATAGTAAATACAATCGACACAGGTACTATTATTAACTTTACATGGAGCACATTGTCCCGGTCATTCAGATGCTGCTACACTAGCCGGCATCATTTCTTTACCTTGTTGATGTAGACGGTACCATCCCTAGTGGCTACCCACTTCAGTGTGTCTCCCTCATGAATGTCCAGGAACTTGAACACGCAGGAGGGCACCGTGGTTCTGCGCCGGTACCCTCTAACCGTCACGTGGGTCTCCTCGATGCAGACGACGTCGTCAAGGTTTACCATGGGCATGGATACGTAGGATGCTCAACCGGATATAGAGTTTACCCACTGTGATGACACTGTGATAAAACGTCGTCCACACCTGATTTGTCGTGTAACAGCCTCTACATTTTTAAAACCCTACGGCAAAGACAGGGGGGTAGAGGAATACACATGACTGGGAAAGAGTCCTCTAAGAAGGAGCTGACGCCGAAGGAGAACTTCAGCGACTGGTATGACAACGTTCTCCTTGAGGCAAAGGTGGCTGACGACCGGTACCCGGTGAAGGGCTTCACTGTGTACACCGGGTGGGGGTTCAGCGTAGCTAAACGCATCATAGGGATGCTTGAGGAAGAGCTTGAGAAGAACGGCAACGAGCCCATGCAGTTCCCAGTCGTGATACCTGAGGACAGCTTCCAGAAGGAGGAGGACCACATCGAGGGCTTCAGCGCCGAGGTCTTCTGGATCACCCATGCCGGGGACAACCTGCTGGACCGGAGGCTGGTGCTGAGGCCGACCAGCGAGACGGCCATATACCCCATGTTCAAGCTGTGGACCAGGAGCCACCAGGACCTGCCCATCAAGATGCACCAGACCTGTAACGTGTACAGATACGAGACCAAGGCCACTAGGCCCCTGTACCGTGGCCGGGAGTTCCTGTGGAACGAGGGCCACACGGCCCACGCGTCCTACGAGGAGGCCGAGGAGGAGGTGAGGAAGGCGGCTAAAATCTATCGGAGCGTATACGACAGGCTAGGCCTCAGCTACATAATGCTCAGGAGGCCTGACTTCGACAAGTTCGCCGGCGCAGACTACAGCATAGCCTTCGACACCTGGAACCCGGACGGCAAGGTGAACCAGATAGGCACCGTCCACCAGCTGGGCCACAACTTCGCCAAGGCCTTCGACCTCAACTACGAGGACGCGGAGGGTGGGAGAGCCTTCGCGGTCACAACGTGCTACGGCATGGGGTTCGGCAGGACACTGGCCGCCACCATCGCCCACCATGGGGACGACCACGGACTGGTGCTGCCGCCTCTGGTGGCCCCGAAGCAGGTGGTGGTAATCCCCATACTGTTCAAGGGCAAGTCGGAGGGCGTCAACGAGTACGCCAAGGAGGTGAAAGGGGCGCTGGAGGCCGCCGGTATAAGAACAGCCCTGGACGACGACGACAGGTTCAGCGCCGGGGACAAGTACTACAGGTGGGAGATGTACGGCGTCCCGGTGCGGGCCGAGGTGGGCCCCCGGGAGGCCAAGAGCAGGCGGGTCACCCTGGTGAGGCGTGACACCTTCGAGAAGGTGACGGTGGACGAGGCGGAGGTGGTGGACAAGGTCCATGAGCTATTCAGCCTCATCTTCGAGAACCTACGGGACAGGAGCAGGAGGACCCTGGAGAGCCTCACCGTGGACGCCTACGACATGGATCAGCTCCGCGTCTACATGGAGTCGCGGATGATCGTCCGCGTCAACTGGTGCGGAGCCCCCGACTGTGCCTACAACATGAAGGACCTGGTGGCCGGGGAGATCAGGGGCACCAGGTGGGACGCTGAGGAGAAGCCCACGGGGGGCTGTATCCTCTGCGGGGACGAGGCCAAGTATGTGGCCTACGTCAGCAGGACCTACTAGAGCCTGATCTTTAGGCCGTCGCTGGCCAGCTCATGGCCCGCGTCGTACACTATCTTCCTGTATGGTTTGTTCGTGTCGAGTACAGGGTTAGTGTGGTTTAAGTGGGTGTAGACTACTCTGCCCACGTCCACGTCTGAGAGGAGCTTGACGCACTCCTCCAGGGGCACGTGGCCCAGCCGGTAGCTAGTCACCGGGATGCCGCTCACCCTGGTCAACTCGTCGTCCCACCAGAAACATGCGTCCACTATGAAGAGGTCGGCGCCTTCCAGCCGTTCCCTGAGCCTGTCCGTTATCTGTCCGAGGTCGGGGGCGTATATGAACCGTTTTCCGCCGTGGCTGAACTCGTAGGCATAGGTGGTGCTGGGGTACCTGCTGCCGTCGTCCAGGACCTGGGTGTGGGGCACCTCAAATCCCCTCACCTTCAGCCCGCCCAGGACGGTCACCCACTCATCCTCCTGGAGGGGTCTGGGTATGACGTAGTTCCTGGCGAGCCTGCCCAGTTCACCGAAGTAGGCGGGTCTCTCCTCCGAGCCGAACATGAACTCGATTAGGTCCGGGGGGGCATAGACGGGCAGCTCGAAGCTCTTCCCGGTGCAGAACTCCGCTACGCCCACTGTGTGGTCCGCGTGGCCGTGGGTGAGGAACACGGCCTCTAGGCGGCTCATGCGTCCGGTACGCCCGGCCTCCTCGGGGGTGGGCGCCAGTCCGTGGGCCTCCAGCTGCTGCTTGAGGTCGTGGCCCGCGTCCACAAGCACGTACCTTGCCCCGTCTATGGTGACTGCGATGGATGAGCGTGTCCGTCTGAGGCTGGGGTCCGCCCTGGCGGTCATGCAGTTGGCGCAGGCGCAGTCCCACTCTGGGACGCCGCCGATGCTGGCCGTTCCTAGGAAGGTTATCTCCATGTGTGAACCACTGCTTCGAGGCAGTAAAAGAGGTTAATCGTCTGGGGCGAGCCAGCGTGCAAGTCACCTTAAAAACGTGGGCGCTGAGGCTAACCCATGGAGCCCGTGTACCGACCCTCCGAGGACTCTTACCTGCTTCTAAGGCACGTGGAGAGGCTGGTCTCTGGGGACGTACTGGACATGGGCACAGGATCAGGGATACAAGCTGTGGCCGCCGCCCTTAAGGAGGAGGTCTCCTCGGTGACCGCTGTTGACATCAACCCCGCCGCCCTCATAGAGGCCGAGAAGAGGGGAAAGATGGCGGGGACCCTGGGGAAGATGAGGTTCACCCTCAGCGACCTCTTCAGCGGCGTGGAAGGCGTCTTCGACTGGATAATCTTCAACCCGCCCTACCTGCCATCCGAGGGGGAGGCCGACGAGGCGTCATGGGCGGGAGGAGGGGGAGGCGGCGACGTTATCAGGAGGTTCCTGGCTGAGGCGCACAGCCACCTGAAGCCCGGCGGCGTACTCATGGTATACAGTAGCCTGACGGGTATAGGTGAAAAAGATTTCGAGGGTTACCGGGTGGAGGTTCTCGAGGAGCAGCCCCTCTTCTATGAGACCCTCATCTGCGTCAGGCTTACCCCATCTTGAGGCCCATGGCCAGACCCACGGCGAAGCTGGCCGCGAAGGGCAGGTTGGCTATCATGGCGGTCAGCACGCCCTCCAAGGCGCCCATCCCTGAGACGACTCCTCCTGCCCAGTTCTCCAGGCCGACGTAGTCGATGTTGATTATTCCCTGGTATGCTAGGTACTGGAGGCCCAGGAAGAACAGGCCGATGATGACCGCCACGATCTTGGCCATCTTCTTCACGGCGTAGCCCACGCATAGGCCGCCGAGGCCGCCTACCCCTAGCTGGGCCAAGAGGGGTGTGAGTAAGCTAGGTGATTCGCTCATGAGGGGAAAATGTGCTCTGGGATTATATAAGAAAATGGTTAACTGGGCACGATGTGGGTGCCAGTCTTACCCTCCAAAGCGTCCACGGCCTTGTCCAAGCTGGTTATTATAGCGCGATCACCGCCCCGCTCCACGAAACCCATGGCTGCCTCCACCTTGGGGCCCATGCTTCCGGCCTTGAAGTGGCCCTCGGCCAGATACTGTTTGGCCTGGGCGACGGCCATCTTCTTGACGGGCTTCTCGTTGTCCTTGCCGAAGTTGAGGAGAGCGTGCTCCACGTCCGTGAGTATGAGAAATATATCCATGCCCACCTCCTCGGCCAGGACGGCCCCCGCCCTATCCTTATCGATGACTGCGTCGATGCCCTCCAGCTTGCCTGAGCCGTTCCTGATGACGGGAATGCCTCCGCCGCCACTGGCTATGACGATGACGCCCGACTCAACGAGCTTACGGATGACCTTGGCCTCGGCTATACCTACAGGGATAGGGCTGGGCACCACACGCCTCCAGGTCTTGTCGCCCGTGGGTCGGACCTGCTTCACGATCCAGTTGTTCTCCTTTGCCAGCCTCTTAGCGGTGGCCTCATCGTAGAAGGGGCCCACAGGCTTTGTGGGGTCCTGGAAGTCAGGGTCATCTGCGCTGACAATGACCTGTGTGACCACGGTGACCACTTCCTTACCATCGCCGGCAAGGAGGTTGTGGAGGGTCTGCTGCATCATGTACCCTATCTGGCCCTGGGTCATGGCGCCAAGCACCACCAGAGGCTGGGCCGGCACCATCTCGGCGCCCTGCTCCTGCTGGATGGCCAGGTTGCCCACCTGAGGCCCGTTGCCGTGGGTTATAGCTATCTCGTAGCCCTTGCGGGCTATCTCAGCGATCTGAGTGGACGCGATGCTGACATTGCTCATCTGCTCCTCGAAGGTGCCCTTCTCGTGGGGCTGCTTTATGGCGTTGCCACCGAGGGCTATCATAACCCGCTTGCTCATCCGATTCACCGTGAGAGGAAAATAAGGAATGCGAGGAGTCTTAAAATACTTATCATGAAACGGGACAAACTGGACAGTTTCTGCCCCAGCCACGACTGGTGAACCTATTTATAGGCTGTCACTCTGAGACCTGTTATATCCTTAGCCGCCTATATCCTCTCGATACGTATGGCTGAACGGGTCTTCCCTGAAGGATTCCTCTGGGGCACGGCCATCTCCAGCTTCCAGGCAGAGATGGGCCTCGGCGAGCCTAGCGACGGAACCGACTGGTGGGCCTGGGTCAACGACCCCACCAACATTGACGTGAAGCGGGTGAGCGGGGACACGCCGCTCAACGGCCCAGGGTTCTGGGAGCTATACGACAAGGACCTACGCCGGGCAAGGGAGGAGCTGGGATGCAACTCTGTACGGCTATCCATTGACTGGGGTAGGGTATTCCCTGAGCCCACCACAGGGGTGGACGTGAAGGTTGTTCGGGACCCTCGGGGTAACGTGGTGGACGTGGAGCTGAGTAGGGAGACCATGGCTGAGCTGAAGAGACTGGCCGACATGGACGCCGTGAGGCGCTACAGGGAGATACTGGCCTCGGCTAAAAGCCACGGCTTGACACCCATGGTGACCCTCTACCACTGGCCCATACCACTTTGGCTTCATGACCCCATAGCCTGCAGGGACCACCTGAACGAGGCCCAGCGGAAGGGCTGGCTGGACCAGGGGACCATAGTGGAGTTCGCCAAGTACAGCGCGTTCGTGGCGGACCAGATGGGGGACCTCATCGACCTCTACGCCACAGTTAACGAGGCTAGGATCGTGGCCGAGCACGGGTACCTCACCGAGAGGGGGGAGTTCCCGCCGGGCCTCAACGATCCCCTCCTCTTCATCCAGTGCATGAAGCACCTATCCATAGCTCACGGCGTGGCCTACCAGCAGGTGAAGAGGTGGGACAAGGAGAAGGCATCGCCTCTGGGCCCGGCGACTGTTGGGGTCGTAGTCGTCCTCCAAGCCTTCGAGCCGGACGACCCCAAGAAGCCTGAGGACGTCGCGGCCTCCAGGCTGGTGGAGTATATGTTCAACGAGTGGAACCTGAACGCCGTGTTCCACGGCGACTACGACATGAACGCCGACATGGTGATACAGCCGGCTGAGCAGCACCCTTGGCTAGTGAAAGGCTGCGACTTCATAGGCGTCAACTACTACACAAAGTGGAGAGTGAGGAGTAAAGGCAGGGGCAGTGACCCCCTCCTGGACTTCATGTTCGCCCCCGGGAGAGGCGAGCGCAGCGACTACGGCTGGGAGAACTACCCGTGGGGCCTCAGGAAGGTGGTGGACTGGGCCTACAGGCGGTACCGGCGACCCATATACGTTACCGAGAACGGGGTCGCCGACGCCGAGGACAAGCTGAGAACCCGGTATCTCACAGGCCACCTGGAGGAGCTGAACAAGGCCATAGCCATTGACCGTGTTCCCGTGAAAGGGTACTTCTACTGGACACTGATGGACAACTTCGAGTGGAGCGACGGATACAAGATACACTTCGGCTTATACAGGGTGAATAGAGAGTCGAAGGAGAGAACGCCCACCAAAGCGGTCAAGGTCTTCAAAGATATAGCGTCAACAAACAGAATGGAAGTATCCACGAAACGCAGAGAGCACGACTGATTCAAGTGACCTACTTTCTCTTACTCCGCCACCCTAATACGCACGGTCTCTGCTCTCAGACTGCAGAAGGCGCCGTCTCAGATGCGTAATTAATCCATATTTAAACTATTCATATGTTTAGTTCAGCAGACACCTAAGTCAGATACATGTGAATCACTGAACAAAGAATTATTTTTTGAGAACCTCATACAACTTCTTTAGGCTCCTCTTATAGAAGAATTTCTCCAACTTCAAGGCACGGTACTCCTCAGGAACAGGAATCGTGCAGGCATCCTTGACAGAGCCGCCCCTGTCTATGACTTCCTGAACGAGCGCCTTTAGAGTGTTGATATACTCCTTCCCGTAGTCGAGAATCTCGACGCCGCCGAAACCCGAGTGAGAGGGAACAACCACCTCTGCGCCGAACTTCTTCAACTCGTCCAGAATCCTCAATATGTTGAGAGGATTCCCCATATCTATACATGGGTGCCAACCATGATAGCAAAGGTCCCCACAGAAAAGTAATCTGTCCTCTGGGATGAAGACCACAACATCACTCTCAGAGTGTGCATCCCTGTACTCGGTCAGCTGAACTGTCTTCTCCGAACCATGAATACTCATACTGCCATTGAAGGTAATATTGGGCGGCGTAAGCCTAAACACCGGGTAAGCGTCGATCATCCCCTGAAGGTAACCTGCGAAAATCTTGGCAAATGTCTTGTCTTCTTCTGTTCCCTGTTTAAGTTGTTTATTTATGCCCTCGATTCCATTCTTGGCGTTGTTATAGTCTTTCTCGATCTCACTCGCACCCTTGGATACTAATATTCTACGAGTCGCATCTGAAGAGATGATCACTGTGTCTTGAAATACCTGGTTTCCTCTCACGTGATCCTCATGCCAGTGGTCGTTCACCACAAAGTTAGGCTCTCTACCAGTCAAGCATGTGGCTGCTTTCCTGAGCTCGTGGGCTGTCTGTGGCGTTAATCCAGTGTCAATAATGAGTGTTTCTTCTCCGAGATCGATAATACCTGAGCCACAGATATGTGAGCCTCCGTCAATGTGTTCGGCAATCCATACACCATCAGAGACGATCTTTATCCTGAAGTCCTTAGAGAAGATGTTTTCAGGCTTCATCACTTTTTCTATTAGGTCAAACTCTGGATAAGACTTGGGACATAATCTGATTTAAAGTGACTCAAACACCGTCAGTTGATAATAGTTGAATAATCAGGCAGCTTCAACATGTCCCTGTATATTTCTCGGGTGGTAACTATGATATTATCATGAGGTTTTTGATTAACCATGTTTTCCATGGCTCCTGAGCCGATGACGAGGAGGCGCGTCACTGAAGAAAAAGCTTGAAGCAGAAGATGGAAATTTTTTTCCACCTTATACCATGTAGCATGGGATAAGCCACCCAACGGAAAACATCACACCCACCTCACCAGCACAGCAGCCCCTAGGAAGAGGGGAGATAGAGCAGATGAACCTGAAACGGACGCCCCACGCAAAAAGGAGCCAGGGAGCCGGTCCATACGCCACACGGATCTTCACAGAACGCCGTTCCTTCCACACAGAAACATGGCACAATCAGCACACCAGGCACGCTGCAGCGGAGAGCCTGATGTGTAAAAAAGGTAGGGGGGGTACCCCCTAATGGTGAATTTTTACATCATTAGGTTGGATACCCGCCCCGACGAGGCCGAGCAAGCACGGCATCTTGGATGAGTCGATGTGAAAAAACGTAGGGTGTATCATCTTATGGCAGTTTTTAAGGTCAATAAACGAGTAAACCCATACCCGCGACGCCGACGAGACTCGGGGACCATGTTTAAAAAACGTAGGGGGGTATCGATTTTAGGAAGAAAAAACCTCCTAAAATCGGGGTCCCCAGCCCCTCCGACGCCCGCGACACCAGAAAAAGAAGATTACCAAAACCCTCTCATCTATTTTAATAGAGAATCTAAAACACCTCCTTTTAGATTATTATTGTCCACAATCTATCGATAGGTTCAACTCCATACAAAGTTAAGCACGATGTTAGCCAAATGCAATCCAAAAAAAACTCACATTCTACCAAGCCACCGTCATCTGGGCTTAACAATAAACTGGTCATCTAATAACTGCGATAATCTTACAGGAAACCGTGCGATGGTGAGACCCTACCGGATCTCCATCTCGATGTAGACCTCGTTGGGGACCCTGATCCTCATAATGCTCCTCATAACCCGGTCCCTGGCGTCTATCTCGATAAGGCGCTTGTGCACACGCATCTCGAACCTGTCCCAGGTGTCGCTGCCGTCCCCGCAGGGCGTCCTCCTGGTGGGCACCACCAGCTTCTTGGTGGGCAGCGGGATGGGGCCGACCAGCTTCACACCGATCCGTTTGGCGATGTCCTTGATCTCGTCGCAGACACCCTCCAACTTCTCGGTGTCCGTACTGGTGAGCTTGATCCTTGCACGTCGCGCCATTATTATTCCCCGTTACAACTTGAGAGTCAGAACTTAAAGGTTACTAAAAAAGGGTTGGGGAGGACCTACTGCTTGTTCTCTATCTCCATGACGATGCCTGCACCGATGGTGGTGCCCATGTCACGGAGGGCGAACCTGCCCAGTTGCGGGAAGTCCTTGAAGGTCTCGATGGCGATGGGCTGCAGCGGCACGAAGCGCACGATGGCCGCCTCGCCTGTCCTCAGGAAGCTGGGGTTCTGCTCGACCACCTGGCCCGTCCTGGGGTCCAGCTTCGATATGAGCTTGTCGAACCTCACGGCCATCTGGGCCGTGTGAATGTGCAGGACAGGGGTGTAGCCTACGCCGATGGCCGTGGGGTGGTGGATGATAAATATCCTACCAGTGAAGGCCTGGGCTACGCGGCACGGGGTGTTTACGTGGCTGGCGACCTCGCCCCTCCTGAGCTTGTCCTTGGCGACGCCCTTCACGTTGAAGCCTATGTTGTCGCCTGGGCCCGCGCTGTCGATCTTGGTGTAGTGGGTCTCCACGCTGTTGACTTTACCCGTCTCCTTGCTTGGCATGAAGATCAGGTCGTCTCCAGGCTTCAGGACGCCTGTCTCCACCTTGCCCACCGGGGTCGTGCCGACGCCCCTGATGGTGTAGATCTCCTGAACGGGGATCCTCAGAGGCTTGTCGGTTGGCTTGGGGGGTAGCTCGAAGGTGTCCAGGGCCTCCAGTAGGCAGGGGCCATTATACCAAGGCATCTTGTCGCTCTTGGTGACCAGGTTGTCGCCCGTCCATCCGCTGGTGGGGATGAAGTTGATCTTGGAAGGGTCGTAGCCCACCATCTTGAGAAGGCGGCTTACGCCGTCCTTGACCTCCTCGTACCTCTGCTGGCTCCACTCGACTGTGTTGTCGTCCATCTTGTTGACGGCAACCGCCATCTGGTTTACGCCCAGAGTCTTGGCCAGGAATGCGTGCTCACGGGTCTGGCCGCCCGGATTGGTCCCGGCCTCGTATTCTCCCCTCTTGGCGGAGATGAAGAGGACGGCTCCGTCGGCCTGGCTCGCGCCAGTGACCATGTTCTTGACGAAGTCTCTGTGGCCCGGGGCATCGATGATGGTGAAGACGTTCTTCTTAGTCTCCAGCTCATAGAAGGCGAGGTCGATGGTTACACCGCGCTCACGCTCCTCCTTGAGCTTATCAAGGACCCAGGCGTACTTGAACGACTCTTTTCCAAGGGCTTTAGCCTCAGCCTCGAAGTCCTTCAGCTGCTTCTCCGGGATGGCTCCAGCCTTGTAGAACATGTGGCCCACGCTGGTGGACTTGCCGTGATCTACGTGGCCGATGATGATCAGGTTGATGTGAGGTTTCTGCCTCTTGCTCATCTCTGAATTCTCCTACACCTTCAACCAACATGAAGTTTAAAAAGGTTAGGTTTACCGGGTTTTAACGGCTTCATGTTTTATAAACGGATAAGCATTCGTCACGGAAAACCGTGGAACCCCGAAAATGCGTAAAGTTTAATACGGGTACCTGTATCGGAGTGGTGGAGAATCAAATGGCAAACGGCTTGTACGCTGCCCGCAGGAACAAGAAGGTTCGGAAGAAGATGCGGTACAAGAGCAAGGACTACACGCTGAGGCTCAAGAGGCGCATGGAGAAGAAGGACATCCTTGAAGGCGCCCCCATGGGCCGCGGCATAGTGCTTCAGAAGGTGGGCATCGAGTCCAAGCAGCCCAACTCGGCCATCAGGAAGTGCGTCAGGGTGCAGCTCATCAAGAACGGTAGGCTGGCCACGGCTTTCCTGCCGGGGGACGGCGCCCTCAACTACGTGGACGAGCACGACGAGGTCACCATCGAGGGCATCCACGGGCCCCGCTCCAGGTCCATGGGTGACATCCCCGGCGTCAGGTATAAGGTGAGCCAGGTCAACGGGACGCCCCTGAAGCTGCTGGTAGTGGGCAAGGCCCAGAAGGCAATGCGGTAAATTTTCTCGCCGCATTGACAATGCTTTTATTTATGTGTCCCTTTCAAAGTCACTGCATTCACGAAGTGGTAAGATGAGCGAAGAGGAAGTTCAGGTACAGGACAGCGAGATCAGGCTCTTCGGAGAGTACAGCTTCGAGGGCATCGAGGTCAGAGACATCGGTCTTAAGCGATACCTGAACCTGGACCCCGTTTACCTGCCTCACAGTGGCGGTAGGCACGAGGCGAGGAGGTTCAGGAAGAGCACCCTCAACATCGTGGAGCGGTTCATCAACGGACTGCTGAAGCCTGGCTCCAGCGGCGGCGAGAAGAGCAGGATAACCGACAGCGTCCGCACAGCCTTCACGATCATAGCCCTAAAGACCGGCAGGAACCCGGTGGAGGTACTGGTGCGCGCCGTGGAGAACTCGGCCCCCAACGAGGACACCACCAGAATCGGGTACGGCGGCGTCGTGTACAGGCTGGCCGTGGACATTAGCCCCCAGCGCCGCATCGACATAGCTCTCAGGTTCATAAACAAGGGCATAGTGGAGCAGACCTTCGGAACACGGAAGGCCCTGGAGGAGGTCATCGCCGACAACCTCGTGGGCGCCGCCAACAACGACGGCAACAACTTCGCGGTCCGCAGGAAGCAAGAGGTAGAGCGGGTAGCCCTATCCTCCAGGTAAACCCTTTTCTATTTCACTCGTCTGGGGCAACTGGGTCCGGCTGCTCAGGGCCTACCACCCCCACTTTGATATCAGCGTAGATGAAGTTCTCTGAAGGGACCGGCGCACCCGTCAACCTCCTCAGCATCAATAACTGCCCAATGTGAGCCATGGCATCTGAGAGGGGTCCCTGGAGTATCTGCCGCTCAGTGACGCCCCTGGGTGTCCTGGTTCTCAGGGACTCGTCCAGCCTGGAGAGGGTGACGTAGAAGTGCTCAACCTCGTCATCCCACGGCTTCATGGGGAAGCGGGTGGCGTCATAATGGACGTAGAAACTGTCCGCATAGCTGAGCACTCCAGTGATGTGATGTAGTATGCGCCTTGGTGTCCTGACCCCCATGCCCACATCATATTCAGGGTAGTTCCCAGGAGCATCTCTAATGGCTTTGGATGCGTGATATGCTATGGATGCGAGGAAATGGCGCAGCGTCTCACTGGTTTGTGGCATGAAGGAAAAAGTTGTTAATGACTATTTTTATTTTTCATTGCTGCTATGCGTGAATTTGATCGTTTCTGCTACACGCTTTCGTATTTTTAAATTATTTTACAGAAGGCTTCCGGCGGCGAAGCCTACCAGCCCAACGAGCATGAGGTAGAGGACCCTGTTCTTCACCCTTCTGCTGTTCTCCCGGCTCGGGTCACTCGACAGGCTCATGGCGCCGTGGACTAGGCCCAGGTCAGTGGCGGCCACGAAGGGCGTGTACCACAGGCTCACCAGGCCGAGGTAGAGGGGCACCACGCTGGAGGCCGCAGCCGCCACAAAGAAGGCGGCGGCCACTCTAGATGCTGTCCCAGCGCCCCTGGACACGGCCACCGTCCTCACGCCGGCGCTTCTGTCGCCCTCCACGTCCACTATGCCCTTGGCCACCTCCCGGCCCGTGTTGCTGAGGAAAGCCATGAGGCTGAAGCTGAGGCTGACGGTGAGGTTACCCGTCAGGACGCCGCCGTAGACGAAGGGCAGGGCTATGCATGTGCTCACCATGAGGTTCCCGAGAAACCCCGTGCGTTTACCCCAGGCCGAGTACATCATCATGACCACCCAGCTGAACCCAGCAACAGCGAAAGCCTGATGGGAGACCAGGTAGCTGGCCGTGAGCCCGGTCAGGCTGAGGACCCCAGTTAGGGACAGGGCCTCGCTGGGGGTGACCCTGCCACTGGGTATGGGCCGCCCCGGCTCGTTCACGGCGTCTATGTCCCTGTCGTAGTAGTCGTTGACCGCCATGGATGCCCCTGTGAGGGACCATCCCGTGATGAACGCGTACAGCAGTGGTAAGGGCTCGCCCAGGATGCCGGCACCCCCGGTTATCGCGGCGCCCACGATTATAGCGAGACCCAGCATCACTGAGTTCACTGGCCGGGTTATCTCCAGGAGGCTGCCCGCTTTACCCATGTTGGATACGGTGAGGCTTCAACGTAATAAACCCCGTGAAAGAGCCATGTTACCTGAATCCAGACAGATACACACCCTTCTGCTCCGGAAAAGACTAAAACCCTTCAAGCATACTTCTCTTCATACCCCAGGGGCGTATCCATGAGCTACTACGAGGAGCTGATAGGCAGGATGGCGGACAGCGGTGACGTGACCGGCGTCCTCCATCTAGCCAAGTGGATACAACGGAACGAGGGTAAGAACGACAAACTGGCGGAGCTCCTCATAGCCAAGGGGGACCAGCTTTGGCGCAGCTACAAGAACGCCGACGCCGCCAGGCTATACGTGGCCGCCATGGACCTGGCCCAGACCGAGGAGACGGCGGAGGCGGCCTCCGGCAAACTAAACCAGCTGAGGGCCAAGGAGCCCGAGGCCGAGCCCGAGGAGAAAGTGGATGAAGCCTGGGCGCCGCCTAGGAGGGTGCTGAAGGTGGTTCCGGACACCGCTGAGAGCCACCTCATATACGCCCAGTTCTTCTCCAGGATCAACAGGCCCGCCCAGGCAGAGTACCACTTCACGCGGGCCCTGGGCCACGAGAAGGACAATATAGCGGCTCACCTTCACTACGCCCAGCTCCTGGTAGACCAGAGGAGGCTGGAGGACGCCGAGGCCCAGTACATGAAGGCACTGGAGGTCGAGCCCGGGGACCCCACGGTCCACAACAATCTGGGTATCCTCTACTACGGCATGAGGAGGCTGGGCGAGGCTCTGGAGCACTTCGAGAGGGCCCTGGAGGCAGAGGAGGACGCCACGGTCCACAACAACATGGCCAACATCCTGGTGGACGCGGGGAAGTGGAAGAGGGCCGAGGAGCACTACAGGAGGTCCCTGGAGCTGGACACCAGAGACTCCAACACTTACAACAACTACGCCCTGTTCCTCTGGAGCCGCGGCAGGAGCCGGGAGGCGGACGCCTACTTCAAGAAGGCCCTAGAGATCACCCCGGGGGACCCGACCCTCCACAGGAACTACGCCAAGTACCTAGTAGACATGGGAAGGTTCAGGGAGGCCGAGGAGCACTACAAGCAACTCTCCGCCCTTGAGCCTGAGCGGGCCGAGACCCACATCAGGCACGGCATAGTGCTCTACAGGATAGAGAGGCTGCAGGAGGCTGAGGCCCGATTCCGGAGGGCCATCCAGCTGGAACCTGGGAACGCCGAGGCTCACCTCCACTATGCTGTGCTTCTAACCCACACGGGGAGCCCTGTGACCGCCGAGTCCCACTACATAAGGGCGGTGACCCTGAGCCCGGACTCGGCCACCAGCAACCTGGTGTACGCCATCTTCCTCAGCAACCAGAGGCGGCTGCAGCAGAGCGAGGAGTACTACAGGAAGGCCGTGGAGCTGGCCCCTGAGGCCGCTGAACCCCACTTCTACTATGCCAGGACGCTGGCCGACCAGCAAAGGTACCAGGAGGCCGAGGCCCAGTATAGGGCCGCCCTGGAGGCGGAGCCGGAGAACCAGGAGATACACCTCTACTACGCCCAGTTCCTGGCCAAGGTGGACAGGCCCGCCCAGGCAGACACCCACTTCAAGAAGGCCCTGGAGCTGAAGCCGGACGACGCCAAGGCCCACTTCAGCTACGGGGTTCACCTGGCCACCCACGGCCTACAGGACAGGGCCCTGGAGTACTATAAGCGGGCCATGGAGCTGGACCCCCAGTACAGGGAGCTCATAAAGCATTTATCAGCCTAGATGTGTGTGAGCGTCGTCACCTACACACCGCTATATACAGATCACAGAGATGGAATGGTAAACAAGGTGAATATTCTTGACCGTTGAACTAGAAGTAGTCCCTCAGGGAGTCCCTGATAAGAGCATTGAGGACATCGCACGGGAGGCTACACCCAAGATTGCTATACTCGGCGTAGGCGGCGGCGGAAGCAACATCGTCACATGGATGGACAAGAAGATCATAGGCGCCCGGACGGTGGCACTCAACACTGACGCGAAGCACCTGACAACCAGCAAGGCGGACGAGAGGGTCATCATGGGCTACGGCCTCACAGGGGGCCTGGGCTGCGGAGGGTTCCCAGAGCAGGGGGCCAAGGCGGCCGAGGAGAGCGCCCTGGAGATCGAGGCAGCCATAGGGGACGCCAACCTCGTCTTCGTGGCTGTGGCCCTGGGCGGCGGAACCGGCACAGGTGCCGCCCCCGTGGTGGCCAGGATCGCCCGCGAGCTGGGGACCCTTACCATCGGCGTGGTCACTATCCCCTTCGACGTGGAGGGGACTAGGGTGGGCAAGGCCAAGGAGGGTCTGAGACAGCTGGTGGACGTCTGCGACTCCGTTGTGGTCATTGATAACAACAAGCTCAGGAAGATGGCCGGGAAGCTCCCCGTTAGGGAGGCCTTCGCGGTCGCCAATGCGCGGGTGACGGACTTCATAAACAACATCACTGAGACTCTCAGTGTGCCCGGCATCATGAACCTGGACTTCGCGGACATCAAGGCCATAATGATGGGCGGAGGTATCTGCGCCGTCGGGTTCGGAGAGGGCCACGGCGGAACCAAGGTGGAGGACGCGGTAACCAAAGCCATCGACAACCAGCTCCTGGATGTCGCCGACGTGGGCAAGGCTCAGGGAGCCCTGGTCCACGTGGAGGGCGGCGAGGACATGACCCTTGAGGACATCAACAGGGCCGGCGAGATGGTTCTGGAGAGCGTCAGCAAGGACGCCCGAGTGGTCTGGGGTAGCAAGATCAACCCCAACCTGGAGGGCAAGATCAGGGCCACCGTGGTGCTGGCTGGGGTGGACAGCCCCTTCCTCATGAGGCAGGACAAGGGCTCCGTGATGGTGAGCCAGTCCAAGCCTAAGGTCATTAAGATAAAGAGCCAGAAGGCCGTCGAGTAACCAGTTTTTTCCTTTCTTTAATCTTTTTCAAGGCTTCTCGTGGGGACAGTCACCACCATGACTGTACCCTTCTCCCCCGTCTTGGCCTCAATGGAGCCGCCCGCGGCTTCCACTGTCTTCTTGGCGAAGGCCAGACCCAGACCGCTGTGACCCTGCTTGGTGGTGTTGAAGGGTTGGAAGAGGCGATCCAAGGCGTGGGGCGGGATGCCGGGGCCGGTGTCCCTGACCTCTAATTTGGCTGAGCCCTGCCTGGCGGTGACCTTCACCTCCAGGGTCCCGCCGGTGGGCATGGCCTCCACGGCGTTTCTCACCAGGTTCTCCAGCACCCGGGTCATCTTCTCCCTGGGGACCTCGGTGACCAGGGCGCCCTCGCTGTACACGGTCTTGACCTTGATGTTCCTGGGCAGGTAGCCGGCCTCCACCACGGCCCTCACCACGGAGTTGACCTCGGAGAAGGAGCCGTTCATTATGGAGGCCGACACCGTCTCCCGTATCATTTCAGCCACCCTGGATGCGTGGTCGGCGCTCATGTCTATGCTGGTGGCCAGGTCGGGGAGCATCTCAGGCTGGTCCCTGAGGATGTCTGATGCGTCCTTGATGGACCTAAGGGAGCTCCGGAGCTCGCCCATTATCATGGCGTCAACCTTCTCGGCGTCGTCCAGCCGCCCCAGCGCATAGTTGAGCCTCACGGCCTTCTCGGCTTCGGCAGCCCTGGGTCCCCTAGACCTTGCCCGGCTCATGGCGTAGCCCACGTGAGGGCTGAGGGCCTCCAGGAGCTTCCTGTCCTCCTCAGTGAAGTCGTCCAGCTCCAGGCTCTCCACGTTGAGGACGCCCACGGCCTCCCCGTCCAAGACCACGGGGACGGCCAGCTCACTCATGGAGTTGACGGAGCCCTTGAAATAGTCCTTGCACCCGCGGACGTCGTTCACGAGTATGCTGTGCTTCTCCCGGGCCGCCTTCACGGTAATGCCGGGTCCGTCCATGGGTAGAGACAGGCCCAGGCGGGGGGCACCCCTTACGTCCAGGGTCTTAAGGTGACCGTCCTCTATCACTTGAAACGATAGGGTATGGTACTCGAATATGCCCGCCATGATGTCCAGGACGGCAGAAGCTATGACCTGGAGGTCCGTGAGGCTGCTCAGTTTCGCCGCCTGCTGGTGCAGGACCTCCAGCCTCTCCTCCATCCGCTTCCTACGGGTCACGTCCCTGAAGAAGCAGAGATGGGCCTCCCTGCCAAGGTAGCCTATGCCGGTGGAGGAGACCTCCGCCACCCTTATGGCTCCGGCCCCTGTCCTGAACTGGACCTCGAAGAAGGACGCCGCGCTCTTCTTGCTCTCGGTGGCCTCAAGCTTGACCAGGAGCTCCGTCTCGCTGTCTATTACGCAGTCCAGTATGCTGCGCCCCACCAGGCCCTCAGCGTCCTCGCTGCACATCATCTTGGTGGCGGCTCCGTTGGCGAAGGCCACCGTGGTCCCCGTGAGTATGATGATGCCGTCCCGGCTCTCATCCACCACCCTGTGGTAGAGCTGCTCGGCCCGGTACTTGTCCACGTTCTGCCGCACACGCTTGGCGAGCACCTGGTAGTGGCTGGGCTCGGGCTCCTTCTTCAGGTAGTCGTCCACGCCGGCCTCGAAGGCCAACTGGGCCACCTCCTCGCTGCCCTGCCCGGTGTACAGGATGAAGGGGACCTTGCTCATAGTTCGGACCCTCTGGGCCAGCTCGATGCCGCTCATGGTGAGCATCTTGTAGTCGCTCACTATGCAGTCGTAGCTGTTCTTTGAGGCGAGCCTCACGGCCTCGTCGGGGTCGGAGACCGAGTCTATGACCACGTCCTTGTCGATCTCCTCCAGGAAGAGCTTGGTGAACTCCAGCTGGTTCTCCTCGTCGTCCACGTGGAGAATCCGTATGGGTTTTCTCTGGTTCACCTTACCCCCCTTCATCCGCTCCCCCGCATTATCCTGATCCCTGAATGTGATGGTTACTGGTAGATTCTTTTTATGTATAAAATATATCTCTACTATATATAACCATAATTAGGGTTAACCTAATCTATTAGGTTTGAAAATATTTTCAGTGAAAATTAATTAGGCTTTTACATTGTCGCACTGATAGGGGAGAGTCACAGTGAACCGGGAAAAAAGAGACAATATCCCACAATGTTGAGACATTATCATGTTGAATAAAACATTCGGTGGGGGTTCTGCATAAAATAAAATAACACCAGAAACATAGAGACAGAGGATGAGTAAACAGCCCCGTATCATTCCTGCCGTCATAGCTTCCAACCAGGACGAGTTTGACGCCAGCCTCCGCAAGGTCATGAGCTTCGCCCCCATAATCCAGCTGGACGTGATGGACGGCGTGTTCGTGCCCAGTAGGTCACTGGACTTCGACCTCAGGCTTCCCGAGGGGCCCCACTACCAGGCCCACCTCATGGTGGCCGACGTGCAGAGGTACGTGAAGCGCTTCAGGAGCAGCGCGGGCACACTGATTATCCACGCCGAGTCCCTCCGAGACGTGGAGGCCGATGTGGAGAAGCTGAAGACTCATGGCGTGAGCCTCTTCCTGGCCCTCAACCCCGAGACCCCCGTCGAGAGGATCGAGCCTGTTATCGGGAGGCTGGACGGCGTCATGGTGATGACGGTGAACCCCGGCAAGTACGGCAGCAGGTTCCTGCCCGAGTGCCTGGACAAGGTGGAGGAGCTCAAGGCCCTGAGGCGGAGCCTCACCGTGGAGGTGGACGGGGGCATGGTCCCAGAGACGGTGAGGCTGGCCCGGAGGAAGGGCGTGGACCTCTTCACGTCGGGCTCCTACATCATGAAGAGCCCTGACCCTCTAGGGGCTTACAGGGAGCTCGAGGAAGCCGCACAGGGTTAATGTCTGGGTACGTCTTGGTTGGGGGGTGGCGTGGGATGAACCGCGGCGGGGGGCTTCCTGTGGTGGTGGAGGGCCAGCGCGTCAACCTCAAGGTCTACAGGCGCATATTCTCCCCCGTCCAGAGAGTCATGGACGACGAGACCTACATACTGTACAGTGACACCGGCAGGGAGAGGGAGATCAGCTACAGGAACGCCGAGTACTACGGCCTGGATAACCCCCACAACAGGGTAAGGTTGGTCAAGCTGGCCAAGGCCATGAACTGTCTCAGGTGCACGAACGCGGGCCCCAATGTGAAAGAATGCACCGTGACCATATGCCTCACTAGGGAACTCAGCGACACCTACACGGATGAGACCGTGTGGACCCCATTTGACCCGGGCCGGCTGGAGCCCCTGGAGGAGAGGCTCAGGAAGATGCACAGAAAGTCTGAGTGGAGCCGCAGGGTCAGGGGCTGAGGCGCCGCACGACCTGGTCTAGGAACTCGGTCAGCCGCTCCCGGGGCAGCTTGACGCCGCTCGCCCGTTGGTGGCCGCCGCCGAAGCCCTGCAGGGCGCGGCCCAGCTCCTTGGAGATGTCCCCCAGGTGCTCCTTGAGGTCCCTCTCGCCGCGGAGGCTCACGTTCATGTACTCGCCGTTCTGTTTGAAGCTGATCCCCACGTCCACCCCCAGGGTGTCCATGAGCAGGTTGGCTATGGCACCGGTGCTTTGGTCCCCCACGGCCTCCATGACGGCCACCCTGCCCCTGACCGCTGCAGCCTCGGGTATGGTCTCCTTGATTGCGGCCATCTCCTCCAGGCACCTCACCGCTGTCTCCACTGCCCCCGGTATCCTGTGGGGGTAGCTGTACCTGCTGAGCTCATCGATGATAACGCGTTTAAAGTCCAGGGTCTGGTCCTTGCCCAAGGCGTGGGTCAGTATCTGGGCCTCGTGCTGCACGAACTTGCGGTCCATCTTGCCCAGAATCCGGGAGGCCAGAGGCCCCTCCTCAAACATGTCGCTGATGGCCGCGTAGGCTGCCAGGCGGGCGGCCTCCTGACCTAATTGCTTCTTGAAGGTTTCGTAGACGAGGACGGCGGCGCAGTCCCTGGTGTCCAAGGTGACTGAGACTCCCATCCCCCTCAACTCGTCCATGAGGGCCTGATCCATCTGGTGGTGGTCAATGATGGTGACCTCCGCGAAGCCCCTAATGCGGCGAAGCTCGGGAGCCAGGGCCTCCCTGATGTTGAGGTCGCAGACGGTGAGGCTGGTGACGGGACGCTGAACCTTTGAAAGGGCACTGTCCAGGTTGTCGTAGTTGGCCAGGTAGACCTCGCAGCCTGTGAGCCTCTTGAGGAAGGCTCCGCAGGTGAGGCCGTCGGCGTCGTCGCCGTGGACTATGGCGTAGCTGGTCATCTGTCGTTCTCCGATGGAATCCAAATATATGGTCAGGTACTCCTAAAAAAGGTCTAGTATCCCCGCCTGGGGTCGCAGACGTGGAGGAGGGGCTCGCCTCTGACGTAGCGCTCCAGGTTCTCGGCGAATATTTCCACCACCCGGTCCCCTATGTGGGGGCTGCTGTGGCTGTCGTGGGGAACCAGAAACACGTTATCAGCTACCCAGAATGGGTGTTCCCGGGGGAGGGGCTCTGTCTCGAAGGCGTCCAGGTAGGCCCCCGCTATCCACCTCTCCTCCAAGGCTCTTAGAAGGCTGGGCTCGTGGGCTATCCTGCCCCGGGCCACGTTGATGAAGTAGGCGGTCGGCTTCATGGCCCTGAACTCCCGCTCGCCCAGGAGGTGCTCCGTCTCCGGGGTGAGGGGCGCGGCCACAACAACGTAGTCCGCCTTCCCCAGCTGCGATGTGAGCTCCGAGACCGGGAATATGTGATCCACGTTGTAGAGGGGCTCGGGGCGCCTCTTGGTGCCTATGACGTTCATGCCGAAGGCCTTACAGATGCTGGCTACCCTGGACCCTATGTTGCCGACGCCTATGAGTAGGACGGTGCGGCCGTGGAGCTCGTCGTTCCTCAGCTGCCTCCAGACGCGGCCCGCTTGGTCGATGCGCCTCTGTTTGAGGCGCTTGGCGTGGTCCAGCATGGCGGCCACCACGCTCTCTGCGATGGGTATTGTGTGGAGGCCGGGGGCGTTGGTGAGGATCACTCTGCCGTCCATGATCTCCGGTGTGATGTTGTCGCTGAACCCCGTGCTGCAGAGCTGGACCCAGAGGAGGCTGGGGGTGAAGAGCCGCAGGTAGTCGGCCCAGTCCAGCTCCCCAGGGTAGTGGGTGCGGTTACCCCCCTCGGCGAGGACCACCTCGAAGCCCATGTTGTCTCGCACCTTGTGTGCGGGGACCTCGTGGAGCTCTATCTCGGGGCTGATGCCCTGAAGCCATTTTCTGTGCTCCTCGGTGAGCCAGTTGCCGTCGGGGCGGAGGTCCTGAAGGCCCCTGGGGACGCCGCTGACAGCCACCTTGATGGTCACACCTAAGCCACGGCGTTGATCACGTAAAAAGGGTTAGGGCTAGGGGGATATCCTGCCGGGGGGCATGGCCGCGGCCTTGGCCTCGCTCCAGTCCAGGTAGGCCTCCACGACGCGCAGGCCCACGGTGAGGACCGTGAAGTAGATGAAGACCCTGAGGTCCATGACTATCTGGCTGGTGGTGTTCTCCACGCTCACGGTGAAGCTGGTAACGCCCAGGGAGCCTATGTTGCCTACGCCCAACAGCACCACCATGAAAGCTAGGCTGGCCACGTTCTGGGCCACTGAGATGGTTAGGCTTATGGGGCTGGCCTTGCCCACGAAGCCCTTCACCAGGGTGAGGGCGGCGGTGACCGCGCCCAGGATCATGATCTGGGTTATGAAGCCCTGGAGCTCGAACCCGGACTGGGCTAGGAGCTGGGCTATGTCAGGCGGGATGTAGGAGGGCAGCATGTAGGGGACGCCCACGAAGAGGACCAGGGTGATCAGGGCACCGACTATGGCTCCGATCTTCTCGTTCTGGCTCATCTTAGGCGCCTCCCGCGACGGTCATGGTGTTGCTGAAGCTGATGAGGTCGAAGAGGCTGGTGACCTTGATGTCTGCCACCCAGCTTATCAGCTCAGGGTCGTTCATGTGCTGCTGGAACTGGCTCATGGGTATCCTCAGCTCCAGGTCCACCGGCATGGTGCCCCCAGCTGGGATTGTGACGGTGGCCGAGTCCGTGGCCAGGACCTGGCCCCCGTCAGCCACGAGGCTGAGGGAGACTGTGAGGGTGGCCTCCAGGAAGCCCTCGTTCCTCGGGTTAAGGGTGAAGGGTATGACCACGGGGTCTCCCATCTGGGGCCGTATCTCCGTCTGGCCCTGGGGGAAGGCTGTTCCGAAGACGCCTATCATGGTGTGCATCCCCAGGACGAAGGCCAACACGCCCACAAGCTGGACCACGGCGATGACGACGCCAAGTGTCTTTGAAGCCTTCAAAATGTTCGCCAAACCTGAATATCGGCCCATGGGTATAAATATCATAGCATTGGGCGACTAAGCAGTATCCATGCTATGGATGATCCTTTGGTAAACCTTTAAAAAAGTGGGCCTCCCTACGAGGCCATGGGCATCTGCTACCACTGCGGCAGGGAGCTGGAGCAACCCATCCGGTGCCCCCACTGCAACCTGAGCTTCTGCGAGGACCACATACAGCAGAGGGCCCACAACTGCATAGCCTTGTCCAACCGGATGAAGACCTACACGGAGGAGGCGCAGAAGGAGGCAGCCCCCTACGTGGAGTCGGTGGAGGCACCCACAGTCAGGCCCAGAGTCAACGGCAGAAAGCGCGGCAGAGGGTTCCTGGGGCTGGGCCCAGGGGTGACGCAGCGGAAGGTGGCCTTCGTGGCCATCACCCTGGCCATCAGCCTGGGCAGCATCGCCATGATCAACTACCTGTACCAGGAGCCTGAGAGCCCGGGGGCGGGGCCAATGTTCCCCACCAGCCCGGAGACCCTGGCCCTCCAAGAGTACGTCCTGGAGCTTGTTAACGCTGAGAGGGAGAAGGCGAAGCTGGAGGCCCTGACGCTGGACACCAACCCCATAGCGCAGAGGTACGCGGAGGAGATGCTGAGGACGGGGGAGTTCAAGCACAACCCTGACCTTCCCGGAACCATGGGGGAGAACATCAAGTACTACAGCAGTAGGGATGAGGTGGACGCTGAGGGGGTGCTGAGCCAGCTAATGTACGAGATGGTTTACGACGACGCGGCCTACAGCTGGGGCCACAGGGACCAGATACTGAACAAGGACTACAAGCGGGTGAGCATCGGCGTGGCCTACGACAGGAACAGGCTCTACCTGGTCCAGGACTTTTCCTGATCAGGGCTTCATAAAGCATCTATAACGCGGCGGGGGGCTTTTTCCCATGCAGAAGCTTAGGCTTGAGCACAAGTACTTCATGGGCGGCTTCCTCGCCGGGTTCGGCTTCTACACAGCCGTATTCTTCCTAGGCTACTTCTGGCGCCTGAGGCAGCTCCTAGGATAAGAAAAAGGGGTTTTATTTCCGGTGGACTTCCACCGTGTGCTTTAGGTCGCTTTTCTCCAGGGCCTTCACCGTAAGAGCCATGAGCTTGCCCAGGTTGGCCAGGTCGGTGAGACTTATCACCTCGTTGGGGCTGTGCATGTACCTGTTGGGCATGCTGATGAGTCCGCAGATGTTGCCGCCCCGCTCCACCTGGATGGCCCAGGCGTCGGTGCCGCTCCTGGCCGGGACGGGGTGCCTCTGGTGGGGGATGCCGTTGGCGTCGGCCTCATGCTCCATCATCTCCCATAGGGCCCTGGTGAAGTTGGCTCCAAGGCCTATTACGGGGCCCTTGCCCAGCTCAATACCTGCCACCTGGCTGGCCTTGACTCCCGGTGCCACGGCGTGGGTGACATCGGTGGCTATGGCCGCCCAGGGCTTCAGGTTGTAGGCGGCGATGGTGGCGCCCCTGAGGCCCACCTCCTCCTGGACGGTGGCCACGAAGTGTACCTTCACGTCCTTGGGCGGGTCCTTACTGAGGATGTCCATGGTCTCCACCAGGGCGGCGACGCAGCAGACATCGTCGAAGGCCGGCCCCATTATGAGGTCGCTGCCCTCCTTGCCCAGATGGGTGACGTCCAGGTAGGGTGTGCACACGGCGCCAGGCTTGACGCCCATCTTCTCGGCCTCCTCCTTGCTGGAGGCGCCGAAGTCTATCTGCATGTCCTTGAGCTCGGGGCACGTGTCCCGCTCCTTGGCTTCCGTGAGGTGGGCGGGTTTGACGGCGATGGCGCCCACAAGGTAGTCGCCGGGCCCGTCGCCCACCCAAACCTTTACCCGGGTGCCGTAGGCGACGCGCTTGTCCCAGCCGCCCACCTGGGTGAAGCTGGCGAAGCCCTTCTCGTCCACGTACTCGATCATGAAGCCCAGCTGGTCGTAGTGGCCGGCCAGCATGATGCTGCGCTCGCCCTCGCCTATGGTGCCTATGACGTTGCCCATGACATCCACCTCGACCACGTCGCAGTACCTGCTGAACGTGTCCACGATGAGCTTCCTTCTCTGCTCCTCGAAGCCTGTGACGGCGGGGGCCGCCATGAACTCCCGTAATACCTTGTAGAGGTCTACTGTCAACTTGGATCACTTGATTGATGTGTGGTTGCGGATAAGTTTGTCTGAAGGGTTTTATCCGGTGGACGGCATTTATCCTCATGGAGCCTAGAAGAGCCCTGGTGCGTGAGCCGGGGGACAGGTACGCGGGGTGCCTGAGCACCCACCCGCTGCACCACACCGTCAGCCTAAAAAAAGCCCGGGAGCAGCACGCCGCCTACTGTGGGACGTTGGAGGAGCTGGGCCTGGAGGTCATCAGGGTGCCCAGGGACGACGCGCACCCAGACAGCTGCTTCGTGGAGGACAACGCCGTGGTGCACGGGGGCAGGGCGCTCATCTGCAGGATGGCCAAGGAGAGCAGGAGGGGGGAGCAGCCCGGCGTGGCCGCGGCGCTGGAGGAGTATATGCCCGTGAAGTGGGCCAAGGCCCCAGCCACGGTGGAAGGCGGAGACGTGGTGCACCTGGAGGACAGGCTCATCTCGGGTATCACTGAGCGCACGAACCCTGAGGGGGTGGCCCAGATGCAGGAGTGGCTCCAGGTGCGGGTTGACACCATCTTCGACCCAGGCATCATGCACCTGAAGAGCTACGTGACCTACCTGGGGAGGGGCATCATGATAGCCACAGACAAGTACGTGAACCACCCCGCATTGGAGGGGTTCAACATACTGATCCCGCCCGCGGAGGACGAGTACGCGGCGGACACCCTGGCCGTAGGCGACACGGTGCTCATGGCCGAGGGCTACGAGACGGCTCAGCAGATGGTCAGGGAGGCGGGCTTCGATGTCATAAGCCTGGACGTCTCCGAGATACAGAAGTGCGACGGCGCCCTGACCTGCCTAAGCATACTCTTCTAACCCAAGCATCATCAGGCTGACGTTTACTGGATTACGATTCCGTTTGGCTTAAGTGTACGTTCACCCTAAATCCATATGGAGGGGTTAAGGTTGAGTGTGACGGTTTCTCGCCGGAGAAACCAGGCCTCACATGACCAGTGTATCCAGAGGCTAGCGCGGAAGCTCTCCTTGGAGGGGTGGGCCATGGAGGCCCACGTGAAGGGATGGCCCAAGCCCCCCTACATCAACGATTATATGCCGGACATCCGCGCCAGGAAGAACAACAAAACCATAATCATAGAGGTGGAGACGGAGGACACGTTACGCGTAGATATCGCCCAGCACGAGGCCTTCAGGAGGCACGCCGACGAGGAGACAGGGGTCATGTTCCTGCTCTACCTGGCCGGCGAGGACGGAGCCTGCAGGCTGATCAACTAATTTTTCCAGTGCCATAAAGAGTAAAGGTGGTCTACCTATGGAGACTCACTCTTCTCCTGCGCTCGCCCTTGGTTCCTCTGGGGCAGGCTTGACCCGGCTTCGCGGCTTAGACCTTCTCCAGGTAGACCTTCTTGTTTCTCACAGAGATCTTGACGGCCTCGTTCCCTTTGCTGGCTAGAAGCTTCTTCAGCTGGCCTGCCAGGTAGTTGGCCTCTACCTCGGTGCCGTCCACCCTGACTAGCTTGTGTTTTGATTTCTGGAAGTTGGCGATAATTGGCTCGTACTTGCTGCCGGTCCTGTAGGGGGGTTTCCTTTTTTCCGGTTTCTCGTCCACGGGCTGCATTTTGAAGTCGATATCTGACATGTGGATGACGTAGTCAAATGAGGGTAAAACACTTTCTAAACGCCGTATACCGGTGACGGCACGTAACTGTAATTAGACACCTGGGTCAATACTCCTCAAGGGAGAGTGAAAAAGTTATCAGAGGACTACAGTCCGCTCATCAACACCGTTGTCCTGGGGGCCGTGAGCGCCGGGATCGCCTTCGTTCTCTTCTACTTCCTGGAGTCCTTCGCCAAGATCGAGAACACCACCTACAGTGTGGGTGGGGCGGTGGCCGGGTTCGGCGTCGTCTTCTACCTCCTGTCACGCCACATGAAGGAGACGGCCAGCGCCGAGGACCAGGATAAGATCAAGGAGCTGGAGCATCGCCTGGCCGCCAAGAGGCTGAAGGTGAACCTGGAGTTCCCCGACCCCTCCGAGAGCATCGAGCTGGACACCGTCAAGTGCAGGTACCATCTGAAAGCGGGTGCCCAGGAGGAGGAGGGGGAGTTGGAGGTGGGCCTCACGGTGGGAGGCTGGCAGTGCATCCTGCCACCTGACAGCGAGGAGAAGCGGGTGAGACTCACCCTGGTGGAGAAGGACGGACAGGTCTGGGAGGTGCCCACCCAGTGGCCCACAGTGAACATGAAGGTGGTGAAGAGGTGAAGAGATGGTAGCCATAGACAACTATGCCAGGAAGGAGGGAACCCGGAGAGCCGGCACCCCCGAAGAGCGCTCCTGGTACAGGTGGAGGCTGTTCGTGGCGGAGCCCGACAGCGTCCTGGACACCATAGAGTCCGTGGAGTATCTTCTCCACCCCACCTTCCCCAGCCCGTACCAGGTGACCCGGAACAGAGACGACAGGTTCGCCCTAGAGGGTTCAGGGTGGGGGAGCTTCACCGTGAACGTGACGGTCAACTACAGGGACGGGGACCGGGAGGAAAAGGAGTACTTCCTGGACCTGGGCAAGCCCTGGCCAGAGTAGCAGGACGCCCCATTTTTTTACTATACAAACTTGTTTAGGCCGCAACTCCGGAGCGGCCCCCTACATGGCGTAGAGAAACCTATCACAGGTACATACCCCAGGCATCCCGCCAAGACTACCTTTCACAGGTAGCTACCCGTACAGATATCATCCATATAAACTAATTAGTGGAAGAAAAGGCGACCGAATATGACTGAAGCCGTTAACGAGGAGCCCAGGAAGAGCCTCATGGACAGGATCAAGGAAGCCCTTGACCGGCTGCCCAACGTGGAGGAGCAGCTGAAGAAGCTCAGGAACCTGGACAAAGAGAAGTAGACTCCGCCCGCGCCGGCCTTGAGTCCGGAGAACACGCCCATTTTTCACCGCGTCCCAGGCACGTTTATCTGTGGGTACACATATGTATATGTGTGCCATCCAAGAACATATCCATCACAGACGACGTTTACGAGATACTCGCCAGGATGAAGCTGGAGGGAGAGAGCTTCAGCGACACCATCAGGCGGCTAGCCAAGAGGGGAAGCCTGGCGGAGTGCGCGGGCCTGTGGGCGGACATGCCCGACGCCGAGTACAGGGCCCTCATGGAGGGCGTCGAGGCTCTGAAGGAGGGGGCGAACCAGTCCATGAGGAGGCGGCTACATGAAGCTGGTTGACACCACCTTCCTCATAGACCTGCTCAGAGGGGACCCGGGCGCCGTGGAGGCCGCCGAGGCCCTGGAGAGGGAGGGGGGAGCCGCCACCACATCCGTCAACGTCTACGAGCTTTTCACAGGCATCTACAACGTGGCTGACGCCGAGAGGCGAGCCGAGCAAGCCGAGAGGCTGGTGGGCAGGCTGGAGGTTTTCAGCCTGGACGAGGCCTCAGCTAAGACGGCTGCCGCCATGACGGCCAGGCAAAACAGGTCAAAGGAGCCCCTGGATGTCCTGGACACCCTCATAGCCTCAACGAGTATTGCCCACGGGTGCAGAACCATCCTCACCAGGAACATCCGCCACTTCAACAGGATGCCCGGCGTCCAGGCTGAGACCTACTGAGGGCCGCCCAAAAAAACGTTATACCCAGCCACCTGGTGCAAAATACGGGCTCTGCCACGCTCAAACCATTGGTAAAGGCTATAAAGGGGCGCCCATATAGCTTGGAAGCCCAACGGGGAGACTAACATGTCGCTACGAGACCCAGTGAAGATCGAGATCGCTAGAGAGCACAGGATCAAGAAGACGGTGTGCAGAGGCTGCGGAGCCACCAACCCCTGGAACGCCACCAAGTGCCGCAAGTGCCACAGCAAGAACCTGCGCATGAAAAGGTCCAAGGGCAAGGGCCGCTAGGCCACGTCGAAGCTGACCTCCAGCACACCCTTACCGCCCCTGTAACGCACCTTGCTTATTGTCACTTTTCCTATCTCGCCCGTGGTGCGGGTGTGCTCCTTGTTGCATGCGTTCACGTTCCAGCCTGGCAGGTGGAAGACCTGGAGCCTCTGGATGCTCTCAGGCAGCGGGAACTTGTCGTATATGAAGTCCCCGAACCGTGCCTCGGCGTCCCGCCTTGTCATCTCCAGGACCTCAGTGGGCGCGTCCTCACGTATCTTCTGGTCCACCAGCCGCTGGATAGCTGCAGCCTCCTCGTCCGTGGGCTTCCTGTCGAACTCGACGGCTATGCGTCCGTGGCCGCCCTCGGCGACCGCGCTGGTGCTCCACTTGGCGCCAAGGACCTTGTAGATGGCGCCCTTCACCACGTGGAGGGCCGTGTGGGTTCGGGTCTCCAGGCTCACCTGAACACGACTCCCAGCTTCCTGAGCCTCTCCTCGGTGGCGGCCGGGTTGGGCCTCTGTATGACCTCAGCGCTTGTCTCGTCTATGGTCTGGCTCTCCTTGGCCCTGATCTTCTGGGCCTGGGCCAGCACCTCGTCTGCTGAGTCTCTGGGCACCACTACCAGGCCGTCGTCGTCCCCCACGATTATGTCTCCGGGGTGGACCACCACGCCTCCGACGGTGACGGGAACGTTCACTGAGCCCGGCACGTCCTTGTGGGGGCCCCCGGGCTGCCACGCCCTACAGTAGACGGGGAACCTGGCCTTGGCGATCTCGGCCCGGTCTCTCCAGGCGCCGTCCACGACCACCCCCTCGACGCCCTTGCTCATCATCTTCCGGGACATGAGGAACCCGCCCACGGCTGTGCCCGTGTAGCCTCCTGCGTCTACCACTAGGACGTCGCCCTGCTGCATGAGGTCGATGGCAGCGTGGCTCATGAGGTTGCAGTCGGGGCGCTCCCGGACGGTGACGGCTGGGCCGACTAGGCTGATGCCGTCGAAGGCGGGGCGTATCTGGGGGTCCAGGGTGAACATGCAGGGCTTGCCCAGGGCGTCGGCTATGTTGGCCACTGGGAGCGACCTGAGCTTGGAGATGGTCTGCTTGGAGGGGCGCTTCACCGCCCGGACTATTGTTGGCTTGTACGATGCCATATGGAATGAGGTGGGGTGCCAGCCTAAAAGGTGGACGCTAGGGCTTCACGAGACGGGCCAGCTCCTCCACGTCCTCTGGTTTGACCAGGGGGAACATCTTGCCCAGGTGCCAGGGGAAGACGAGGAAGAACCACCGGTTGAGGCAGTCCACGTAGTTGAACCAGCTCCACAGGAGGTCCTCCAGCTCCTCCTTGATCTTCACCGTGGGCAGGGCCTCGTCTATCATCTGGCTGAACCTGTACAGGTTGGGGACGTTCAGCCAGGGGGCGGGGCAGTTGGGGGGAGCCTGGTCGCCCAGCATCTTGGCTATGTGGAGGGTGCTATACCTCCACACGCGTTTGCACTGCTCGAGGCTGAACTCGGGGTCCCTGAGGGCGGCCCTGACCGCTGGGGCGGCGCACTTCCAGCCCATGGCCTGGGTGTCGGCTATGAGGAAAACCATGTTGCCCAGGACCTGGCCGCCTACGCTGGCTCCGCTGGGGTAGACGCCCAGCTTGCACTTGGTGACCTCCTCCGGCTCTTCCCAGAATATGCGGTCCAGGTCCCGCTCTATCTCGTCCTTGACCTCTCTCCAGTCCATCACTCTCTCCTCCTGGCAGTCATGGTGATGGGTGTGTGCCTCATGTAGTAGTGGTCCCAGACGGCTTGGCCTGCCTTCCTCAGTTGGGGCAGCTCATCGTCGGGGACTCTGGCGACGACGGCGCCGTTCACTGTTATTGGCTCGGTGCAGGGGCCGTAGTAGCAGCTGAGGCCCCCGTAGCCTCCGTGGACGCTGTAGTTGATGCTGCCCGGCTCGATGTCACAGAACATGCGTTTGTGGCGGCCTATGATGTCCCCTGTCTTGACGGGGTGCCTTGGAGGCCTGGCCGCGGCGCTGAACTCCTCGCCGGTGGAGACGGGGTGCCTGCAGAACATCTTCAGCGGCTCCGTGAGGTTGTTCCACAGGAGCTCGCAGAGTTCGGGCTCCTCTTTTTCCAGCAGCGGGGCGGTGACCGTGATCTGCTCTGTGGGCCACTCGAGGACTATTTTTCGGGCCATGAACCAAAGCTGGGCTGGTGTTATATGAGTTTGGCTGTGGGTTTTGACATAAATGAAAAGTGCCCAGGCGTTCTCGCTCTGAGACGAAGGTTTTCATCGAGCCAAAGCCCGTTGATTCCCTGTGAAGCCCGTCTCTTTCGCTCCGCGTCAGCCGGTCTTTCGCTTCTTTGGCCGGGTTCCGCTTCCGTCTGGGCAATACTAGTCTATACCTAGTGCATATATTATGATTATGTTGTAGTCGTCCATCAAGTTCCGAGGCTTTTATTTAACAGGCGTAACCGTTTTTTGACTCTTCCATGTTAAGAACATCGCTTATTTGTGGGACAACCGGTTTCTTGTGGCTAAAATGTTAAAAGAGGGGCCTTGGATTCGCCTGAGTTACCATGGGTGGGGGTGGCGGCTGAGCCAGCTTGTCTATCCTGCCTTAAATGGTGCCGTTTTTAGGGTGAGGGCTACTCTTAAAAATGGGTGTTGTATAAAGGTGGTGCGTGAGCCCGTAGCTCAGCTCGGATAGAGCACCGACCTCCTAAGTCGGGGGTCGTGGGTTCAAATCCCACCGGGCTCGCCAACACCCGAACCGGGTTAGAAGATGCCGAAAAACAGGAATTAAGCATTTAATCCTGTGAGCCACTCGATCACACGTGAACAGAAGCACCCCTATAGCTATCCTGCTGGTCACAGTCATCATAGTATCAGTGGCTTGGAGATACACGCATCCGCCTCAGTACTCCGAGGAGGGATTCAGCATCATCCTCACCAAGGATGGCTCCAGGGTGCTATCAGACGCAGACATCCAACGTTATAACACTGCCAGCCACGAGCTGACCCTGACTGAGGAATGCGCCGACAGGATGAAAAGGATGAGGGAGCCCCTAATGGGCGACTTCGTGATCATTGTTGATGGGGAGGAGGACCTACGTGGCGTATTTGTGCCCCCAGTAGTCTCACGGTCGTATCCGTCGACAGAGGTTGTGATCTTGTACCCATCATTTGACTCAGATTATAGAACCATGAAGATCCAGATGGGGTACCCCTGGGATCAGCCTACAGAGGTGGACCCAAGGCGGAACTCAAAGATGATTCAACACTTCGATAAAACTGGTAGGCTCACCCGATGAATCGCCCTCGAAAGATCATTATCCTCGTCTCTAATTCACTCATACAAGGTTGATGCCGATGGTTGAGTCAGCTGATTGGCGCTTCACGTTTTCTCAGATTGATACCCGTTGAACCGTCTCCACTCCCCGCAGAAGGAGCCACCGCCCTCACGGTTGCACGCCGCCGCATCAGCCTTATACCTTAGACATCGCCATGCGAAGAGGCAGAGCCCGGGTTTAGGAGGATTCATGTGTAGTATCACCCCGTTAATCGACTCCCTCTTAATAGGACTTTATTCTGCATGACATGAGAAGATGCTCGGAGAGAGGCTGCTACTCCGGACAGGGGATAAGAAACGGTTACCCCCTCCATAACCTTATCCTCGCATCAAACTCACACATAGAATAGGTGAAATAGTAATTGGTTGACCTTGCTCAGATTCAGACAGCGTACTATATGGTGGCAGCCACAGGAGTACTAGTAGCAGCCGTGTTCTACATACTAAACCTCAGGATAAGCCAGAGGAACCAGGAGCTAATGCTCAAAGCCCAGCAACAGACTCTCGAAACTAGGCAGGCTCAGATGTTCATGAACATCTACCAGCAGGTAACATCGAAGACATTCATACAAGCAAACAACTTGGCGTTTGAGGACAGCCAATGGAGCACATGGGAGGAGCTCCAGAATCACTGGAAGGATACGGAGTTCAGGGAATCCTTCAACATCGTAGGTACCTATTATGAGGGTTTAGGAGTCTTAGTGAGGGAGAACCTGTTGAACATAAGGCTTGTAGCTCTCTTAATCTGCGGGATGACTCTTAGATATTGGGAGAGGCTTGGCCCTGTTGTGGATGATGCGAGGAAAGGCATGGAGTTTTCGAGGTTTCTTAGTGAATCAGAGTACCTGTATGGCGAGTTGATGAAGTACCTTGGTGAGCATCCTGAACTGCAGACCACTGCCTATAGAGCCATGAAAGAATGGAAAACCGAGACTCCATAACCTTATCCTCAGTTCGTATTCACCGTTAATTGAGTGAATCATGTATGGTTGAACTCGAGGCGATGTCGATAGTGTTCACGGGGCTGAGCATAAGCCTAGCCGCCTTCTACTACACGATGACGCTTAGGAACGCGCAGCGCACCCAGCAACAGCAGTTAGAGACCAGGCAAGCCCAGCTGTTCATGCAGGTATACAGCAAGTGGCAGGATAAGGACTTTAACGAGTCAAAGCAGCTTGTGCTCTATGAGTATAAGTGTGATGGCTTTGATGACTATGACGCTATTATGAGGGATAAGGAGAAGGCGGCTAACCTGAGAGTCATCGGCACTTTCCTTGAGGGTCTCGGGGTTCTCGTTAAGCGTAGATTGGTGGATGTTGGGTTTGTTGATGATATGATGAGTGGTGATGTTTTGCGGTTCTGGGATAAGTATGGTGGAGCTGTTCGGGAGTTTAGGGTGAGGAGGGATTATCCTCAGGCTCTCGAGTACACTGAGTTGCTCTATACTGAGATTAAGGCAGTGGCCGAGAGGCAGCTTGTAGCAAAACGGGCATAATCTTATCCAAACATCAAACCAACTCATATTCTGTGATTATGATTGGTTGATTTGGCTGAGATTCAGGCCGCCTACTACATGGTAGCAGCAACAGGAGTACTCATCGCAGCAATATTCCACGTACTGAACATGAGGGCTACCCGTAGAAACATGGAGCTTACCCTCCAGACGAGACGAATGGGACAGGCCGAAAACATAGCTCAACAAACGAGAGATTCACAGGGAATGAGAGCCTACTTTGAACTTCTCAACATGGAGTGGATGGACTACGACGATTTTGAGAAGAAGTACGGCTCGGACAACAATGTTGAGAACGCCGCCATGAGGTATGCAACATGGTCTAGTTACAACTCAATTGGGTCGATGCTTCGGAAAGGCATGGTGGAGGCTGAGGACATCTACGACGCGGGTATGATAGGGGTTATCTTCCTGTGGGCGAAGTTTAAGGATGTCATCGAGGAGAGTCGTAGGAGGTACAATGGTCAGGACTATCTGCGAGACTTTGAGTACCTTGCCGGAGAGATGCTGAAGGTGAAACTTAGGAAGGACCCTTCATACAAGGTGCCAGAAACCCTAAGCAGGTACATACCAGATGAGTGACTCCCCTCCATAACCTTATCCTCACCTTAAACTCACTCTATCTTGGTGAATGTTGATGGTTGAGTTAGCTACCCTTCAGGCGGTCAGCTACATCATGGGCAGCCTAGGAGTCTTCGTAGCCGCAGTCTACTACATCCTGAACATTCAAAATAACCGCAGAAACCAGGAACTCGGCCTCAAAGCGCAGCAGCAGGCCATCGAGACCAGAAACATCCAGTTCCTCATAACGCTACACAACTCCATGGACACTGAAAGCATACTCATATCCTGGAAGGACATGATCGGAAAAAAGGAGTGGACCACATTCGAGGAGTGGTGGGACAAGTTTGGCCCGGAGAACAACATCGAGTACTTCACCAAATGGCTTCGGTCTCAGATACTGTACGAGATATACGGAGCCATGGTGAGAAGAGGCTTCATAGACGCTGATCTGGTGGACGACATGATGTCAGGGCCCATCCTGATGTACTGGGAGGCGTCGAAGCCCATCATCTACGGCATGAGGGAGAAGAAAGGCTACCCCCAGTTCCAGGAACACTTCGAGTACCTGGCCGGCAGGATAAGGGAGATAGTGTCGGAGCAGCACCCAGACTTCAAAGGGCATAAAGAGTGAGCGCGCCTGATCTAAATGCGAGAACGAAAAGCTGCAGGTCCTTTTTATTACCGCATCTGTTCATATCTACTGGTTTAAAAAAGGGGAGTTCACCGGGACAAACACCATAACTCCAGCCAAACTCCACATAACGACAGCTAAATGCAACCCCGAAAAACCACGTTCTCCCACGCAACCGTAACGCCACCCTCGAACAAGCAATGCCCCGCGGCGGACACCGCCGACCACCACCACCGCCAAACAACCCCTAAAAAGCCTCCAAACCACAAAAAAAGCCTGAAAACGGGGAATCGCGGTGGCGGTGATGGGACCCCCCCCCCCCTCCCCCCCACGCACACACGCGGACCAACCGCAAACCGTAAAACCCCCACAACCAACCAATACCCCATGAACATAGACACCAACATCAAAAAAATCAGAACCGAGTTCCCCATCCTAACCCAACTCAAATACCTCAACAGCGCCGCCCACGGCCCCACCCTCAAAAGAGTCCACACAGCCACCCAGCAATGGTGGAAACGCAAAACCAACGAGAAAGACACCACACCACCCGACGCCATCACAGAAGCAGCCAAACTACTACACTGCCACACAGACGAACTCTGCTACGCCAACAGAGTAAGCCACGCCCTCAACACCATCAGCACCATGACACCCCTCAAACACGGCGACAACATAGTCGTCACCGACCTAGGCTACCAGTCCAACGTCTACGTCTGGATGCCCCACCAAACAAAAGGAGTCGAGATCAGACGAATAAACCACCACGACGGCACCATAGACACCCAAGACTTCGAAAAAACCATAGACGACAAAACAAAAATAGTCTGCCTCAGCCGCGTCGAGTGGACCAGCGGCCTACGCTACGACATGAAAGCCATCTCAGACACAGCCCACAGCCACGGAGCCCTCATAGTAGACGACGGCTACCAAGCCCTCGGAGCCATAGACGTAGACCTCCACAAAACAGACATAGACTTCTTCACCGCCGGCAGCGAAAAATGGCTATGCTGCCCAGCCATGACAGGCGTCCTCTACGTCAAACGCAGCCTCCACAACCAGTTCGAGCCCACCTACCGCAACTACGGAAACGTAGAAGAAGCCTTCAGGGACGGAGCCCCCTGGGAGAAGCCCACCCACGACAACATAGCCAGCTACAGCCACCCCCTCTACCCTGACGCCCGCAAGTACTACCAGGGACTGGTCAGCGAGGAGTTCACCTGGGGCTTCCACGCCTGCCTCAGCTACTTCAACGAGCTAGGAGCAACAAACATCGAGAAGAAGACCATGAAGCTCAGCCAGCACCTCATAGAAGGCCTCAAGGAGCACCCCGTCAAGGTCAATACACCCGAGGAGCCCGAGAAACGAGGCGCCCTAGTCACCTACAACACGGGCAGCTACCAGAAGAACCAGAAACTATACGAGGCCCTCAAAAAGGAAGGCATCATAGTAGCCCACAGGTACGCAGCAGGAGTCGGCGGCATAAGGGTCTCATGCCACTTCTTCAACACCGAGGACGAGATAGACGCCCTCCTAGCTGTCCAAAAGGCAGCCCTATCCTAGTTTTTCCATATTATAACCTCATCACAGTCATACTGATCCCCGCTACTCAATCATTATTAGAAAAAACCTGAAACAAGGTACTGATGCCCCCAAGAGCGTACCTAAAGCTAGCCATACTAGCGGCAGCCCTACTGATGCTCATGTCTCCGACGGTGGGGGCAGACGCCGAGATCACAGTCACCCAGAGCTTCACCACCAAGGACAGGGTGGACATAGGGGAGTTCATCACCGTAGGCTACAGGCTCGTGTGGACCGCCACCAAGGCCCCCGTCGAGTCAGCCACAGTATTGATGAACGGAGCCGTCTGCGACAGATGGGACAACGGCTGGTACGTGTTCCCGGACACATCCACCACCGTAGCCTACAGGCAGTACAACCTCAACTCCGTGTCCG
Organism: Candidatus Bathyarchaeota archaeon; assembly: GCA_043826455.1. Lineage (GTDB taxonomy): Archaea > Thermoproteota > Bathyarchaeia > TCS64 > TCS64 > RBG-16-57-9. Next base: position 57,701 of record JBDRQD010000075.1, read on the forward strand.
TGGGCGGAACCCCACGGAGCTTCCAGATGAACGTCGAGCCAGAGACCTGCGTCTTCGACCAGGTCATCATCAATATGTACTCAGAGTACGAGCGGGTCAACGTGGGAGAGCCACCGCCCCTGGTCTGGTACGCCTACTACGCCTTCAACTTCGAGACATTCAAAGGCACAGTGGTGTTCAACCACACCGGGCCCTACAACACGGTAGGCAGAAGAGGGATAACCGTCGAGTACATCGAGGACCCAGTCCACGGCATCCACAGCTTCGACGCGGACACCGCGAAAATAACCTGGGACACAGTGGAGGTAAGACTCTACAGCGACAAGCAAAGATACGACGTAAGCAAAGAGGCCAAGATATCCTACACGGCCCACTACAAGTCAGACACCATACCCTTCATAGGCACCATAGAGCTTAACGACACCCTCACCAAGGACCAGGTGGGCAAGTACAGGTACACCGTGAAATCCATAGACGACCACAGGAACGGCGTCACGGCCTTCACATGCAACACCGTGGAGGCGGTCTACGACAAGATAATCGTGGAACTGGAGACCGAGGACGACAGGATCAACGTCGGCGAACAGGCGCCCATAACCTACAGGGCCTACCACGCCTACGACGGCCAAGAGTACGCCGGAGACATAGTGCTCACCCCCAAGGTCCTGGAGTCCCCCGGCTCAGCCGACGTCCGGGTCCTCAGACTCAGAGACATGGTGTACTTCATAGGGGCCTTCGAGGCCAACACTGTCCACGTGGTCTGGGACCAGATACAGGTAGACCTCAGCGTGGACGACCACCGGGTAGACCTGGGCGAGACAGTGGAGGTAGACTACACGGCACGCTACGCCTACGACGGTCAGCCCCTCGACCCCGGCGCGGTCAAGCTGAACGCGTACACCATGACCGGGGACACGGTGGGGGACTACGCCTTCGAGGTAGTCGAAGTGGGGCCCAACCCGCACAACATAACCTCTGTGAGCTTCAACGAGTGCAAGGTGGTCTGGGACCAGGTCGCGGTGAAAGTGAAGTCGCCGACAGAGAGAGTGGTACTGGGCACCATGACAGGGCCCGACGTGGAGGCCTACTATGTTTACGACCAGAAGCCCTTCCAAGGCACCTACAGGCTCGACAAGGAGTTCTCCGCGGCCCCCGGCTCCGAGACCTATCGGGTTACGGGAATAACCGACCCTCTTTATGGCTTGAGGGGCTTCACCTGCCAGGAGGGCACCTACTACTTCGACACCGTCAAGGTCGAGCACAGGGAGAACCAGCTCATACCCGGCATGATCCAGGTGACCCTCAGCCTCAGGTACGGGACGGATAACGCCCCCGTGGAAGACGCCGGTGTAGCGGTCAACGGAGCGCCCTGCACGTACCAGGGGGGAGGAGTCTACACCGCGTCCCTCACCAGCCTGCAGCCCATGACCAGCCTCCAGAGCCTGATCCAGGTCGACGGCAAGGTCGTGGAGCAGTTGACCGTCACCGCCCCCATGGTGGGCAACATAGCCGTGATGGTCGCCGTCCTAGCTCTTGTCGTCCTAGCGGTCAACAGGCTCAGGCGATGAGCCTGAGCGCAAGTCTTTTTTAAAAAGACGCGAAAAACATATTGAGTGAAAATGAACATCGTTGGACTACTCATAAGCATCGTCGTCGGGAGCATCATCACGGCTCCCTTCCTCTGGCTGGCCGGAAAATGGATCGTGGGCGGGAAGAAGGCCAAGTTCACTGACGCTGTGTGGATAGGAATACTGGGCGCGGTGATTAACGCCGTCATAGGCTCCGTGATGGGTGGATCGTTGGGCTCTCTCGCCCAGCTCGTCGCCTACCTCTACCTTGTGAAGACGTACTATGAGACCGGGTGGGGCAACGCAATCATAATCTCCATCCTTGCCGTGATAATAGTGGCCGTAGTGTTGGTCCTCGTAGGGATGGTATTCGGGATAAGCCTCGGCATGGGGTACGGCCCACCTTTCTAGCCACTTAAAGCTTTTTCATCTCTTCTCCGATAGGGGGTAGAGCCCCCCAGGGATGTTCATGTACTTCAGCTGGGTCAGGTCGGCTGGGCCGAGCCCAGGGGCGTCCACGACGACTATGCTGCCCGCCACGCTGTTGAAGTAAGCCCTGAAGTGGACCCGAGACTTTATGGCCACTATACCGAGCCTCCTCATGTCCAGGCCAACAGCGGTGAACAACGCGTCATCCAAGACCTGGTGCAGCGACGGAGTGATGATGACGTGGTTGTTGTCGCCGAAGCCGATCATGGCTGTCAGCCCCAGCTTCCTGCGGTCCCCCCTGCTCATGGGCCCTGTAAACGTATAGCTGCACTCGTCCAGGTACTCCACCTTCCCAGAGATCTCCACTGGGTCGCCGGAGTAGCAGCCTGCGTGGCCGCCCACGCTCACATTAACTTTTCTACCCTTCCGGGCCCTCTCCTTTATGTGTCTGATAGCGGCCTCGTCGGCTATCGTCGCGATGCAGAAGTCGGTGGCCCCCTGGTCGATGAGCTCCCTCAGCACCCACGTGCTGTCACCCGTCCTGTCACTGTGGTCGGCCAGTATTACAGGCGTCTTGCCTTCCTTGACCATGCGAATTGCCTCAGCCACGCCTTCCCTAGTCTTGGGCAGCTTCTTGCCAGCGAAGGGCTCCCTGAGGCTCCACATGTAGTCGCTCATGTCCTGGGCTATGCTCTCGGCTAGCTCCCTATCTTCGTCCGTCGTCACGATGACCGTAGCCCCTACGTCGGGGACATCCGCGTATGCGAACCCGAAGGCCACGCTCACGTTGATGCAGTTGGGCTCCTCCCTCTTCCACATGCGGGCCCTCTCCATGATCTCCCTGGCCGGGCTCTCCTCTGTGCCCTGATAGACGCTAGGCGTTATGATCCCCGGCTTCCTGATGGCCATGACGGGCCTTATGGCTCCCTTGACGGTCCTGATCATGCACCTGGCAGCCTCGTACCCCACCTCCTCGCTGTCCACGTGGGGGTAGGTCTTGAGTATGACGACGGCGTCCGCCGCCTCAAGGAGCTCGTGATCCTCGTTGGCGTGTAGGTCCAAGGTGACCATGATGGGCACCTTCCCCACCACGGCGCGGACGCGCCTAACGATCTCGGCCTCGGGCTTCATGTAGCCGGAGGCAGCCATGGCCCCGTGGAGGGCCAGGAGCACCCCGTCCAGCTTGCCGGCACTCCTCAGGCCGTCGGTTATCCCCATGCTGTACTTGTCGAAACACTCCTCCGTCAGCCAACTGCCACTGGAGCCTCCCCTGCTCCTCGAGGCCGAGAGGATGCCCACGAGCTCCACGCCCGTGCTCTCCTCCGCAGCCTTCATGAAGCCGTTGATGTAGCTGGGTATCCCCCGGGCAGAGTCTAGAACATCCTTCCCGTATAGGACGCCCCCAGCCTCGAAGTCCTCGACGGTGGTAGGCTTTGGGCAGAACGTGCAAGTCTCGTGGCTGAAAGAAGCTACTGCTATCCTCATATGGTACACCAATAAGAATTAGGGGGCCCACGGGGATAAATTATACTGGGATGGCCTCCAGGAACCCTACGCCAACCCCCGCGACCCTCACTCGTACTGTCTCACCCAGCCTGACGCCGGTCTCCAAGGCTACCGTCTTGTACGCGTAGTTGCGGCCCACCTTACTCGACCTCTTACCTCGCTCCGTCAAGAGCACCGTCCCCTCCCAGCCCAGCCACCTGCGGCCTACATCGACGGCCAGCTCCCTCCACAGGGCTGTGAGAACCCTGGATCGCTCCTTGGTCTCCCTGCCGTGGAGCCTGCCAGGCAGGCCGGCGGCCTCGGTCCCCGGTCTCTCCCAGAAGCGGGAGATGTTAAGCACGTCGGGGCGGAGCCACCGGATCAGCTCCAGGGAGTCTTGGAACTGTTCACGGGTCTCGCCAGGGAACCCGCATATGATGTCGGTGGATACGCCCATATCCGGGAAGGATTCACGGAACCTGTTCACGACTGCCTTGAACTCCTCCACCGTGTACCTCCGCCTCATGGCCTGTAGCACCTTGTCGTTGCCGGACTGGATGGGCACATGTAGGAACTTGTAGACCTTGTCACTGGCGTAGGCTTCCACCAGGTCGTTCAGCAGGGGTGCCGCCTGGTTGGGTGTCATCATGCCCACCCTCACATTGAAGTCCCCGGGCACCCCTGTGATCATGTCCAGCAGCTGGGGCAGCCTCACGTCGCCGTCCCGGTAGGCGGCGGTGTCCTCGGCTGTGACCCACACCTCCCTGCAGCCATCATTAACCGCCGTCTTCACGTTCTCCACTATGCTCTCCGCTGGGTACGAGTGGAGGCGCCCCCTGGCATACTTAACTATACAGTAGCTGCAGTCTCCCAGGCACCCCGTGCATATTGGGGCGATGTGGACGAGCCTGTTCGCCCTGACCCGGGGGAGACAGGTCCTGTCCGAGGGGGCCCCGTCCACGTAAACCACCCTCTCGCCCCTCAGGGTCCTCTCTACGGCCTCCACGACCCTGTCTAAGTCGTCGGGCCCCACCATGCTCGCCCGGGGTGCCGCGGCCTCCACGTGGCCCTCCATGGCCTTGGGCATGCACCCGGCCACCAAGAGGGGCTTACCCGTGGCGGCCAGCTGCCTCACCTGTTTGGTGATCTTCTGCTCCGTGGGCGTCTTCACAATACAAGACAGCACCACGTTGATGTCTGACTGACGCGGTGAGCCCACTATAGTGTAGCCGCGGTTAGCCAGCATCCCCTTGGCCATCTCCGCGTCTGCTGTGTTGGCGCTGCAGCCGTAGGCTTTTACGTAGACGCTGGGCATGAGTGTTCTCCCGTGAGATTGTTTCGGGGGGTTTTAAACGGTGCGCATCTGGCGTGCTTATAAATGGAGATGAGCCCTGAGAGTGTAAGGTTGCCGGGCTTTCATCGATTTTTTTAAATTTAAGGCAGCTCGGCAGCCTAGTTTTGTTTACCTTTTTCAGTCATTTTAAAGCGTCAGTTGGGTTGGTTTTTAACTATTTCAATCATGTTTGGTTCGGGGTTTGTCTGGTTTTCCTTCTATAGTTACTCTCATCAGATTAGAGTAATGTAATTTAGGCTCAAAAAATGAGGGCAACTTTGCCTTTTCCTGTCAACAGGGATTGCAATGCCATTACTAGATGTTATTAGAAATATCGCATATTCCAATATCAACGCCGATTCACACACCCATCTGAGACAAAGCGGGTGTGTGTATGATGATATGTGAAATTGGCGGAATGGGGGAGTAATTGGAGACATGGTTCTAATGGAGAGGGCCATCAACTGGACCCTTGAAGAACTGGACATCGAGGGGCTGCAGCGCTCTCACACCGTCCTGGGCGATGACGACCGCAGCGCGCTCACGGTCATAGGTGTGAAGCCCTCGCAGCTTGTGGGGGGCTTTGACTTGGAGCAGGTGCC
>JBDRQD010000076.1:0-38612 GCA_043826455.1 Candidatus Bathyarchaeota archaeon
GGGAAAGCCAACTACGCCTTCATGATGGACAGGTTCAAACGGCTCCAGGTCGGGGACCTGGAGTGGAGCAGCAGCATAAGGGAGTGGCTCCGCGAGCGGGAGAGCCCCGGCAGTTGCATCTACTGCGGCTCACGGGAGAAGCTCACCGTGGACCACATGATACCCCTCAGCCGCGGAGGTCTGGACCACCCAGACAACGCCGTAATGGTCTGCGGCCAGTGCAACTCATCCAAGGGAGACAAGAGGCTCTACGAGTTCTTCGGCTTGGAGAAGCGGAACCAGGTTCCCAGGATAGCCGAGGGAAAGTACCTGAAGCTCCTCCACATGGAGCTGGACAGGCGCGGCCTACTGAACGCCGGCAGAGACAACATCACAGCCCTCTGCAGCGGCTGCGACCTCGGCTACAGGTGCCCCGAGGCGGGCGACCTCACCGTCTACTGCCTGGAGGGCATGTTCAAGAAGAGCTGACTCTAACTTCTCTTCACCTTGGGCAGAAACATGCCCACCCTCTCGGTGTACCTCAGCCACTCCTCGCCGAATCTCTCCTTCAGCAGCGCGTCCTCCCTCTCCGCCCTGTACCTGGCGGAGGGCACCGACAGCAGAAGAGTGTATACCACAGACAGCCAGCTACTCAGGTAGAGGCCCACGCCCAACGCCATCAACAGGAAGCACAGGTACAGGGGGTGCCTGCAGAACCCGTAGGGGCCCCGGGTCACCAGGTGGTCAAGCACAGGCTCCGTGCTCCCCAGGAACCCTCCTCGCAGGTAGGCGAGGACGTAGAAGAACAGGGCCACGCTCACAACAAGAAGCCCGGAGCCCGCCAGCCTCATAGCCGGGTCAACCGATCTGTCAGTGAACCCCACCAGCAGGTTGCCCGTGAACACCGCCACGAACTGGAGGGCGGCCACATCCACCTTAACCATCAACCTATCCTCCACCCACGCCCGGATATAGGTTGCCACCCGAACACGTTAATACGCGCCCCGCACCGGTTCAACCTGAAACCATGAGCATGGAGCACATCACCGAGCACGTGGCCTTCATCCCAGGCGCCGTCAACGTCGGCGTAGTAAAGTCAGGAGCCGGGGCCACAGTCATCGACACCGGCCTCGACAAGGACTCCGGCCGAGCCATAAGGAAAGCCCTAGAGGACGAGGGCCTCGCCCTCAAAGCCATCATCAACACCCACAGCCACGCCGACCACTTCGGCGGCAACGACTACCTGACGCGAAACCTAGGCGCAGAGGTCTACGCCCCCGAGGTGGAGTCCGGCATCATTCAGAACCCTATCCTGGAGCCCCTGTACCTGTTCCACGGCGCCGCACCCATCAGCAGCCTCCGCAACAGGTTCGTCCTGGCCAAGCCCAGCCCCGTCCACCACATCCTCCAGCCCGGCAAGATAACCATTATCGGGGTCGAGATGGAGATCGTGGCCCTCCCCGGCCACAGCCTCAACCAAGTGGGCGTCCTCGCCGACGGCGTCCTCTTCTGCGCCGACACCGTGTTCAGCGAACGCGTCATCGACAAGTACAGGGTCCCCGTGGTCCAGGACGTGGACAGTCACCTCAAGACCCTCAAGGCCCTGGGCGAGACCGGCCACAGCCTCTACGTGCCGGGGCACACCAAACCCACCGAGAGCATAACCGGCCTTGTTGACAGAAACCTGAAGGCAACCGAAACCATCCTCAACGACGTATACAGCCTACTGGATGAGCCCAGGACCAGCGAGCAGGTACAAGCCCAGCTCTGCACCTCCTACGGCCTGGACCTGGACGTGGTCCAGCAGTACTACCTCATCCACACCACCGTCATGGCCTACCTGGGCCACCTCCACGAAGAGAAAAAGATCACGGCAGAGCTTAAGGACAACAGCCTGCGCTGGAAGAGAGCCTAGCCTACCACAGGCTCCACGCCCAGCTTCTCCTCAGCCCTGGGCTCCCTGACCCTCAGCCAGAACAGGGCCGCGGAGACCAGGCCTACAACCATGCTCAGCTGGAAGGGCAGCTGGGGGCTCACCGTGTCCCAAAGGTAGCCCCCCAGCACCGAGCCAGGCGCAGCCACCACAGCCGTCAGCGTCCCTATAGTACCCAGCACAGTAGCACGCTTCTCCGGGGGCACCAGGTCGGCTATCAGGGCGTTCCAGCTGGGGCCCCCGGCCTCCATGCCGCTCCCCCCGATGGCTATGCCGGCGGCGTTGAACACCCGGACAGCGAAGTAGGCGTTGAAGCCCCCCGCCAGCGTCACCAGGCCCTGGCTGATGGGGGACACAGTGCGGCCCAGCATGATGTTGTTCTTCCTGCCGTACCTGTCGCTCAGCATCCCCCCGGGCAAGGCCAACAAGGTGGCGACCGCCCCCACGGCGGTGTTGACTAGGCCTAGCTGCGCCGGGCTCAGCAGGAGCACCTCCAATGCGTACAGGTTGATGAGGTCGAAGACGAGCCGCGAGCTGAAGCTGCCGATGATGGCCACCACGATCATCACCTTGATGGTCTCAGGGAACTCCCTGAACATCTTGCCCGTGGGCACCAGAGGCGCCTTACTGTCACGGTGCCTGCCCTCGATGGTCTCGTGGAGGATCATGTGCCGCACCACCGTCATGATGAGCCCCACCACCACCTGGAGGACCAGAAACACCTTGATCCCGAACTCGTACCCGTAGCTCTCTATGGCCAGGCCCCCGATGAGGGGCCCCACCATGTTGGGTATGTTGGTTATCGTGTTATAGGCCCCGTACCCGGCCCCCCTCCTCTTCTCGGGCAGGCTGTCGGCCACGATGGCCGAGAACGCCGGCATGTAGAGGCTGGCCATCCCGTTGATGAGGGCCGCAGGTATAATCCATTCCCAGCTGGGCGCCAGGAAGTAGATGAGAGGCGAAAGCGTCCGGATCAGGGTCCCGTAGACGATGATCTTCTTCCGGCCGTACCTGTCAGCCAGGATGCCCCCGGGCAGCTGGAACAGGAGACGCTCAGCCGTGGTGATGGCGGTTATCAGGCCGATGATGGTGACTGTGGCCCCCAGGTTGTCCTTCATGTACTTGGGCCAGAAGGGGCTCCACCCCTGCTGAACCAGGCTCCAGAGGCTGGTGGTGAGGGAGATGGCCAGGATGTTCCTGTTGCTGAACACGTCCCGGACCATGCTCCAGTATTCCCGCGCCCCCAAACCCTTCACCGACGAATGTAGAGGGTACCTACGTTACTATGATTTAGAGGTTACCTAGGCTAGGAACCTCCTTCGCAGCCCAAATCGAGTAGCGGGACGATTACAGTTTAAACGCAGTTCAGCCCCATTGAAGACCATGACCCAGAGCCCTAACGTGCTCGAGCTAACCATCAGCGGCTTCCACACGGCCCTCAGGGACGGCGCAGCGACCTGTCAGCAGCTGACGGAAACCTACCTAGACAGGATCAGCAGACTCGACCAGGCCACCGGCCTCAACTCCATGGTGGTCATCAACCCCCGCGCCACAGCCCAGGCCGCGGCCCTAGACCAGGAGCTCAAGAAGGGTACGCTGAGGCCCCTCCACGGCGTCCCCGTCATCGTCAAGGACAACTACGACACCCACGACCTGCAGACAGCCGCAGGCAGCATAGCCCTCAAGGGCTCGCTGCCCCCCGACGACGCGTACCAGGTGAGAAAGTTAAGGGAGGCTGGCGTAGTGGTCCTGGGGAAGAGCAACATGGCCGAGTGGGCCTTCAGCCCCTACGAGACCGTGAGCAGCATCGCCGGCACCACCAGGAACCCCTACGACCTGAGCCGTGTGCCGGCGGGCAGCAGCGGCGGCACAGCCGCCGCCGTCGCCGCCAACCTGGGCCTCATAGGCTTGGGCACCGACACCGGCAACAGCATCCGAGGCCCCAGTAGCCACTGCTGCCTCGTCGGGGTACGCAGCACCATGGGCCTCACCAGCCGCGACGGCATAGTGCCCCTCTACCTCCGGAACGACGTCGGGGGTCCCATATGCCGCACCGTGGAGGACGCGGCAAGGGTCCTGAACGTGATAGCCGGCCACGACCCCGCCGACCCCATAACCGCCCTCAGCCGCGGTAAAGTGCCTGCCAGCTACACGGATCACCTCCGCCCGGACGGGCTGGAGGGCGCCCGGATCGGCGTCTTCAGACACTACACGGACCAGTCCACCACCGACCCGGAGGTACTCAAGGTCTTCGAGAAGGCCGTCGATGACCTGGACAGCGGCGGAGCCGAGGTGGTGGACCCCATCAAGGTCCCCGGCTTCGAGGAGCTCACCCAGGACCTCTGGTGTACCACCTTCAGGAGAGACCTGGACAAGTACCTATCCACACTGAAGAACCCGTCCCACAGGAGCCTCAGGGAGATCGTGGACAGCGGCCAACACGGAGACCATGTAGCCGACAGGCTCAGGAGGATGCTGGACGCTCCCGAGCCCACGTGCGGCGACGTCTACACGGAGCCCAGGAACATACGTCTGAGGAAGACGATCCTCAAGGCCATGAATGATGCAGGGGTAGACGCCATCGTTTACCCCACGTGGAGTAACCCTCCGAGGCTCGTAGGGGACCTGGAGAGCCCCCACGGCGACAACAGTCAGAGGATACCCCCTCACACGGGGATGCCGGGCATCAGCGTTCCAATGGGTTTCACATATGGCTGTCTCCCCGCGGGTCTGCAGATCGTGGGCGGCCTCTTTGACGAGGACGGGCTCCTGGGCATGGCTTACGGGTACGAGCAGGCAACGGGCCACAGGAGGCCCTCGGAGCTGTTCTCCAGCTAGCTTCTTTTAAAGAAATCATGGATTCAACGTTAAGTAACCGGTTACAGTACCATTAACGGGACAGTAGGCACGGTTATTATCTGGCGCATAGACAAGTCTCCATAGGTGAAGGTGACAAACATCAAGGTCTCCAAAGAGCTGTCCAGCCACATACACGAGCAGAGGGCCCAGGGCAAGACAGAGGAGATCAACGTCATAATAACCCTCAAGAAGGCTGTGGAGCCCTCCCGCCTAAAGGCCATGGGCCTGAGAGTGACAAACGTGTCCCAGGCCGGCCTCTGGGTCGCAGGGGCCATCACCGCGGACAACCTGGAGAGGCTGCTGAAGCTCCCAGAGGTGGAGCAGGCGGACCTGGACGGAGAGATCAGGGCCCTCTAGAGCCTGACCCTGTGCGAGGCTTGACCGGTGCGCCAGGAGAAAAACATTGGTAGAGAGAAAACCGGTCATCGTGACCTTTAAGGAGAAGGCCGACCCGGACATCGTCCAAAAATCAGCCGAGAAAGCCAAGGTATCCTTCTACGCTATGCCAACCCTCAGGATGGCTGAGCTTGCACCGGATGTGGAGCCCGAGTCCCTGGGAATCGTCATCGAGTCAGTCAACGCCGTATCAGCAAGCTTGCCCGACTCCGCTATAGAGGACCTCAAGAAGAACCCCAGGGTGGAGAGCGTGGAGCCCGACGGCGAGATATACGCCTTCGAGCAGCCCGCCCTAATGGACCCCACTCTTCGCCCGGAGCTTCTCCCCATCGACAGGAGGCTCATCTTCCCCCTGCGGTGCGGGTACACCGACGCCATCCCGTGGGGGGTGGACAGGATCGACGCCGAGCGGGCCTGGGAGGTGACCCAGGGCAAGGGCATCAAGGTAGCCGTCGTGGATACGGGCATCGATTATACACATCTGGACCTCAGACCCAACTACAGGGGAGGGATAAGCTTCGTCCCCACTGAGCGCAGCCCCATGGATTACAACAGGCACGGAACTCACGTCTCGGGCACCATCGCCGCGGCCAGGAACTGCTTGGGCGTCGTAGGTGTGGCGCCCTCAGCGTACCTCTACGCTGTGAAGGTGCTCAACTCCAGGGGCTCGGGGATGTGGAGCTACCTGCTGGCAGGGCTGGAGTGGTGCGTAAGGAACCGCATGGACGTGGTGAACATGAGCCTGGGCGCGAGCACGGCTCCGACAATAATCGAGAGGATATGTGACTTCGCCTACCGCAACAACATACTGCTTGTGGCGGCCGCGGGGAACACCGGCGGCGCTGTGGGTTACCCCGCCAGGTACAGGTCCGTGATAGCCGTCTCGGCCACAACTGCAAGCAACACGTTGGCAGCCTTCTCGTCCAGGGGCCCAGAGGTGGAGCTCTGCGCCCCGGGCGACCAGGTGTACTCCACCCTCCCAGGGAACAAGTACGGCATCCTGTCCGGCACCAGCATGGCGGCGCCCCACGTCACAGGCGTCGGAGCACTCGCCATATCCTCCCACAGGTACGCCATCCCCATGAAGGGCGTGGAGATCATACGGAAGCTTCTGTGCTGGACGGCCGACAACCTGGGCTTACCCGGCAGAGACCCACTGTATGGATACGGTCTGGTGGACGCGGAGCAGGCGTCCTTCGAGAGGCGTCTGCCTCCCTAACCCCCTTTTTTTAGAACTCCTCGATGGTCACAGGCTTCACATGGGTTCTGAACGCACTGTCCAGTGTCTCAACGTATGAGGAGTCTGACACTTCAACAAGCCCGTAGGCCCAGAGCTTCCTCAGGTCCACGACGCCCATGATGAGGCTGCTGAGCCACTCCACGCTTAGGGTCAGCTCCACGTCGAAGCCTCCGCCGTCCACCACCTCGGGCCTGCCTCCCGTGAAGTGGACCAAGGTGCTCCCGTGGTTCCCCGGCAAGAAAGTGTCCACCACGTTGAGCCTGAGCCTCAGGTCTACGCCCCCGAAGCTGTGGTTCTCTAGCTGGCGGAGGAGCCCCCGGGTGTCCAGCACCCTGTACATGATGCCCACGCCCTGAACATTGGTCTCCTGGCTCGTGTAGAAGATGTGGGGCTCACCGTTCCTGGGGTCGTCCATGAGGAAGTGGATGTCGTCGTCCATGGTGCAGAGCACTACTCTCTCCACCTGGTCCAGCTGGGTGCGGAGGAAGGCCATGAGGCCGAGGAGGGCGTCCCTGCTCAGGTAGATGAGGGTCTGGACCTCTATGTCCTGGAGGAGCATGTGGTCGGGGTCCAGCTTCTTGAACCCGAAGGCTAGGAACCCCTCCACCTCACCGCTCCTCTTATAGCCCACCACCTTCGACCTCTTCAGCAGCCTCTCGAAGTAGGGGAGCTGCTTCTCTATCATGCCGTGGGTCCCGTGGGCGTACCTGTTGTAGCACTCCAGCAGCAGGGGGGCGTCGCCATCCCTCATCCAATCAACGTTATCTTTGTTGACCCGAGGCAGGTCCCCGGGCCTGAACCTGTACTTGTTCATCTTGCGGCCGTACCCGTACCCCATCCGCCTGTAGAAGTCGGGCCTGAAAGGGTAGAGCACAGCCAAGGCCGCGCCCCGCTCCAGGTAGTGGCGGTGGAACCACTCCATCATGTCCTTGGACACGTGCTCCTTCTTGCGGGCCAGGTCCACGAATACGTTGCCCACTCCCCCGGTGAACACACTGCTCTCATAGACCGTCATGTAGAAGTCGTGGAGCCTCATGCCTCCCACCATGGCGCCACCACGGTAGCAGCCGTAGTACTTGACCGGGCCCTCCTCCTGGTTGGTCTTCCTCATCCGCTCCACCCAGCCCTGCCTCCGCTCCTCCGTCACGTCGCTAAACATGGCAGGGTACGCGTCCAGAGTCATACGGGCGTACTCGTCGAACTCCTCCCTCTTAACGAGCCTGACCTCACTCATGAACCAGAGTATAGCCGGGAAAAAGATAAAATGTGGTAAGGAAAGCTACGAAAACTCCCGCAGCAGTCCTGAGATGTCGGGCTTCAGAGGCTGCTTAACCAGCGGGCCTTCGCTCAGGGCGGGGAAGCTCTCCTCGTAGGTGGGCCGGTCCTCCACGTAGAAGACGCCCAGGGGTATCCTGTTGCCCCACTCCAGGGCCTTCTGGTAAGCTGCGTTAAAGTCGCCCACGTCGTGGCCTTCGTCCTCTAGCTTGTAGACCTGCTGCTTGTAGAATTCGTAGGTGTTCACCCTGTTGAAGGACACACATGGCTGGAGCACGTCCACCAGGGCGAAACCCTTGTGCTGAATGGCCTGCTTCAGGACCTCCGTCATTTGCTTGGGCTCCCCCGCGAAGGCACGGGCCACGAAGGACGCGTTGCCCGTGAGAGCCTGGGTCAGCGGGTTGACGCCCGGCTCCGCGCTGCCTCGCGGCGAGGTCTTGGTGACGAAACCCTGCCTGCTGGTGGGGCTGGTCTGGCCCGTGGTGAGCCCATAGATGAGGTTATCGTGCACAATGTAGGTCATGTCCACGTTGCGTCGCGCCGCGTGGGGGAAGTGGCCCATCCCTATGTTGAAGGCGTCCCCGTCCCCGGCGAAGCCCAGCACTGTGAGCCCGTGGTTGGCCACCCTTATGGCGGTGGCAGCGGGCAGCACCCTGCCGTGGATGACGTGGAGGGCGTTCACCTTCAGGTAGTCGGTGATCTTGCCGTGGCACCCGATCCCTGAGACGGCCACCACCTCATCCGGCCTCAGGCCAAGCTGGATGATGGCCTGCTTCACGGTCATGAGTATGGCGAAGTTGCCGCAGCCCGGGCACCAGGTGTTGGCGGCCCCCGTCTCCAGGTCCCTCATGGTTAGGCTCATCTCAGCGCCTCCTTCACCCTGTCCCTGATCTCCCCCGGGTTGAAGGGGCGACCGTCGTACCTCAGCCCCACGTGCTTGAAGCTGTACCCGGTGTTGAGCTTGATGAGGGTCCCCAGCTGGGCTGAGCGGTTGTTCTCGAAGAGGATGCAGTCTCCCTTCAGGTACTTGTCCAAGCCCTGGGGGAATGGCTCCGCGAAGACCACCTGCACGAACTTAGCCTTTACCCCCTCCTCCTTCACCAGCCTCAGCGCCTCGAGGGCGGGGCCCTTGGTGCTCCCCCAGCCCACCAGGGTGACCTCCGGCCTCTTGTCCCCGTAGACCCGGATGGGCTCCAGCTTCTCGACGGCCTCCCTGATTTGATCGGCCTTCCTGAACCGTTTGTCCATCATCTGGTTAACCGGCTCGACCTGTGAGGTGCTGTAGCCCTGCTCGTCGTGCTCGTTGCTGTTGCCCCTCACCAGCAGGCCGTCTGCGCCTGGGAAGGCCCTGGGGGACACACCGTCCTCTGTGTCCAGGTACCTCTTATACTCCTCTGGGCCGCTCCAGGACTCCACTAGCTTACCCCTGTCCATCCTGACCCTTGACATGTCTAGGCTCGGTATGGTCTGGTTGCCCTCCAGCACGTTCTTGTCCCCCACCACGATGACGGGCACCTGGAAACGCTCCGCCAGGTTGAAGGCCTCCGCGGTGAGGTAGAAACACTCCTCGGGGTCACCCGGGGCCACCACCACCCTCTGGAACTCGCCGTGAGCACCGTACACGGCGAAGAGGAGGTCTCCCTGGGCCGAGTAGGTGGCCAGGCCCGTGCTGGGCCCCGGCCTCTGCCCCAGCATGACGACCAGAGGGGTCTCCGTCATGGCGGCCAGGCTGAGGCTCTCGGTCATGAGGCAGAAGCCTCCTCCGCTGGTGGCGGTCATGCTGCGCACACCCGTGTAGGATGCGCCCACGGCCATCATCGCCGCGGCGATCTCGCTCTCAGTCTGGATGACTGCCATGCCGGTCTCCTTGTCGTGGCCGGCCAGGTAGTGGAGGACAGGGCTCGCCGGGGTCATGGGGTAAGCCGAGTAGAACTTGCACCCGGCCGCCACGGCTCCCAGGGCTACGGCCTCGTTCCCCGTGAGCCACAGCCTGTCAGGCCTCTCCCCGGGCTCCAGGCTGCACCTGAAGCCGTAGTTCCACTCAAGGACGTACTCGTAGCCCCTCTGGATGGCCTCGTTGTTCATCTGTATGATCTTCTCTCGGCCCTCAAAGGTCTCTGCCACCACCTCCTTGAGCGCCCCAACGTCCAGGCCGATGAGGGCGGCCACGGCGCCCAGGCCCACCGTGTTCCTCATGATGTCGGGGCCACCCAGCTCCTTCACCATCTCAGTCATGGGCACAGTGTAGAGGGTCAGGTCCCTCTCCTTGCCTAAACCATCCTCTAGTTGATCCTTTTCGTCGTGGATGACGCCTCCGCCCCGGTTCACCTCATCCAGGTGGAGGAGCACCGACTCCCTGTTCAGCGCCACCAGCAGGTCCGCGTGGGGCGTCTGACTGTACACCGGCCTCGCCGATGCCCTGAGCTGGTAGAAGTTGTGGCCCCCACGGATGAGGCTCGGGTAGTCGATGGCCCCGTAGCAGTGGAACCCGCACCGCATGAGGGCCTTACCCAGGAGCATGCCGCTCCTGCTTATGCCCTGCCCTGCCTCCCCGCCGATGATCACACTGACGGTGTCATCCATTAACCCTGAACACTTCATCACAGATACTCCTAGAACATGGGATCATGGGGACCGGAAAATATGAACATATAGTGAACCTTACGGTTCACATGAAAGGGTTAGAAGATGTGGTGCTGGGTTAGAACCTTCTTGGAGTTGTCCCTGGGGGGCCTGAACATCTCGAAGAGCTCCATGCGGTTCTGCTCCTTAAGCCTGTCGTAGATTAAGATCCAGGCGCAGTCGTTCTCGTACTTCCCGACCTCGCACTTGCCCTCCACCTGGCCCCCGCAGGGCCCGTTGAGTATCCCCTTGGCGCACCTGGTTATGGGGCAGACGCCCCCCGTCTCGTCCAGGATGCACTCGCCGCAGGCCTTACACACGTCGTGGAACTTGCCCAGGCGCTCCGTCTGTCCTATGAACAGGGTGTCCAGGGCGGGCAGCACTATCTTCTTCGAGTAGTCGCCGATGGTCTGGACCCCGGCTCCGCAGCTCATGACGATGACCGCGTCGGCCTCCTTCACCTGGTCCCTGAACTCCTTGAGCTCCTTGCGGGTTATCCTCAGGTCGCAGGGGTCCTCAACCACTGCCGAGCCGACGGCCCGGTCCCCCAGCTTCTTCACCATCTCGGCCACCTGCTCCTCGCCGCCCGTCATGCAACTCGTGGAGCAGGTTCCGCAGCCCACCACGAACAGCTTCTTGAAGGGCTTCAGCATCTCGGTTATCTCTTCCTCTGGTTTCGCCTTCGTTATTATCATCTCATATCACCTCAGAACTGCTCCAGCAGCGGCTCAAATATGCGCTCATACAGCACAGCCATGACGTGGATTCCCGCCGCCTTGGTGGTCTTCCTGATCTCCTTGATGAAGGGCCCGAAGAACTCCAGGTTCACCTCATCGTAGAGAGCGCTCCTCCTCACCTTGTCCGGCTCCTCCTTGGCCTTAGCCATGGAGGCCAGCAGGTCCGGCGGCACCTTTACCCCGGGGATGTTCTTGTCGAAGAAGTCGGCTATGCCGAAGCTCTTCAGCGGGAACACTCCTATGAGGACGGGGCACTTGTACCTTTCCACTTCTTTGAGGAATGTCTTGGTCTTCTCGATGTCGAACATGGTCTGGGTCTGTATGAAGTCGGCTCCGATCCTGGTCTTGCGGCCTATCTTGAGGACCTCAGGCATCAGTGGGTCGGCGTTGGGGTTGGCTGCTATGCCCACGTTGATCTCCACCTTCCCGTGGATCTCGTTCCCGGCCAGGTCCACTCCCTCGTCTATCATCTTGTGGAGCAGGTACACGAACTGGGCGCTGTCAAGGTCGTAAACCGACAGGGCCCCCTTGTTGTCGCCGAGGACCGTGTGGTCCCCTGAGATGGTCAGTATGTTCTTTATCCCCAGGTAGGACGCCGCCAGGACGTCGGAGACTATGGCTAGCCTGTTCCTGTCCCTGATGGTCATCTGGTAGACGGCCTCTAGGCCCACCTCCTTCTGTATCACCCAGGACGGGACCAGGCTGTTCATGTAGGCGTAGGCCAGGGGGTTGTCGGTCACGTTGGCCGCGACGACGTAGGGCTTCATGGCCCTTGCGCTGACGAGGATCTCGTCCAGGCTTGTTACTTTCTCAGGCTCCAGCTCGCCGGTCAGGACGAACTTTTTTGCTTTAATGTCCTTGACTAGCTGGCTGTAGGCTGGTCGATTGATCACGTCTAATCCTCCTGTTAGCATAATATGCCGACGTGTTTTTAGAATTTTTTATCAACTGTTATTAAATCTAGCTATTTTTACATAAATGTTGTAAATGCTATAAATAATATACTACCATGTAGCAAGATAATAGATCCAAAGGAGAGAACACGTTGGCGAACAAGAACGTCAAGCTCAAGTTCGATGAGCTCTCATCCGCCCTCGGCACCTTCAAGGGCCTAGAGATCCAGATAGGCCGAATCGTGGACGAGGAGTGGGAGGAGCCCATGGGACCCACACCCATGCCCTCGGTGGGCACCCTAAGGAGCTGGGACAGGAAGCTCCTAAACCGTTACAAGCCCTTCTACATGCCCTTATGCGACCTGTGCTGTCTATGCACCTTCGGTAAGTGCGACCTTACAGGCGACAAGAAGGGCGCCTGCGGCCTGACCATGGCTGGCCAGCAGTCCAGAATAGTACTCATAGCCTGCTGCATAGGCGCATCCACCCACGCCGCCCACGGCCGTCACATGCTCAACCACCTCATGGAGGAGTACGGCAGAGATACACCCCTTGAGGTTGCGCTGAACACCAACGTCGAGGCGCCCCACGTCCGGCTGGTGTGCGGCATCAAGCCCAAGACCATAGGGGACCTGGAGGAGGCTCTGGACTACGTGGAGACCCAGATAGTGCAGCTGGTGGCCGCCGCTCACACCGGGCAGGAGGGAGACAACATCGACTTCGAGTCCAAGGCCTTCCACGCGGGGATGCTGGACCACGTGGCCCTGGAGGTGGCCGACCTCATGCAGATAGCTACGCTCGGCCTGCCCAAGGGAGACCCCGAGGCGCCCCTGGCTGAACTGGGCTATGGCACCATCGACGCGAAGAAGCCGGTGATCATGTGCATAGGCCACAACGTGCTGCCCAGCGTGGACATCATCGACTACCTCATGAACCACGACCTCTTCGACCAGGTGGAGGTGGGCGGCCTCTGCTGCACAGCCCACGACATGAGCAGATACAATAAGCGCTCCAAGATCGTCGGCCCCATCTCGTGGCAGCTCAAGTTCATCAAGTCCGGGATACCCGACCTCATAGTAGTGGACGAGCAGTGCATCCGCACAGACGTAATGGACCAGGCCCGGGAGATCGGCGTCCCCGTCCTCGCGGCCAGCGAGAAGAGCTGCCTGGGCCTACCCGATAGGACCCACGACCCGGCCGAGGCCGTGATAGAGGATCTGGTGTCGGGGAAGACGCCGGGCGCCCTGGTCATCGAGCCCAGGAAGGTGGGCGAGATAGCGGTGAAGACCGCCATGGCTGTCAGGAAGAGGCGCGGAGAAAACAAGCTGGTTAACCTGGGCGAGCTATCGGAGATCGCTGCCAAGTGCCGTACATGTGTGGAGTGTGTCAGGGCGTGTCCCAACATGCTGCCCATAATGGACGCCATGGTGGCCGCCAAGGAGGGTGACTATGGGCCGCTGGCTGAGCTCAACGACCTGTGCGTGGGCTGCGGCCGATGCGAGAGCGCCTGCCCGGTGGATCTACCCATCGTGACCATGATCACACAGGCGTCCAAGGATGAGCTCATCAACGAGAAGTACCCCATAAGGGTGGGCAGGGGAGCCATCCAGGACGTGGAGATCAGAGAGGTGGGCAGCCCCATTGTCTTCGGGGAGATACCCGGTGTCGTGGCCCTGGTGGGCTGCGCCAACTATCCGGCGGGGGGCGGCGACGTGGCCGCAATGGCCGAGGAGTTCCTGAAGCGCCGCTTCATCGTGGTGGCCTCTGGGTGCTCAGCCATGAACATAGCCATGACCAAGGACGAGGACGGCCAGAACCTCTACGAGAAGTACCCGGGCAACTTCGACGCCGGGGGCCTGGTGAACGTGGGAAGCTGCGTCTCTAACGGCCACATAACGGGGGCCGCCATCAAGATCGCTAACATCTTCGCTAAGCGTCCCCTGAGGGGTAATTACGAGGAGATAGCAGACTACATCTATAATCGTGTCGGTGCTGTGGGTGTCGCTTGGGGCGCCATGAGCCAGAAGGCGGCTGCCATAGCATCCGGCTGCTGGAGGCTGGGGATACCTGTGGTTGTTGGCCCACACGGCTCCAAGTACCGGCGAATGCTCCTGGGTGACAAGGACAAGGAGGAGGACTGGAAGGTCTACAATGCCAGGGATGGCGAGGAGGTGTACGTGGGACCGGTTCCCGAGCACCTCTTCTACGCGGCCGAGACCCTGGAGGAGGCCTTGGTACTCATCTCCAAGCTGGTCATGAGGCCCAACGACACCAGCAAGGGCCGCGCGGTGAAGCTCAGCCACTACATAGACCTCTACAAGAAGCATTACGGGGCAATGCCCGACGACCTACACCTGTTCGTCCGCCGCGGCCAGGACATACCCTTCACCATGAAGGATGAGATAGTGAAGATACTGGAGGCGAAGGACTGGGTGGAGGACAGGATAGCGTCACCCGACCCGACCCTGCTTGACAGGATGGTGAGGAGGCGAGAGTGATGGCGGCCAAGATGAACACCGGGCAGACCGCGGAGATCGCTGGCCCCAAGAAGGCCAACATCTTCCCCAACACCGACGTGGCCGCTAACCTCATAGCAAAAGCCAAGCGGCCTCTGCTCGTCATAGGGTCAGAGTCAACCACCGTGAAGACCAACGACGGCGACCTATTGGACTCAGCCATCAGGGCCATGAAGAACAGGAAGCTGTCCGTGGTGGCCACGGGCCACCTGGTGGGCGAGTTCAGGAAGAGGGGCGTAGACAAGGCCTACAGCATGTCAATATTTGTACTGGGTAAGCACCTTAGCGACCCGGAGTGGAAAGGCTTCGACGGCAAGGGGCCCTACGACGCCGTGGTCTTCGCCGGGTTCGCCTACTACATGGAGTGGCTGGTGGAGTCCGGCCTGAAGAACTTCAGCAAGCTCAGGACCATCAGCCTGGAGAGGAGCTACCAGCCTAACGCCGAGTGGAGCCTGGGCTGGATGCCGGAGCCCGACTGGAGGGAGACAATAGATAAGATAGTTTCACGTTTAGAGGAGGGAAAGTAAAGTGTCGATGTTTGATGACATCCCCGTGGATGTAGGCATCATCTACGAGGGTGAAAGGATCAGGGGCCGCGACATGCAGATCGAGCTGGGGGGCCCCAGAGAGACCTACAAGTTCGAGCTGGTCCAGGCCAAGCCGATGGACGAGATCGAGGACGGCAAGATGACCATCATAGGGAAGGACATCCATGAGCTCCCCGAGGGCACCAACACGCCCTTCGGCATGGTCATCGAGGTGGCCGGCGCCGAGATAGAGAAGGACCTGGAGGGCGTCATAGAGCGCAGGCTCCACGAGTACGTCAACTTCATAGAGGGCTTCATGCACCTGAACCAGCGCTACGACATACAGATGAGGCTCAGCAAGAAGAGCTTCCAGAAGGGCTTCAACAGCTTCAAACACCTGGGCACGGTGCTGATGCGCCTCTACAAGAGCGAGATGTCCTTCACGGAGAAGATGCAGATCACCTTCATCACCGACCCCGCCAAGGTGGAGGAGTGGTACACCAAAGCCATGGAAATATACGAGGCCAGGGACGCCCGAGCACGCGGCATGAGCGACGACGAGGTGGAGGTCTTCTACGGGTGCAGCCTCTGCCAGAGCTTCGCCCCCACCCACCTGTGCGTCATCACGCCTCAACGGTACGCCAACTGCGGAGCCATCAGCTGGTTCGACGGCAGGGCCACCTCCAAGGTGGACCCCAAGGGGCCCGTGTTCGAGATATCCAAGGGCGAACTCATAGACACCGTGAAGGGCGAGTACAAGGACGTCAACAGGGTCATAAGGGAAAAGAGCCTGGGAGAGATCGAGCGCGTACAGCTGTACACCGCCTTCGACTACCCCCACACAAGCTGCGGCTGCTTCGAGGGCTGCGCCTTCTACATCCCCGAGGTGGACGGCTTCGGCGTAGTCCACCGCAACTACAAGGGCCAGACAGTCAACGGCCTGGACTTCGTCACCATCAGCGACCTGACAGCCGGCGGCAGGCAGGTGGACGGGTTCCACGGCCTCAGCATAGAGTACATGAGGAGCCCCAAGTTCCTCCAGGCCGACGGCGGCTGGGACCGGGTCGTCTGGATGCCCAAGGACATCATGGAAAGGATCAAGGAGTATATGCCCCCCGAGATAGTGCCCAAGATAGCGACCGAGGAGAGCGTCCCGGACCTGGACGGCCTGAAGAAGTGGCTCCGGGAGAAGAGCCACCCCATAGTAGGGACCTGGAAGGCCGAGGCTGAGAAGCCCGCCCCTGCGGCGGCGCCCCAGCCGGGGCAGCAGCAGGTGCCCATGACCGGGTTCACCGTGCCCACCTTGGAGCTCCCCGCCAGCGCGTTACCCATGTCCGCGTTGCAGGGTCTGCCCCCGGGGATGTCCATCAAGATCATCCTGAAGAACGCCAAGATCAAGGCAGAGCGGGTCATCATCAAGACGGTGAAGGAGTAGCCGCCATGACTAAACCAGACAAGCTCACTCTGCCCATCAGCCGGGACCTCCTGGAGCGGCTGGCCAAGTTCCAGGAGATAGAGCTGGAGGACGTGGAGATGGAGCTGGACGAGATAGAGCTAGACATCGAGGGCGGCGGAGGAGGCATGCATCCCGCCCAGATGGCGCGGCTGGCCTACGAGTTCTCCCTCATACGGGACTCGGCCAGCAGGATCACCCAGGTCCTGGGAGGCTACACGCCCGTGGGGATGCCTCAGCCCATGCAGAGCCAGCAGGCCGCGGCTCTCGCCCCCATGGCTCCAGCGCCGAAGCCTACGAAGCTGATCCCAGCCAAGGTCACCATACCCAAGGCCGACTACGTGGGGCAGGTGGTGGAGGTGAAGCTGGGGGCCACCAAGGCCGAGGGAGGGACAAGGTCAAGGTCCTACACAATCGGAGGCGAGAAGGCCCCCGCCTTCTACAACTTCCAGGCGCCGCCCCCCAACAAGCCCATAATAGCCCTGGACGTCTTCGACTGGCCCAAGGTGCGCCTGTCCAAGGCGGTGAAGATGCACTTCGAGGAGGTCCTGGAGGACACCGGGGAGTGGGCCCGGGTGTGCGTCGAGAAGTTCGGCGCAGAGATGGTTAACCTCCACCTGCTCACCATCGACCCCCTCATCGAGGACGCGCCCCCCAAAGCGGCCGTCAAGAAGGTGGAAGAGGTGCTGGAGGCAGTGGACGTGCCCATAAGCATAGGCGGCTGCGGTGACCCCAAGAAGGACCTGGCTGTCTTCACGGCCATCTCGGAGAAGATCGAGGGGGAGCGGCTGCTCATCAACTCGGTGACCCTGGACATGGACATAGAGAAGTCGGCCAAGCTCATCAAGGACCACGACAACTGCGTCATCGCCTTCACCAGCATGGACGTGAACAAGGCCAGGGAGCTCAACAGGAAGCTCTACGACTTCGTCCCCAAGGAGCAGATAATCATGGACACCACCACCGCTGCCCTGGGCTACGGCCTGGACTACGCCTTCACCGTCATGGAGAGAAGCCGCCTGGCCGCCCTCAAGGGCGACCCCGAGCTCAACCACCCCCTCTCATCAGGCACCACCAACGCGTGGGCCGCCAGGGAGAGCTGGATGAAGATGGGCCCAGAGTTCAGCCCCAGGGAGCTGAGAGGCCCCATATGGGAGACCATCACAGGGCAGACGCTGCTCCTGGCCGGCGTAGACTACTTCATGATGATGCACCCGGCCGCGGTCAACGCCCTAAAGACCATGATCGACGGCCTCATGAAGGGCGACAAGCCCACGGACCCGGCTGACTGGGTCACGCTGAAGGTGGGAGGCTAAGAGGATGCCCGCGAAAGAACTGAGCCCCATTGAGATATACAGGAGCCTACCAGGCACCAACTGCAAGGAGTGCGACGAGGCCAACTGCATGGCCTTCGCCGCCAAGCTGGTGAACAGGGAGGCTACCCTGGAGGAGTGCAAGCCCCTCCTGGACCCGGGCAAGGCTGAGGCCTACAACAAGCTCTGGGCCCTTCTGAAGCCGGCCGTGAAGGCCGTGGAGGTGGGCACAGGGGACAACGCTTTGACCCTGGGGGGCGAGTACGTCCTCTACAGGCACGAGTTCACCTACTTCCACCAGCCCGCTATAGCCGTGGACGTGAGCGACGAGATGGGGGACGAGGAGTTCGAGACCCGGATGCACGTCCTCAACGACTTCAACTACCACTACATAGGCATGGAGCTCACCCTGGACATGGCGTCAGTCCGGTCCAGCAGCGGAAACGCTGCCCGGTTCAGGGACGCCGTGAAGAAGGCCGGGGAGCTGACCCGCAAACCCATGATGCTCTGCGCCCTTGACCCGACTGTGATGGAGGCCGGGCTCCAGATAGCAGCCGACAGGAGACCCCTCATATACGCGGCCACCAAGGACAACTGGCAGATGATGGCCGAGCTGGCCCTCAAGTACGGGTGCCCCCTGGTGGCGTCCTCGCCCCTGGACCTGGACGGCCTCAAGAGCCTGGCCCTCACCCTAGAAGCCTACGGTGTCAAGGACATTGTGCTCGACCCGGGAACCCAGCCCAACAGGTACATGTCCACCAACCTTGACGCTTTCACCGTCCTCAGGTGGGACGCCATCAACGAGGACGAGGAGGGCCTCGGCTACCCCCTCCTGGGGGTGCCCATGGCGGCGTGGACTGAGGCCTCCGAGGACCCGGTGCTCAGCGAGTGGAGCGAGGCCCAGCTTGCCGCGGCCCTCATCACCCGGTTCACCGACATGATAGTGGTCCACGGCATCAGCGGCTGGGCCCTGCTGCCCCAGGTGTTCCTTAGGAGCAACCTGTACACGGACCCCAGGAAGCCGGTCTCAGTGGAGGCTGAGCTGATGACCATAGGGACTCCGGACGAGAACTCGCCGGTGCTGCTCACTACCAACTTCGCCCTCACCTACTACACAGTGGCCTCCGACATCGAAGGCGACAAGATAAACTGCTACCTGCTGGTGGTGGACAGCGAGGGCATGAGCGTGGAGAGCGCCGTGGCCGGCAGGAAGATGACCGCCGAGACCATCGCTGAGGCCCTCACCAACTTCAAGGTGGGGGAGAAGGTGAAGCACCGCAGCCTCATCATACCCGGCAGGGCGGCCAGGCTGAGCGGCGAGGTGCAGGAGCTGTCCGGCTGGAACGTGGCCGTGGGGCCCCTGGACTCCTCGGGTATAGCCTCCTACATCTCGGACAAGTGGAACCCTTACCCCGAGTAGCTACACCCATTTTATGTATCCGCTGGGGGAGCCCGCTCCCCCAACAACAACCTGGTTAGAGGGGTTTTTGCCCCTCACCTCTTCCAATACGCCTCGGAACTCCACGCGGTCCCCCGCCTCAAAGACGCCACCGTAGAGCCCCTCGTAGCTGACAAGCCTGGTAACCTCGGCGCTGACACCTTCAAGCTCCGCGTCTCTTACGGCGTAAACAGCTGGCAGGTAGATGGACTCGCCATCATCAACCACTGTCGCTGTGCCCCGGACCTCCCCCCGTCTGCGGTATGTGTTATCGCCGTAGCTCTCGGTGATCTCCTTGTCCGTTCTGGTGGGGTGGATGGAGAAGTAGGTGCTCTCATAGTACCCGTAGT
This sequence comes from Candidatus Bathyarchaeota archaeon, assembly GCA_043826455.1. Lineage (GTDB taxonomy): Archaea > Thermoproteota > Bathyarchaeia > TCS64 > TCS64 > RBG-16-57-9. The sequence goes on from JBDRQD010000076.1 coordinate 19,532, forward strand.
TCCACCTGGTTTTAGCCACCCGCCGCAGCTCATCCACCGTCAGAGGGAACTTGCTAGCCCTCTCCCGACACCAGGCGTCCACCTCCTCTGGGGAAGGGGGCTGGATGCGGTCCCCCTCCTCCCTGAGCCTGGCCATGGCGTCCCTCAGCCTCTCTGAGGGCTTCCTGCCGTACACCGTCAGGTCTATGTCCGAGAAGTCGGGGTTGTGGATTCCCGTGAGCAGTGAGCCCGTCACGCCCAGCTCCTTGACCCCCGCCTCACCTGTCAGCAGGTCAGCTAGACCCAGAAGCCTCTCCTCTAATGGGTCCCGGGCTCCCCTGGACCTGATCTCCCTCAGCCCCCTCTGGGCCCAGAAGTACTTCTTGACGCTTGCCCTGGGGACCCAGGAGACGGTGAAGCCCCGGACCGGGCAATCGATCAGATACTGGGGAAGGTTGCGCCTCAGGTACTCGTAGGTGTTCTCCACCTGAGCCACGTGATAGAAGGGCAGAGCCCGGGAGTACCGAGTCGTCCCGCGGCCCCACTTACCCACGGGGGCCGTGACGTACTTCAGGTACGCCGTGTACCCGTCCGGCGGGTGCAGGTACCCAACAACGCAGAAGAGGTACCCCTCCGCGGTCTCCACGAAGTCCCTGTCCTTAGGCTTCAAAGGCTCACCGGCTCAGCAATGATAGGACGTGGCTGACAACGGCCTCAGTGATGTCCACGTCGGTCACTGTCTGGAGGCCCTCCCAGCCCGGGGTGCTGTTAAGCTCAACCACGTAGGCCTCCCCCGTCTCCGAGACTATGACGTCCACGCCCGTGTACTCCAGGTTTAGGGCCTCCGCCGCCCTGAGGCTCATCTCCGTCACCTCGGCGTCAGGCTTGTAGGGCTTGGCCTTGCCTCCGCCGGATATGTTGGTCTTCCAGCCCTGGGCCACGCGGCGCATGGAGGCCGTCACCTGTCCTCCTATGACGAAGACTCTGAGGTCCTCCCCGGGGTGATGTATGAACTTCTGGAGGTAGTAGACGCTCTTGGTCATCTCCAGGGCCCTGAGGACCCTGTGGGCCACATCGGGGTCGGAGACCCTGGTTATCCCCATTCCCAGACTGCCGAAGAGGGGCTTCACCACCACGTCTCCCCCCAGCTCCTGAAATCCCTTCATGGCCTCTGTGAAGCTCTCGGTGACGATGGTCCTGGGTGTCCTGATGCCTGCGTCCTCCAGCAGCGCCGATGTGTAGTACTTGTCCACGGTCCTCTCGATGCTCAGGGCCGGGTTCACCACCAGCACTCCCATGTCCTCCAGCCTGTGGAGGGCGTCCATCCTGTAGAAGACCTGCTCCGCTGAGCCGCCAGGGACGCGTCGGACGATTACGGCGTCATAGTCGTCCACCCCGTAGCCCTTCACCGAGAGCCGGGGCACGCCGCCTATCTCTGACCTGAACCTGGTGACGGGGAGGAGGTAGGCCTCGGCTCCCCTCCTCCTGAGCTCCTTGAGGAGCCCCCGTATGTGCCACTCGTCCGCGTCTGAACCGATTACTCCTACCTTCAACTATTCACGCCTTCTCAGCCACTAGGATCTCGGCGCTGCCGCCGACAGCCATGTCCCCCCGGTACCTGCACATGGGGGCGTCGATGAACCTGGCGGCCTCCTCGACTCCCAGGTTCTCCGAGAGCTGCCTGAGGTAGAGCCTCATGAAGGTAGGCGTGTAGGTGGTCTCGTAGATGTAAGTGGGCAGCACCTCGCGGACGCCTCCGAAGCACGCGATGAAGCCGCCGTTGCCCTTGGCCTGGGCTCCGGCTCTCTTCCCCAGCTCACCGAAGACGAACACCTCTCCGCCGTTCATGTGGACACCGGTGAAGGGGCCTGTGTCGCCGCCGACGACCACCATGCCGCGCCTCATGAAGCTGCACGCCTCCGAGCCTACGCTTCCCTTCACCAGGGCGCATCCTCCGGTCACGCCCTCGCTGCTGCCCCTGTAGGCCGCGGCGGCCTGGTTCCCGGCGTCGCCGAGGACCCTGATGAGGCCGCCTTTCATCTCGGCGCCCAGCCAGTCTCCGACGCTGCCTGTGATGGTGAGGTCTCCGCCGGCCATCTGGGCCCCCGTGTGCATCCCGGCGTCTCCCTGGACCACGACTCGGCCCGAGGTCATGCCTTTGCCGATGTACTTCACGTGGCCCGCGTCGCCGTCCACCACTATGTGCTGGTCTTCAGGCGTCTCGGCCACCTTGCCTTCCACGTTGAAGAACTCGCTGAGACTGTGTGTCTTGTTTCCCCGGTAGACAAGGAGGGCCTTCACCTCTTCCAGGGTCTTCCCAGCGATCACGTCGGGTGAGATAACCTCCGCCTCCACTGGTATCCTGGAGGAGCCCTTGGGTGTCAGTACTAGTTGCTTCATTTTAGATGCCTCCCAGGCTTTCTTTGAGACTCATCTTGAACTTCCCCAGTTTGCCGTCGAAGTTCACGGCCGTGATCCATTTGACCCCCTTCACCCGGGTGGCCGCGTCCACGCCGACGCCCATGGCCTTCACCACCTGCTTCTCCTCCAGTCCGTTGATGACCACCTCCAGAACCGAGTTGACGCCCTCCGGTATCTTACTGCCCTTCAACGTGTTCTTGATGCTGGGGCAGAACGGTGTGTTGGTGGACGCCTTCAGGAACTTGTAGGTGGACCCCACCTTGCTGCCGCTCCTGCAAAGGCCCCCTGGGAAGGGCGTCACCACCCCCGGCAACATGTGGATGGCGTCTATGGCGGCCTCCGCCGCCTTCAGTGTGGCCTCCTGGCTGTCCCCCATTATCAGGAAGTTGCCTCCGGCCACCGCCTTCTTGGCTCCAACTTTCTCCTCCACCAGGAACTCGCCCTCCATGACGGGTATCCTCCAGAAGCGGCGCCTCTGCTGCCAGCCGTCCCCCATCCTCATCTTCACCTGGTAGCTGTCGCCGAAGAACCTGAGGCTCTTGCCTATGTCCAGCATCTCGTCGGCCTCCTCCTCGGGCAGCCCGTTGAAGACTGCAGTGCTGGGGCACGTTAGGACGCACTGGCCCAGCCTGTTGAGCATGGACTCGGCCAGCTTGCCTTTGCTGAATCCGTAGACCATGACGGCGGTCCCGGGGCGGCCGTCCGGCGTAGCCTCGGGCGCCACCTCTGCCTCTATCGCGGCCTCGCAGTCGCAGGCTATGACGCTGGTGGCGAACCCGGACATGGATGTCGCAGCCGTGTTGGCCCACCTCCGGGATGCCGCCGTTATGATTATGCGGCTCCCCCACATGCTGAAGCCCTCCGCGAAGGTGTCCTCTATCTGGACCCCGTTGTGTGTGAAGCTCATCACGCCGCACCTCCCACGGCCTTGTGCACTCGCTGAACCGGCAGGTAGGCGTCCTCCACGGGGTAGTTGCGCAGGCTCACCGTGTAGTACTTCTTGAACTCAGCCTCAACGTCCTTCATAAGCTCCTTCTCCAGGCCCTCGGGCACCTTGGCGTCCACCCAGTGGGTGGCCCCCATGGGGGTGGCAACCACCTCGCCGTCCTTTACCACAACTTCTCCTCCCTTAACTGTGTACGCTGCCCTGCTGAAGGCCTTCTCCAGCTCTTTGTACTGGCTGGGGCGCCACGTCTCCGGGTTAATCTTGTAAACGGCCACGTCGGCGTCCGCGCCTACTCCCAGGTGGCCTTTGTCCTTGAGGCCCAGGGCCTTGGCTGTGCCGGCCCTGGTGGTCACGGCTATGTCGCTGAAGGTGTACTCTCGGTAGTTGTTGGTCAGGTCCGTCCTCTTCATGATGGCCTTGTTCATGTCGTTCATGGCGTCGGTCCTGGCCTTCCTGCTCATGAGCCAAGCCATGACCTGGGGGTAGAAGGTGAAGGGACCTCCGTTGGGGTGGTCCGTGGTCATGTAGACCCTCCACGGGTCCTTCACCAGCAGCGCCAGCTCCATGCCTATGCCCCACTGCACCGAGTTAGCCGGGTTGTTAGCCTTGAACGTGTAGGGCACGACGCCGGCTCCGGCCTCCATCTCCACATCGCTGTTAACCCACTTGTTGCCAGTCATGTTCCACAGATTGAACTGCCAGGGCCCGTCCCCCGTCATCGTCGTGGTGTCGGTGAATATGGCCTGGCCCAGGTCCAGGGTCACGTGGGGGTTGCTGTTCACATACTCGGCGATCTCCGGCGCCCCGGACTTGACGTTCCCCCAGTTGCTTCCGGCGAGGGCGTTGAACTGCACGTGGACCACGTGGACCGTGGTCTTCCTCTCGTCGGAGGGCTTCACCGCCCTGGCCACCTCCATGGTGTCTATTGTCGTCTTGTAGTTGCCCGGCATTCCTAGGTTGTTGCAGTGGAGGTGGATGGTGTGGGGCAGCCCCAGCTCCTCATTCACCTTGGCCAGGCTTGTGATGATCTGCCTAGGCGTGATGCCGTAGTCCTCCACCTTGCCGTCCAGGCCGTGGACGTTGCGGCCCCACTTCCAGTTCTCCACGCCGCCGGGGTTCACGATCTTCACCGCGTAGCCCCGGGTGGCCCGGAGCAGCCACGCCACGAAGGCCTTGAGCCGGTCGTGGTCGCCGTCCCGCACGTACTTGAGGGTGAAGTAGTTGTTCCCGAACAGGGTGAACGCCGCCTTGTCGATTATGGGCGTGTCGTTGAGCTCCTCGTGGACGTGGCGGGCGCTCAGGGGGGGCATGGCCGCCTCCATGACGCTCGTGTAACCCATCTGAGCGTACCTGTAGCCTGTGACGAAGGTGGAGGGACAGCTGTACCCAACGCCTCCTCTGGTGACCGGACCCTTGGGGACCTGGTCCTTCCTGTGGTCCTCGGGCCTCATGAGGCGCCCGATGTTGATCTTGCTCCCGGCTATGTGGCTGTGGAGGTCCACGCCCCCCGGCATCACCGTCATCCCGGATGCGTCAACCACCTCGGCTCCCCTACCCACCTTCTCCACCACCTTGCCGCCGCTGAGGCTGATATCCATCTTCTCCCCGTCAACTCCGTTGAGGGGGTCGAAGACGAAGCCGCCCTTAATCAGTACGTCCTTCATCGCTTAGCCTCCTTCAAGCCCATGAGAATCATGTTTAGGACCTCCTCGTCCGATTGGACTCCCTTAGGCGGTTCCACAAGCTTCTTCAGTCTTAAGGGTATCCCGTCCATCCTGTAGGCGGTGCCCTCGGCCTCTATGCCCGCGGTGGCCACAGGTATAGCCACTTTGCTCATCATGGTGGTGGGCGTCGTCTTCTGCTCCAGTGTAACCACGGGCATCTTGGCCAGGTTGGCCGCCGCATCGACCGGGAAGGTAGATGCGGGGTCCGACGCCACAACCAAGGTAGCGTCCACCTCGCCCCTGGACAGGAGGTCCACCGAGGTGAACTCCCCCGGGTTGTACCGGGGGTACCCGCGGCTGAAGTCCACCGCGTAGGGGTACCCCGTCTGCCATGTGGTCACCGTGTTGGCCCCGGCCACGTTGTAGTGGCCCCTCATGGGGGTGAGCACGAACTTGGTGTGGCGGTTAAGCTCTGCGACCAGGCCCACCGCGGCGTCTATGTTCATGTGTCTGCCGTCACTCTGGGTGAGGCCCAGGCCGAAGAACACGATGCCGAACCTTGCCTTCTTCATCTGGTCGGCCAGCTCCCTCACCTCTGCCATGGGAACCCCCGCCACATCCTCGACGGGTAGCTCCTGGCCCCTGACGCAGGCTCTTAACGCCTGCAGCAGCTCGAAGTCCGAGCCCGGCCTGACCTTGATGAACTGGTCCGCCAGCTTCGTTGAACCTGTCTCCCTCACGTCCACAGCTATGATCTTTCTCCCCTTCCTCCCCTCGGGTACGTACATGCCCTTGGGCATTCCGCTGTACCTGGTGATATGCCTGATGTGGGCCTCCGTGGGGTTGCTGCCCCAGAATATCACAAAGTCGGCCCTGTTCCGTATCTCGCCTAGGCTTGCCTTGGACTCCCCCACCTGCTGCAGCGCAAGGATGGTGGGGCCGTGGCAGACCGAGGACGTGTTGTCAATAATACCTCCGGTCGTTTCAGCGATCTCCACTGCCTTGCTTATGGCTCCGCACTCCGTGGAGCTGAGGCCGTAGACGAGGGGCCTCTCCGCCTTAGACAGCAGGCTCACGGTCTCTTTCACTGCTTTCTCCAGGGACACCTTTTTACCGTCAATCGTGGGGTGCTCCAGCCTGTTGGCGCCGTGGTTCATGAACTTGGACCTGGATATGCCGCACGCGTTCTTCACCTCAGAGATGTGGCCGTCCTCGACGCTCACCTCCAGGTCGTCGCATAGGCACCCGCAGAATGGGCAGACTACATCCTCATACTTCACAGCGCTTTTCCTCCTCTCATGGAGTCCACGATCTCCTGGATGGTGGGCACCTTACCGCCGTCAGCGGCCGAGACCGTGGCTTTGATCCCCTTGAACTGGGGCATCCCCGTCCCATCCGTGGATGATGCGTAGAGTTGGTTGGCCCAGGGCCCGTAGGGGAAGAAGACCATCCCCCGATCCAAGCCACTGTCGCCAGTCCAGTATACTGTGACGCACCCGTGCTCGGTGGAGACCTTGACCAGCCCGCCCTTCACCAGGCCGATGCTGGACGCGTCCTCGGGGTTGAGGGACACAGCATTAACGCTCTGAATGTACCTCTCGGAGAGCTTCCCCTCCTCCAGGCCCACCCCCTGCCTGGCCGTCCTCCCCGAGATGAGAGTCACCTCGATCCTGTTCATCCTTGAGCCACCGCGCTACTTCATGGACTGCCTGATTATCTCGTCGTTGACCTCGCCGTAGGTGAAGGTGGCGCCGGTCCTAGAGGATGTGAGGCTGATGGCCGCGGGGGCGAACAGGGCCGGGTCGATCCTGGTGAAGTCAAAGTCCACGGCCTTGTATATCTCGTAGCTGGTCTTACCGTAGTCCTTGCAGTTGGTGGATGGGGCCTTCTCGGCTATCTTCTTCAACGCGTCCTCCGCCTCGTCCACCACGTAGCTGGTGACCCCGCCGTAGGTCAAGGCGTCCTCGGCCCTGCCCATGGCCTTCCCGGGGTCCCGGTGGACCGGCATGATAGGGGCAATTCCCGCCCCATACAGCACCTTCTTAGGGTCCAGGCCCAGTATGTCGAGCCTGAAGAGACCCGTCTCCACGATCCTCCCCGATATCTGGACCATGCCAGCCACGGACCTGGTGGAAGTCAGCACCATGTACACGTTCTCGGGCTTCACGCCGCACCTCTCAGCGATGTAGTAGGCGGCCGCGTCCGGCGGCTTCTCCTCGGTCTCCAGCAGGATGACGGCTACATCCGCCTCATCCTTGTACTCTATCTTCTGGAACACCTCCTTGGGCTTGAGGGAGAGAGCCCTGGCCGGCCCGGAGCTGTCGGCGCTGTAGCCCTCCGGCTTTATCTTCCAGCCCGCGAGCTGGGCCCCGAACAGTGCTATGGCGGGGTGGTCGGTTGACACCACCACGGCGGGCAGCTTCACTCCTCCATAGTCGGCGTACTGGAGCTGAGCCGTCCCCGCTCCCCCCATGGCTATGCGGGTAACCATCAGCCCCGCCTCGTAGCCTCCGTGGGCCTCCAGCCCCGTGTCGATGACCTTTGCTCCCGAGGGCAGCTTCTCCACGCCAACCCTGTAATAGTCCTTTCTTCGGATCAGCTCCTCCGCGAGCACCTGAGCAAGCTTGTTTACGCTCACCACGTTTAGAACACCGATCTGATTATGTAGCCCGCAATTAAAACATCTGCGGTCAATACATACTATATTTAAATTAATTATAATAAATAAGGCGATGTTTATCGTTAAAATACATTAAAATATGTTATAGCCCTTCTACACGGACTTCCTGTCCATGTAGTCCACCACCAGACCCTCCTTGGTCAGCTCAAATATGACGCCGTCCTTCCCCTGCCTCCTCTCCACGCAGAACCCGTACTCCAGGAGCCTCACGTGCCAGTCCAGGGACTTGACATCCAGCCCGGTGGCCGATGAGAGGGCCTCCAAGGTCCTGTGCCCCTCCTTCATGGCTCTAAGGATGTCTCTCCTCACAGGACTGTTGATTGCTCGTAGGTACCTGCGGTGCCTCTCCTTGGTGTCCTCCATGGAGTCGGACACGGTCTTGCTCTTGTCAGACAACGCCTACCACATGGAAGGGCTTGTGCCACGAATAAAACATTGGTGATGAAGAGGGGGCGACTACTCGGGGAGGGCGATGAACCTCTTGACCCTCATCTGCTTCAAGGGGTCCGAGATCTGCTCCCTCTGGGGGTGCTCAGTGTCCAGGATGAGCACAGTGTCGAAGCCCTCCTTCTCGCCGGCGACGGCTATGAACTGGCCTCCCACCAGCTTCTTGCTTGAGGCCACGGCGGCCACCTCCATGGCGGCCTTCACACCGGACCCGAACATCATGAGGGTCTCCCTCATGGCCCTGTCGTCCTGGATTGGGAGACTGGCCTTCTCCACCGGCACCACGTTCAGCTTCTTCATGTCCTTCTTGGTGTCATCGTCGTAGGTGAACTCGGTGACGCTGACCACCTGGACCTGCTTACCGAGGACCTCCGCCAGCTTCAGGGCGGCCTTCCCCTTGTGGCTGGCTATCACCACCTTTGACGCCCCCTCGGGAGAGGTGTGCTTCTTCACGGCTTCGAAGACCACGCCGGTCTTCGTCTTCTTGTTCACGTACAGGATGCTGCTATCTGCGTCCAAGAACCATCGAGTAAAGGTAATGGAGCTACGGCTATAACGTTTTTCCGGCCGCCACGTGAAGCGAACAGATATTCGTTAAATTTAACGCGTTTTTCTGACTGAAAACTAAATAAATGTAAATAAGTATTATATTTACAGGTGGTTGAGTTGAGCGTCCAACTGAGCTCCGAGTTCTGCGGCCTCCCCTGCAGGGTCCTCATGAACAAGACTCCTCCTATTGCCAGGGCAGAGGATCATCTCGTGGAGGTGACCAGCAGGCTACTGGGGGTGAACTTCAAGGCCGTGATCGTGTACGAGGACGACGAACCCGTCGGCCTCATAACCCTCAAGGATATAATGAAATGGCTGCTGGTGGCCGAGGACAAGAGCAAGCTAGTCATGGGGGACCTAGTGTCCGTCCCGTTGATCACCGTGGGCGTGGACACCACCCTTGAGGACGCCGTGAGCGTCATGAGGAAGTACCACATCAACTACCTGGGAGTACACGAGGACAAAGCCATCAGAGGCCTCGTCACCGAGCAGGGCATCAAGGAGTTCTGCGAGCTGTACCCCCACTACCTCAGGCGCTACGCCATGTAGTCATGGCCGCCACCCGGTGAGAAGGAGTACGAACAGGGATGCAGCCGTCAGGTCAGCCGTTGTACCCGGGTTCAGCGCGCCATTCGTCCTCTGTAGTTCCTCGTCCAGTTCAATGAGCATGCATCTGCCACGGTCCGACGCCGCGCCCCCGGCGTCAAGGATGCTCTGAGCCCTCTCACTTACAGTCCTCGCAGCTTCTGGGCCCCTCTTCCGCTGGATCAGGGAGTCGGGGTGCTCCGAGAGTAGGCAGAGGAACGTGTTTACCACAGAGTCGTTGACGCTTACCCCCCTAGACAGATGCTCCGCGAGGTGCCCATACCCCTCTGAGACCACTATGTTGAACCCTGTGACCCACTCGCTGCATATGGAGTCTCGCCCAGAGCAGGTCTCGAAGATGTCATGCGGCGTGATGCCATGCTTCAAGATGTAGTCCAGTGACACTGGGTCTGTGACGTCCAGCTCATCCACGTCGCCCAGGTTCTCCCTCGACATGGCCATACCAATGGCCTTGTAGATGTCCACGGCGTCCTGTGGAGCCGCAGCCCCAATGATCTCCCTTATGGAGGCTCTGAGCTTAAAGGGTTCAACCACGCCACCCTCAGCTACGGCCCCCGCGGCGGCAGCTATGGGTGAGAACAGGAGGATCACACCAAGGTGGACGTTGCCGCCCCTCTGCCACGCCAGCATCTCCTCGACGGCGCCGAGGATCGACCCACCCATGCCCAGGCCGCCCCAGTCTCCTCCCCCAGCCTTGATCAAACTGCTCCGGCCAGCCAGATCCCTCATCCAGGGCATCATGGAGACGCTGGCCGCCAGAAAATGCTCGTAGCTGGTGCCCGGAAAGTCCCTTAGGCGGTGGACGTTTCCCGGTTTGGGGTACGCCGAGACCTCTAGGAGGGCCGCGAGGGACGCGCACCGCCCCACCAAGTCACCCACTCCGCCTTCCATGTGTGTCCCCTCCATAAATCGTTGCTCACTTTATAAAGTTCCACCGGGCCAAGATAATACTTGCATGGACCGTCTCTCAGGCTTCACCGAGGGGGACTACCTCAGGACCGTCGAGGGCCTGTTCTTCGCCGTGAAGGGCGGCGTTCACCCAGACAACATGGTGATAGCATACCTCCGCTACATCCCTGACCCCCGGGGGGGAAGGTCTAAGGGAGGAGTCCACTATCGTAGGGTGAGCGACATAGGCGAAACCACGAGGTACCTGGAGGAGCACTACCCCATGTACCTCAACCACATTAGGAGGCTCAACATGACCCTGCAATCTGTCCCTGTTCACCGCGTAGCCGGCGTGTACAAGCCCAGGGAGAGACTAGGAGAGATTCTTGAAAACCCGGCCACGCTCCTTGAGAAGATTTTAGTCCGGTTCGCGGAGGCTATCGCCGACGAGAGCCGCGTCCCCTTAAGCGGCTTCGGCGTATCCGGCTCGCTTCTTATAGGGCTGGACATTGAGGGCTCCGACGTTGATCTGAACGTCTACGGGCTTGATGAGGGGCGGAAAGTCTACGAGGCCCTAAAGAAGCTGAGAAGAACCGGGGGATGGGTGTCGCCCTACGACGACGAGACCGTGAAAAATGTGCTATTCTCTCGGTGGGGCGACCTGGGGCGCCTCAAGGAGCTGGCTGAGGTGGAGAAGCGGAAGGTCCTACACGGCAGGGTCATGGGCACGGACTACTTCGTGAGGCTTCTGCGAGACGAGGAAAGCTATCTTTCTAAGCCGATGGACGTCGTGACACTCAAAGCCAGGGTCGCGGACTCGTCTGGGTCCATTTATACGCCGTGCACATACAGAGTCGATGAAGTGGAAACGCTGTCTGATCCCATCCAGGGGGAAATCACTGAGCTCGTGAGCTACCGGGGCAAGTTCACGGAGCAGGCCGAGGCCGGGGACTGGGTCAGGGTGAGGGGCACCCTCGAGGAGGTCCAGGGTCCAGATGGTGCCCATTTCAGGGTCATCCTTGGGGGAGAGGGAGACTACCTGCTGCCCCTGTTTTTGGATAATTTTTAGTAAACCGTCGACGACTCTATAGGGAACTGCCTGTTGGTATTTATAAAAGAAGCAGAGCTGCTGAGCATGCTGCACAAGTCGGGCTTCACAAGGGACGGAATAGTCGAAGTCATACTGGTTACCAGGGGCGCTGATGGCTCAGTGAACGCCGCCGCCATGGGGGTGAAACTAACAGGAGACCTGCTTGAGATCAGGCCATATAAGACCAGTGAGACCTATAGGAACCTCAAATATGGCGGAGAGGCGGTGATAAACGTCACCCACGATCCGTACCTGTTTTTGGCGACGGCATTCAAGGACGAGGTCCCTGGACAGCCTCAGATGTGCGCTGACATGAGTCTCCAGGAGGCAGACTCGTGCATCTACGTGGAGGTCCAGGGCGAAGCCGGCTACTCAGACGCCCAGGCGTCGTTCAAGACTAAGCCCATCAAAACGGTGATAAAAAGGGAGCACCCCATCGTCTTTAGTAGGGGAAGAGCCGAGGCAATAGAGGCAGTGATCCACGCGACCAGAGTGAAGGTGTTCCAACTGCAGGGCAGGACAGGCGAGGTGCAGGCGCTGACCAGAAAGATAGCTGAGTGCGCGGAGACCGTGGGGCGGGTGTCGCCAGAGAACTCGCCCGAAAGCCGCGTCATAAACGAGCTAAGACAGATGATGAAGAACTGGGGGGTACCACTGTAGAGATCAGTTTAACCACGCCTTCAAGGCTTCAGTTCGGCATAGTCGACATGCGGGGAGACCTGGGCAGGATCCACGGCAGCGTCGGCGTAGCCATCCAGCGTCCACGGCTCACCGTCAAGGCCGTTGAGAGCAGCGAGACCCGGATCATTGGTGCGCGCTCCAGCAGGGCCAGCGACATCTTGAGCACCCTGATGAGAGACCACGGCATAACATCGGGTGTCCAGGTTGAGATACTGGAGGACATCCCGGAGCACACAGGCTTCGGCTCAGGGACGCAGCTAACCATAGCCCTGGGGACCATTTTATCCAAGATGTTCGACCTGGGGCTGACACCTCAAAGCATCGCGGAACGGATGGGCCGGAGCAGAGTATCCGGCATAGGCGCATACGCGTTCCTCGGCGGCGGCTTCATAGTGGACGGGGGCCACGCCTTGGAGAGGCGGGACTCCGTGCCGCCCCTCATATTCAGGCGAGACGTTCCCGAGGATTGGGTATTCGTGGTGGGCGTCCCCCGCATAAACCGGGGCGTCAGCGGTGACAACGAGAAAGACGCCTTCAGGAGGCTGGGGCCTCCGCCTGCCCAGACAGTCGCAGAGGTGTCAAGGATAGTTCTGATCCAGTTGATCCCCTCCATCATCGAGGGGGACATCGAGAGGTTCGGTGACGCCATGACCAAGCTGGACTCCATGTTCGGCGACTACTGGCTGAAAGTCCAGGGAGGAAGGTACAGCCACCCCAGGATCGAGGAAGGCGTAAACTATCTGCTTGAGAACGGGGCCGTGGGGGCCGGCCAGAGCTCCTGGGGGCCGGCCTTCTACGGCCTAGTGGACGGGGAGGCTCAGGCCGATCAACTTGCCCGGAGCCTGTCCCGCTTCCTGAACACGGTGGGCGAGGGTCTGGCGTTCACCACCAAGGCTGACAACTTGGGCGCCCAAGTGAGTGTGAAATAGGCGGGGCCTAGGATGAGGGTTCTAGTCTTAACGGGGAAGCTCGCCGAGGAGGCCGTCAGGCGCACGGTCAAGGGATTGAGCGACGTGGACGTGTTAGCTCTACCCGTGTCCGTCGCATCCTTCCTCACGCCCAGGTACGTGGCTGACGTTCTCGGCAAGATGAGCCTGGACCGCTACGGCATGATTCTCACCCCTGGGACCGTCAGCGGCGACGTGTCCTGCGTGGAGGAGGCGACGGGCGTCCCAACATTCAAAGGGCCCGTCCACTTCGTTGACCTGCCCACGGTCCTGTCCTCAGACATCCAGTTATCGAAGACCGTTCCGGCCTCAGACTTCATCAGGGACCTGGCTGAGCAGAGAGCATCCGAGGAGATAGAGGCGGCTGAGCGTGACTGGGCTGACATCCTGAAGCTCAGAGGCGGGATCACTCTGGGTGAGGGCGCAAGGCGTCTACCTGTGAGCGACGGGCTCCCTATGAGGGTTATAGCGGAGGTGGTCAACGCCCCCACCCTCACACTCACGCAGATCGTGGACAGAGCCAAGTACTACCAGTCCCAGGGCGCCCAAGTAATCGATATAGGGATGCTGGCAGGCAACCCGAGGCCCGAGACCTTGGCACCCATCATCGACGCACTCAGAGACGCCGTGGACCTGCCCCTCAGCGTAGACACCCTGGACCCCTCAGAGATCAGGGCAGCCGTTGACGCAGGCATCGACATGATACTCAGCGTCGACGCAGGCAACCTGGACGCGGCGGCGCCCCACATCGGCGACCAGGCTGTAGTCGTCCTCCCCACAGACATGAGCAGAGGCCACCTGCCCAGGACAGCCAGGAAGAGGGTTCACGCTCTAGCCCAGAACATTGAGAGAGCCAGGGAGCTGGGCCTCAACAAGGTCGTCGGCGACCTGGTGGTGGAACCCCTCCTGAGGCCGGGGCTCCTCACGGCGCTGGAGAGCTACCGGCTCTTCAAGGATAACCACCCAGAGGTGCCGCTACTCTTCGGCATAGGCAACGCCACGGAGCTCATAGACGCGGACTCCACAGGGGTGAACGCGGCCCTGACGGCTTTGGCCCGCGAGGCTGGGGCCTGTATGCTCCACGTGCCGGAGTATAGCGTCAAGGCCAGGGGCAGCGTGGCTGAGGTGGTTCGTGCCTCCCGGATGATGTACGTGGCGGAGAGGAGGGGGTCTGTGCCCAAGGACCTGGGCCTCGACCTGCTGGTGCTGAAGGAGAAGCGTTGGAAGGAGGAGGCCTACGATTCGAGCCTTGAGTCGTCGGCGGAGGTGGTCCTGGGCTCAGAGATTGACGAGTATAAGCCTGACGAGGCGGGGTGGTTCAAGGTGCAGGTGGACCGGGGCGCCGGCAAGATCGTTGCTCTCCACTATCCCCCGGGGAGAGAAGAGCCGGCTACCATAGTCAAGGGGGGCGACGCCCGGGAGGTATACCAGACCATCATCAGGCTAGGCCTCGTCACCAGGCTGGACCACGTGGCGTACCTGGGTAAGGAGCTGACGAAAGCTTCCATCGCCCTCAGGCTGGGGCGATCATACCAGCAGGACGAGGACCTCTTCGACTAACCGCTGAACCGGACCACCGTTATGGGGTGGTGCCTCACGGACTCCAGCATCTCCCATGTTACCCCCGTTAAGGACGTCTCCATCTCCCTGGACATGCTCCACACGGTCCTGCCGGCTCCTCGGCCACACAGCCTGTGGTGGAGTCTGGCCAGCCAGAGAGCCCTGTCGGGGTTCACACTGCTCCCGGACGCGGCTAGGGGCGTCTGCCGCGCCTGCAGCCTCAATACCTTCCCGATGATGAAAACCAGGAAGCCTCCGAGGTGCACGAGACCGGGGAACTCCACTCTCCTGGGGGCGATGTGGAGGTTCCTCCAGGAGTAGGTGGTGTCGCCGTCAACGATCATGACGGTGACCCGTTTACCTGTGCGCTCGCGGACTGCTTCCTGGATTTTAGACGCGACCTTAGTGGCGTCTCTCAGCGGTAAGCTGACGTATGAGTACGGGAGGTTGCTCGCGTCGATTCCCCCCTCGCTGTAGTGGCGCATGGACTGGGGGAGGCCGACAGTTCTTAGGGCCACCTGCTTGTGGGCGGCGCCCTCCTCCGCGGGGTAGTTCCTCAGGTTGACGATGGTCTGCTCCTTTAGCCCAGTGATAGTGCCGAGGGGGCCGCCCCACACTCGCCTAGTCCAGGGGCCTGCTAGGAGCCTGGCGACGTACCCCGGCTTCACCGCGGCCTCGTCAACCAAAAAGCCTGAGGCTGTGGATAGCGCCTTCTCGCTGACGATGATGATGTCTTCGTCCTCGACTAGTCCTCGGACCTTTTCAATGATCTCTGATGTGTAGTCTGTTCCCGGTCTCCAGTAGTGGGTCCTGATGCTGACGGCCTTGACCTTCATTCTGGGCCCTTCGCTCGGCTATGGCCTGTATCTCTCGATGAGGTAGCGCTTGAGCTCATCCACGGCTCTGACGGCCTTTGAGTCTGCGTCGTAGTCGAGGACGGGTGTGCCCGCCATGTCGGCGTCCGTCACGGCCTCGTCATAGGGAATGTAGGCGACAACGGGCACCCCCAGTTCCTCCATCTTCAGCTTGATGAACTCCCTGTCCTTGGGCCTGGCCACCTTGTTCCCCACGGCCAGCACCTCCTTGACCTCGATCTCCTCGGCCAGCCTCATGATGCGCTTGATTGTGTCCACGGACTTCATCCTGGGTTCCAGGACAACAAGCATGGCGTCCATCCTCCTGGCCGTGCCTCTGCCCAGGTGCTCCAAGCCGGCCACCATGTCCATGACCAGGACCTCGCCTCGTTGGATGAGCATGTGCTGGACGAGGACCCTGAGGAGGGCGTTGGAGCCGCACATGCAGCCAGTGCCTCCACCCTTCACGGTGCCCATAACAAGGAGCTTTACGCCGTCTGGTGCCTCCACCCCGAACCTGTCCACTATGTCGTTGACCTTGGGGTTCATGTTGAATATGGGTGCGTAGGCCTCCTCCGCAGAGACGCCGGTCCTTTCCTTGACTAGGGCCTCGTTCTCTGACAGGGGCACCATCCTGTCGGCTTCGTCCTGGGGCACGCCGAGGCTGACGGCAAGGTTCAGGTTAGGGTCCGCGTCCACGGCCAGCACATTGTATCCGTCCCGGGCTAGGAGCCTGGAGAGGGTGGAGGACACGAAGGTCTTGCCGACGCCCCCTTTTCCAGCGACAGCGATCTTCACGGCCTCAGTCTCCTAGTAGCCGGCTTTGGCCATGATCTTCTTCACGGACTGGTACGCGGGAGAGTCGTCCGGTAGCTCTAGGAGGGATCGTCCTGCTATGTTGTACTCTGCGATCCGCTCTTCGCTGAGCACCCTGCCCAGGTACCTGTATGGCTGCTTCTCTGCCTCTGCCTCCAGCGCCTCGGTGAACCGGTACCCGCCCACTAGGTAGTAGTTCTCGAACTCTATGTCCACTTCCTTCATGATCTTGTGGCTGCGCTCCGCGTTGTCGAAGCTCTTCTTGCTGGGGTCCAGGATGTTGAAGACGTCCTTCACCTTCTTGGTTATCCTCCTGTTCAGGTGCTCCACCCCGGCGGGGCTGTCGACGATGACGTACACGTAGTTGCTCGACCACATGTCCATTATCTGGCCCAGGCTCCGGTCCGGGAGGCAGTAGCAGCCCTCGATCCACTTGGTGCCGACGCCTATGAAGTCGAAGAAGCTCCGCCCCTCGTAGAGGCACTCCTGGAACAGGAAGGGCTCGATCTTGTCCGTGGGGGTCATGCCCGTCATGCGGGTCATCTTCCTCTCCTGAAGAATCTCGGACAGCACGTCGGCTATGGACCGTTTCCCCTCACCCTCAAGGTCGAGTCCCAGCATCTCGGCCAGGCTCTCATCCGGGTCGGAGTCCACCAGCAGGATGGGCTCCACGCCTCTCTCGTGGAGGTACCTGGCCATGAGGGCCGTGAAGGTGGTCTTACCCGTGCCACCCCTGCCCGTGACGACTATGGTTCCCTTATGCTCTACCATGAACCGTCTCCTACACTTCCCTAGTAAATGGAGATCATATCATATATAGTCGATTAAAGGGCATCGGTCAAGCCGAGGACGGGAAGTACTCCTTGTCCCCCGGCAGGTACAGGGCCTTACTATACTCCTCTATGAACTCCACGTCCACCAGGAGGTCAACGTAAACCATCTTACTGGCCACCTCCGCGGCCTCCCTCCTCTTATCCACGGACATTAGGGTCGCATAGGCTCCGGACAGTGAGCCGTTGCCTATGGGGTGGAACTCTCCGTTGGGGAACTCGGGGAATATGCCCAGCCTGGTGGCGCTGCCCATGTCGGTGTAGGTGCCGAAGGCGCCGGCCAGGTATATGCTCTTCACGTCGCGGATGCCTATCCTCAGCTTCTTCATGAGCACCGTTATGGCTCCACAGGCAGCAGCCTTGGAGTCTATGACGTAGTCCAGGTCGGCCTGGGTCAGCATGATGTCCTTGCCTATGGAGGTCTCCGCGGCGGGGACCACTAGGTATTCTAGGCCCCACTTCCCCGTCCTAACGTAGGGCGCGGAGGCCACCAGCTTCCCAGAGAAGTCCAGTATACCAGCCTTGAAGGTCTCGGCCACCAGGTCTATGAGCCCCGAGCCGCATATCCCCTTGGCGGGGGCGCCGCCTATGACGGACACCTGCGCCTTCTTGGTCCCAGGGTCTATCCAGACATGGTCTATGCCTCCTGTGGCGGCCCTCATTCCGTGGCGCACCCCCTCACCCTCAAATGCGGGTCCCGAGGCGCAGCTGCAACTGAACAGCCACTTGTCGTTGCCGAAGACTATCTCGCCGTTGGTGCCCAGGTCCACCATGAGGCTCATTTCCTCCGATCTGTGCATGCCGCTGGCTATTACGTCGCCCACGGCGTCGCCCCCCAGGTACCGGCTCACGTTGGGCACACAGTAGATGTAGGCCTCGGGGTTTACTTTGAGTCCCACGTCCCGGGCCTTGATGATGATGGGGTCACGGGGTACCTCCACGTTGGCGATCTCCAGGTAGCCCGACTCGAGGCCCGCGAACAGGTGGTTCATCACCGTGTTTCCGCCTACTGTGACATCGGAGACCTCGCTGGGGTTTACGCCCGTCTCCTTGAAGAGCCCGGAGATCACGTCGTTCAGCGCAGCAACCACTGTCCTCTGGAGCTTTTTCAGCCCATCCTCCGTCCTAGCTATGGCTACTCTAGTGACCAGGTCCTCGCCATAGGTGATCTGCTTGTTCATGCCTGAGGCCGTGCTTAGAATCTTCCCTGTGTTGAGGTCCACGAGGACGGCTACGAGGGTGGTGGTGCCAATATCGATGGCCAAACCATAGTTTCTGTCTGTGGTGTCCCCCTGCTCGGCGCCGATGATCTCGGGGTACCCGTTAGTTCTGGAAACCGTCACCGTGACGGCGTCGCCCTTCAAAGCGTTAACCGCCTCGTAGACGTTGTCCGAGACTCTCGGGGCCGTCCCCTGGTAGTTCAGCAGGTTCAGGCGCCTGTAGGAGAGCAGTGAGCCCGCTGTGCCTCGCTGAGGGCTCAGGAGGTGCTTGGACGTGGCCGGTCTTGGCTCAGGTATCTGGAGCTCGCCGCTGATGAGTATCTTGGGGTTCTCCACTCTGCTCTCGGTGGGTATGGTGAACTCGCAGTCCTCTATTAGGCGGACCATGCAGGCCAGGTGGTAACCCTGCTCTAGCTCCTCGTGGGAGAGGAGTTTATCCGGCGTCGTCGACCGTTTCTCGACCCTGCCCCTCTCTAGGATAACCCTGCACTTGCCGCAGAACCCCTTGCCGCCGCACAGGGCCTCTATGTGGACGCCCTCCTCCCGCATCCTATCTAGGAGGATGTCCCCTCTCTCTGCGGGTATCTCCCTGTTGATGGGATTCAGTAGTACCCTAATGGTCACCGGCGAATCATATCCATTGCTGCGTTATGGTTTAAAACAGTTGATGAAAACGGGTAAATATTATACATGGTCGCTCCAAGAATCATTTGATGATTCTGGGTATCTGCGGCAGCCCCAGGCCTCAGGCCACGGAGTACGCTCTGAAGCAGGCTCTGGGGATGCTGGAGGAGATGGGCCACGAGACAGTGTTCTGGGGCGTAAGAGGGAAGCAGATCGGTTTCTGCACCCACTGCGACCACTGCCTCGGTGGGAAAGGCTGCGTAATAGACGACGACGTGC
>JBDRQD010000077.1:0-35631 GCA_043826455.1 Candidatus Bathyarchaeota archaeon
GGGATCGGTAGGCCGTGGTAGGGGGCGCAGTACTCCTGGGTGGGGCACCAGCTCATCCCGTAGTAGTCCTCGGTGCCTGTGCCCACGAGGCTGGGCAGCTTCTCTCCGTCTATGTAGATCATGTCGTCGCCTTCGCCGTACCAGTTGAACTTGTCAGTTTTCCGGAGGTTGACGACGTTGACGTTGCAGCCCACGTAGTGGCCTTTGCCCTCGGCCTCCAGCAGCAGGTAGTTGCCCTTACCGTCCGGGTTCTCTCCCTCGAACATCCAGGTCCTGTTGGGGACCCCTCTATCGCTTATACCGTCTGTGGGGTTCTCCCTGCGCCACATGGCGTGGAACCTGCCCAGGCCGTCCCCGGGCTTGCTCCACTCCTCGTAGTCCACGTAGTAGTAGAAGCTGGCCACCTGCCTCTCGCCCTGGTTCTCCAGGGTGATGCGGGCGCCCTTGCCGTAGGGCATGGGCCACCAGCAGTTGAAGCCCTTGCCGTCCTCGGGGCTCATCTGGAGGGGTGCCGAGGCGTAGTTTCTGGTGAGGCCGTGACCGATGCCGAAGAAGTCGCCTATGGGGGCTTCTACGCTGGGCTCTTTCTCGTCGTCCCAGTGCATGCGGAGCACCAGCTTCCTGAGGTACCACTCCTCCTCGCTGCGTATGGTGACCCAGATGTGTTTGACGCAGCCTGGGCCCTTCATCTCGGCGAGGACGGCGGTCTCACCCGGCTGAACGACTATGTAGTCCCTGTTGCCGCCGGTGCGGTCGTAGCTGCTGAACCTGCGTCGGCGGTGGTCCTTGAGGCGGGGGATGTCGGATAGTTCTCCGCCTAGGCCTGATGAGGACATGTTGCTCGTGTGGATAGGTGTTGGGTGACGGGAAAAGACTTGGGTTCGTTTGCCTTGTTTGTGTCTTGGCCTGGTTTTATGTTTCTGTGTGTGCGTGGGTGGGGGGGAGGGGGGGTCCCGTCGCCGCCGCCACTTTTCCCGTTTTTCTGGCTTGTTTTTTGGTTTAGAGGATTTCTAGGTGTTCTTTTGGCGGCGGCGGATGGCGGTGGTGTCCGCCGGGTGCCGGTGGGCGACTATTTTCTCTGTCTGTACAGGTCTGGGGATACGACCCTGGCCATGGCTTCCTGGTCTAGGGTTCCGCCGAGGAACTCGTTGACTCGTCTTACTGTTGGCCATGGGTCGTTTATGGTCTCGTTGTAGTCCACGTGTAGTGTGTCCATGTTGGGCTGTCTCTTCAGCCACTCCTGGGTCTCGGCGAGGTGTCTCCTGTAGAGGGTCGCCATGGTTTCGTCGGTTGGGCTGTCAGGTGGCTCTCCTCGGCGCTCCATCATCTTTCTTTGGCTGGCGAGGACTTCGGAGACGTCTCTATGCATGAAGATGATCCTGTACTTGTGGTCTGGTGGCAGGTGTCTGAGGAGCATGCTGATGATCTTGACGGCTTTTCCCTCGGCCTCTCCGAGCCAGGAGGCGTCCCTGTCCAGATGCTTCACATGCTCGTACTCCAGGTAGCCTCGCAGGTTGTCCTCGTCTGCTTCTCGCTGGTTGTCCGTGAGGACCTCTACGCCTCCCGCCTGGAGCATGCTCATCATCATGCTGGTGCCGCTGCGGGGTAGCCCCGATACCACTGTGATCATCGGCTCGACTCTGCTGGAATATGGCTCCACGGTATAAAAAACCCCGCGGTCACCTGTTTTCAGGTTTGTTTACGGTGGCCCGGCGCTAAATTTATAACAAACCGTCTGGTGTTTGTTGAGGATGGTACGCTTCATCATCTTCCTGGAGATGACCGCCGAGTTCCTCAAGCTGCCCCTGGAGGAGAGGCAGGCGTTCATCCCCCTGTGGAACCAGGTAGCGACCAAGTACGGTATTAAGATGCTTTTCTGGGGGCTGCCTACGGGGGTGACGGAGCATGTGGTCATCGTCTACGAGCTTGTGGGGAACCAGGAGCTGTTCTTCGTGTTTCAGAGGGAGTGGCTTGGGCTGGGTACGCCTGAGGCGGGTAAGTTTATCCGGAATACGCGTACCATCATCGTGCACTGATGGTCAGGTTATAGGCCGCCACGTGGCCCGGGTTGCAGAAACCAGGTTCACCACTGAAACGTGGTGAAGCCTCTCATCCCGGAATGGTAAGGAATAGGAGATGGAGGAGGATTTGATATTCTTTTTTGGCCGGGTTTCGCGGTCATCTGCTTCGTCTGGGTCGGTTGTACCGTCTTAATGATGGAAATATTCTCCATTGGGTAGTACCCCCCTACCTTTTTTCACGCACGGCCCCTGATCTCATCGGCGTCATTGCTACGTGGTGACTAGTTTTATGACTGAAAAAACTGCCATAAAATGATACCCCCCTACTTTTTTTTCACATCCGGTCTCTACTGTGCTGTGCTTTTGGTATTGAATGGGCCGTTCATCAATGGTGGGGGGGGTTCGAACCCACTCCACGCACTTTTGTTGTTGTGTGTGCGTGTGGGGGAGGGGGGGGTACCACCATCGCCATCGCGTTTCCACGGTTTTAGGCTCTTTTAGCCGATCGGAGGCTTTCTAGGGGTTCTTTGGCGGTGATGGTGGTCGGCGGTGGTAAACCGGCTATCACCGTGACGAGGGTGGCGAGGCGGTGTGCGGCGGCAGGGAAGTCCTACGAGTCGAGGAGTGTGTGTTAGATAGACGTGTTGGCCATCCTGTGCTGTCTCGGTAAGATCCAGTTGGGTCTCAGCGTTTTATGTGTTCGCGCGGATGTTCCCGAGTGGCCAAAGGGGTCAGGCTTAGAACCTGATGGACTAGTCCTCCGTGGGTTCGAACCCCACCCCACATGTAGTTAATATTTTATCTTTAACTGAACAGTGACATCCTCAGGGATTCTATGAGTAGACTGGAAGGAAAGACTGCGCTCATTACAGGTGCAGCTAGTGGAATAGGAGCAGCAACATCGAGACTATTTGTTGAAGAAGGTGCAAAGGTTCTGCTAACCGATATCATGGACGATGATGGAACAGCTTTAGCCGATGAGCTTGGCCCCAACGCTCACTATCTTCACGTTGACGTCTCCAAAGAGAAACAGATCAAGAAGGCAGTTCAACGCTGTGTGGATGAGTGGGGAAAACTCGACATTATCTTCAACAACGCTGGCTTTGGAGGAGTACTCGGATCAATAACTGAGATCACTGAACAAGGAATAGACAAAACAATAGACGTCCTCTTCAAAGGAGTATTGTACGGGGTTAAACACGCTGCGATAGTAATGAAGAGGCAAGGATATGGCTCAATTATTAACAATGCAAGCACAGCTGGAATACGCACAGGCAACGGCCCTCACATATACAGCGCCTGCAAGGCAGCGGTAATACAGTTGACTAAAACCGTTGCCTCAGAGATCGGTAAGGATGGCATACGAGTGAACTGTGTCTGTCCTGGAGGCATTGCTACCCCTATCTTTCTTCGCAGCTTTGGGTATTCCCAAGAAGTCGCTGAGGCTAACCTTGATTTTCTTGAAAGAATGTTAGGTCGGGGTAGTCATATTGGTCGCTGTGGCACTCCGATGGATGTCGCTAAGGCTGTTCTGTGGCTCGCAAGCGATGACTCGACGTATATTACAGGTCAACCCATTGTGGTTAGCGGTGGTTCAACAAATGGTGGATTATGGGAAGACATTGAGATACATTTCCGTGCACGTGTAGAAAAAGAAATCAATAAATGAATGCTACTAACTTTTATCCCTTTTTTTACGAATCCTCTGTGTGTTTTATAGTTGAGTGATCAGAGACACACCATCGTTGGCATAGAAGAATCCAGCTTCGTCATTGGGCACCCTCTGGTAATCGATGGAGGACTAAGTCTTGGTTGGAATTGGGAAAAATATTACGAGAATGAATTAATTACTCTAATCTTCTAGCAAGATCGATCCTCAGCAAATTAGAGCTGTAACTTCTTGAGACGCCTAGAACTTGTTTAACATCAAGGGATTTGATTGCATCCAGTATCGACTTGTTGAAACCTATGTCCTCCTCCTTAGGGGCGCCATAGAATATTCTTCCTCTCTGCCCCGACCATACTTCTTTATATGTTGTGTCGCTTGGCGTAGCGATAGGATATGAGCAGTCCGGTTCTCCATCCATAGCATGGATATACTTGTATCCCAGCATAGGAGCCCCTCGCGGGTTCTGATTCATGGCTTCGATCACCTGTTCAGGCTGCTTGCTCTTTGGCTCTACCTCTATGCCAAAGAGAAGATTCCCATATAGAGAAACCTCGCATCTGATCTTGCCATCCAGCATGATCCTCGGGTCAGATATGTCGCCGTAAAGCTTAGGCACACCCAGCAACTCTCTTCCGCCGATAATAGGCATCGTATTGTCCTCATACATAACTACGATGAAGCTTCCCTCAGTCACACCATGTTTTCCCTCATGAATCGCTGACACCGATACTGTGGCTATCCTGTATCCTCTTCCTTGTAAGAAGTCCACACCGTCATTGTAGACAAAGGAGGCCGTTACCACGGGTTTTTCGCTTGGATGATAACAATCCGGGAGCAGTTTCTCTATTTTGCTCGTCGCTGTTAGAAACTGCAGCGCGAAGATCTGACGCTCCCTATAGAGAACGCCACCATCTGAGTCAAGCATCATGCCACCCAGCAATGGCATTATGTATACCTTTTTCGGATCTTGTTTCACTTTAAACTACTCCTTTTCTCATCTAAAAATATACAGCACTCTTAAAGTCTTTATCCCACTTGGAGTTCCGATTAATAAAAAGTGGAGGTTATCGGGAGGCATCTCCACTGAGGGCAGGGTTCGAATCCCATCGAGCCCGCCATCTACTGAACCGGGCCCTGTCTCAATTCCTTTTCCTGTTGAGGATATACGCGCTGTGCAGAATTGGACGCTTACTAGGCTCTCTTGAACCTTGTTCTACTCATCTCAGTTACAAAGTATTCTCCCCAGATATGATTCAAGGGTTTAACCTTCTCAACGTCCAATACCTCATCCACTGCGGCATAATCCACTTCCACCTCCAGTATTTCTCCGAAAATCCAGACAGCTCTCTCCGAGAGCTCAACATATTTAGTCATCCTGCACTCAAACCAGGCATAGGCTTCTTTTATTCGGGGCGCCTTGACATGGTTTGATTTCTGCTCCGTTAAGCCACATTCCTTTATTTCACTGACCTCATATGGAAAGTCTTTCTCCAGGACCTCCATCAATGGGCCGAAGCTTTCATCTACAAGGTTTACTACGAACTCCCCGTTCTCCTTTATGTTGGTCCAGGTGTCATGGCTCTTCGTTGACTCGAATCCGAATAACGGCGTGGGGCGGGTCGCTGCCGGTGAGTTGAAGCTAAAGGGGGCGGCGTTTGAGACCCCGTTTGGGGAGACGGTTGATATTATGACTGTGGGTCTTACCAGTAGCTTGTAGAACTCTGTTAAATCCAGGTTCATAGCTTTTCGCAGTTTATGAATGACACTTTTGATACATGTGTCTTTGCAGAGGGGGCGCGCCGTGTGATAGGTTCAAGAATGCATCTGATACAGATTAGATAGTTATTATTTTACATGTAAATCGGTGTCTGATCCCTATCCCCCGCACCATTAACCCAACCCACCGCACTTGAGGTTATCTACGTTTTTCACTAGCATGAATGTACGGGGGGTTTGACCCCAATCTGATGATGTAATGATTACGGTGGCAGCTTTAGTTGTTCGATGCAGCTAGCAGGGGAGAAGTCTTAAATCACCCAAAATGAAAATTTCGGGAAGCTACTGAAGAGGAAAGCGGAAATGATCGAGAGCTTCTACTGTGTCAATGTCTTTACCAATAATATAAAAGAGCTCGTCGAGTTTTACCATGAGAAACTGGAAATCCCGATATTAGGCACGCTGGACGACGACACAAACGGAGTTAACCTCGGATTCATTTCGAATGCTCCGATGATATGCATTTGGGATGCCAATAAAGTTGATTCGCCTGTCCAAGGAACGGTCTCCTTCGTTTTTATGTGCGAAAACCTAGACAAGACATGTGAGGAATTGACCCAAAAAGGCATGACATTCGCCCCGCCAGTTAAATATGAATGGGGTACATACGAGCTACGTCTAAGAGACCCTGACGAAAATGAAGTCGTGATTGCGGAGCGGTTTTAGAGGACTTAAAACTGATTCTGTACCTTGAAACTGCTCATCTATTAGCTGAAAATGAAAAACAGTTCATAAAGATGTGACCGAGTTCCTGATAAATAAGAAAAGAATGTGGTGATATCACCACTGGCGGTAGGGTTCGAACTCACCCCACGCACAAACATAACCTTATCCTTTTTTAGCTAATTTTTATTGTAGATGATGCAGGCATTACTGCGCCTTCGTAATTTTCTTTTGCCTCTCTCGGCTTTGCCACCATTTCTCTTATATCTAATTCACGGAAAAACTCTGAACATGCACGCGCGCGGGCCGGATAAAATCTTTCGGTGACCTCAGACTACTACTTGCTGCACAATAATCGTCTCGAAAAAAGCCTTAACAGTTCTCGTTCTGGCTCATGAAATAATTATTGGTTGGAGTCCGGTTCGACCTTACCCCAGATATCAGCCACCGGCTTACACGCCTCGTCAAGCAGGTAGTGTCTGAACCAGTCCAGGTTCTGCTGGATCACGGCCCTGTTCTCCCTGGGCTTGGTGATGGGGTGAGCCATCTCAGGGTAGATGAACATCTCCACGGGCACCCCCTTGTCCCTCAGAGCCCTGTACAGCTCCATGCCGTCGCTGAGGGGCACCCTCTGGTCCTTACCGCCGTGCTGGATCAGCATAGGCGTATGCGCCCGGTCTATGGCGCTCATGGGGGCGGTCCTCTCGTAGACCTCCCCCCGGTCCCAGGGCGTCCCCCCCAGGTAGTGGTCCGTGAAGTAGGGGATGTCGTTGCTCACCCTGTACGTGTACCAGTCGCTGATACCCGCACCCACACTAACCGCCCTGAACTTGTCGCTATGGAGCCCCACGTAAGCCGAGATGTAGCCGCCCTGGCTCCACCCCATGCAGCCCACACGCTCCGGGTCCACCATTCCCTTAGCCACCAGGTCGTCCACGGCCGACTCCAGGTCCCACATGTCCCCCAGGCCCAGGTTATCCCTGTTCAGCTCCAGGAACGCCTGCCCGTACCCCGTGCTGCCCCTGTAGTTAGGCTTCAACACAAGGACGCCGTCGTTCACCAGCTGCACCGGAGGATACCTCTGATAATCGTAGGGCTCCAGGAGGAACCCGCGGCTGGCCGTGGAAGGACCCCCATGAACCTGGAAGACCAGCGGATACTTCCTAGAAGGATCATAGCCCCTCGGCTTCCTGAGGACCCCCTCGACGACCGCCCCGTCCCTCGACCTCCACCGAATGGTCTCCACCTCACCCAGGCTCCACCCCCTCACCTGGGCACCGTAGTCCGTGAGCCTCCTAACCCCCTTCATGCACCCGGCGGGCTCGCCGCTGGCGTACACCTCGGGGAAAGACTCAGGGCCATTGCCTATGAACGCCAGATGACCCTCACCGTTCATAGAAACAGTGGGCCCAGGGTACAGGGGTAGGCTAAGCTCAGCCGCCTCACCCTCCACGGACAGGTGAGCTAAGGCGGTCCCTGTGCCCTTATCGTAGAACACGTATACCCCCTCCCTTGTCCACCAGGCCTGGTTCACCCTCTGATCCAGGCCCCCCGACACCTTCACCATCAACGGCTCCAGGGGCTTGGACAGGTCGGCTCCCCGCAGATCCACGGCCCAGAGGTCCGCCTGGGTGTAGGACATGTTATCCCGCTCCTTGTGGCTCACGAGCAGACTCGACTCGTCGGGGCTCACGGCCACCACGCTGCTCACCTTGGGCAGCTGAAGCATGGTGGCCCTGCCGTGCCAGTCCTCGCCCCCCGCCACCAGGTACGCCGATGACTCGTAGTTCACCTTCAGCTTGAAGCTGGTGACCTGGTCCCAGTAGACCAGGGGGTCCCTGCTCCTGCAGTTCACGATGCACCCGTCGCTGGTAGCGACGAAGTCCAGCACCTTCATGGGCCTCCCCAGGAGCCTTGACACCTCCAACACAGGCTTGGCCACCTTCTTGGCCTCGTCCTCCGTCAGGCCTACGACCCTCCGGTTGTACTCCCTGAGGTAGGGTAGACTCACGTACCACAGGGCAGAGGCGCTGTCCTCCGACTCGAAGTGGGTGACGTCGCCGTAGACGTCCCTGACGCCGCTTCGCTTGCTCCTCTCAGGGTGCTCCGCAGAGTAAAGAACCCCATTCTCGGTGGGCTTGAAGGCATCTACCCCTGTCTCCACGTCGGTCACCTGGAGAGGCTCACCCGCCAGTATCTGGAAGAGCCAGACCTGGGCCTTGCCGCCCCTGTCCCAGAGGGCCAGGAGGCTCTCGTCGGTCATCCACTCCATCTGGGTGACGTTGCCGGTCCGGGTCAACTGCACCTGCTTCCCAGTATCCAAACAGTGCACGAACAGCCTGTGCTCGTACCTGTTGTCGCGCCAGTTGGTGGTCCTAACCCTGAAGGCGACCCTGCGGCCGCCCGGGCTGCTCTTCGCCTCCTCGGGGTACTCCAATGATACGAGGTCTGACACCGAGGGGCTGTAGCCTGATGACGCCATAACCATGAATACGGGTCTAGGTGAAAAAGGTTGAGGAGCCTAGAAGACTTCCTCCATTATGTAAGCCTTCTAACATCATCCTTTTCCTTCCAGAGGACCGGTGCCCCCATTTTAAATACCCTAACCACTATTTTCACATACGTTTTAAGGTGTGAAATGCTTTGGGAAGCCGCGTACAGGGAAACCTAACCGAGCCTATCTTAAACGCGTCCCGCCCTGGGACTCTCGCCGGTCTGAGTATGACCATCCTGAAGTTCAGTGAGACTGACCCGCTGATATTCAGGCTCATCCTCCTCATCGGGGCCATCATGTTTCTGCTGTCCTCCTTCTTCATCTTCTTCTTCACCTTATATCCCACGCGTCGAGTTCTCTGGATTCTGACTTCCACAACCTTCCTCCTGGGCCTCTGCTGCGCCATCACCTCTTCCGTGATCCTACTGGTGCTTATCTAGCGCGCGCAACGGACTAGGGCCGGGGGCCCCTGAGCCACCCCAGGATACCCATCTCGTACACGGAGACCTCCACGGGCTCGGACTCACAGTGCTTCAGCTCGCCCGTGTCGTCAAGGTACACTACACAGGACTTCAGGGTGTAGGACCCCTTGGACAGGGGCTTCATGGACAACTGTATCTCCTCGGTGCTCAGCGGCCCAAGCCTCTTGCCCTTCAAGTCGATGTAGCCGTCCGCTGCCCCGAAGTACCCTGAGACCCTGACCACCTCAAAGTTCTCGGGCACGATGTCCTCGACCTTGACCAGGGTGGCGGACGCCATCCCTGCGTTGTACAGCTCGACGATGGCGTCGAAGGCTTCGCCGCTCTTCACATCCGTGGACTTCAGGTAGAGGCTCGCCTGGACGTTGGCGTGCTCAAAGCTCTCGAGGCCGGCGGCGTACTCGTGGCTGGGGGTCGGCGCGCTGAAGCTCTCAGTGGATGAGGAGATGAGGGGGGCGTTGAGAACATCTATGAGGGCCATGACCAGCGTACGGTCTTTGCGTATGTTCTCCAGAAGCCTGTATACCTCCTGCTCCTTCGCCGGGTGCTTGGCCCTGAGGAAGGACTTGGCGGAGGCCTCCAGAACCCTCTCAGCCATGGCGTAGTACCTGGCCTTTTTCTCCGGCTCCGTCTCGGCGTTGGCGTTGTCCACGTAGACGTAGGCGTCGAACAGCCTCTGGGTGGCCTTTGAGTACTCCAGGGCCGGCTCGTAGCCCGCCCTCACGTAGTAGTTGGTGGCGTTGGTGAGGTACTGGCTCGCCTTCTGGTAGCTCCCCACGTCCCTGGTGGTCTCGAACTGTGTGCACTCGTACAGAGCTCGGCAGAAGTTGCTGTGGCCCAGGGACAGGAGCTTGGTCTGCTGGGTCAGGCTGAGGTCCTTGGCCTCCTCGAAGAGCTGGGCGGCCTCATGGTAGTGCCGTGGAGCGGCATCCGCCTCGGCCAGTGTCATCATCCTCCAGGCCTTGCACAGGGTGATGATGGGTGTTATCTCGTTTCGCTCCGCATCCATGTCCAGAGCGTTGACGATCCTCTGCAAGATACTGGCTGCCTCATTGTACTTCCTTGAGCTGGCGGCGTGCTCTCCCCGCCTGTTGAGTATCCGGGCTTCTTCCAAGGTCATCCTGCTGACGCAGTAGTCGTGCCGTAGCCGTGATGCTTCTATCAGGGACCTGGCCAGCTCCTGCTCGTCCCTCACGCCGATGCTGTCTATCTGCCCCTCGATGACTTTTCTGCTCTCCTCGAACAGCTCGGCCACCTCGCCGAACAGGTTACTGGCGTCCTCAGTCTTGTCGTCCTGGCTCAGGGCTTCGGCCTCGGCCAGCCTGGCCCACGCCGAGTAGTTGTTTGAAAGGTAGCCCCACCTGCTGGTGAGCCCGTGCAGCTCCGCGGCCTTCTCGTAGTGTTCCTTCACTTTGCCGTACTCTTTTTCCAGGTTGTGCTGCTTAGCCTTCTTTATCTCGCTCCAGGCCCTCATGTAGTTGGAGTACTCCGTGTAGAACTCCTTGAGGTGAGGTATCTTCTTCGCAGCGTCCTCGTAGCATTGGGCGGCCTGCTCGAACTCCTCCGCGGACTCCGTGTACTGGCCGAGCCTGTTCTTGATGTTGGCAGTCTTCCAGTGGGTCTCCGCCACGCGGCTGAGCAGCTCGTTCTCCTGGTACGTCTCACGCATCTCCCTGTAGATGCCGGTGGCCTGATCCAGGTACTGGGTGTCCTTAGTGGCCGCGTAGAGGTACTCCAAGAGCTCCCCCATCTGCCTCAGGCCCACCGCGTAGTCCAGGGACAGGGCCCGGGAGGGGTTGGTCTCCAGGTGTATCTTCCCCAGCTCGGCGCACTCCTCGCCCTCCTGGAGCGCCTCCTTGAGGAGGGTGACGCGCTTCTCCTGGTCCTTCTCTATCCTCGAGTACTCGATCTTTAGCTTGGCTGACTGGAACTTGAACACTGAGTGGTTCCAGTAACGGAAGGGCTGAACCCTGGTGGAGACCTCGATGAGCTCATCCACCGTCGATGTGGCCTCCTCTATGAGCCTCCTCTTGTCTTCTTCGACTCTCTCGTATCTGATTAATCCCAGTAGCAGGTGTGAGAGCTCATTCAGAATATACAATGTACCCAACTGTGAGCCGTATCTGTGGGCATTTTCGAGGTCTATCTTGGCTACCGCAACACCTTTTCGGTATATTTTCAGTTTAGTCTCCGTCGTGCTCTCATTCCTTGCCAAGTGGTAGTGGCTGCCAACGTGGTTTATGTAGGCGAGGGTAATCGGCCTCGAGATAGCTTCGTAGAGTTTTATAGCGTTCTCGGTGTACTGGTACGCTTTCTCGTTCTCAGATACTTGGGTCTCCGGGTCCTCGTCGGTGGTGTTGGTCTTCCAGGCCGTGAGGTAGCCGAGGAGCTCGTAAGCCTGAGCTTTCAGCAGGGTGTCGCCTGTCTTATCCGCGGACTCCAGCTGAGTGTTGGCCAGTTTTAGCGAGGCTTCGAGGTCGCCGTTTCTCTCGAACGTCACGTAGCTCAGAACCCCGCCGGATCTGCCCACCAAGTACGGGTCCCCCAGCCTCTCAGCGTCTTCGTAGGCTCTCTGAGCTGTCTCGAAGCTGGTCTTCATGAAGTCCTGCTGCTTCTTTATCGACCCGTAGACCTCCATCGGCTTGTCCAGCAGTATCAGGCTCAGGAGATGTCGTGTCAGGGCGAGTTCAGGCGCATCCTCCTGGCCGCCAGCTGCTTTATACGCGGCTTCACTGAACTTTATGGCCTCCTCCAAGATCCCTGTCACTTCTTCGTAGTCCCGGATTAGCTCCGACCTGGAGTACAGGTGGGACAGGAACCCGTTGCACGTTTCCAGGTAGCCCGACGTGTCGCCGATCCTGCTCCACTCCTTCAGGGCTTTCCTGTCTGCCTCGAGGCACCTGTCTAGGCAGTCTTTTCTTTTCTGGGGGTCCTCCATGATCCAGGACTCGAGGTGCGTGGATTGGGCCTGGCAGTGAAGCCTCCTCGCCTTCGATGATGGGTGTTTAGTTTTCCCGTATAGTTCGCCGGCTTTTTTGTATGATTCTTGAGCCGGTCCAATTCTGTCCGTGAACTCCTTGTCTGTCTTGGACTGGTATGCGGCCCGCTGAAGACATAGGCCTATTCTTTCTTGCACCCTTGCCTTGTCAAAGCTGTCGTTTTCTTGGCCGGTGATCGCCTCTCTGTATCGGTTGGCTGCCTCTAGCCATCTGTATTTTTTTTCCAGCTCGTGTGCTTCTCTGTGGTTTTTCAGGCTCGGATACAATTTTACGTGTTAATTTAATAGGTTCTTATGAAAAAAACTTCGCATAGGTTTAGGTATAAATAGTTAAAATTTTAGTAAAATTAAATTGTATTTATGATAAGTAATATATATACACTTTGAAGAACATAACACGCTTGAAGGAGTTTTAAAGTATGTCAGTAGGTCACGGCGGAGAGTTCAGCAAGCACCCGGCGAACGTAAAGATAGCTATTCTGAGGTTTATAGAGGCCAGACTAAAAGACGCGGCAGATTATCTAGAAATACCTGGCATCACTGCAGATAACATAACGATCTACGATCCTTTCACAACAGATATGGACTTTTTCATATTCTTCAAAGACGTTGGTTGGGAAAACTATCTGAAAATATACAGCAAATACTACGATGAGACCTTTGAAGGCCGTGAAAGGCAAGCAGAGGTTGAAAGCGACTACAAGGACATGCCCAAAATTATCAGTATGTTACACGGTGATAGACCAAATGGAGTATTCAATGCGTCTAGATCGAAGTCTGTCATTTACTATACACCAGAACAGATGGAAAACATACTGGACCATGGGGACCCCTACTAACAAATACCTATATTCTCAACTTTTTTCCTCAATTGGCACAATGGCTTATACATATATCTGAATTACAGTGCCGTCTAATAGCTCCCTGTCTAGCCCTACTTTCTCGTTGTCGAACTTGGCTGATGGGCCCCAGATTCGGGCGTACTTGAACCGCTCATAGAAGTCGTTGTGTATCATCTTGGCCAAGTCACCCACCGTCACCGCGCCCTTAGCCACAATGGGCTCCTTGGCGGGCTCCTTACCCGGCTCCTTAGTATATATCCTCACTATGCCCAAGAGCTCGAAAAGCTTCCTGCCCAAGGCTTCCTGAAGGCCCTTGGATTTCTGGAAGCTGCACACCCCCACCTGGAGGGGCGCCGCCGACTGCCTCAGCTGATCCACTGTGCCCTGGTCATATCCTAGGTCCGCCTTGTTGGCCAGGACCAGCGTGGGCCTGTAGACGGCGTTGCCGAAGATGGCGCCCTCCAGCACGTCCAGGGTCACCCTGCCCTTGACCCTGAGGAGGGCGGACCTGATCTTGTACTCGTTGAGGAGGGCCACCACCTCCTCCTTGGTGCAGCCGTCCAGCTCCCCCTCCCAGATGAACTGGATGTCCCTGCCGTGGCCCCGCTTCTCGATCTCCACCTCGCCCGGGGGCTCCGCCGTGAGTATCCTAGCGTTCTCCAGCTCCTCCGCCACCATCAGATAGTTGCCCGAGGGATCATCGGCGATGTCCACCACGACTATTATGGCGTCGGCGTTCCTCACCGAGCTGAGGTTCATGAAGCCCTCCGTCTTCCCCTCGCTGCTGCCCTCCACTATGGGCGGTATCTCCACCAACTGGAACTGGATGTCCAAGTAGGGCAGCATCCCCGGTGTGGGCACCGTTGTGCTGAAGGGCCAGTCAGTCACCTCCACGGCGCTGTTGGTCACGGCCCTCAGGAGGCTGCTGCGGCCCACGTTGGGGGGGCCTATGATCGCTACCTGGGCGGCCCCCGCTTTGGGGACGTAGTAGCTGGGAGTCGAGCCCTTCCTGCTCTGCTGCAGCCGCTTCTTCTTCTCCGTCTCGTCCCTGATCTGAGCCATCTGGCGCTTGACCTGACGGCACAGCTTATCGGTTCCCTTGTGCTTGGGCACCAGGCTCAGGAACTCCCCCATGAGGCGGAGGCGCTCCTCCGGGTTGCGGGTCATGGTGACCTCGTTCCACTTCTGCTTTGCTTCCTGGGGGAGGTTGGTGACCATGGTGGTCTCCTTTGATCAGTATTATTGCCTGTGGTTTTTTAAAAAGCCCAAGGTAATATGCTTTACCTCAGCTTGGCCCCGCAGTCGGTGCAGAACCGTTGGCTGGGGTCAGACTTGGCGCCGCAGCTCGAGCACGTGAGTGCAGCCGAAGCCACTTGGGTGTAACCCATCTCCTTGCCCTTGGTGAAGACATCCCTGATGAAGACCTCGGTGCTGGTGACCCGCACCTCCCCCGGCTGAGGTGTGAGGCTGGCCACGGCCTCGGCTATGATCCTGTCTCGGGCCTCCGGCGTTATCACCCCCTCCTCCACCAGGTGGTCTATGAGGATGGCTATCAGGTTCCGGTTCATGAATATGGCGTGGGGTACGGTCATGTCCTCTTCCATGGCGATCCCCTAAGAGTCTGGGGCGGGGAAAATATAGTTATTGGACCGGTGCCTCGCACAAGCAGCAGAACGTGTGGCCTGGGGAATTGGGTGCGGCCGAGACTGGCGGCGTGGACGGTGATGGTGGCCTTGAACCCCTCGGTATGCCTTAAGTAATGGTGTAAACCCATTTCATGAGAACTAAGATGGTTAAACCATTCATAATCGGCACGCATAAGGCCGGTCCCTTCCTGTACGCCGGCGTCAAGGCGCTGGCTGAGGGCGGCTCCGCCCTGGACGCCGTTGAGGCGGCCACCAGGCTCGTGGAGAGCAACCCCGACGACACATCTGTGGGCCTCGGAGGCATCCCCAACATCCTGGGCGTCCAGGAGATGGACGCGTCCCTCATGTGCGGCAGGACCCTCAGGACGGGAGCCGTAGGAGCCCTGAAGGGCTTCATCCACCCCATAAGCGTGGCGCGGAAGGTGCTGGAGGAAGCCCCCCACGTGATGCTGGTGGGGGAGGGCGCAGAGCTCTTCGCCAGGGTCATGGGCTGCGAGGAGGGCAGCCTGGAGACCGAGACGAGCAGGAGGGTGTACGAGGCCTTCGTGGCCGACGCCTTCGAGCACGAGGGCATCGACCAGAGCCAGGAGTGGGTGGTCACCTACGCCAGGAGCCAGAACCTGCGGGAATGGTACGACAGGCTGGCCGATAAGCACCACGGCACTGTCAACATCCAGGCCATGGACGGTAACGGGGACGTAGCCTCAGCCGTCTCCACAAGCGGCACGGCCCTCAAGTTCCCGGGCCGCCTAGGCGACAGCCCCATCATTGGCGCCGGCAACTACTGCGACAACAGGTACGGGGCGGCTGCCTGCACAGGCCGCGGAGAGCTAGCCATCAGGAACAGCACGGCCCGCACCATAATACACTACATGGAGGACGGGCTCAGCGTCAGGGAGGCCGCCTTCCGCGCCATGAAGGACATCCACACCCTGAGGAGCTTCGGCGGAATGAACTGCCTGGCCCTAGACCACAAGGGTAACACCGTGAGCGCCAGCACACGGGAGGACCGGGAGAGCGTCCACTGGTACATGGCCGTGGGCATGAAGGAACCCGAGAAGCGGACCGGGATAAACGTGAAGCCATGATGACCGCACCCTACGATTTCAGGAGGATCACCCCAAGCGTCTACGGGGACAGGCGCCCCGTGGAGGGGGAGGTCGTCGCCCTCCTCCACGTGTGCTTCGAGGACCGGGGCCTCAAGCTCATAGAGACCAAGAGCAGAGCCGTACGGCTACAGGAGATACACGAGCTGATGATCACCGACGAGGACGCTGCCCCGGGCGGCGGAGCTGACCGCGTCAGGGCCATAGCCTTCTTCGAGGTGAACAGGTCCGGGCTCATCGTGATGGGCGACAACGTCTCTGTAGAAGGAAGGCGCCTAGGGTCGCTGGCCGGCTTCGACGAGACCCACATGCCTAACCACATGAACATAGTTGTGAAGACTGAGAGCTTGGACGAGCCAGCGATCAGGGTCGGGGACAGGGTCAGGTTCAGCTCACATTAATTGTTTTTAAGTCGATGTCTGACATTATTCTATAAACATGTCTGGACCCCTCTAAAGAGAGGAGGAACATTATAGGCGACCCGTCCGCATTCAGGAACATTTAAACCGCGCCTTAGTCGCGCTGCTGATAAGGCTAGATGAGATAGGCGAACCGATGTGAAGGTTTACTTGGTCAAGGTCGCAGCGGGTTTAGCCCTCATCACGGTACTTGCTTACATGATCGGCGCCTACTCTCCGTACGCTGAGATGAGAGACCTTCCATCCTATACGGTGAGCACAGTAACCCGGATAACCATGACCCTGGTCCTCAGCGTACTGTGGGGGGTCAGCTTCGGTATCCTGGCCGCGACTAACAAGACAGCAGGCTACGTCGTAACTCCCGTCATCGACCTCCTCCAGTCCATACCGATCCTGGGCTACTTCCCCCTCGTGATAGGCTTCCTCTTCACCTGGGGCGCCTTCGGCGTCGAAGTCTCGGTGATCGTCCTCCTCTTCACGTCCATGGCCTGGGCCATCTTCTTCGGAGTGGTCGCCGCCGTTAGGGCCATCCCGGCCAACGTCATCGAGGCCTCAAGGAGCTTCGGGATCACGGGCTGGAAGTACACTCGGCACATCATTCTGCCGGCGATCGCCCCCGCGTTGGTGGCGGGGGCCAACCTGGCGTGGAGCGACGGCTGGTTCTTCATGATCGCAGCAGAGTACATCGAGTACAAGGGCGCGATCGTCTCACCGCCTTCTGGTGGCATAGGGGTTCTCCTCGCGCGTTCAGCCTACTTCTACAGGGACATGGGCATGGCTGTACAGCTCCTGGTATACGTCACGGTTCTGGTCGTTGTCATCAACAGCCTGAGCTGGCACAGGCTGATGAATAGGGCTGGTGCGGGGACCTTCAAACCCATCTTCCAGATCGGTTTGAGCGGCGTAGGTAAGATGGGGTACCTGGGAGGCACTGGCTGGTTCAGCTTGGAGCACATCCAGGTTCCGAAGGCTTTCTCGGCTTTCTGGCAGAGGCTTGAAGATTACACGCGTAGACAGAAGATGCTGACGGCGGTGATAGCCGCTGTTATCATCGCTGTTTTCCTCATAAGGGAACTGGACCACCTGCCCTCGGCCAGCACCGTTGCCCAAGCCTTCACCCAGCCGCCGGGTGAGGAGTTCGGGGGCATACACTGGCTCATTCTGATGACAATGGGCAGGCTGACTGTCGCCTACATCATCAGCCTCGCGGTGGCCCTTGGATTAGGGGTGCTCGCCGCTGAGCACAAGCTGGCGGCAGCGATAATAAATCCTGTATATGACATCGGGCAGGGGGTGCCCATACTGGCTCTGTTCCCAGCAATCTATCTTGGCTTAAGTAGCATTTTCGGCAGCCAGAGGCTCGCCCTCGAGGTCACCTGTGTTGTGATGCTCGTACTGGACATGATATGGTACATGTTCGTGAACGTATCGAGCGCGGTGAAGAACATCCCCGCGGAGATCAGGGAGGTGGGGTCTCTCTTCGGGTTCAAAGGGATGAAGCGGATCACCCACATAATCATCCCATCGATCCTACCAGCCATCGTCACCGGAAGCATCCTTAGCTGGGGCACGGGCTGGAACACGGTGATATTCAGCGAGTACCTGCCATCCACAGGGCCCGGTGTACCAGACGTCTACGTTCCAGGTCTGGGAAGCTTACTGGATAAGGCTGGGTACGTCTACGGGAACACCATCATTCTGGTGGTGATAGTGATGATAATAGCGGCCATAGTCCTCAGTATGGAGGCCCTCATCTGGAGGCCTCTCCTACGCCGCTTCGAGAAGTACAAGGTGGAGGTCTGAGAGATGCCTGTCCTAGAGGTTAGAGACGTCAGTAAAAGGTTCGTGGAAGACGGTAATGATGTGGTCGCCCTCGACGGCGTACGCTTCACTGTGAACGACGACGAGTTCATCTGCCTGGTCGGCCCAAGCGGCTGCGGCAAGTCCACCATGCTTCGAATAATCTCCGGCTTGGAGAAACCCACAGGCGGCGAGGTCATCTTCGAGGGTAAACCCATTACGGGTCCGACGCCCAAGATATCCATGGTCTTCCAGCTTTTCGGCCTCCTGCCGTGGAAGACTGCCCTAGAAAACGTGGAGGTCCCCCTAGAGGTAATAGGGGTACCCAAGGCGAAGCGTGTCGAGGCCGCCCATGAGTACCTGAGGCAGGTGAAGCTGGAGGGCTCCGAGAACGTTTACCCCCACGATCTGAGTGGCGGCATGAAGCAGAGGGTCGGCATAGCCAGGGCCCTGGCGCTGAACCCTGAGATACTGTTGATGGATGAGCCCTTCAGCAGCCTGGACGAGCTGACGGCCAGGGCCCTCAGGGACCTGGTGCTGGGCATCTGGCGGAAAAAGGATGAGAACCCGAACAGCATCATCATGGTGAGCCACAACGTCGAGGAGGCCGTTTACGTGGCGGACAGGGTGCTGGTCTTCTCCCCGCGCCCTGGACGTATCATCGGGGAGGTTGACGTGGACATCCCCCGCCCCAGGTTCGAGCACCGCCGCGACCAGCAGTACTTCGAAACCGTTGACCGGGTGATGGACCTACTCGGCAAGAACCACGTCTAACCCGTCACGGGCTGAGGAGTCACCTATGCTAGCCTTTATCTGGGCCCCCCAGGCCGTAGACCGCCTTCACGTTCTCCCTGTTGCCGCGGTCCCCGTGGCACATCCTCAGGCTGCTGGGTATCTCCCTGAACCCGTTCCTCTCAAGGATCATCCTGCTTTCAGCGTTACCCTCCGGGAACCCCACCCAGACGCGCTGACCGGGCCTCCTGTTCATGAGGGCGCCCAGGAGGGCCTCGGCTTCTCTGCTATGGCCGGGCTCGCATATCCAGGGCCCCACCCTGACCCTGTCCGAGCCGTCCCTTCCCATGATGTAGCCGACGAGCCTGCCGCCGACGCGGGCCGTGAAGCAGAGCCCGGGGCTGAGGCGGTGGATGTACTCCAGGTGGTCTCGCCGGGGGGCGTTGAAGTGCTTCAGGTCTAGGCGGCTCACCTCGTCCAGATCCTTCTTCCTCATGGGCTCCACGCCCGTCACGGGCTGGGGCCTGGCCTCCCCCATGTACCTCATGGACCAGTACTCGTCCACGTAGCCCAGGCGCCTGTAGAGGGGTATGGCCAGGGGCACACCGTCCAGGCGGATGCTCTTGACGCCGTGGTCCTTGAGGTGGTTCATGGCGTGGACCGTGAGGGCTGCGCCGAGGCCCCTGCCCCTGGTCTCAGGGTCCACTATGAGGTTGCCGATCCAGGCCACCTCGCCGTAGCTGGTGGTGGCCACCATGCCCACGTCGACGCCGTCCACGGAGGCCACGAAGTTGCCCTCTGGGCTGAAGGTGATGAGCCTGTCAAAGTCCTGCTCGGTCATGCCCCAGCCCACCAGGCCTGTGAGCCTGAGGAACAGGGGTAGGTCGTCCCTGGTCATGGCCCGGAACTCTGTCATGGTGGTTGATCAGTTTTGGAGGTATAAAAGTCAGGTATCCATCTCGGCCAGCGCATGGCCTAGTAGCCCACGGTAGAAGCCCTCGTCCAGCTCGGGGCCGTCCCCGACTCCGGGGCACCCCGGGTCGACGTGGATGATGAAGGCGTCGCCCTGCCTCTCCACCCAGAAGGGGTACGTGCGGCAGAGGAGGGCCCGGTCCTCGTAGATGGCGCAGCCCTGGGGCGTAAGGAAGACGCAGACGCCGGCCTCCTTCAGCATGACCCCGGTGAAGGGCTCCTCGCCGGTGGCCTCGTGGAAGCCCTCAGCGCCCGCGGCCCTGATGCGCTCGATGTCCCTGTCCAGGAGCAGGACCCTCCTCTCGTGGCCCTCCACGTCCCTGCAGCAGCGGCCGCACCTGGCGCAGCTCCACCTTACGCCGGCGGGGTAGTAGAACTCAACCTGGGTGCCCCGGTGGGTGAGGGCCCCCCGGTAGAGTGGCGCCTCCATGGGTTCACCTAGGGGCCGGCTGAGAGTCTGACGGCCTCCTCGGCCAGGTCCTGCATGGGGTCCAGGACGGGTACCGTTAGGTCGCCGTCGTGGAGGACTATGCTGACCTCGGTGCAGCCGCATATGACGGCCTCGGCCCCGGCCTCTATGAGTTCCAGGGACGCGTCGTAGAGGAGCTTCCTGCCGAGCTCCAGGTCCCCGCGCTTGATGAACTGGTATATGGACTTCATGACGTCTCTCTGGGTCTCGGCGCCGGGCTCGATGATCTCTATTCCCTGCTTGCCCCAGCTCTGCTGGTAGAGGCGGCTCATAAGGGTGCCGTCGGAGGCCAGGAGCCCGGCCCTGTTGACCCCGGGGTGCTTCATCTTGGTCTTCTCGGCGCTGAGCCCTATCATGTGGAGGACAGGTACCTTGAGCTTCTTCTGGAGGTCGCCATGGAAGTGGTGGGCGGTGTTGCAGGGTATTATAATGAAGTCTGCTCCTGCTCGTTGGAGGTTTAGCCCGGTCTCCACCAGCATGGGGAGGGGGCTGGGGCCCTTGCCTTTGATGGCGGCTGTCCTGTCGGGTATCTTGGCGTTGCTGTCTATGATGACGCGTCGGTGGTTCTGGTCTCTCTGGACCTTGGTGGCCCTGATGATCCTCATGTAGAGGTCTGCGGTGGCCTCGGGGCCCATGCCGCCCAGGATGCCTATGATCTTCTCACCCATCTCTGAGCCTCATGACTCATGGTGTGGGGTGAGATTTAGGGTTAACTGCAGTGGATTATCCTGGTTTTAATTGGATGCGTCCCATAGTTTTCTTTGCTGTCAGAATACCAAGACTGTGTTGACGCACTCATCATTTTAGGCGTTAGTGCCTAATAATAGGCATACCCATCTAAACCAGCGCTGCGCGCGCCTTTGTTGAAAACAAAAGGAATGAAACTTGTTGAAACAAAAATATGTTATCGGTCTCGCAATAATTATTGCCCTCAGCCTAGTGACACAGGTACCCTTCGGATTGATGAAGCAACAGGAAAAACCTGATCCACTAACATCAATCCTAAACATGCTATCATCGATAGACGGAAAACTCGACACAATAATCGGACTACTGAGAAACGAAAAACCGGGCTCAGACCCTGAAATTCTATCAGTCGACGTTCAGGGGACACAGGAAGTAGGTGGAACGGTGTCGCTATACATCGTTGTGTACGACGAAGATGTAGGCCAAGCCCTTGAGATCAGTACGAAGTTCATCCAGTTGCCACCTCTTTCGTCTGCTTCATTGGTACCATCAATTGGACCTACACCGGCCTTCGTACCAGACAAACCGGGGGACTATGGTCTCAGGGTTACGGTCACTGATGACACTGGGCGATCTAGGTACGTTGACTTAACCGTCACGATCCCAGAGCCTCAGCCGTCTACACCCTAGTCAATATTTTTCTCCTTTTTTCACAGAAAATTGATGCTCAAAGCAAGTGTATTAAAATTAACTGATTGAAAAAAAGGGTCAGCTGAGGGGGCCTGTGAAGCTCTCAGTGATGTTGATGCGCCTCCGGGCCATCTCCTTGAAGAAGATGCCTGTGAGCCTCCCATCGTACCCGATCTTGGCGGGGTGGATTACCCCGGGCATGTCCATCTCGCCTTTGGCTATCATCTGGGCCACGATGCTGCAGGGGAAAGCCGTGGTGCGGGCCATGGCGGTTATGTCCTCCTCGGGGTCGTAGAAGTCAACGAACTCGTAGGTGTAAGCCGCGGGCTCACCATCCTTCATGCCTCCGACGATGACTCGCTGGCAGATGGCGTCCCCCTCACCGGGCTCGTACTGGAGCCACCGCTCGCCCAGGGCGTACCAGAGCTCCCGCGGGGAAACCTCGACGCCCTTCACCGTGACAGGCTCCTTATCCAGCAGGTGGAGCTCCTTCAGCATGGTCCAAGTCTTGCTGTGGCCAGGCCACCTGATGGTCTGGGCGTAGGCGTCCTTCACGCCCTTCAGGCCCAGGTGCTCTATCACGTCCCCGAGGCTTCCGTTGGTGTAGGCCTCCAGCCTGCCCAGGGGCTCAGGGAACAGGATGTCCTGGGCGTCGCTTAGGATGGGTATCTCCACCGTCTTGCCGCCTCTCAGCACCTTGCATGTGCCCAGGTTGCTGTTGACGGCGAAGGGCCAGTACCAGCTTATCTTGTATTTGAGGGGGTTACGGTACCCGGGGGTGTCCCTCTTGGGGAAGCCTCCGCAGCCCACGTAGAGGCTCTCCACCTTGTTCAGTTTCCTGGCGCCGACGCCGCAGAGGACCCTGTCGGTGCCCACGTCCAGGCCTATGTGGGGCACCACGGTGACGCCCGCCTTGGCTGCGTCTTTATGCTGGCTGAAGATGGTTCCGAAGTCGGCGGCCACGTCGGCCCAGCCGACCCCTGCCTCTATAGTGGCTGCTATGGCCTGGTCGCAGAAGGGGCGGGGGAGCCCGGCGGCCACCACGTCGAAGCCCTTGATGAGCTTCACGGTGGCCTTCCTGTCCGTGACGTCGATCTTCTCCACTTTCTTGATCTTGTCGCTGCCCACCTTGGCGGCGTGGGCCTTGGCGCCTTCCAGGTTGGCGTCGGCGGCGACGATCTCGTCCACCTGTTTCTGGGCGGCCATGTCCTTGAGGAGGCCGTACCCCATCTTCCCGACGCCTAGAACAAGCACTCTCATGGTGATCATGAGTGTGTGGGTGGATGAGGATAAAACGTTGGCGAATGCCGATGCTGAGTGGCTTCCTGCTTCCAGGTTGCTCAGTATTTTATGGGTTCCCCGTGCTCCTTGACGTACTTCTCGTAGAGCCCTATGGCTTTCCTCGTCACAGGCCCCATGACTCCATCGCCTATGGCTCTTCCGTCGATCTTCACCACGGGCCTTATCTCGGCCCCCGTCCCGCAGACGAACACCTCGTCGCTGTTCCAGAGGTCGTGGAGCGTCAGGTTCCTCTCCTCGGCCCTCACACCGTTCTCCGGGAGCAGCCTCAGCAGCAGGCTCCTGGTGACGCCCTCCAAGGCGCTGGTGGCGTAAGGAGTGTAGGCGACGCCATCCTTCACCGTCATGAGGTTAGCTAGGCTGGCCTCGGCCACGTAACCGGCGTGGTCCAGCATGATGGCGTAGTCGGCCCCCACCGTGTCTGCCTCCACCTTGGCCAGCATGAGGTCCAGGCGGCTGTTGGTCTTGATCTGGGCCGGGATACTGTCCGGGGCGGCTCTCCTGACGCTGGAGACGATGGCGGTGAGGGGCTCACCCATCCTGCTCTTCCTCACGGTTATCCTGATGACCACGTTGGGCTTGCCGCCAGGCTCACCGTATCCGACCCAGGGCGCCAGGTGGCAGTCCCTGTAGCCGTTGGTTCTGACGGTCTCGATGATGGCTTCCCTGAACTGGGCTGGGCTAAGCGGTACATCGATGCCGGCGCCCTTGGCGGAGGTGTAGAGCCTCCTGATGTGGGCGTCCAGCTCCAGTATCCGTCCGCCGTAGACTCTTATCCCCTCGTAGATGGCCCACCCGTGGGTCACTCCCTCGTCGAAGACGCTGATCTTGGCCTCTGATTTGGGGACCAGCTTCCCGTTCACGTATATCATAGGCTCAGGCAAGACTTGCACCTGTACAAGATTATGCGATGGGGGTATAGATATTATGGGGTGTTATGAGGATTCACGGTATCCTGCTTCAGTCATCTTGGGAAATTTACCTGCTTTGGCGGTTTCGGGTAGCTGAGCCTGCTGTGGGTGAGCCCTAGCTCCACCGTCATCTCCGCCACCCGCATGGTGGTCCGCCCCGGGTGAACTATTACAGCCTCTGGGTACTCGTCCCTCAGCTCCTCCGCCAGCCTGTCCACGTGGTTGTTAAGCGCCATGCACCCGAAGCACACGGCGTCCGCCCCGTCCTCTATGCTCTCCACCACCGTCTCCTTCACCGCTGGGTAGCTCCCAGGCTTCCCCAGCTCCAGCACAGGGATGCCCACGGGGTACACACCTGTACACCGGTCCTCCAGCCCGTAGTCCCGCACCTGCCTCCACGCCAAGCCTGTCACCTCCGGAAGCTGGACGATGAGGCTGAACTCTTCTGCCAGCATGGATGCCACATGCATGGACGCTGATCCCGGCGCCAGCACCGGGACGTCAACCAGGCCCCTGGCCGCTACCATGGAGGGGTCGTGGCCGCCCCAGATGATGACCGCGTCCGCGCCCTCCTTCTCGGACTGCACAACCCGCTCCAGGATGCCTGGGGCGGCCAGCTCCATCTCGGCCAGGGACTCCACGGAGGGCGGAGCGTTCCTGGTGGTGACCAGCTGCACCTCGGTGCCGGGCGACGCGTAGGACCTGAGAGACTCAAGCCTACCCGTCATTTCCTTCTCGCTGAGCCCAGAGATCAGCATGACGACGTCGATCCGCAAAATGAATCCAGTACATAGTGTCTGTGAAATAATATATGCTCGCCGATGAGGCGGGCAAAGACGCCGGCTCAGGGCTGTCTATGCCTTGAGAAAAAAAGGGCTGAAGCCCTCAAGGGCTTATCTGTCCGTCCTCATCAGTTGGCTTATGTCGATGATGAGGCTCTGGCCGTCACCCGTGTAGACCACCGGGAGCTTGCCGTCCCACTGGTTCAGCCACAGGTAC
Organism: Candidatus Bathyarchaeota archaeon; assembly: GCA_043826455.1. Taxonomy (GTDB): domain Archaea; phylum Thermoproteota; class Bathyarchaeia; order TCS64; family TCS64; genus RBG-16-57-9. Next base: position 24,673 of record JBDRQD010000077.1, read on the forward strand.
AGGGCGTACTCGTCGGTCATCTGCTCCGTTATGCGCCTGATGGCCTCCGCGGTGGCGTTGGCCTCAATTATGTTGGCCTGGGCGTCACCCAGGGCCCTGGCGATGGTGGCGTTCTTCTGCGCCTCAGCTTGTATGATGAGCTGCTGCGCCTCGTACCTGATCTGCTCCAGCTTGTTCTTGGCCTGGAGGGCGTCCTGCTCGGCCACCACCTTCGCCTCGATGGCGTCACTGAAAGTCTTGCTGAACTGGAAGTCCGTGAGGCTCACACTCACCACGTCGATGTTGAATATGGACAGCCTCTCGCCGAGTATGTCGTCGAAGGTGGCCTTAACCTCGGCGCGTTTAGTGATGAGCTCCTCCGCCCTGAAGAAGGCGGTTGTAGCCTTGAGGGACTCCTCGATGTTGGGCTCTATAACCCTGGACACGTAGTCCTCCCTCAGGTCCTTGTATACCTCGTTCACCAAGCCCGGGTTGAGTCTGAAGTTCACCACCACCGTGGTCGATACCTCCTGAAGGTCCTTGGTGACCGTGGCCTCCACGGACTCCGTCTTCTGTAACTGGACGTTCATGAAGACGACGCTCTGGGTGAAGGGCATCTTGAAGCTGAGGCCCTCAGGCAGTATAGTTTCCTCAACCTTGCCGAAGGTGAGCAGCACTCCACGGTGGCCGGCGGGAACACGCACCGTCACCTGCGTTAATACCGCCAGTCCTACCACGGCTATTATGACTAGGGCCACGAAGAGGCTGCTCAGCCTCCTCATGTTGTCTGGGATGGGCGGGATATCGTACCTTCTCCCACCGTATTCATAGTTACTCATATGGTTCAGAGATGATAACTGTTGCTTAGACATAAACCCTTAGTATCATAGAGCCGTCTACAGCGTCAGCCCCGTGAACTCCTCGTAGGCCTCCGAGACGGAGCCCACCTCAACGACTCTCACCGTGTATCCGTTGTCCAGCAGGTACTCCTCCAGGCCCAGCGTCACCTTCTCGTACGTCGTATAGCTGATCCGGCCTCTGGTGACCGTCACAGGCTTGTAGAGTGTCACGGTTCCCAGCCCCATGGGGACGAGGACGACCTTGGCGCCCGCCTCGGCCGCTGCAAGCGCCTTGTAGGGGACGCCCCCCACCTCGCCTATGGAGCCGTCGCTGTTGATGGTCCCCGTCATGTAGACTCCGTCAACGATCTCATTGTGCCCTATGGCCGCCATTATGGCCACCGTTATCGCGCCTCCGGCGCTCGGCCCGTCCACGGCCTCCACGCTCTCCTCGGCCCTGACGGTGAGGATGATGTCGGTCCCGCTGAAGGAGACGCCCAGTAGGCTCTCCACCACGGTGGCCGCGGTCCTGACGCTGGCCTGGATGTCCATGCCGTTGATGACCTCCGTGTTGACCAGGACCCGGCCCTGCCCCTCCACCAGGTCCACGTCGGCGTGCAGCACGTACCCCTTGTAGCTGGCCTGGAGGAAGCTCTGGGATGTCTGGACGGCCAGTATGGGCACACTCGCGTGGCCGATGAGGCCCGATGAGTTGTCTGATGAAGAGGCCGACTCCGCGTAGAAACTGGACAGCTCCTTGTAGTAGTCCAGCTGGCTTGCGGACATGTTGAGCTGCTGCTCCAGAGCCATGGTTCTCAGCGACAGCTCGTTGAGGCTGGAGGCCTGCTCAGCCACCTGGCCGCTCAGCTGGATGTCTTGAAGGTAAAAGTATCCGCACATGGAGGCCAGCGCCACGTTGATGACCAGGCTTAGGGCAAGCAGCCCACGCCCACGCCTCTTCACCTCCGCCGCATCCACGTCCCGCTCCTCATCTTCTCCGTACATGGGTCCTCGACCACAACAAGATGAGGACACTTAATACGGGTTTCTCAACATTACACCAAAATTATCCCAAGATCAGACGCATAACCTAACAAATCAGCAACAGCCCACCATCCCTACACGGGTAGCACATAAGACAACAAAGGCTCCGAGAACAACACCATCACCCCAATCACAGCCCAAACATACCCGGATAGAGGCACAAGGAGAACAGATTCCACCACAAAATAGACAACAAAAACAAAAAACACCCCCAACTCAAGCCACAAAAAATTCACGCCAAAGGTACAGCCACAGTACCAGCCCCAGCCCCCTTAATTTCGCCAAATTACTAGCCACTTGTAAGAAACCCGGAACCCCCCTAATATCGACAATTCCCAGCCACATGGAACAAACCCGTGCCCCAGCCAGGGACAAGGTGGGCCGGACCGGACTTGAACCGGCGACCTCCGCCTCGTAAAGGCGGCGTCCTAACCAGGCTGGACGACCGGCCCACGCTCACAGAATCTAAACCATCCGCCTTAAAACCCTTTCACACCCAGAAGCAGCGACATCTCCTCATGCAGGTCCCGCAGCCTCCGGATCGCCGGGTGGCCCTGACCCAGCTTACCAGCGAAGTCGCCGATGGTCACCTGAATGTCCACCACCTTACTGCCGCAGACGAGCTTATCAGCGTAGGCCACCAGCTTCTCCTCCAACGTCTCAGGCACGTACACCCCCTCCGGAAGCCCCAGGCGCCTGGCCTCAGCCCTGGGTATGCCCCCGCCCACATGCCTGTCCACGATCCTGGCCACCGCCTCAGGCAGCCCAAGCCCCCGCACCATCCGGCCGCCCACCGCCGCGTGGTCCACCTCGTGGGTCGAGCCCCGCCCGATGTCATGCAGCAGGGCCCCAGCCTCCACTAACCCGACATCAACTTCCAGACCCTTCTCCCTCAGCCTCTCAGCCATCTCAAGGGCCAGCCTGGTCACGTTCAGGCAGTGGTCGACGACGTGAGGAGCGCACCCGGCCCTCTCCAGAAGCTCCAGGCACTCCCCCCTGGTGGGCAGACTCAGGTCTCCAGCTCCTCCTTGATCTCGGCCACCTTCCTCTCCAGGAACTCCACCACCGGGGTGTTGTCCACACGCTTCAGCGCCTCGTTACAGTAGGAGCAGTGAAAAACCGTCTCCATGGCGTCCTCGAAGGTGGTGTTGGGGCACTGAGGGTTGCCGCAGTGGTAGAACTCGTGGGTATGCTCGTACTCCAGCCGGGTCTCCAGCTTACGGAGAATCTTCTGCTTGGTGCTCTGCACATAAGCCTCCACCAGCTGCGGCTGGAGGCTCCACTGGAAGATGAACCACCCCGTCTCCTTGTCCCTGAAACGCCTGTTAGTCACCAAACTATGGTTGTAGAACCTGTACAGAAGCTTCCTGACGTCGTTGATCTGGATGCCCGTGGTCTCCGCCAGCTCCTCCACGGTGATGTTCTCCCGCTGGCTGAGGGCCTCGATGATCTTGACCCCCTCCTCGCCCCCCAGGACCCTGGCGATGTTGACAAGCGTCTCGCTGTTGACGTGGTACATTGAAGCCATAGATTCTCCGATCCTAATATCTATGCCTACTGGCACGACTTAATCTTTGCTCACCGCCAGCTCCTTGCCCCTGGCCGAAGGAACGATCCTCAGCCTGGCCCCAGGGTGTTCCCTGGAAAGCTCGGAGCCCCCGTAGAACATGTGCAGAAAAAGGGCCAGGGCGCTCACCTCGCTGTGAGGCTGAAGAGTCACCGAGACGTTCCAGTCAGCCAGCCCGAACACGTCCCCAGGCACCTTAGGGCCGCCCACCACCACCAGCAGGGGCCCCTCGCCGGCCGCCACCTCGTGGACTACGTCTTGCGCCGGCAGCCCGTACATGGTGAGGTGGACCACGCCCCCTTCCCAGTCCCTCACCACCCGTCTCCAGTTGGCTGCGTACTCGACACTGAAGTCGCCGCCCCAGTCGCGGACGATCTTCCTGACGCTCTCCTCGAGGCCTGAGTCACGGATGCCAGCATAGAAGGCGCCGGAAGCCCCGAAGGCCCTGGCCGCCAACAGCAGGTGAGTGCTCAGGCGCTTGTCCCTCAGGGGCCTGTGGCCAAGGCGGAGGACCGTGGTCTTCATGGCGGATACTTGACGCGCCCCCAATATAACCCCGAGGGTGGTAGTGCTTTTATGCCCAGGCGCCCAATTCACCGGGATAACGTTGCCCGAGACAGGCGAAGAGGTACCTTCACTGCCCCTGATGACCAGGAGGCGGCTCCTGGGGTACATGATCCCCGCCTTCAACCTCCCCCTCTTCGCCTGGAACCTCTACAGCCTCGTAGTCAAGGTGCAGGGGGGCATGAACCTCAACTCCGTCGCCTTCCTGGAGGAGCTCCTGGTCACCTTCAGCGCCCTGTTCCTTGCCCTGCTGCTGCCCAGGTACTTCCCCGTCTACCCCAGCAGGTACAGGCTGGAGCCCGAGGGCCTGACCGTGAGCAGGTTCCTGAAGGGCAGGAAGGTGCTACACTACAAGGAGATAGACAGGGCCGAGGTCTACATCAGGGTGGACGAGGAGATCAGCAGCGAGGCCAAGAACTACGCCATGGATCAGTCCGCCAGTCTCCGCAAGTCCGGGTTCAAGTTCCAGGACTACACCAACGACGACAGCATCATCATGAACCTGTATGTGGGCAAAGAGATCCTCATGATAAGCCCCTCCAAGCCCCGCAGCCTCCTCAAGGACCTCAAGCGCCACAACAGGAGGTTCACGGCCAGGATCGTGGAGCTCACCAGCCGAGGTAAGAGTGTGCAGGACCTAGGGGGCCCGTGACCTGGCTGAGCCCACCCCCGAGATGCTACCCGTCTTCGCCGGCACTGTCGTTAAAGAACACCCAGACGACTACATGGTGGTGAGCATAGGCCCAGGCTACGCCGAGGAGGCCCGTAGACGCCTGAGCCGACTCCAGCCCTTCAGCTCCGTGACCTACGACCACAGTGAGGTGTCCGTGGTGCTGCGCTCCTCAGAGTGGGCCAACCTCAAACACCATTTCCCCGGCGCCATGGTGGAGGGACCATACAGGATCATAACCTTCGACATCGTGCTGGACCTGAGCCTGGTGGGCTTCCTATCAGTGGTCTCGGGGCTCCTGGCCGAGAACGGCGTCAGCATCTACGCCCTGTCCACCTACCTCAGAGACCACATACTGGTCAGAAAGGGGGACGCCCCCAAAGCGGTGGAGCTCCTCAACGGGCTCGTGGAGAGGTCAAGAAAAATACTAGAAAACGGGTAAGAACCTATATTTTGGTGGTTGGCGTTCCTTCACAGATCGGTATGCAGCCACACATAGGTTCCAAAGGCCTGGTCTTCGCGGCCATGATGGCGGCCCTCGGCAACGTCCTCAGCTTCCTGTCCATGCAGCTGGCCCCCATAGCCCCCAACGTGCCCCTGGGCCCTGTCTCGGTGAGCCTGGCCCTGGACCTGTCTCACCTGGCCACCTTCATAGCGGCCCTCTTCGGGGGGCCCCTGGTGGGGGGCCTCACGGGCCTGGTGGGGGGCATGGTGGCGGCCTTCGAGTTCGGTTTCAGTAAGGGTAACCTGGTGACTGGGTTCGGGTTGCCCCTGGGTAAGGCCATGACGGGGGTGGCAGCTGGCTATGTCTTCAGGTGGTTGTACAGGGAGGGGGGCGCCGGTAGGCTTGTGGCGTCCACGGTGGTGTCTTATGTCCCTGAGGCGCTGCTGACCCTGTTTCTCTTCGTCTACGTGCTGCCTCCATTGACGGGGCTGCCCGTGGCCATAGCGTCGGCGGTTGCGGTCCAGATCGTGGTGAAGGCCTTCGTGGAGATGGTGATCCTGGGCATTATACTGGCGGGGCTGGTCTCCAACCTGGGCTTCAAGACGTACGCCAGGGGCTACTTCCAGTAACGGTTTTACCCTCAGCCGCCTCGAGTCACATATGGATCAGGTCTCCGTGGAGTGGCTCAGGGGGCTGGGCATGGGCTACGGCTTCGACGTGGGGGCTTATATGGGTGCGGACCTGGCCTGGTTTCTCAGGGACGGCGAGCCCGTGTTCAGCTTCGCATTGGACAGTGGCGATGGCTCGGGGGGCTTCATGGTGACCCTGGGCCTGTTCTGGGGGTCTGCCGACTATATCAACAAACCTTGGTGCCATTTTCTGGTGCTGGTTGGGGGCGCGTTGAACCCTGAGCACCGGGCAATGCTGGGTGCCTTGGCGTTCCAGTTCCAGGTGCGGGTGGTGGACGACCCTAAGCCGGGGGACTTCAGGGCGCTGCTGGATGAGAGGGTGGCTTACCTTGTGAAGACTCTGGGCCGGTACGCGCCTGACGGCTCCGTGGCTAGCCTTAAGCGATCCGTTGGGGCCTGGATGGGCGAGAGGCCCCGGGTGGAGGTGAGGTACAGGTGCTCCGCTGCGTATGATCCTGGCAGCCTCGCTGTGTTCGGTGAGGGCGGTGAGTTGGGGCCTTCTAGGAGGGCCGTGCCCGTGAGCTTGGTGGCGGGGTGGGCGAGGCTTGAGGGTGTGCTGCTCCGGCTGGTGGAGGCCGGTGGTCTCAGGTTCTCGACGGAGCACAGGAGCCTGCCCCTGGTGGTGGAGTTGGGGTTGGGGGGTGATCCGTGGCTGGGGCTGCGGTTTGAGGCTGAGAAGGGTAACCTGGCTCAGGCGGTGGCCTTCGAGGAGTTTCTGGTGGCCGCGGGTGAGAGTGTTGTCAGGGTGGTGGATGCCGGTGGCTCGTCGCTGGTGGAGCTTCAGCTCCTGTAGGTTTGTTACTGGGTCTCTTGCAGTGGGTCGATGTTGAGGAGGTTTTGCTTCGAGGATTGTTACAGGTGGCTTCCAGTTTATTTTTTTGGCGTTGACGGCTGCTGCCGGGAGAACGTGAAGAGGATTTGGATCATCTTCTTTCTTGGTGTTGCGGCCTCGTCGGGGTCGGCTACCCCATTGGTTGAAGAATCCGCCAATGGGGGATTCCACCTACCTTTTTTTCATATACACCCCAGGTCTCGTCGGCCTCGCGGGATTGGTGACTCGTTTTATGGCTGAAAAAACCACCATAAAATGATACCCCCCTACGTTTTTTACACATCAGGCTCTCAGTGGCGCAGTTGTTGACGTGAATTTGGGGACGGGTTTTTGTATGGTATGAACAGCGTTTTTGCGTAGATTCATGCGGCGTCGGACCGGTTCTGTGGCTCCTTTTGGTGTGGGGCGTCCGTTTCCGGTTTTTCTTGCTCTACCCCCCCTCCCCTCTCACTGGGTGTCCGGTGCTGGCGTGGTGCGCGTATCGTTCGCTGGGTGGCTTATACCCTCTAGGAGGGTATAAGGCGGAAAAAAAATTCCATCCATTGCTTCATGTTTTTGTTTCGGTGAAACGCCTCCTCGTCCTCGACCGGGAGCACCTGAAAACCCATTATCAAAAACCTCTGAACTTTTATCATGGTGTTTCCTAAGGTGTTAACTAATTGATAAATAGACGCTGGGCTGCATACTTGAGCCTGGTGATTTGTGTTTCGGGTGGCGGCGCTACTTGGTTTTGGCTCTCTTCTGGGTCATTATCTTGACCACGTCCCTGTGCCTGAGGGTGTAGTCCTTGGGTAGGCGGAGGCCTGTGCGGGCGTCTATGGCCAGTATGTAGTCCTCGGCTAGTCGTGTGTGGACGGTCTCGGCCAGGTCCTTGGGGGTGGCGTCGTTGGGCATGAGGTGGGCGTCGGGGAGCACGTTGCCGTCGCCGTCGGTGTACTTGTTCTCGTCGCTGACTGGGTACACCATGTTGCGGCGGAGGAGCTTGAAGGCCACGGTGTTGAGGGCGTGCTGGATGCCGGTCCTCATGAACTTGTACATTACCCTGTGCTCTATGTACTCTATGGCCTTCCTCTGGTCCAGGGAGAGCTGGGCCTCGTCCACCACGGTGAACTTCTCCTGGCCAGGGGCGTACTTGATGAGGCCGCTCCTGTCGGCGCGTCTCAGGGCCAGCTCGGCCTCAGCTGAGCACGCCGCCACCAGGCCGTCGCTGTGGTACTCTATGAGCTTCTCCAGGTTTTCCTCGGCTGTGGGTAGGTCCATCTTGTTGGCCATGAGGAGGGTGGGCTTGATGATGGGCAGGAGGCTGGAGCTGAAGTCAAGAGTCTCCTCGGGGGTCCACCTAGAGATGGGTTTGTCGTTTAGCTCGGACTTCTTCAGGGCCGCCACCACGTCGGGGACCCTGGTCTTTATGCCTGTGAGGACCTTGGCGAGGGCCGCCTCCAGGCTGGTCTTCTCCGCCTCTCGCTCCATTCGCTGCTTGTTCCGGTCCAGGATGTGGCTGACCCAGAGCTCCATCTCCATCTCTATGTCCATGAAGTCCTGGACGGGGTTGCCGCTGCCCGGGCTGCTGATTTTGCCCTCCTCGTCCACGCTGCCTGAGGCGTCCACCACGTGGATGAGGGCGTCGGCCTGGCCTATGGCTGAGAGGAACCTGTTGCCCAGGCCGCGGCCCCTCCACGCGTCCTTCACTAGGCCGGGTACGTCCACGATCCTCACGGGGATGTAGCGCCACCCCTCGATGCAGGCGCTGTTCTTGGGCTGGTCCTTGACTCCTAGTTCCTGGCAGACACATATGTCGCAGGTGTAGGCGGTGCCGGCGTTGGGCTCCTTGGTGGTGAAGGGGTAGTTGCTTATCTCGGCGTTGAGGAGGGTGGCGGCGTTGAAGAGGGTGGTTTTTCCTACGTTGGTTTTTCCTACGATGGCGAAGGTTAGCATGGTTCACCCATTATTGTTTATTGAAGTTATGGAATATGAGTGGTTCGATCAGAAGGTGGCACTGGGAGTGGGATTCGAACCCATGCGGTTAAATTGAATACGATTATTGTCTGAGAGATGAAATTCAACAAGCTCATTCCAGAGCTGTCTGTGACTAATATCCAAAAAAGTCTACAGTTTTATGTGGATACTCTTGGGTTCACAATCGATTATTCCAGACCCGAGGACAAGTTTTACTTCCTATCATACGAAGGCTCTCAGATAATGATCGAGGAAATCAACAACCACTGGTGGACGGGGGAACTTGAACACCCGTTCGGGAGGGGGATCAACTTCCAGATGGAGGTGAGCGACGTATCTGTTCTCATGGAAAGACTTGATGAAGCTAATATAACTCTGTTCCGTCCTCTGAAAGAGAGCTGGTACAGGGGCGAAGATACCGAGTTTGGCCAGATAGAGTTCCTCGTACAGGACCCTGATGGATACCTGCTGAGATTTACTCAAGACATTAGGGAGAGAATATTGTAAGAATGGCTCAGGAAGGGTTATGCACCTAAAATTTTATTCTATAATATTCGTTATGAGGGTTAGATTTTCGGTTAAAACCGAAATTTTCTGTAAATACCGAAAATTTAAATAGAGGACGCATTTGAATTAAATTGAGTTGAACCTTTCATCCTTCCAATCCTATCGAGTAGCAAAACACCTACTAGAACACAAGTCCTCAAGTCAGACAGATATCTCCAATAAAACAGGCGTAGCCATCGGGTACGTCAATGAAGTCGTTCACGAGTTATCAGACCTAAACATAGTGAAAATAGAGTACGGAAAAACCATGCTGATGGATCACGTGAAGCTGTTAGAGAAGATAAGCTTCGACAGACCCTATAAGAAACTTGTACACGCAGAGTTCAGACTACCCGCATCAACAATAATGGAAACAGAGAAAATGGTAACACAGTACTGCTTGAGCAACAACATCGAACACGCTTACACGATGTACAGCGCCCTCAAACACTACTACGAGTACCACATCACCTACCCCGCAATACACGTCTACGTAAAAAACCCTGAAAAAATAGGGGAAATAGAGCAGGGAGAAGGAGCAATCCCGGTAATCGTGCTTAAGCCCGATAGACCAGACATCATAGAGCAATCGCTAATTAAAGCCGAAAACAGAATATGCGATAAAACGCAGGTCCTAATCGACCTATACTCAAGTGGCGTAGGCAGAGATGCAGCAATAAGATTCTACAGGGACACGATATGGAAGAGCTAACAGTCATAGCTAGACACTCATACCAGGAGCTCTTGGACCTACTACTATGGTTCCACCACCAGGGCCCGACGCCGATACTGATTGGAGGCTGGGCAGTCTACCTCTACAACTCCTATACAGGGTCCGTGGACGTAGACTTGGTCGGTCCAAGCATGGGAGGCCTCTTCGATGCCACATTAGAGAGCTTTGAACGGGAACGAGGATATCAGCCAGTGGTCTTCGGACCCATGGGTCTAGGAACCAGCTTCAGGAAACCTATCATCGAGTCCGGTGAGTTGCATGGGTACATGGAGATCGATGCATGTACATACGAGAACGACAACCGGGTCTTCAAGGAAAACCCGCTGAAAGAGTTGCCTTATGAGCTGTGCTCAAGAGAAGGGATGACTGCTCAGGTGTTATTAGATAGGAGTTGTGAAGCCCTGATCCCTGTGAAGCCTTTGTTGTTTCTATACAAACTGAAGGCGTTGAGAGATAGACAGTACGATCTTCGAGAGCAGGGCGCGGTGCTCGGGTATGAGAGGGCTGCTTGGCTGAGGTCGAAGATGGTGAAAGACGGCTCTGATCTGATTAGTCTGCTTGACTCAGGGGATTATCCTCGTGTGGTTAGTCAACGGTTTGACTCAAGTATATTGAGGAAGATAATTGACGAATATGACCTGGGTTTTATTGTCGAGAGCATCGAGTCCCTACCTTTAATGTATGAATCTCGCCAACTATACAGAAACATTGATGAAAGCGCCGTGAAGCAATGGGTTATACGCATCCTAGATGAACTACAATAGTTAAACAAGCCTGGTTTCGACAAACATGATTTAAATTATTTGGCGCAGGGAGTGGTATGCACCTAAAATTTTATTCTATTGATATTCATTATTGGGCGCGCGCTTACAGGTATAATTTTCCTGTGTTTATCAAGTTGAGCGGAAGGGATTCGAAACCCGGCGGTTTGAGTTGTCATTTCGAAAACTAAATCCCAAGTCAACTATTTAAACGGCCTGAGGCATCTAGGAATCATATACTCTTATTGGAATCTCGTTTGCGTGTGTAAATACATTAATAACTTTTATGTTCTATGAATAAATTGAATCATAAAACTCACGTTAACTTATATTT
>JBDRQD010000078.1:0-7378 GCA_043826455.1 Candidatus Bathyarchaeota archaeon
AATTCTTGAAGTAGGCCAGCAGCACCCTCTGGGTTGAGTCGGACAGCCTGCTAATCAAGTTTCTGAAGCTATCATACGCCTCGAAGCCAGTCATAACCATCTAAAGATATAACTCGTACTGTAAATAATTAAAGTTTATGCTAGTATGCTGTGCAGTACGGCAATCCTATCCCCGCTCCAATATTGAACGGCGGCTATTTAAGTAGACTCTTTCAGGTCAGCGCTGAAAAAAGATTAAAAAAGGGGCCGCTAGGGCTCAGGCGGAGGCGGCTCTATGAAGCCCTGATCCATGAGCATCTTGACGACGCTCTGCGTCCTCTGGATGATGCTCTCAGCTCTCTCGTAAAGCTCGTTCCTGGTGAGCTTCTTGCGCGCCAATCCCTGCTGAATGGCTTTTAACCCCGTCTCAGTGGCCTGCAGAGGATATATCTCCCACTCGTTCATGGAGGGGATTATGTAATCCTTGGTTAGCCCTTTATCCTCCGCAAACTTGGCTAGAGCCTTCGCTGACGCTATGCACATCTCGTCTGTGATGGTCTTGGCTCGGACGTCAAGAGCACCCCTGAAGATGGCGGGGAAGACAAGGCTGTTGTTGATCTGGTTGGGGAAATCGCTGCGCCCAGTAGCTACGATTTTGACTCCTGCCGCCTCCGCGTCCCATGGCCATATCTCAGGCACAGGGTTGGCGCATGCAAACACGACAGCGTCTGATGCCATGCCTTTGAGGTCTTCTTTGGTGATGACACCCGGCCCCGATTTGCTCGCGGCGATTATGATGTCGCTGCCTTTGGCAGCCTCCTTTATCTTCCCCTCCACGTTATCAGGGTTAGTCTCCTCGGCTATGGGCCACTTGTACGTGTCCTTGATATCGTCTCTGTAGGTACCCACTGTGCCCTTGCTGTCAAGCATTATGACGTTCTTCGGCTTCACCCCGGCAGTCTTAAGCACATAGTAGGTCCTGGTATTGGCGGCACCGGTGCCCACTATGGTGAACCTGCTTTCACCGAGCTTCTTACCCACGAACTTCAACGCGTTGATGGCTCCGGCGAGGCTCACGGCTGCGGTTCCCTGCTGGTCGTCGTGCCACACAGGGATGGGCATCTCAGCCCTGAGCTTGTCAAGGATGTAGAAGCACTTGGGGTTGGAGAAGTCCTCCAGATTGATCCCACCGAAGCTGGGCTCGATCCATTTCACCGCCTGGATGACCTCGTCGGGGTCCTTGGTGGCGAGGCAGATGGGGAAGGCGTCCACCCCTCCAAGGTACTTGAAGATGAGGGCCTTTCCCTCCATGACGGGCATACCGGCCTGGCCGCCTATGTCTCCGAGGCCCAGAACCCGGGTGCCGTCGCTCACAACCGCCACGTAGTTCCACTTGCTGGTGAGTTCGAAGGCCTTCTCCTTGTCTTTCTCGATGTCTAGGCATGCCTGGGCTACGCCGGGGGTGTACCAGATGCTGAAGTCTTGGAGGCTCCTGATGGCGCACTTGGGCATCACTTCGACCTTGCCCTTGTAGAACGCGTGGTAGGGTGGAGCGATGTTCTTCCACTTGGATGCTTCCTTAAGCAGCTTATCTGTGTCGACTGTCAAAGCGAATCGAGAAATGATGCACAGGTTGGGTATATAAGGTGTGGTCATCTGGGAAATAGCTCGAAGAAATGAGTTTACCAGGCGTTTTGTATAAGCATCAACTCTTATCACATGAAAATGAATAGAGAGGTTTTCGATTAACTGTGTTCTCTGGGGCTCCAGAGCCAAGGACGAGGAGGCACCTCACTGAAGGAAAAGCATGAACCAGAAGATGGAATTTTTTTTCCGCCTTATCCCGGCTGGCACGGGATAAGCCTAAACGCATCTGGAGGTGAGCCGGATGTGAAAAAAGGTAGGGGGGGTATCAATTAATGGCGAATATTTTTATCATTAGACAGATTATCCGCCCTCAAGTCGGTGACTACAGTAAACAAAAAAAGATAATCACAATCCTCAAGATTTCCTTTCCCCGTTTAGTCCGCTAAATGAACGGGTTTTAAAAAAAAGAGGTGAATTAGCTGTACTCTTCTTTTAGGGCTATCCTGACGTCCTCGTTAAGAGGGCCCTCGTCGTCAACGATGTCGTGGAAGGTGTTGAAAACCCGCTCAAGTTTCCTCCAGTCGGGAACGTAGACGCGGCTAAACCATACGCGGCTGCTGTCCACGCCATCGTCCTCTATCTCCCACCGATACTCGTCTATGCGCTTCTCACTGAGGACATGGGCGCTGCCATAAGGCCCCTCATGCTCCGGCGCCTCCAGCAGCATCACCCCGTCCGCCCCATATGCGAAGGCGTAGAGAAGGTGCTCCTTCTTCAGCCTAGCCAAACTGGGCATGGGGATGATCCTTATACTACTGGGATAGGTGAGCCTCGCCAGCCCCGCCAAGTCGACGGCCGTGTACGCGACCTCCTGCTCCACGAAGGCCAGTATCTTGAGATCGGCCTCGCTCTCTGACAGGGCGCCTCTTATGTTGGCCTTTATCTGGGAGTCTGAGAGCCCCTGCTGGTCCAGGGCGTTCCTGGGGCAGGCGGGTACGCATGCGCCGCAACCACTACACATGATCTCGTTGATGACTGGCTTACCTTCCAGCATCGTTATGGCTGACTCGGGGCAGACTCCAACACACTCCTCGCAGCCATCGCAGGCATCAGGGTCAGCCAGGTACGCCTTGTTGGGCTCAATGACCCTGTCACCGCTTAGGAAGTTCACCACCTTCATGGCCGCTCCCTCAGCCTCGGCGGTGGCCGTCTGGATGTCCTTGGGCCCGATGATGACGCCCGCAGCGTAGATTCCGTCCCGCTTGGTGCTCACGGGGTCCAGCTTGGGGTGACGCTCCAGGACGAACTGGTCCTCGTCAGCAGGCACCCTTAAGGCCTCAGCCAGCTTCAGTGTGTCCTCCGCAGTCACTATGGGGGGCGCTAACACCACCAAGTCCACGGGGTTCTCAACCATCCGGTTCAGCATCATGTCCTCGCTGCGCACCAGTACCTGGTCGCCTTCGGGCACGATCTCCGAGACCTTGCCCTTCACGAACATAGCGCCCTTCTCCTGGGTCGTCCTATAGAATTCCTCGTACCTGCGGCCCGGAGCCCGTATGTCTATGTAGTGTATCCAGACGTCGATCCCCCTATCCCTCAAGAGCTGGGCCTGTTTCAGGCTGTATAGGCAGCACACTCTGCTGCAGTGGGGGCGGCCCACCTCGGTGTCCCTGCTTCCAGCGCAGAGTACGTAGGCCACGCTCTTCACTTCCATGCCTGTTTTTGGTACTATGAGCTGGCTGCCGGTGGGCCCGTTGACGTCCAGTATTCTCTCCATCTCCAGGCTGGTGACCACGTTGGGGTACAGCCCGTAGCCGTACTGGGGTAAGCCGCTCAGGTCGTAGAGCTCGAACCCTGTAGCCAAGACTACGGCGCCTACGTTGAGTTCGATTTCTTTGCCTGGGTCGTCGATGTCTATGGCTCCGGCGGGGCAGGTTCTGGCGCAGAGACCGCACCTGAGGCACGCGTCGAAGTCGATGGTGAATATGCTTGGCACTGCCTGAGGGAAGGGCCTGTAGATGGCTTTCCTGGTGCTGAGGCCCTGGTTGTACTCATCCTTGGCCTTCCCCGGACAAACGCTATTGCAGGCACCGCAGCCTATGCACTTCACAGGGTCTACACCTCGAGGCTTGACCCAGACCTTGACCTTGAAGTCGCCGGGCACGCCCGTGACCTCCTTGACCTCGCTGTAGGTTAGGAGATCAATGTTCGGGCTCTGGCTCACCTGAGCCATCTTGGGCGTCAGGATGCACTGGCTGCAGTCCATGGTGGGGAAGACTTTGGGGTATTGGATCATGTGGCCCCCGATGCTGGGCCTCTTCTCCACTAGGTGCACCTTCATGCCGTACTCGCTGAGCCTTAGGCTTGTGGTTATCCCTGCGACTCCTCCGCCGATGACCAGTGCCTCCGGCACCGTCTTCATCTTCTTGGCTTCCAGTGGCACGGATTGCTTGGCCCGGGATATGGCTCCGCGGATGAGGTCTAGGGACTTCTGGGTGGCACCATCGTGGTCGTTCTTGTGCACCCAGCTGCAGTGCTCTCTGATGTTCACCATCTCCAGGAAGGCCGGGTTGACGCCCTTCTCCTCCAGGTTGCTGAGGAACGTGGTTCTGTGCATCTTGGGGGTGCAGCAGGCTAAAACCACCCTGTCTAGGCCCTCCTTCTCCACGGCCTCCTTGATGCCGTCCACGCTGGGCTTACTGCAGAGGTACCTCTCCACATTGACGTAGGCTACCTCGTCCTTGATGGCGTCCACGACACTCTGGGTCTCCACCACGTCGCCTATGTTTCCACCACACTCGCATACCCAGACGCCGATCTTTGGTTCAGACATGGTGGATTCCTTACAGCAGCTTTAGGTGGTGCTCCAGGGTCTTCTGGCCGCGGTACTCAGGCAGCAGTATGGGGCTCTTCCTGTCGGTCTTTATCTCTTCTTCCTTCAGCATCTTCTCGTAGTCGTCCAGGTGCCTCAGCGTCAGCTTACCTATCTTGGCCGTCTTCACCCTCTCAGCGGCTGCCTTGCCGGCTCTTCTGCCAAACACGTAGAGGTCTAGCTGGCTGTTACCCATAAGCCGGTTCTTCCCGTGGACTCCGCCGCAGACCTCCCCGCACGCGTAGAGTCCCTCCACGTTGGTCTCGCCCTTGACGTTTATCTCGACTCCGCCGTTCTGGTAGTGGAGAGTCGGGAAGACCAGCATAGGCTCCTTCCTGATGTCGATGCCGTACTTGTTGAACATCCTGTACATGGCGGCGAACTCGCGTTCGATGGCGCCCTCGCCGTTGATGATATCGATGAGGGGTGTGTCCAGCCAGACGCCCTTCATCCCCGTCGGCGTGACTATCCCGTTGTCCCGCCCGTAGCACTCCCTGATGAGAGAGGAGGACTCCACGTCTCTGGTCTCCAGGTGATAGACGAACTGGTCGCCATCCTTGTTGATGGGCTGAGAGCCTCTTCCTCTGAGTTTCTCGGTGCACAGCTGGCCTACGATCTGCTCAGGGAAGGCCGCGCCCGTTGGGTGGTACTGGGTGCTGTCCAGGTGAATGAGGTTGGCACCCGCCCTGTAAGCCATGATGATACCGTCTCCTGTGGCACCGTAGTGGTTGGTGGTCTCGTAGCCCTGGATGTGGAGTCTGCCAAAGCCGCCTGTGGCGAGGATGGTGGACCTTGCTCTGCAGACCTTGTACTCGTCGCTGTCCAGGTCGAAGAGGACGGCTCCTGCCACCTGCCCCTTGTCGTCCTTGATGAACTCTACGGCGCACATGAACTCAAGGTAGCTGATGCCCCTGTTGATGAACTCATCCATGAGGACCCTGGTGATCTCCATGCCTGTGTAGTCCTTGCAGCTGTGCATTCGTTTGCGGCTGGTTCCCCCGCCCGAGATCAGCTGCATGGTGCCATCAGGCATCTTGTCGTAAATGATCCCCAGCTCCTCGTGCCACTTTATCACGTCCGGGCCGTCCTTCACCATGGCCTCCACGAGCTCGGGCTTGTTGGCGTAGTGGCCTCCGCCGATGACGTCCAGGTAGTGGTGGGTGGGGCTGTCCTCCGGCGAGTCTGCCGCCTGTATACCTCCTTGGCTCATCTTGCTGTTGGCGTCGCCCAGCCTGAGCTTGGTCACCATGAGTATCTTGTCAGGCTCTACCCCGTTCTCGTAGGCCAGCAGGGCGGCGCTCAGACCCGCTCCGCCCGCGCCAATGATGAGGATATCAACGTCGTAGTCGATCTTCTTCAGGTCGATGTCCTTCGGGCTTATAATGCCGTGAGCCTCCAGAATGTTGGCGACCTCGTGAGGCATGAACTGGCCCTTGCTTGACCCTACTCTGAGCTCCCGCTTCTGGTCCATCTTCCAGTCCGGGTGATAGTCCTTGAGTATCTGCTGCTTCTCGTCAGCCGTCATGGCTCTGAAGTGTTTACCGACCCTCCCGGGCCTGGAGGCAGCCACCTTCTTCAGGCTCTCGTGCATATACTCCGGGTAACCGCTTGTGTAGTCGCTCATTCTTCCACCTTGTCCCTCGTGTTGTACTTCACCTTGAGATTATCAAGGGGCATAGTCATCAGCTCCTTGACCTCCTCGTCGTATTTGCCTTCATCCACTTCCTTTACTTTGTCGAGGACGTGCTGCGTGGGCCCTACGACGTACTTGGAGTAGAGGCGCCGGGCAAGCTGCCCTACATTGTAGGGTACTATCTCTGCGGGGCACCTGACAGCGCATAGGCCGCAGCTGAGGCAGTCGAAGCTCAGTTTAGCGGTCTGCTCGATGTCGCCTCGGAGGCTTGCCTGAACGTAGTCCATTACCATTATGTCCTGGGGGCATGCCTTGGTGCAAGTGTTGCAGGCGAGGCACCGGCTCACCTCGGGGTAGTACTCTAGTATGGTGGGGGCGTCAGGCTTCAACTCCTCCAGGTTGTAGGTCTTCTTCTCTGAGGGGCTGAAGGGTATCTGGGCGATGTACATGCCGTCCTCCACGATCTTCTGGCACGCCAGGGCGCCCTCCAGCTTGTAGTTTCCCTTCTTACGGTAGAGCGTCGCGCAGGCGCCGCAGAAGCCACCGCGGCACCCCGCCCCGCGTCTGAACTGGTGGCCGGTGTACTCCATGGCCTTCATAATGGTGAGGCTGCCGGGCACCCTGTGCTTCTTACCCATCACGAAGATGGTTATAATCTCGTCTTTGTTCTCCAAACTAATCACTCCAGTAGCCCCTTCTCCTTTAGTAGGGGTCGGGGGTCGGGCCTGTTGACCTCGAAGGCTGTCGCCTCTTCTCCCAGCCCGAAGGCCAGCGCCATGAGCTGGGTGAAGTAGACGACGGGTATTGAATTAAAACTCGGGTACTGTTGCTTTACCTGGGTCTGCCTTGGCCCCAGGTTGTACTCGCAGAGGGGGCACGCCATCGCCAGTATGTCGGCTCCAGCCGCCTCCGCCTGCTTGAGTATTTTGTGGCTCAGGTCGGCCACCACGTCCTTCATGTGGACTGTGTGGTAGCTGCCGCAGCACTTCTGGCTGTAGGCAAAGCTGACGGTCTCTGCGCCTAGAGCCTTGAGTAGGTCCTCCATGATGGTTGGGCTGTCCGCGTTGTCTATGCCTATGCCTCTCGGGCGGAGAAGCAGGCACCCGTAGTAGGGTGCCACCTTGAGGCCCTTTAGGGGCTTCTTCACCTGGGCGGCCACCTTGTCCCAGCCCAGCTCCTTGAGGGCCTCTAGGTAGTGGATGACCTCGACTTCGCCGCTGTACTGGGTGTCCTCCTTAGTCATTATGTCCCTGATCTTCTTCCTCTTGTCGCTGTCCTGGTTGAAGACCTGGTTGCTCCGCTTCAGT
>JBDRQD010000079.1:0-31592 GCA_043826455.1 Candidatus Bathyarchaeota archaeon
GTATCCCTCGGCGATGGTCAGGTCCTTGCCCACCATGCCGCGCTTGGTCGTCGTGAAGGGGCCTTGGCCGCAGCTGAAGGCTATGTTTCCGGCCCACTTGGCCCCTATGTAGTTGCCCTTGGGACCGGGCGCCTCGGGGAGCTTGATGCCAAGCTCTTTCATACGTTCCTCTACGTTCATACACCCATAATAGCGGTACTCAGCTTTAGATTTTTTCTAATCCGGAGAAGCGATATGGTCTAGGCATCAACTCCCTAAAAGATGCTGGGCATGGGCCTCGTATTCACGGGGGTGCTGACAGCCCAGTTGGCGTCGTTTATAGGTGGGGGCAGAAGCTGAACTCCCGGTTATCCATGGCGGTGTACCCCGCCTCCGTCAAAGCCACCCTTGAGCCGTCTAGCCTCACGAAGCCGATTCCCTCCAGGTAACGTAGGTCAACCTTCACGGCCTCCAGGTCGGCCTCAAGGAAGCGGGCTAAGCTTTCCACATCCACCGAGGCTTCACACAACGTGCCGCTACCGTAGAGCGTGGCCATGATGTGCATTCTCCTTTCTTCCTCCGGGTAGCTCACACCAGCCATGGAAACGCCATGAGTTAAATGGTTTACCTTAGAGTGATACAGATTGCATATGTTCATGTCATAAATAAAATTTGATGAGGCTGCGGATAGCTTCTATGAGAATTTCACCAAGGACACCGTTTTAAACTCCAGGCTTCGCCCATTGTCCGGTCCGGGCAGCACCCTTATGTAGAGCTGCCTAGAGCCGGTGTAGAGGTTACCGAAGGGCACTGTGACTCGCGTCCAGTCGACGCCCGCCCTGAGATCGGCGTAGAACAAGACGTACCCGTCCAGATGAACCTCCATCCGGATCCCTGTGCCTTTCATGTCGAAGGCCACGCCCTGGTTAATGGCCACGTTGATGGTCCGCACCGCGTATGAACCGGTCCCCGAGTTCTGCTGTAGTATGATGGTCTCACCAGTTCTTCCACCAGGTCCTTCAATGGTCCAGCTTTGGGCGAGAATAGAAGAGACATCTGAGGCTGAACCCAGAGTCGTGTAGACCGAGTAGAACCCTGTGGGACCCTGGAGGCCTGCTGGACCCAGGGGGCCTGTCTGGCCGGGTGGCCCCTGTACGCCTGGAAGACCATCTGATCCTGGGAGCCCCTGTACTCCCTTGGGTCCCTCTGGTCCGGTGGCTCCTGTGGGGCCTGGGATCCCCTGCGACCCCTTGAAGGCTTCTTGTATTGTAGGTTGCTGTAGTAAAAAGAGAGTAAATCCTGTTGATGCTATCACTGAGATGAGCACGGACACGATGACGGTGATGGCTAAACTTTCTGTTTTCTGCATGTTTAATCAAGACAGTCATGGTGTATTAAAACCTGCATTAAATGGAGTGCACGGGTGTTAAACGCGCACCAACAAGAGTCCATGGAACAAGTATTCCGCTTCTAGGAACAGGCTGTCCACGGGGTTCCTTAAGGTAGACATCAGCCCATGGTGACCTCGATGAGAGATGAGGACAACCAAGACCCTCCTCATAGCGGCCATGGTGATGGCCGCAGCCCTCGCGGTGGGCCTGACCCCGATATATGCCCAGCCCGAGGCAGACACATCCCAATCTGAGCCATTTTTCAACAGGGCTCAGCAGCTGGAGCGCCTCAGGGATGCCCTGAGGAACAGGCTCCAGACACGGCAGAGCATCAGCGAAGCCGAACCCCTCGCGGAATTAGACGTAGACGACCTGGATGAGGCGGAGGCCGAGTCCATGATAGGCAACGTCGAGGACGCGGCAGCCACCGAAGAGGCCCCAGGACCCATCTGGCTGGTCCACGTGAGGGGCTTCTCCTGGGCGGCAGCTGACACTGAGGACACCGAGGAGAGAAACCCCATGGGTATGAACTTGGTGGTCCGCAAGGTCAAGACCACCGAGATAGGAACCCTCTACGAGGTGGTCCGAGGCGTGATGGGCCACAACGGTGAGCGCGTGAAGGTAGAAGGCAAGGCGGTGCTGCTGGGCGACGGCGTGTTCGCCATGAAGCTGCACGGCGAGGACCTGGAATTGAAGGCAGTGGGCAGGATTGCCCCAGCCCGGATAGGCGTGAGGGTGGCCATGAAGGGCAGACTCGTCCACGACAGAGAGGATTACAGCTTCAAGATGACGGGAAGGGCGATCCCCACGAGGCTCATGTGGGCGTGGAGGCGGAACGCCCCCGCCGCAGACGAGGCGCAGCCTAAGCCCAGCACCACCCGAAACAGGGTTGCCAAGGGCGTCACCGCCTAAACCCCTTTTTTCCGCTGGTTTTTTACATGATCCATGCATCCTTGTCTTGGTGACCTCTGGTTGGCTTGGAGAAGCAAGTACGTTGACTGGTTCAGAGTAGTACAGGGTGAGCTGGGTGAGCTTCTTCCTTCACTCAGCGACGCGGAGGTGATAGAGTGCGTGACGGTCGACGACGAGGCAAACATACCACTGGGCGACAGGGGTAAGCCTCTCCCAGCCCTACACCTGAAGGTGGGGGACGGTGGCGTGACCCTGGCCGTAAGGTACGACGAGAAGAGCAGCATGGACCACCTCTCCAACGTCCTCAACGAGGCCCACAGCGAACAGAGGAGGATGCTACTCAGGGAGCTGGCTGGCCTTGACGCCAGGTACCAGACAAGGCTCTACAGGCGGCAACGCGACTCCGAGAAGCTGGAGCTGACGAGGAACTACCTGTCCGGCAGGCTGGATGAGCAGCTCCTCAGCCGCCTCCTGGACGAGGCGGAGGCCCAGAGGAGGGGGGGAGCCCGCGTGGAGCAGGGGCGGAGCATCTACCAGCAGCCCACCCACACGTCGCTGAGCTTCATCGAGGTCTCCACGGGCCTCGACCCCGTGGAGCTGAGGGAAGCCGCTGGGCGCCTGAGGCCGGTCCTGGAGCTCCTGCTGGGCATCAGGACCCAGAGGGAGATCATCAAGGAGCGCCTGGAGAAGCCACGGAAGAGGGTGAACCTCTACAAGGAGTACGTTGACATGCTTAACGAGGCGCGGGGGATGGGACTCATCTCCGCTGAGAAGCGGCGGGAGCTGGACAGGCAGTGGCGTGAGAACCCGGGTGACAGGGACAGCCTCATGGCTGATTTGAGGAGGCTCCTGGGTCCACGGGAATAGCCGTCTGGGTGTATAAGCTCTCCCGGGCCAAGGCGCTGCTGTGCTTGTCCACCGTGTCCCTTATGAGGCGGATAAACTGGACGTACTGGCCGGGGTCATCCACCTTACAGATGACGGCGTCCACCCCCGCCTCCTCAGCCTCCTCCAGAACGTCCTCGATGCTCATCCCCGTGTAGAGGATGCACGGGACGCTTCTAGCTGCCTTGATCCTCTTGATGAGGCTGACGCCGCTGACCCTGGGCATATAGTAGTCCACGACGACGCAGTCGTAGCGGCCGCTAACGACCGCTTCCAAGACCTTGTTTGGATCATCCAAGGTGGCAACCTCTATCCCTGAGTCGAAGCTTCTAATCATGGGCTTCAGCAGAGCTAGGAACATGGGGTCGTTGTCCACGAAGAGCACCCTCAGGGGAGGACCGTGATCAGGCAAGCTTTTTTTCAGTTGATGCCTCCCCTGTGTGTTTTAAGAGTTGATGGATCTTAGACAGGGACCGACTCGTTGTTGCTTCTCATGATCTGGTAGTTCTTCACCTGCCAGGTGGTCCTGGGATCGTTCCTGTACTTGCGCCGGGGGTTGCCGACGCGGTACCGTTTAATTATCTCCCTGATGAAGCGGATGAGGGCCGGGTAGTACCTGGGGTCCTTGACCTTCATGTAGTAGCCGTTGACGCCTGAGGCCTGGGCGATCTTGGCGATCTCCTCGTACTCCCTAGAGGTGTACAGGATGGTGGGGATGGGCTTCACGTTCTTCACCGACTTGAAGATGTTCACGTCGTGGCTGACGGCGATGATGTACTCCGAGATAAC
This sequence comes from Candidatus Bathyarchaeota archaeon, assembly GCA_043826455.1. Classification (GTDB taxonomy): domain Archaea; phylum Thermoproteota; class Bathyarchaeia; order TCS64; family TCS64; genus RBG-16-57-9. The sequence continues at coordinate 3,957 of JBDRQD010000079.1, forward strand.
GCAGTCGTAGTCGAACCTCTGGACGGCCTCCACTGCCTTCCGTGGGTCGGACAAGGTGTCCACGTGCATGAGGGGGTCGTAGCTCTCGATGAGAGGCTTAACAAGCACTAGCTTCATGGGGTCATCGTCGACGAATAAGACCCATACCTCTTCCACCGTCTCTTCTTTGCCGTCGCTCAATACGCCCAGGCGACTATGCAGGAAAAACGATTATATCATTTATTAATGATTGATATAGGTCAAACATCCATCAAACGATAATTGATAGCTTTTCCTTGACGTAGCCCCTGTGACACCGGGCCTCATCCCTCTCTGCGCACAGGAGCACCACCACAGGGTGGGTCGCGGCCAGCTCCCTGAGCTTCTCCAGGCCCTTGGCCTCGTCCACGAGGACTGGTGGCGTGGACCTTGATGCATTGCCCAGCTCCCTTATCCAGACGTACCGGTGGCCCAGCCTCTTCTCCAGCTGCGGCTTCGTGTAGGCCCCAAGGAAGGCGTTGAAGGGGTTCTCCCGCACATCCACAACTAAGTCTGGTTTGAGGGCCTCCAACTCCGCGAAGAAGTTCTCGGGCCTCATGCCGCCGTACCCAATGGTCTTGACCGTCACCAACCAGTACTAGGGGGAGCTTTACACCGATAAGGGTTGACCCCCGAACAAGTGGAGGGGGTTAGAGCCCCACGGCCATGGACTCGAAGCCCGTGAGCAGGGTGTAGACGCCGCCGTGGAGCAGCCCCGTCTCGGGGTCCCTCAGCACAGCTACGGGCCTGCCCCAGCTCTTCAACTCCGCGTCCACCCAGACCACGTCGTGGCCCATCTCCGTGAGACGCTCCCGGACCCTCAGAGGGAGCCGCGAGTCCACGAAGACCGCGCCCGTCTCCCGGGTGACCCTGGGGGCGTCCACGGCGTCCTGGATGCCCATCCCGTAGTCCACCACGTGGCTCATGACCTGGGCCACAGAGACCTGGATGTTGCGGCCCCCGGGTGCCCCCAGCGCCATGAGGGGCTCTCCTTCCCTGAGCACCACCGTGGGGCACACGTTCTGGATGCGCCTCTTCCTGCCGTCTATGCTGTTGGCGTTGCCGGGCGTCGGGTCCAGCCCGTACATGGCGTTGTTCATCACTATGCCGGTGCCAGGGATGACCACGCCGCAGCCGAAGCTGTTCACCAAGGTCTGGTTGACGCACACCATGTTCCCCGCCTTGTCGGCCACGGCGAGAGCCGTGGTGCACTCGGGCTCGTGGGGCCAGGGGTCACCGGGCTCTACAGCTCCGGCCTTGTCGAGGCTGATCCGTTTCCTGAGCGTGGCTGCGTACTCCTTGGAGACTAGACCCCTCTGAGGCACATCCACGCAACCGGGGTCCCCCATGTACTTGAACCGGTCCGCGAAGGCTAGGCCGATGGCCTCCGTCACCAGGTGGAGTGCTTCCGGCGACCCGTAGCCCATGGAGGCCAGGTCGTAGCCCTCCAGGATGTTGAGTATCTGCATCATGGTGGTGCCTGAGTGGGTGGGATCGTAGACCACCTGGAGGCCCCGGTAGCTGCCGGGCTCAGGGGAATGGGTTATGGGCTCGTACGTGGCCATGTCCTCCTTGGTGATGAGGCCTCCGCCGCTCCGTATCTCCTTCACGATGGCGTCGGCTATACAACCCCTGTAGAAGACCTCCGGGCCCTCATTCATGATGGCTCTGAGGCATTTGGCCAGCTCGGGGTTTCTGAGCCTGTGGGGCTGGGCCATCTCGTGGCTGTAGGGGAGGTAGGGGAAACGGCCACCGCGTAGATACACTCTCCTCCACTCGTCGAACCTCCAGAAGGCCTCCATCCGCCTGAATATGTGGTCGGAGGTCCACCACCCGACGACGAAGCCTTCCTCGGCCACCTTGGCCGCGGGCTCGATTACCTGCCTCAGGGTGAGGGCCCCATACCTTTCCAGGGCGGCTGACAGGCCGGCCACCGTACCGGGGACGACGCAGGCCTTGTGGCCGACGACGTTCTCGTCCCCCTTGACCTTCTTCCAGCCCATCCACCCGGCCTCGGTGGTCCCCTCCAGTTCGTACATCTCGGGGCCGCTGGCTGATGCGGGGCGGCCCACGTAGTCTATGACTATGTTCTCCCCTGACTCCAGGTGGATGGTCATGACGCCCTCGCCGCCTATGCCGTTCATGGCGGGCTCCACGACGCAGTCCATGAAGGCTGAGGCCACGGCCGCGTCCACGGCGTTGCCCCCCAGCCGTATCATCTTGAGGCCGGCCTCCCCTATGAGGGGGTGCTTGGAGGCCACCACGGCGTTCTCGGCGACGCAGGGGTGTCTTCCCGCCCCCGTCCACCGCTGCTTCTGGTAGATGAAACCGTCTGAACTCATGGTAATGGATCGTTTAAATTGGTATAATAAACCAGGGGCCGTCTGGGTAACCCTTGTATATGGGGACCCCTTTGATCAGGGTATGTCTGAAGAGAAGCTAGCGGAGTTCCTTGAGAAGGGTAAGGATTGGGACAAGGTGAAGACCACCGTCCCGGGTGTGTTCGTCATGAAGATGCCGGGCAGCAAGACCAGGCCGGCCAGCCTCTCCGTGGAGGTTAATCCGGTAGACGCCGGCGGCAGCCCCACCAAGAGGCGTGGACTCATCATCCGCGGCGTGGAGGAGTACCTGGAGTTCAAGGAGATACTGCTCAACGAGAAGCTGGAGAGCCTCCTGGAGATGCTGGAGGACGTGAACCCCGAGACAGGGAAGAGCAAAGCCAGCAAAGACGTCATAGAGATCTGACCAGAAAACCTTTCACCCACATCCACCCAGTAAAGTGGTATGTACGAGGAACTCAAGGAACTGTTTTTCAGTCTCCTGGAGGTGGACAGCCCCAGCGGCTTCGAGGAGCCCATGATGAAGCGCCTCATGACGCTGCTGGAGCCCCTCTGCGACGAGGTGTACCAGACCCCCAGAGGAAACGTTGTGGGGGTGCAGAGGGGAACCGACCCCGAAGCCCCCAAGGTCGCCCTGGCAGCACACATGGACCAGGTGGGCTTCGTGGTCTTCAACATCGACCCCAGGGGCTTCATCAGGTTCAGGAAGCTGGGCGGAGCCGTGGATAGGAGCATCCAGGGCCACCAAGTGAAGATACTCACCGAGAAGGGACCCGTCATCGGGGTCGTGGGGCTGAAGCCCGGCCACATAACCAGGCCCGAGGAGGCCAGGCAGATACCGCCCATAGAGGAGATGTACATAGACATCGGCGCCAGGAGCCCGGAGGAGTGCGCGGAGAGGGGCGTCAAGGTGGGCACCCCCATAGTCTGGAACACGCGACCCGTGGAACTGGGCAATGGCCTGGTGGCCACCGCGGCCGCCGACGACAGGGCCGGCCTGGCCGTCATCTTATCAGTGGCAAGGAACCTAAAGGGCAGGAGGATACCAGCTGCCGTATACTACATAGGCACCGTGGAGGAGGAGATCGGGCGCCTGGGCGCCGCCGTGGCTGCGTACGACCTGGACGTAGACATGGCCGTGGCCGTGGACACGTGCCCGGCCGGGTGGCAGCCCGACGTGAACATGAGGGACCTCCCCATCGAGGTGGGCCTCGGGCCGAGCCTGCAGATAGGGGAGTTCAGCAGCGGCGGGTTCAGGGTGGGGAGCCAGTTGGTGAGACGGTGGCTCATGGAGGCCGCCGATGCGAACGGCTTACCATACCAGACAGGGTTCCAGTACGGCGGCACTGATGCCTCCGCGCTGCAGCAGACCAGATCAGGGATACCCTCTGTACCGTTCAACGTCCCCCGCAGGTACAGCCACAGCCCCGTGGAGGTTCTCAGCATGGGTGACCTGCACAACCTGGTGGATATCCTCACCCACGCCGTGTCCGGACTGCGGAGAGGCTTCAGCACCCTGAGGGTGCAGCAGTAGACAACGCCAAGCTCCTATTATTCAAACTTTTTTCGTTAATAAAAAAGGAAACCTCCCCAAGAGCAGAGTCGAAGATCTATATCATAAATATGTAGGCATAGGCCCAGAATCATCAAATACTTATTTTCAGCTTGGTTTGATGGCTTGGATCCGACGCCCCCAGACGAAACCATAGACGTGTTACACGTAGACAACGAGGAGGACCAGCTAGTCTTCACCAAGCTGTTCCTGGAGCAGATCGACGCCAACATCAGGGTGACGCCGGTGTGTAGCCCGGACGAGGCCATTGAGAAGGTGAAGGGGGGCGGCTTCGACTGCCTGGTCGTGGACTACAGGATGCCCACACTGGACGGGGTGCAGCTGGCTGAGCGCATCCGGGCGTTCAGCGACATCCACATCATCATCTACACGGGGCAGGGCAGCGAGGAGGTCGCCGGGGCAGCCTTCGCCGCGGGGGTCAACGACTATATTCGTAAAGAGGTTGAGCCCAGCCACTACAAGGTGCTGGCCAAGAGGATTCGGAGCGGCGTGGAGAACCAGAGGAACCGGAGAAAGTACAGCGACAAGGAGAAGGAGCTGGCCTGGATGGCGGATAACAGCTCGGACGCCATCTTTAGGATCGAGCTGGACAAGGGGATAACGAGGAGCAACCCAGCCTTCAGGGCCCTCTACGGCAGTCAGGTTAATGGGGTGATACCCTTCGAGGACTTCATACCCTCGAGGATATCCCAGGAGGAGTACGAGAGGTTCGAGCAGGTGACAGAGGAGGCCATCTTGAGGGGCAGCAGGGACATCAAGCTGACCCACCAGTGGAAGACGGCTGACGGGGATACCCTATGGTTTGAGACCCTCCTCTCCACAATCATGAATGACGGCCAGCTGGTGGGTTTCGAGGCCGTGGCCCGGGACATCACCGAGAGGGTGCGCATAGAGGAGGAGCTCAGGGAGAACCGTGAGAGGCTGTCCATGTTCCTCGAGTCGGCGACGGACCTGATCGTTCTCCTCGATAAAGACCTCCGCATTCTGGAGGTAAACGATAAGGCTCTGCTGTTCTTGGGAAAGGCCAGGAAACAGGTTGTGGGCAAGAACATTACAAAGGTGGAGCCGACCCTCAAGGGCTCAGACCTTTATAGGAAGTTCATCGAGGTGATGGAGACAGGCGAGCCCTACACATACAATGACCTGATCCCTCACATAACTGATAGCGATGGGCACCTCACCCTCAGGCTCTTCAAGGTAGGGGAGGGCCTGGGCATCATAGCCACGGACATATCGGAGAGCAAACGCTACCAGAGGGAGCTCCAGGAGACCGAGAGGAACCTGCAGATACTGGTGGACAACATCCCCGACGTGTTCTACATAGCCGACGGCGACGGGGGAACCGTCTTCGCAAGCCCCAACATCCAGAAGATGACAGGTTACACGGCTGAGGAGATCACCAAGCCCGACCCCATGTTCTGGTTCAACCTGGTCTACCACGAGGACCTCCAGAGGGTGAAGGACGCGATACGCGCCTACATCGAGGAGGACATCCAATACGACGTGGAGTACAGGGTGCATAGGAGTGACGACTCACTGATATGGGTGAGGGACAGGGCCACCCAGAGGTACGACCACGAGGGGACGGTGTACTTCGACGGCAAACTCTCGGACATCACGGAGCAGAAGATCATGGAGAGGGGCCTGAAAGGGTACACGGAGCACCTTGAGCGGATGGTGGAGGACCTCAAGGTGTACAGTCAGCAGCTGGAGGAGACGGTGAAGGAACGGAACAGGCTCCTGGTGGACGCTGAGAGGAACATCGCCGTGAGCCAGGTGGCCAGCATGGTGGGCCACGACCTGAGGGGCCCGCTTCAGACCATCAACAACGCCGTGTACCTCATCCAGAGGAACCCGGATAACAGCAGGGAACTCCTGGACACCATCAAGGGTTCGGTGCAGTACGCCGTCAAGATACTGGAGGACCTCCGCATAGCGACCCGGGACGCGCCCCTGGACGTGGAGCCCGTCGACTTCAACGAGCTCGTGACCCTGACAGTGAACGAGGCCACGGCGCCAGGGAACGCCACCATCAACGTGGAGCTGGGAGACGACCTGGACACCGTCTACGTGGACCCCGTCAAGATCAGGAGGGTCCTGGACAACCTCATCAGGAACGCCTGCGAGGCCCTTCAGGAGCCCGGCGCCGTCACGGTCAGGGCTCGCCGCGACGGCTGGGACCTCGTGGTTGAGGTAGCTGACACAGGTGTTGGCATCCCCGAGGACTTCCTGCCCAACCTGTTCCAGACCTTCAAGACCACCAAGAGGAGAGGGCTGGGGCTGGGCCTCGCCTACTCCAAGAAGTCCGTGGAGGCCCACGGCGGAACCATCGAGGTCGAGTCGAGGGCGGGGGCGGGGACAACCTTCACAGTCAGGCTGCCGCAGCCACAGGACCATGAGCCGAGGCGAGTGGAGAGCCACGTGGAGGCCGAGGCGCCGGTCCAGCAAAGGGAAAACACAGGTTCTTAGCCCGCCGTTCGCCGTAGCTTTCAAATGAACGCGTTGAGACGGGAAACGCTTTTCATGGTCGTCGCCGCGGTGCTAGTCGCATCCACCGCCTATGCTCTGCTGGCGGCGGAGGACGACGCGCCCTACGGCGACGTGTCTGTGGAACAGGCTTGGGGCCTCATCCGGAGCAAACCTAACCTCGTGGTCCTGGACGTAAGGACCGTGGCCGAGTACGATGAGGGCCACATCTCTGGGGCCTTGAACATACCCGTCCAGGAGCTTGAGGAGAGGCTGGGCGAGCTGGACAGTTCCGCCGAGTACCTGGTGTACTGCAGGACGGGGAACAGGAGCAGCGTCGCCGTGCAGTTGATGAAGGCCGCTGGGTTTGACAGGGTGTACCACATGAGCATGGGCATCACCGCGTGGGTGGGCGCGGGGCACCCTGTCGTGGGCTAGCCCCCCCATGTTTTATAGCCGGATACCCATTTTATCGGCATGAAGCTAGTGTCTTTCAGGGTTCACACGGAGAGCCGTGTGGGTGCCCTCATGGGTGAGAGGGTCATTGACCTCAACTCCGCCTACGGCCTCATGCTGTCGGAGGAGAGGGAGCAGGAGCAGGCTAGGAGGCTGGCCGACGCCCATATCCCGGGGTGCATGGTGGGCTTCCTGGAGGGAGGCGACGAGTCCATGGCCGCGGCCAGGAAAGCCCTCGAGTACGCCGTCAAGAACCCAAGCGCGAGAGGCCTGGGCGGGGAGAAGATTGTTCTCACCGGTGGCGAGGCCCGGCTGCTGGCCCCTGTGCCCAGGCCAGGTAAGCTGTACTGCGTGGCGGTGAACTTCTATGACCACGCCACCGAGCGCATCAAGGACCCGGCGGAGAGGAAGCGGGAGATAGACCGTCTCAAGGGACTGAAGCTGGATGTGCCGGACGTGTTCCAGAAGCCGCCCAGCCTGGTGGTGGGGCCCGGGGACCCGGTCATCAAGCACAGGGCCACGGAGAGGCTGGACTACGAGTGCGAGCTGGCCGTGGTCATCGGTAAGAAAGGCAAGTACATCTCCAAGGAGAGGGCGTACCAGCACGTGGCCGGGTACACGGTGCTCATCGACGTGAGCTTCCGGGACCAGGGGTTCCCCCAGGACGTGGACTTCAGGCTCTTCAAGACGGACATCAACTGGACCAAGGGGAAGGGCATGGACAACGCGGCACCCATGGGGCCCTGCATAGTCACCAGGGATGAGGTTCCCGACCCCTATGATCCTCCGCTGCGGCTGCAGACCAGGGTGAACGGGGAGACCAGGCAGAACAACACCCTGGAGCACATGATCATCAGGATACCCAGGATCATAGAGTACCTGAGCAACGGGACTACGCTGATGCCGGGAGACGTGATAGCCACGGGGACCGTGGCGGGGGTGGCCCACAGCTGGCCCGACGGGTTCCTCAAGGTGGATGATGTGCTGGAGTGCGAGATACAGCCCGTCGGGGTGCTGAGGCACAAGGTGGTCCAGGACCCCTACTAACCTTTTTCATCATGTAAGCTACCTTTTCTCAGGATGTTTCTGAGGATCACTATCGGCGAGTATGTATTCAAGGCGGCGCTCCACACTGACGAGGCCCCAGTGACCTGCGAGAGGCTCGTGGCGGCCATGCCCATCACGGGCAAGGTGATACAGGCCCGTTGGAGCGGGGAGGCCGTGTGGCTGCAGATGGACCCCTACGGGGTGGAGGCGCCTCTGGAGAACCAGACCAGCCACCCCGGGCGTGGGGAGCTCCTATACTACCCTGGGGGCGTCAGCGAGAAGGAGATACTGATCCCCTACGGGGCGGCGTGCTTCGCCAGCAGGGTGGGGACGCTTCCGGGCAGCCACTTCGCCACCATCGTGGAGGGTGGGGAGAGGCTCAGGGAGATGGGTGAGAGGGTGCTCTGGGAGGGAGCCAAGCCCATCAGGATAGAGGCGAGCAGGCCACCCTGACGCAGTTGAAGGACGCCTCAGCGTTCTCGCCGCTCCACGCCTTAAAGGCGAAGGTGACGTAGCCTGACGCCTTGGCCTTGTGATAGCCCTCTGCGTGTGCTACTGTCTCCGTGATGAAGTACTGCTCCGGTTTCCCCACGCTGAACGGTATCACTGAGGTGGTGTCTCGGGGGCGGTTAACATAGGCTCTGAACTCGATCTGGCTGGTGGCGTTGAGGTGGTATTGGATGGTCTCGCCCTCAAACAGGTACACGTGGTAGAAGTGCTCGGGGTAGCCGTAGCCCTCCTCGTAGCTGTCGAAGCCGACGCTGAAGCTCACGGGGAAGCTGACGGGGACATCGTCGCCGTAGCAGTGGGTGTTGCGCCCGATCACTATGTCCCAGGAGTGCTCGGCGTTCAGGGGCAGCATCTCGGGCTCCTCGACACGTATCGAGTTCACGTGGAACATGCTGTAGGCTTCTCCGCTCCGCTCCAGTGTGAACGTGAAGCCCTCCACCGACAAGCGCAGCCCCTCATCGTAGGCCGCCACAACATCATACAGGGTAAGGTTCCCAACCCTGGTGTATCCTCCCTCCGGGTAGGGTATGAGCTCAGGGTCGACGCCTAGGTGAAGGTACATGAGCGCCCCCTCACGGGTTGTGATGGCTAGGACAGTGGTGTTCTCGACAGTGGTTTCGCTCGGAGGCGGAAGCCATCGTGTGACCTTCATGGGGAAGGCTGCTGTCGCCAGCTTTCCCTCAATGATCGTCGAGTTGAAGCTCGGCGGGAAGCGGCTGGACCCCTCTCGGTACGGGTACAGGATAAGGGCCGTGGTTAACCTGGTGTTGCCCGATATGAGCAGGCACCTGGCCGACACGATGGCGGTCGCGGGCTTCTCAACGGCGAAGACCAGGCTAACGTAGCCTGACTCGCCCATGGTGACGGTTTCGTCTAGGACTCGTGACGAGTATTCCCTGAATGGCTCACCGCCTATTTTTATCTGTAACTTGATCTCCTTGGTGGCATTATACTGGAGGCGGACCGTGGTCCCAGCCTCAAGGTAGGCCGTGTAGTTGTATCTGGTGTCTGCCCAGGCTCCGCTCATCGACCACGCCCGCCCGATCACGATGCTCTTTGGTATGGGCTTGGGAAAGATTGACAATGACCCCATTCCTCCGAAAGATGAGGAGCTGTACCCTCTCTCCGTGAACAGGGGCTCATCCCTGGGCGGCAGTCTTGAAGCGTTGAGCTCTACGGCTGACAGAGTCCCGGAGTCAGCCTCGAATAAGATATTGTATGTGCCCCTCCGGCCTGCCTCAAGCACGTAGTCCAAGCTTCTTATCTCAGTTAGGCTGAACACCTGGACGCCCCACCTGGTGGCGTTGCTCTCCGGATAGGCCTCGCTGGGCGCGTACACCTTGAAGTCTATCGGCTCATGGGAGCCGAAGCTGAGCCTGACCCTGTCGCCTGCGCTGAGGAGGAGACGGAACACGTGCCTCGTGTCCTTCCAGATGACACCCGTAACGTTCCTGCCCACGTGGAACGTTGTGGGCAGGATGACGGCGTCCAGGTCTGTTATGCCGGTCCCAGGCGCGTAGCGGCCGGCTTCCAGGAGGATGTGGTAGATGACCAGGGGCAGGGCGCTCCTGTCGGGTATCTCGATGGACTCGACTCTTATCATGTCGTACCTTCTTCCCTCACGCGTCAGCTTGTAGATAGCCCCCGTCACCTCCACCGGGGCCTGTGCCTTGTATGCGCCGTTGATCTCGTCCAGCGTCAGGCCCCCGATGACCAGATTGCCTCCGCCCAGAGGCACCATCTCGGTCCTGCCCCCATAGTAGAGCAGGTACTCGCAGACCCCCGCCTCCGTGTCCAGGACGAGGACATCTATCTCCATGTACCTCCGCGTGTCCCCAACCTGCGGCGCAGGCCCGAACCGCTCCACGGGGAAACGGGACACCTTGAGTGTTCCGCGCAGCACGGCTTTTCCGCCGCCCACGGACACGAAGGAGTCAGGCACCAGCCCCGGGGGCAGTGAGTAAAGGGAGCCGGCGATGATTGTCAGTGAGAGAAACACTGCGAGGACAAGTGGCGCGTCCTTTACCTTCATTTTTAATACTCTATGACCACGTTCCGTTGGTAATAGGGTTTCCGGGTCACCGCAACCGAGATTAGACCATCAGGAAGGAACCCTGTGGATGACTAAGAATGGAAAAAGGGGTGTGGCCTACACCCCTGCGCGTTGCTCAGCCTCCCAGGCTGGCGATCAGCTGCTGGATCATGCTGGCTAGCTCCGCGGCGGCCGGCCCGGTGACGAAGTCCGGGGGCCTGGGTTGGCCGTCCACGTGGAGGAGGGCAGCCTGGAGCTGCCGGATGGCCTCGTCGACGCGGCCCTCTTCTATGAGGTCGCCCGCCGCCTCGAGCATGTTTCTGAGGGCGCTCAGGCGCCCCTTGGCTGAGTTGCCTGGGCCGCTGCCTGTCAGGGTCCCGTCTGCGACGGACTCGTCGAAGAAGGATAGGATGCCTGCTAGCTGCTCGGAGGGCGGGGTCTCCCCGGATACGCCGTTGCCGCTAAGTGTGATCTCCACTAGGCCCTCGTCGGGGTCGTCGCTGGTGACGCGAAGCGTGCCGGAGGCTGGCCCGGATGCCGTCGGCGTGAAGGCAACCGACACATATGCCGTCGCCCCTGGGGCGAGCGTGAACGGTGTGGATGGTGCCGAGGTGACCCCGAAGCTGCCGCTGCCAGGCGCGAGGCTTATGCCTGTGACCGTCAGGCCGGCGGCTCCTACGTTCTGGATGGTCACTATCTGGGTTGCCGAGGCGCCCAAGGCTACGTCACCGAACTGGACCGTTGTCGGGGCGACCTCGATGTCGCCGCACGCGAAGTTGACGGTTATGGTGTGGGCCTCGACAACGCTGGTGAAAGTGTAGGTGCTTAACGCGCCCTGGGATACGCCATCAACCACAACGTCCAGGATGTGGTAGCCCAGGTCCGGGGTGATGACGAAGCCCTGGTTCTCGCCTATGCTGACCGTCACCTCGCCGGAGGGGGTTATGGAGCCGCCTGGGCCGGCCGTGGCCGTGATGGTGTAGGTGGGCGTCTCGAAGGTGTACATGTAGATATCCTCTGAATAATATACTGCTTTGACACCCGTGTAGACGACGCGGTTGCCGTCGATGTCGTTGAGGTACATGTATTTTAGGGTGGAGCCTAAGTCGAAGACTGTACCGGTGGGCACGTGCCACAGCCTTACATTATACTCACCATCGACAAATTCTTCGAACGACACGTAGTCGCCGCTGATATTCGGATTCATCTGGTTGCCAGGGAGCACGAGCCGCTTCTCCTCGCCTGTGGCGAGGTCGAAGAAGTAGATGTCCCCTAGACCAGAAACATCTTTCCCATCGTAGACTACGGCCAAGCCGTTGGTGTCCGAGTTCCTTGCATCGATGTTCGGGTCGTCTTCTATAGTGCGAGTCAACCCGGTGGCCCAATCGTAGGCATATATATCGCACATGCTTGCAGTGGACACTGTATACCTCTGGTATGCGATTATACCGTCGGCTACTGCGGGGTTGTACTCATATGTGGAGCCCCCGACCAGTCTCGCTTCTCCAGAGGCCAGGTCTTGGGCGTGTATGCCCCCTATCTCCCAAGCCACCAGCGTGCCGTCTATCGCAGGATTACTGGCAAAAATCGTGGCCGAGCCGGCGATTTCAGTAGTCGTTCCCGTGGCTACTTCGTATATCATCACTCTGTTATAATAAGGTCCAAAGTCAGTATAGGCGATGACGCCGTTTGACACGTCGCTCAGTGCCCGTGTTCCTACTGTGGTAGAAACAGGGTACTCTGAGGAGGCGGCCAGATCATAGTACAAGATGTCGTCATCATAGAGTCGGGAATCTGTGTACACTATTATGTTGCCAGAGATGGCTGGATCGTATTGGTTAGCGGGGTCCGTGGTGATCTGCATCTCCCCGCCGGGGATCACTCCGCCCATCCTGGGGGTCACATCCGTTGCGTAGACAAGGGGGGGCGTCGCCGCAGGCAGCAGCAAAGAAAAGATGGCTGCCAGGGACAACATCCTGTAAACATACTTACTTCTGATCATGCATCATGCCTCGTTGGAAAACATGTGTAGTGTGCTATGATGAGTATATATTGTTTAGGCATAACTGCCTAGTAATTAGTAAAATATGTTGTTTAATACGAGCCAATAATGTCAGGGGTATACTGCACGCCGACTCGACATGTACATCACTTGTTTTTTCCTGAGCCGTGTTATCGGTATTAATAATTGGAGAAGCGTGGAGCGGTTCTACGTCTTTTTAGGTCGTGTGACCAGCACTATCAGGCTGTCACCGTCCCTATAGGGCTTACCGTGGTGGTCGCCGTACTCCTCCATGACCTCGTACCCTGTCTCCTCTAGGAGCCCCCTCATGCTCTGGGCGTCGTGCACGTAGACCTCGCTGCCCTCATAGAACCTCTCCACCACCCGCCCGTCCACCACATGGTCGTACCACATGTCCAGGGACATGAGGCGCTTCTCGGGCCAGGTGACGTGGTACCCTGACCGGACCACCGTCGAGTCGTCCTCCAGGCTCTTCCTCTGGACGAACCAGCCCCTGACCGCCTTCAGCTCTTCTGCGACGTACAGGTCGAAGACGTAGCTGCCGCCTGGGGCTAGGTGCCTCCTGATGTTTAGGAGGGCGGCCCTCTGCTGGGCGGGGTCCAGGATGTGGTCGAAGCTGCAGCTGGGGAAGTAGATCATTTTGAACCGTTGGGGGAGGCTGAAGTCCATAGCATTCCCCAGGGACATGTGGAGCCTGGCCCTGACCTCCGGGCTCTCCCTGGAGACGTTGGCCTCCGCGGCCTTCAGCATGTGCCTGCTGGTGTCTATGCCCCAGGTCTCCACCCCTGCCTGGGCCAGGTGGATGGCCAGGCGGGCGGTGCCTACGCCCAGCTCCAGGGCCCTGCCCCTGTGCTTCTGGGCTTGGGCGACGTAGAACTCGACGTCGTCCTTGTCGCCGAACAGGTCGTAGAACTTTTCAGCCCCTTCCAGGTAGTTCAGCGTCATACGTGTTCACCTGAGACGTATTCGATTATATTTAGTTGTGTTAATTCATTTAAAAGGATGAGTTCAGATTCATTCCATGTTTTTTATGCATTTTTTACATAACCGCCACTTTATCTGGGGGAAGTCTGCGCGGTAGAAGGCGTATGCTTCCTCTTTAGATTCAAACTCGAACCAGCCGCCGTGATGGCTTAATCCGTTAATTCCTTTATGTCTCTGATTGAGGGGCTTACAGGATGCACATGTTTCCCGATGCAACACAGCGAAACCTGTGGGTATGTCGATGTTTAGCCAGTACTTCATTCAGGGTCGCCGTCAATCGTTTTTCTAAGGTCCCTGGACTTGAATGAGAAGAGTTTAGCGAAAATGTTTCCACGCAGCTGTGTCATCTGTTTTATCACATCCTCTATTTCCTTGAATAATGCTTCAAGCTCAGGCTCCGAGTACTCTTTTTCGTTTAATTGTTGGCGTAACCTACACAGCTCTTTCCGTATTTTTTCAGTAGCAGACATGAGTATCATCCTTCAGCTTGGTTTGGGTGAGGTGAGTTGATCGATCAGCTCCTTAACCTGTAGCTCGAGGTTCTTACGGTCAGATACGTCACGCACACAGGCGACGGTGGCGACGTGTTCTTCGCCTTGGATTATCTTCGCTGCTTCGATCTCAAGCCATTTTCCAGGTTTCTGCTCGGTGTATGTTGTTTGCTTGATCTTTCCCTCTTCATCTAACTTGGTCCTAATCCATTCAATGTAGCCTTCCCTGCTGGAGAAGAAGATGTCAGATGATTTACCTATCATCTCGTTCTTGCTTCTGCCCGCTATCTCAGTCATCGCGTTGTTGGCGTAGATTATTTCGTGGTGGGGGTTTATGATCAAGATGCCACAGTAGGCGTTTTCGATGGCTGTCTCGAAGACTAAGTTTCTTGACATCAGTTCATGGCTGACGTCATCGATGACGATGTTAGGTATCTTGCTGTTGGTGTCTCTCAGGTACTTAAGGAACCATATGTGAGACTCCAGGGCGAAGTCCCTGAGCTCCAATGAGGCATCGTCCTGCACCTTGGCCCACAGCTCGAGCCCCAGTTTTATGTCTTGAGTCAGGTTGGGCAGGTTTTCTTGTATCCGCATCTTTATGATGGGAAACCCGTCTGGTACGACTCCTGTTGTTAGGTACTGTATTATTCTTGTTCGTTCCCATTCGGTGAATATGTAGCCCCGCATTAGAATTTAGTTATAATGTTCTTACTATTAAAATATACAGTAGCTGTAAACAACTTATTACATTGGTTGTAATTATTTTTATTTCAAGTTAATTTCATATCACTCATTGAACACCAGTAATAGGTGTGACTCACCAACGCCTTTCCCTACTCCTGTTCAAACTCAGGTAAGCCTTCGATCTGTCTGAATCAAGGCAGCGAGCCAACAAACAGTTGAAGTTAATCCCCGCACAAGGTTACGGTGCCCTTCTTCAGCAGACTATTCTGGGAAGAGGGGCGTGAAGCCCTGGCCTCTGGCGTTATTCACCGCTTCCTCCTGCTCCCCCGGTGTCATGGGCTTGTACTCCTCCCCCGCCCTCAGCACCATGCCCCAGAGCCCCTGCTCACAGGGCAGGCTGTAGGTGGTCACCCCCTCCTGGCTCAGGGTATACCTGACGCCGAGGCTGATGTCCCCCGGGGTGTCACTGGGCTCATACCACGTGCTGTACCTGTGCGGCCCCTTCCACCGGCCCCTGCATATGGCCTTAATGGCGGTGACACCCAGGTCGTGCTCCGCGGCGTACCTGAGCACAGGCCTGAAATCGTTTTCTGGGTGCCAGGCCGCGGCGCTGCACAGGCTCACCGGCAGCAGCACAGTGTCGAAGTCGTACCGTTTTAGAGCTTCAAGGTTGGCCCTCATGTCCTGGTGGCCGGTGATGCCCAGGTACTTTACGAGGCCCGTCTCCTGGGCCTCCTTGAAGGCTTCGAGGGCTCCGCCGGGGCCCAGGGCCTGATCAACCTCCTCAACGGTCTTGAGGCTGTGCATCTGGTAGAGGTCGAAGCTCTTGACGCCTAACCGCTTGAGGCTCCTGTGGAGCTCCGCTGCGGCGCCTTCCTTGGTGCGCTCGGTGGTCTTCTCGGCCAGGAACACCTTGCCGCGGTGGGTCTTCATCCATGGGGCCAGGCGGAGCTCGCAGTCCCCGTAGGTGGGGGCCAGGTCCAGCATGTTCACGCCAACGTCGAAGGCCGCCTTGATGTACCCGTCGGCCTCCTCCTGAGGCAGCCTGCCCACGCCGCAGCCCCCCAGGGTGATGACCGAGACCTTGGCTCCGATCCTGCCCAGTCTACGCTTAGGGATCAACAACAATCACACTGAACTCATGGTTTCAGCCGATTTAAGGGTTAAAGAAGCTGGGCGCTCGGCTTCACGGATAAATAGTATGGTTCCCCAGGGTTCAGTGATATGCGTTGAACGAGGTTAAGTTCGTCATGGACCAGCTGAGGACCACCTTCAGCGGCGACAGCTGGCACGGCCCCAGCGTCATGAAGACTTTGAACGGGGTCACGGCGGAGCAGGCCTCGGCCAGGCCCCTGGGGGAGAGACACACCATCTGGGAGATGACCGACCACATGGCCTTCTGGCTGGAGGAGGTCCACAAGGCGTTGAAGGCCAAGGAGATGCCAAAGCCGGATAAGGCGGTGGACTGGCCGCGGATGGGGGGCGGCGAGGACCAGTGGAGGGAGTCTGTTAATCGGCTGGAGGCCGCCGTCAACATGATCCTGGGCGAGCTGGCGGGCTGGAGCACCAAGGACCTGGAGAAGACGGTGGGCGGAGCCAGCTACAGCTACAGGCAGATGCTGCATGGGGCGGTGCACCACAACCTGGACCACGCGGGCCAGATAGCCATCCTGAAGGGGAAGGTTTCTTAGCTCTCCTTTGCGGCGTCGTGGCAGCCCTCCAGGACCAGGTAAGCGAGCACTAGGAGTCGCCTCATGGCCTCGTTGTCCCTGAAGCCGCCGTGGAAGGCGTTCCAGCCGGCCGTGTAGTAGTCGCTGTAGTTCTGGGCCAGGGCCGTATAGCCGTTTTCCTTGAGGAGCCGTATCACCCTCGTCCTGTTGAGGGTCCACAGGTGCTTGGGGTCGGGGTGGCTCTGGCTGAGCACCCGCACCGGTGAGGGTGAGACCACGTAGCAGAGCATCCTGAGCACCCTGTAGTACTCCAGGTCTATCCTGTCGAAGACATACTCGGGGAGCCTATCAAGGAGGGGGTCCAGGTTCTGTAGTTCGGCCAGGTCCCGGGCCCTGAGGCTGTCAATGGGCTCGGGGGGCTTGAGGGGCGTCTCCCCGTAGAGGGGGATGACCTCGTGGGGTGTCTCGGGGAGGAAGTCCCGGCGGTCCTCGGTCATGAACACCACCTGGGGTCGGGGAATGTGGAGGTGGTCTGGGCGGAGCTCCAGGAACCTTTCCTCTATGATGCGTGTTGTGTCCAGGGCGTACCTGAAGCCTTGCCGGGTCTGGGGGAAGAGGGGCTGGCCGCCCACGGTGCCTATGTGGATGTCCAGGTCGCTGATGACTGGGACGTAGTCGGCGGGGGTCTCCCAGGGCTTGGCGGCGGAGCCCTTGAGTGTGGCGTACGTGATGCGGTCGCTGAGCCTCTCCTCTATGACCTGGCGCCAGACTGTGATGGCGGCGTCCACGTCTTTTCTGGCTTCCCGTAGGCTCTCGGCGCTCATGTCGGTCGCATAGTATCGTGGTCCTGTGCCCATAACTGTTGCTGGTTTTTCAGCATGTTTCCTGAGCAACCGTGATAAGGGGTCTCATTGTTCATCACTGGTGAAGCGTATGAGGGAGAAGGAGTTCGTCGAGTACCTGAGGGGCAGGAGGATGGGGGAGGCCGAGGTCAAGGCCGCTGTCGAGTGTGTGAAGGAGTTCGAGGGGCACCTGGGGCGGCCGTACGAGGAGGCCGTGGTTGAGGATGTTAGGGACTATGTCTCGGTGCTCGTGTCCGAGGGGAGGAACAGTGAGGCGCGGCTCCTGGCCCTGGCCAGGTACAGCCAGTATGCGGACATGAGGGATGTGTGGATTTACTGGGCGGCGGTCCTGGGGGGCCGTAACATCTATCCGTCTATACGGGAGAGGCTTCAAGCTCTGGCGGGGGAGGAAGCCGAGGACTGGGTTTTTGGGGACTTGGAGACTCCGCCGCTGGGGTCGCCGCCGGAGGAGTACCCTGAGGCGACGGCGGAGCTGATGAGGAGGCTCATGGAGCTGGGCCCTTGGGTGTACAAGCGGGTGTTGGCGGGTAACCACCACAGGGTGCCGGTGGAGAGGTTCCTAGGGAACCGGGGGCGGCTCGCGGAGGCTGGGGGCCTGGAGGCTTTCCTAAAGTGGGATCATGATCGGGCGGTGGCGGAGCTGGAGGAGTACGCGGCGTCGGGGCGGGTGTGGTATGAGCAGGTGATCACCCGGGAGGTTGTGGAGTATGTGCGGGGTAACCAGGAGGTGCTGTCGGCGGTGCTGAGGGACGGTAAGCTGTATGTGACGAAGATTCCTTATGCGCCTGGGGAGTACCTGGCGGAGAAAGACCCCAAGTTGAGGCGGTTCTACATGTGCCACTGCCCCCTGGCGCGGTCAGCTATTTTGGCGGGGGGGCCTGAGATTCCTCTGGACTGGTGCTACTGTAGTGCGGGGTATGAGAAGCTGCCCTATGACGTGTTGCTGGGGGAGGAGCTGGAGGTGGAGGTGCTGGAGAGCGCGTTGGGGGGCTCGGACAGGTGCAGGTTCGCCATAACGGTGCCGGGGGATAAGCTGAGGTAGCCCGCTACTTCGCTGTACCGGGTTCTATTGTTTCAGTCCTCGGCGAACGTGGTCCTCGTATAAGGTGGGGGTCACTTGGCGGGTTTGTTTGCGAGGAGCCCTATGAGGACTCCTGCCAGGGGGAACACCATGGAGACTAGCAGCACCTCGGAGTATCCCCCGAACACGTCGAAGGCGTATCCGAAGGGTAGCGGCCCCAGGGCTGAGCCGATTACCCCTGCCATCATGTTGACTCCCCTGATGGTGCTCAGGTGTCTCCGCCCGAAGTATTCTGGCCACACCACGGCTCTCACTATGGCCTGTACGCCCATCTGGACCCCCATGATTGTACCGTAGACTAGCACGAGGGCCATGGAGTCGGCGACGTAGAGGGCGGCCACCATAGCCAGTAGGAGGGCCTGGGTGGCTGCCATGAGGTATTTCAACGGGTACCTGTCGGCGAGGCCTCCCGCCAGCAGCACTATGGGTAGGTTGATGAGGCTTGTTACGCTTGTGATGAGGGCTGCGGATTCGGGTGTGAGGCCTGCCTGGCCGAGGATGGATATCTGGTGGAAGACGCAGCCGGTGATGATGGCTGACGGTATCACTGTGATGTAGTTGACGAGCCAGAAGCTCCGGGTTCTCATGGCCTCGCCGAGTGTCCACGGTTGGTCCTCGGTTACCGGGTTCCCGTTGCCTGGGTGTCCCAGGGGTTCCTCGTTGTCCGGGGAGAGGCCTACGTCTTCTGGTCTGGTGCGTATGAGGAAGTAGAAGGCGGGGGCGACCAGGAGCCACATGACCAGGGTCCAGGTTCTCCACCCGTTCTGCCACCCGAGTCTCTGGATGAGCCAGATGTTTATTACGGGGAACGTGGCCATGCTGAGGGCGCCGAAGACGCTTACTATGCTCATGGCTCTCCCTTTTCGTCTGATGAACCACTGGGGTACCAGGGTCCCCCCGATGAGCCCCATGCTGCCCTGGCCTAGGAGCCTTATGAGGAAGAAGCCGGTGAGGAGCATGGCGGTCGAGTTCACTGTGCTCATGAAGAGCAGTGCGCCGCCGAAGGCGGCGGCGATGATGGTGGACGTTTTTCGTTGGCCGTATCTGTCGAGGATTTTCCCCACTACGCCCATCAGCATCCCCGCGGCGAAGGTGCCCACGCTGTACATGGTGGAGACTGTGGTTCTGCTCCAGCCGTACTCGTTGATGTAGCTGTCTATGTAGACGCTGACGTTGTAGGTCTGGCCGGGTCCGCTGAAGTAGACGGCCAGGCCGGCTACGAGGACTATTACCCAGCCGTAGAAGAAGGGTGTGTTTATGGGTGGTTTGTCGGTCAAATTTGGTCCCGGGGTCAGAGAATGGGTGTGATTGGCCTTTATTAGTTTTCCAGTGGTGGGGTTCCCCTGTTGGTGTGGAAGATGTGCTGTGTGGGTGGGTTTACTCTTGTTTCTTGGGCAGTATCTGTTGGACGCGGCCTACTTTGCCGTCGGTGAGGCGGACCTTGATGCCGTGGGGGTGGGTGGGGCTGTTGGTGAGTATCTCTTTGACGGTGCCTTGGGTGAGTTTGCCGGTCCTCTGGTCATTCTTGGTGACTATGAGTACCTGTGCGCCGGGTTTGATGTTGGCTCTGGTGTGGCCGGTGGTGCCCATAGCCTCGGATGGTTGAGGGGCGGCTTATATGGGCTTCGTTAGGCTTCTGGTAGGGTGGCTCTCTTGGCTGTCCAGTCTTGGCCTTTCCTGGCGTCTATGACGAGTCTGCCGTCCTGGGCGGTGGTGTCTGTGTCGGGCTGGCTTCTGGTGGCTATGGCCCAGAGGAGTTGGCCTGGGTCGTGGGGGTCTATGTCGGGGTCTACGATGATGATGAGTCTGGCTGGTTTGAGGGGCTTGGCTTCCAGTAGGGTGCGGGGCTGGAGTGTGTCTGTGGCGGTGACAGCGAGGAGCTGGGCTACGCCTGGCACTGGCTGAGCTACGCCTTTGACGCCTCTCAGTTTGGCTGTGGTATCGGGTGCGCCGGTCTCGGCGATCTCGGGGCCTGTGGCGTCCAGGATCATCTTGCCGCTGAGGCCGCCGCGGGGTGAGGAGGGGTCCAGGAGGTGGCTGTAGACGCCTCCGAGGACTTCGAGGCCTGAGCCATGTTTGAGGTCGCATCTGCGGGCTATGGCTGTTAGTGCTTGGGATGGGTCTGAGACGTCGTCGGTGGCTGGTAGGATGGCTGCGATTTTGACGTAGTGGTCGAGGCCGAGGAGTAGGAGGGCGACTTGTTTGGGTAGGCCGGGGGTGGCTGTGGCGGCTGGGTTGAGGCTGAGGAGGGTGATGAAGTGGGTTCCTTGGGTGGGCCAGTTGATGTCTTTGAGGGCGGGCATGTGGGTGTACTGGGTGAGGGCTTGGGTGATGCGGGCTTGTTTGGGTAGGCCGCTGAGGAGGAGGTGTTCGGCGCTGTTGTTGGGGAATATGGCGTGGAATATGGGATTGTTTCTGCTTGTTATGGCTGTGATCTGGAGTAGGTTGCGGGTTGATCTTCCGCTTATGTAGCCGGTGTACTCTGTGAAGGGGCCTTCGTCCATCTCCTCGTGAGGCATTACCCCTTCGAGGATGATCTCGGCTTGGGCGGGTACTGGTACGTCCACGGTCTCGCAGTCTACGAGTTCGACGGGTTCGCCGGTGAGGGCTCCGACTTTGCTGTATTCGTCGGTGATCTTGGCTGCTGCTGCTAGGCCGAGGGCGGGGTGGGCTCCGAGGATGACGGCTACCTCCAGGGGCTGGTCGTTGGCTTTGGCTTGTTGGTAGTATTGCCACATGTGGCCTCTGCTGTGGAGGCTAACTCCGAACCTGTCGGGGCCTTGGAGCTGCATCCTGATGTAGGTGAGGTTGACTTCCTCTGGGTTGGTGGGGTTTCTGGCTGCTGTTAGGCCGGCTGTTATGTATCTTCCGGCGTCCTCGGGGTAGAACCAGGGTATGGGGAGGGATTCCAGGTTTACTTTACTGCCCTTGTTGATGACTTCCTTGACGGGGCCGGTTTTGACGTGGGTGGGCGGGACCATGTTGTTGAACAGCCTGTTCCAGTCGCTGTAGAAGGCTAGTCTGCCTTGGCCTACTTTGGCGTCTTGTAGGGCGAGGTGTATTCTGTCGATGGTGCCGAAGAGGTTGATGAGGACGGGGGTCTTGTAGCCTTTGATGTTCTCCAGGAGGAGTGCTGGGTTGCCGGGTGTTTTCTCTGCTTGTGTGGCTCTGGCTGTAATGCCATACTTCCAGTCCACGGGCTCCTTTACTTTGATGAGTTGGCCGGGTAGGGCGGTATCCAGTTTCTTCAGGTAGGTCCTCAGGTTACTCATGGTCTCATGGTGAAGCCGAGGAGATTAAAAGGCTTGGAGGCTCCGATTAGTCCAGGGCGGGGTATTTTGATCATTATATTGAGCAAAATTTAGATACCCGTCCGGGGGTCGGTGTTTCACGCCTCCAACAGGCCCTTGTTTTCCTGGAGCTCCAGGAGCTTCTGAAAGTCCTCTAGGAGTACGTGGTCCCACCCCATCTCGGCGTGGAAAGTCGCGTCGTCGCTGACTCGTCTGACGAGGCACGAGTAGAGGCCTCCATCATGTCCCTTACAGTTGTCCTCATTCTCGGGGGGAGCGCCACAGGTCTCCTGGCACAGCTCCACCGTCTTCTGCTGTATTGCGTACGCAAGGTCTCCTACACCGTAGTGGTAGTCGACGCTGGATGAGAGGTAGTCCATGTTCGTCTTTTTACGTATTTTCTGCCGCGCCGAGGACGTGAACCGGTTTGCCAGTAATAGCGCCTCATCCACGTTCTTCTCTTT
This sequence comes from Candidatus Bathyarchaeota archaeon, assembly GCA_043826455.1. GTDB lineage: Archaea > Thermoproteota > Bathyarchaeia > TCS64 > TCS64 > RBG-16-57-9. The sequence continues at coordinate 25,948 of JBDRQD010000079.1, forward strand.
CATGGCCTCTATCAGCTGGTTGACGTTCTCCAGGAAGCATGGTGACGATGAGCCGTCCTCGCCCACTAGGGCTCTCATGAGGTGTTTACTGTCCTTCTTCACCGCCACGTAGTCTATGCCGCCGATGGACTTGTCGTAGCTTTCCTCCTTGTACCCGTGGAGGGTCTTCATGAGTTCAACCGTTGTCTGCTGCCAGTTCGATTTATATTCAATGCCTATTTTTTTCACCTTATTCAAAATACATCTAATAGATACAAAGCATAACTTATATATGTACCCCTTTTCAATTAGGTATTTTAGGAAATGTTATGAAAAAGCTTTTTTTCTGAAACGGTTTAACCGTTATTTAATGTGATTGTGTTATTAAATCCAAACAATTATTAGTTATCCTGCATATTTAGAGGTGATATGAAGGAAGAGCACGTGGTTTTTATCGGGAGTAAACCTGTCTTGGACTACTGTTTGGCCACAATGACGGCGATGAATAACTCTGGAGGCAGAGCCGTGCTCAAGGCCAGGGGCCAGGCCATCGCCAACGCCGTGAGCGTGGCTGAGGTTCTTAGAAATAGGTTCATGAAGGGCCTTGAGGTGGGTGGCATTAAAATAGGCACCGTTGAACTGGAGGGAGCTGACGGGTTCATGAGGAACGTCAGCACCATTGAGATAGAGCTCAACCAGGGCTAGGTGATGTGTTGAGCGGCCTGACACTGGATGTCTTCCTCAAACAGGCTGAGGATGGTGGGCAAGATTTGCAGGTCTGCCCAAGATGTGGCTACCGGGTCCCGCGTCGTATTGCTCTGTGCTGGAGATGCGGCGAGCTCCTGGACCGGCAGCTGATCCGGCTGGTCAGGAGCCGTGATGCTTAGACCTCTCCTGAAAGGTTTGTGTTCTTCGTGTGGGAGCCGCGCCTTGTTGCTCTATTTCTCCTCATGGTATTCTCTAGCGTCCTGAGCGGAGCTGAACCCTATCCAGTCTCCGTTCCGGTGTAGACTGTTCACTTCTTTGGTCTTGCTTGGCTCCGGGCTGCAGTGAATACAGTTGTATCTGTGAAGCTTGACCATGTTGGTGGAGTGATCCATGTTGAGCCAGAAACTAGGTTTCTTGGTTTCGTCATCCATTTCCATCGAATATCTTTGCATTTGGGGTCGAAATAATAGATGATATGATATATATTTACCTGTTAAACGCGAAATGCGATGATTTCTAATACTTTTTATAATTTGTTGATGCGAGTTTTTTCAACATGATCATTTAAAATGTTGAAAAAATAGGATTTATTAATGGTGGGGTCTATTAGAAGGTGAAATGAAGGGAACGATAGTAAAATGGTTTGACTTTAGAGGCTTCGGTTTCATTGAGCCAGAGGGTGAAGAAGACAACGTATTCGCTCACGTATCGGAGTTCAAGAGTAGAACCGATATGCTCAAGGTTGGACTTGACGTAGAGTTCGAGGTTGAGTCCAGCTGGAAGGGCCCAAGAGCCGTGAACATTAAACCGTTGAACTGATTCGCAGACACTTCTGCGCAGCTAAACCGACTTCTCCGGTATTGCGTTAGTAGTTTCGAAGTGATCTAAATGCACGTATGTATAATATCCGAGAATTCCTACCCTGTGAGCCGGGGAGGTGTAAGTGAATGGTGCTCATCTCTAATCAATGGGCTGCCTGAGGTAGGCTTCAGCGTTTTCACAATCGCACCCGACTGCACTCTAAAATACCCTCTTCCTTCAAACATACAGAGTGTCGAGATAGCTGAACTAACGCAGCCAAGGTTCAAGAGTCGGAGGAAGCTGGGTTCTGAGGCTTCAAGAACCTTAAAGACTCTGAGCCCCCTGCTCAGAGGAGAGCCACTTAACTGTCAGAAGCTATTTGAATGCACTCAAGAAGCAGATTACAGTGCAGAGGAGTTAATATCCTCCGATGAAAACCATGAGCTTCTCATAAAAGTCTACGAGCAATCCTTCAAAGGGGAACCATTTGTTCCGTTCTACTACTCATGGGTCTCACTTTTCTACCTACTATACAAGACCATAGAACTATACAATGAGCTGCCTTTTACGGACATAAACCACGCCCTTAACACGGGGTACGCTGGCCTCCTTGGCTCCTTGGCCAAGGTGGATAGAGGCACGCCTCTTCTTGTAAGCGAGCACGGGCTATACCTGAAGGAGAGAAACTTTGAGCTCAAATACAGTGAGGTCCAGCCATGGCTGCATGATCTTTACCGGAACTTTTTCACTGGGCTTGTGAAGACATCATACAAGTACAGCGACAAGGTCACATCCGTCTGCCAGGACCATGTACACTACCAGAAACAGATAGACCCAAACGTCAAGATTAAAGTGATCTACAACGGCGTAGACACTGACAAGTTCAAGTTCAACGACGTTGCCGAAAACCGGGAACACTATAGTGTTGGCACAGTAAGTAGAGTCAACCCCATCAAAGATCAGCTCACCCTCATAAGATCGGTTCCCCATGTTTTGCAGAAACACGACGCGGTGTTTTACGTGGTCGGCCAAGTGGAGGATGAAGAGTACTATGAAGAGTGCAATCAACTGGTGGATGAGCTTGGACTGAGTGGTCGCGTTAAGTTTACTGGGTTCCAGAACAGTTCTGAGTGGTACCCAAGGTTTGATGTTTTTATTCTACCTTCGTTGTCAGAGGGGTTCCCTTTGACCATCTTGGAGGCTTTAAGCTCCGGTGTCCCATGTATCGCTACTAATGTGGGTGGTGTTAGTGAGATACTAAGCAAGGACTATCTTGTTGATAAATGGGATCCCCGTGGTCTGGCTTCTAAGATAAACTGGCTTCTTGAGGACGATGATCAGCGTAAGATAACACGGTACCTGGGCCGAAGGCTTGTTGAGAGGCGTTTCAGCTTAGATGCCATGGTTTCTGAGTATAAGAGAATTTATGAGGGTCTTTGTTGACGGCGATTACATTCCCTTTGAAAAAGTTCCCGGGTCAGTTTAAGCACGAGAGTATGGTGTTCACTGGGAGAATTATTGCTCAGCCTATTATACTCTCAGTGTCGCTGGCTTTTCACATAATTCTGGTCTACCTCATAAGGATCCGGTTCGTTGAAGCCCTATTATACTCGCTGCCACTGCTCTTTTCGATAGCACTGCATGTGGTTTATCTGTTTAAGGTGAAAAAAAGTAATACCGATTATTTTGACATCAGTTTGACCCAAATAAGGACCCGTTTCAAGGAGGATGAAGCATATTTCAACGTGGTTTGCGATCTCGGAGTCATAATATCTCTATTAGTAATTGCACACGCCTATATTGGTGAAGCCACGACCCCGCTGTTAGTGTCTATGAATTCGTCTCTTCTTAGTCTATTATATTGTGCTTCCGTGTATATTGGGCTTTACACGAAAAAGCGCATTGCATCATACATCGCTGTTGGTGTAGTTGTTGAGGCGGTCATCATGTTGGGGGTGGTCGCAGGTGTTCACTTTGTCTTGTATTCCTTGACTGCCTTGGTTGTGATCCATTATATCCGTGAAAGAACGAAAGGGCATAGCTTGTTCAAACTACTCCAGCTTATAGTTAAGTAATCCATGAAAATGGTTACTAACAATTCATCAGAGGTCTTTCCATAACTTTTATAATGTATTAATGGTGCCCTGAAATAACCAGAGTAATAAAACAATGGTAAACTTGCCAATAACTGAAGGAGAAGGCGGAAGTAAACATGAAAAACTACGTCTATCTGACGGTATAAATAAAAAACATATCGCTGCTGATTCGCTTACTCTTGGGCCAGTTTCTGTTGTGGTTATTGGGGCTGGTGAAAGGGGCAGAGTTTACTCTGAATATGGTTTGAGTTTCCCGGAGAAGATGCGGGTCGTGGGGGTCGCTGAGCCGAGGGAACGCTGGAGAAGATGGATGGCGGAGAGATACGGTATCTCCTCATCGAATATTTTTGAGGACTGGAGTGAGGTGTTTGAGAGGGAGAGGTTCGCTGATGCGGTGATCATAGCTACACCTGACAGGCTCCACGCGGACCCAGCCACCGCGGCTGCGAAAAGGGGGTACCATATTCTACTTGAGAAGCCTATGGCTCCGACGGAGGAAGAGTGCAGGTCAATAGTAGACGCGGTTGTGGAGAATAACGTCATTTTTAGTGTTTGCCACGTCTTAAGGCATACTAACTATACACGTGAACTTAAACGGCTAATAGAGTCAGGGGAACTGGGTGATATCATCTCTATCCAGCACTTGGAACCGGTGGGTCACTGGCACCAGGCACACTCCTTTGTCAGGGGTAACTGGAGACGAAGCGACGAGTCAAGCTCTATGCTCCTCGCTAAGTCATGTCACGATGTGGACTGGATCAGGTACGTTATTGGTACACGGTGCAAGTCGGTGGCGTCTTTTGGCTATCTCAGCCACTTTAGAAAAGAGATGAGGCCTGTGGACGCTGCTGATAGGTGCCTTGACTGCCCTGTGAGTGTTGAGGAGCGTTGCCCGTACTCAGCTAAGAAGATCTATAGAGGTTTCCTCGAGAAGGGCATTAAAGGTTGGCCTGTGGAGGTAGTTACCGAGGATTTGGATGAGGGGGGCCTGGATATAGCTTTGAGGGTGGGCCCCTATGGGCGGTGTGTTTACGCGTGCGATAATGATGTGGTGGATAATCAGGTTACCATCATGGAGTTTGAGGGTGGAAAAACGGCTTCATTTACTATGACGGCCTTTACCGAGGCTGCTCCTCGGAAGACGCGTGTTTTCGGGACTAGGGGTGAGGTGGATGCTGATGGTCGCTATATTAGGGTTTTCAATTTTTTAGATAATAAGTGGACGGTCATGGATACTGTTAGGGATGAGCATGATCTTGTAGGTCATGAGGGAGGTGATCTCGGCGTCGTAGAGAAATTTGTGGAGGCTGTGCGTTTCAATGATGCTTCAAGGATACTGACGGGGCCTTACGAGACTTTGGAGAGCCATTTAATAGTTTTCGCAGCTGAACGATCAAGAGTGGAGAGGAAGGTTATTGAAATTTCACTTAACTGATTTCCTTTTCTGATGCGATTGATTTCTGATTTTATATGTTCTCCATCAGACGCGACCAGGGCGTTTCTAGGGGATGTTCCCTCGTTGAAGGGTGTTAAGGTGGCCGCCTTTGACACGAGGATCGCTCAGGAGGATGTTGGCAACCCTGTGTTGAGGTTCATGGTGAGGCTCTTCGGCTACGCTGCTAAGCCCATTGCTGATAGGCTTGTGAAGAGGGGCGGGGAGCTTGTGGGTGAGCCCATGGGGTTCATGGTGTTGGGCAGTGAGGGGCCGTTGAGGGAGGGGGAGCTTGAACGGGCTGTTTCCTGGGCTCAGAAGCTCGTGGCTTTCTAGTTTGCGTGCAGGCTTATCAAATAATTAGTTTAGATGGACTGGTGATCGAGGCTGTTTGATGTTCTATTGGAGCAGCGCGGGGTTGCCGTGGGTCTTCTCTGCTTGTGTGGCTCTGGCTGTGACGCCGTACCTCCAGTCCACGGACTCCTTGAATTTGATGAGTTGGTCGGGCAGGGTGGCTTCCAGTTTCTCCAGGTATGTCCTCAAGTTCTGCATGGATTCAGGGTGGAAACATAGAAATTAAAAGGCTTGTAGAGGTCGATTATTTGTACCAAAAATCAATTTAATTCATA
>JBDRQD010000080.1:0-6983 GCA_043826455.1 Candidatus Bathyarchaeota archaeon
AGACTTCCGCGTACTCGCAGAGGGGTATCTCCCTGGGGTCGGCCACGATGAGCTTGGCCCCGTTCTTCACGGCCCGGATCATGCGTCGGGCGATGAGGGGGTGCTGCTCGCTGGTGTTGCTTCCGATGATGAATATGGCGTTGGCATCCTCCACGTCCTCCTGGCTGTTGGTCATGGCGCCGCTGCCGAAGGCGGCGACGAGGCCGGTGACGGTGCTGGCGTGGCAAAGCCTGGCGCAGTGGTCCACGTTGTTGGTGCCCACCGCGGCGCGGGCTAGCTTCTGCATCAGGTAGTTATCCTCGTTGGTGGCCTTGGCTGAGCTGAAGAACCCCAGGCTGTCGGGTCCATGCTTGTCCTTGATCTCCTTGAACTTTGATGCCACAAGGTCCAGGGCCTCATCCCAAGTTGCTTCCCTGAAGCCTTTACCATTCCTGATGAGGGGCTTGGTGAGCCTGTCCGGGTGGTGGATGAACTGGTGCGCGCTCCACCCCTTGATGCAGAGTTTGCCCTCGCCGGGGCCTGCCTTGCCGGGGGTAACAGACACTACTTTTCCGTCCCTCACGTGGAGGTCCAGGTGGCACCCGACTCCGCAGTAGATGCACGTGGTGGTGACGATCATGCCAATATCCTCCTCAGCTTCTCCTCGAACTCTGTGTCCCTAACCCTATGCTTGTCGTACCCGGCCTCCTCTAGGCTGTACCCCATGGCCAGGGCCAGGTACTGGAGGTAGAAGAGGGCGGGCAGCCTGAAGTCCAGCTTCAATGACCGGGCCGCCAGCATCTGGCCTGTGTCCAGCTGGGCTAGGCACTGGGGGCATATGACGTTCACCGAGTCGGCTCCGGCCGCGTGCATGGCTGTGAGCTTGTCGCCCAGGAGCCTGGCGGCGGCGTTTCTGTCGCCGTAGTTGCTGAGGGTCCAGCCGCAGCACTGAGTCTTGTACGCGTAATCCATGGGCGTGGCGCCTAGGGCTGTCATCATCTGGTCTAGCTTCACCGGGACCTGGGGGTCGTCGAAGCCCATGACTTCTGGGGGGCTGAGTATGTGGCACCCTGTGTGGCTGGCCACCTTCAGGCCGGTGAGGGGCCTCTCCACGGCAGCCTCAACCCGGTCCAGGCCTACAGCGTCTGTGAGGACTTGAGCGAAGTGGTGGACCTCGATGGCGCCATTGTACTTGTGGCCAGTCTCCTCCAGTATGGTGTTCACCCTGTCTCTGAGCTCCCCGTCGGCCTTGAGGGTCTCATTGGCCTGCTTGAGGGTGTAGGTGCACCCGTTGCACAGGGTTATTATGTCGTGGCCCTGCTCCTCGGCCAGGGCCAAGTTCCTGGCGCTGACGGCCAGACCCGTGATGGGGTGGTTGACTGTGACGCCTATGGGCTCCGGGCAGCAGGTGAAGCCCTCCACCGGATGCAGGTGAACTCCTAGTCTGGGTAACACCATTCCTGCAACCTTCTCCACGTGGGGGAACCTTATGGGGATGAAGCAGCCCCGGAAGAAGCTGTACCTCACTTCATCAGCCTCCTGAGTCCTGTGGCTTCGGCTATTCTCTTCAGGTCCTCGGTGGCCTGCACCGGCTCCAGGCCCAGCTCCTCTCTCAGCCTCTCCGTGTTGGCTGTGACGGGGAACGCGTAGCCGGTGTTCACCACCTGCTCGATCTCGCCTGTGATGGATTCGGGTGCTTCCCCGGCCTCCAGGGCCCGCTGCTTCATGGCCTCTATGAAGTGGACGGGGCTTACCTCGTAGGGGCACATCTCCTCGCACTTGTGGCAGCTTACGCACTGCCAGATGCCTAGGTTGGATTCCGGCTTCTCCGCGCCTAGGCAGTCGTAGACGTAGGTGTGTTTTGGGTTGAACTGGGGGCCGTACTGGGCTGGGCACCCGTACTCTGGGACCGCGCAGCAGACGCCGCACTTGAGGCATATCTCCGCGGCTTTCCTGACGCCTTTCAGGCTGGGATATGTGTAGGTGACGTTGAGGACCATCTTAGTGAAATGAATAAAGGGGAGTTGTTTTAAACGGTTTGCCCGGCTACTCCTGCTTCTTGCGGAGGTACCAGGTCTCACCCTTGGGGCTTGTGACTATCTCGAAGTCGGGGTTGTAGTGGAGCATCTCCTTGACGAACTCCCTCATGGGGGCCTTGGTCCCGTCGCTGCGGGTTATCACCTCGTCCAGACTTATGGTGACCCTCTTGGCTTTACTGTCGTCCAGGTTCAATGTGATCAAATGATAGATGGAGCGTAGCCCCTTATTATTTTTAAGCTAGATCAGGGCTTCCTGAGGCCCAGCATCTCCCTAGCGTCGTCCACCGAGGCGATCTCCCGCTCCAGTTCCCGGGCTATGTTGGCCACCTTGGTGACCAACTGAGCATTCGACTCTGCCAGGACGCCGCGCCTCAGGAACACGTTGTCCTCGAAGCCCACCCTGACGTGGCCCCCCATCACAGTGGCCACGGCGGCCATGGGTATCTCGTTGCGGCCTAGGGCGCAGACACTCCACGTCCAGGTAGGTGGCAGCAGGTCTACGCAGTACTGGAGCATCCTGGGTGTGGGCAGGAACCCTGTGCGTCCCACCATGACGAACTGGACGTGCAGCGGCTCTGGCACGATCTTCTTGTCGGCCAGCTGTCTGCACACGTTTATCATGCCCGTGTCGTAGACCTCGTGCTCGGGCTTCACCTTGTGCTTCACCATGTATCCGCACCACCGCTCGATGATGCTCACCGTGTTGAGGAATATCTCTCCGGTGGGGTGCTCCGCCCACCTGTTCATGGTGCCCATGTTGAGGCTCATCATCTCCTCCCCCAGCCGGCACCGCTTCTCCACGAGCCTGTCCCAGACCTCAGGCGGGTTCCCGACGCGTCCTCCGCCGGTGGTGACGTTGATGACCACGTCCACCTCCTCCCTGATGCGCTCGATGTACTCCTTCAGCAGCGGGTTAGGGTCGCCGCTCCAGGCTTCGCCTGTGACAGGGTCCTTGGCGTGTAGGTGCACTATGCTGGCGCCGGCCTCGACGCTGGCCACCACCTCCTTCACTATCTCGTCCACGGTGCTGGGGACGTGGGGCGTCGTAGCTTTGCTGACGTACTCTCCGCCGGTGACGGCGGCTGTGATGATGAGCTTGTCCATGGTGTCACTTCCCTATCCCGAGGATCTTCCTGGCCTCGTTAGGCTTGGCTACCTCTATGTTGAGGGCCTCGGCTATGGTGGCGATCCGTTTCACCAGGTCCGCGTTAGTCTTCAGGAGCTCGCCGCGCTTGAGGAATATGTTGTCCTCCATGCCCACCCGGACGTGGCCGCCCAGGGTCATGGCGACGGCCCCTATGGGGAGCTCTGCCCTGCCCAGGGCGCAGACGCTCCACGTCCAGTCGGGGGGAAGCTCCTCGACGCAGTACTGGAGCATCTTAGATGTGGCGCTGAACCCTGTGCGGCCCACCATGACGAACTGGATGTGGAGGGGGGTCTCGAAGACGTCTTCCTCTGCCAGCATCTTGGCTGCGTTGATCATGCCTGTGTCGTAGACCTCTAGCTCGGGCTTCATGCCGTGGTTCCTCATGTAGCCGGCCCACCGCTTGATGCGGGGTATGTCGTTCATGAAGACGCCGCTGTAGGGGGGCGTCCACAGGTTGATGGTGCCCATGTTCATGGACATCATCTCCTGGCCTAGGCCGCACCGCTCCTCTATCATCCTGTCTAGGGCCTCGTCGCTTGCCCTGCGTCCTCCTCCGGTGGTGACGTTGGTGATGATGTCGCAGCGGTTCTGGATCATCTTCACGTACTTCTTGAGGAGCGGGTTGGGGTCCGGAGCCGGCTTACCTGTGCCGGGCTCCTTGGCGTGGAGGTGCACTATGCTGGCTCCCGCCTCCCAGCTCCTGACCGTCTCCTCGGTGATCTCCTCGGGCGTCGTGGGCACGTAGGGGGTCATCTCCCGGCTCACGGGTTCGCCGCCTGTCACGGCGGCGGTGATGATGAGCTTAGCCATAATTATCGTAGTAATGTGGGGCTGTCAGCGGATAACTTTTAAGAGGAAAAAAGGGCGGGCTAGATGGATAGGCCGCCGGGCATGGTTTGCTGCACCTCAATGGTGTAGCCCTCGGGGTCCTTGAACATGAAGACCCTTATCTTGAGTCTCTCAGACTCCCGGGGCAGCTCCTCGATCTGGAGGCCGTTCCGCCGGAGCTTGGCGTGCCAGGCGTCGGCGTCCTCCACGTTGAGGCACAGTATGACGGGCTTGATGTTGTTGGCCCTGTGGTACCCGTGGGCGCCATCCACGAGCCCCACGTAGGCGCCGTCTCTGATCCTGTATATCTTGCTCCAGCCCTGGTCGACTTCCAGGGTGAAGCCCATAGTCTTCTCGTAGAACTCCATGGCCCGGGGCAGGTTCCTGTAGTAGAGCCAGGTTATGACTCCTCTGATGTCGCTCATGGCTGTTACCCTGGCTTGTGTCGATTAAAGGCTTGTCAGGGGGCGTGTGCTGAGCGCTGGGCTTCCTTGAACTCCTGGCAATTGAAGAGGTCATCCACCTTGTGATCTATGTAGTCCCTGGTCTTTAGGCAGAAGTAGAGGTCTCTGCCCTTCTCGGGTTGGTGCATGTGCTCGCAGTCGAGGCAACGAGCCATGTACTGAATGTGGCGAGGTAGGATATCAAACCTATCAGGGTTTATGAGCTTCTAGGCCTCAGATGGCCGTTAAATGGGCTGGGCTAATACAGATCGGGTTCTTCTGTTAATGGTCGCTGACAGTTGAGGGGTGTATGAGACCAATATGCCCGTCAACGGATGAGCCACCGGGGCACATGTCTAACTGTTTTTCATAGCCACGTCATCCAAGAGAGGGCGAGCCTGCTCAATTAATTAATCATACGTGTTAAATAATCTGTAATCTGGGTAAACCTTTTTATATTATCAGGCAATCAGGGTGCTGTCACAGTGATTCACATACTTATTTGAGACATAGCTTGACAAAGCCCATGAGAATAGCGTGCGAAGTTCTTGTGATATGAGATAGATACAGATGCAGATAGAGTGCTTTAACGATTTACAGTTAAGTAAAGAAGTGTTGAAGGGCATTGACAGGCTGGGATTCAGCAGCCCCTCACCGATCCAGGCCCAGACGATAACGCCCCTGCTGGAGGGAAGAGACGTCATAGGGCAGGCCCAGACCGGGACGGGGAAGACGGCCGCCTTCGGAATACCGATGGTTGAGCGCATAGACCCTGAGGACAGGCGTGTTCAAGGACTGGTCCTGGCTCCGACGCGTGAGTTAGCCGTCCAGACCGCTGATCATATTCGCCGGATCAGCAGGTACACGAAGCTGAGGGTTCTACCCATCTACGGCGGTGAGTCCATCAACAAGCAGATCAACGAGCTTAAGAAGGGGGCTCACATCGTCGTGGGCACCCCGGGGCGGATAATCGATCACCTTCAACGGAGGACACTGAGTCTCTCGGGGGTCACGTACGTGGTCCTGGACGAGGCGGACCGCATGCTTGACATGGGGTTCATCAAGGACATCGAGCGCATCCTCTCCAAGGTCCCTAAGAACAAGCAGACGAGCCTGTTCTCCGCGACCATTGACCAGTCCGTCTTGAACGTGTGCAACAAGTATATGAGGAACCCTGAGAAGATACTGGTGAGCAAGGACGAGATAGCGCTCCCCCAGATAAGCCAGTACTACATGGTCGTGGACCCAAAGAAAAAATTCGAGGCCCTGACCGGTGTTCTGGACGAGCACGGCATCGAGCGGGCGATGCTGTTCTGCAGGACCCGCAGAGGAACAGGTAAGCTGGCGAGGACCTTGAAGGCTAAGGGATACGATGCCAAGCCTCTGCACGGCGGCCTGACCCAGCCCCAGAGAGACGCCGTCACGGAGTCCTTCAGGAGAGGCAAGCTGAAGATCCTTGTAGCCACGGACGTGGCCGCGAGGGGCCTGGACATCGTCGGCGTCACCCACATCATCAACTATGATATCCCGAACGAGTCGTCCGTGTACTTCCACAGGATAGGGCGGACCGCCAGGATGGAGGCCGATGGGACAGCTATAACTCTGGTGAGCGTGGAGGAGATGGCCGATCTGCGGCAGATCAAGGCTCTGACCAAGACAAAGATCCAGGAACTGAAAAGCGAGCACGCGTTGCAGGACGCGTCCCCTAAGACATATGACGCTGTCTGCTATGACTGCGGCGGTGAGTGCGAGGTACCGTTCAAGCCGACCGAGGGGCGCCCCGTGTACTGCCAGGCGTGTCTAGGGAAGCATAGAAAAACTAGGTTCTAGCACCATAAATGGCTCTAACAGAGCCGCCCATTAAACTGTGGTTTATCTACATGCAATCTAAAAATCACTTCACATTCTACCATGCAGCTGTCAACTCCCTAATTTCGCCTTATTACTAGCCACTTGTAGCAAACCTTGGAGCCTCAGAGCCCTCCCTTAAAACCGCTTATACCATGCCACTGGGTACAGGGTTGGTGCGGGGAGTGGGGATCGAACACAGATATACTAGTAAAATGTAAGCGCGCTCTGGAAGGTATGGTGATACGATAAGGTATTTTTGCCTAAACGCATAAATGCGGGTAAAGTCAACTTCATGATAGGTTCTACTTTCAATGAAGCCTGAGTGGAACCTGGAAGATGAACAAATTGTCCGAGATAAGGAAACAGATCGAAGCCAACAACAAAAAGTTCTCAGAGCACATAAAGAAGGGGGACGCCAAGGCCATCGCAGGCCTCTACACTATGGACGCCGCCCTTCTCCCCACAGGCAGCAACATAGTCAAGGGAAATGAGGCTGTCCGGGACTTCTGGGCCGGAGCAATCAAGGGAATGGGCCTCAAGGAGGCTAACCTCAAGACCGTCGAGGTGGTCGGCAAGGGCGACACCGTCACCGAGATGGGGGAGTACCACCTGAAGCTTGCTGCAGGTGAGGACCGTGGCAAGTACGTGGTGGTCTGGAAGAGCACCCCTGAGGGCTGGAAGCTCCACTGGGACATG
>JBDRQD010000081.1:0-18834 GCA_043826455.1 Candidatus Bathyarchaeota archaeon
ACGGCTACGCCCACCGAGGCGATGGCCACGACCACCGCTGCATACATCATCATTCGAGTCGTGCCCAGGTCTCTGCCCAGGGTCTGGTAGTCGTCGAAGAGGTCATTGTAATCAGCCTGCAGAGTTTGGTAGTTGGAGCTAGTACCAATCTGTGATTGAAGGGTCGCGTAGTCAGTCTGTAGCTGCTGTAGCTGTAAAGTGAGCTGTTGGTTCTGAGAATTTAGTAGATCGTTTTCACTTTGTATGGTGTCAATCTGTGAGCGGGCGTTAGCTAAGTTTTGTAGTATTGACTCGTAGTTGATTACCTGGAACTGTGCTGTCGCTTCCTCTTTACGATCGATTAATAGTTTAACATTCCAGACACCTAGTTTGTCCTTCGCCGTCGTCTCAGCAATGTTGATTGAGTCGAAGACGATTCCCCAGTTCTCACCAGTCTTAGTAACCAGGGTCACAACCTGTTGCCTGAATTGTGTTCCAGATGGGTCGTACCATGCCACACGGTATTCTACTCCGGTGGAGGGCTCATTTATTTTAACCCATAAGCCCACTTTCTCGCTGTAAGTAAGCACAGTGTTTCCTTCTCCTACTGGTTGCAGTGTTGTTGTGTCGTATCTGTAGCAGAATTTTCCGTCCGCTATTGTGAAGGCTTTCGCCTGGGGTGTTGCTGCAAGTGTTATGGTGAAGAGTATTAACGCTATTAATATCGGTCTCGTTGACTTCATGGTTTCTTATGTCATCTCTGGTTTTATAAAGTTACTTTCAAATCATGAGATTAACCTGCGTTTCGTGTAGGCAGATCGCACAATAAAAGCCATAGATTTAGCCTAACCCACCAAACCAGAAGAGACTCCTGAAATCTAGTCTACCCGTACCAGCTAAAAACGATCAAAATATCGGTGAACAATTAGACGGCGTTTAAAATCCCGCATCACCCGACATGCGCTTTCACACAGTCCAGGATACGTCCGGCTACCTCCCGCTTGCTCATGATGTCAAGGTGTGTAATCTTCCGCGCATCGTCCACAATGAACACCTCGTTGGTCTCGGTGCCGAACCCGACTCCCTTCCGGGCCACGTCGTTGGCCACGATCAGGTCCATATCCGCCCCCTTGAGCCGCTTATAGGCTCTGTCGATGAGTTCCTCGTCAGACACACCGTACTCGGCCTTGAAGCCCACCAGGTAGACCTCGGGATCAACCTTCTTGACGTTCTCAACTATTTTGGGTAGGGGCTTCAGCTGTAGAATCCACTCCTTTTTTCCTGAGGGCGTCTTCTCCATTTTCCGGTCCGCTGCCCCGTAGTCAGCCGCGGCGGCGGAGAGGATGGCCGCGTGGTATTTCTTGGCTTTCAGTTCACCCACCACGGCGTCCAGCATCTCCTCCGTGGTCTCAATAGGGATTACTTTAGCTTCCCGTGGCGGCTTGGCTGAAGCCGGCCCATACACTATGGTGACCTCGGCTCCTCTGGCTAAGGCGTTCTCAACGATGGCTACCCCCATCTTCCCTGAGCTGGGGTTGGTTATGTACCTGAAGGCGTCCAGGTACGACCTCGTCGGGCCAGCCGTGATGAGGATTCTCTTTCCAACCAGGTCTCTTTCAATTGTGAGTTTGTCTACTACGGCTTGGACGATCTCCTCTGTGTCAGGTATCTTGGCTTTCCCCTCTTCCATCCTGGGCATGAGTACGGTGACGCCTATGCGCCTCAGCTTCTCGATGTTCTCCAAGACTATGGGGTGCTTGTACATGCTGGCATGCATGGCGGGCGCTATGATGACGGGTATGCCTGCGCCTATGCCTGTGGTTAGGGTGGTGGTAACGGGGGTGTCGTCTATACCTGCCGCAACTTTCCCGATGGTGTTGGCCGTGCTGGGGGCGACTAGTATGAGGTCGGCTCGGTTCTCGTGCTCCCCCGCGTAGGTGACGTGTTCTATTTGGCCTGTGAGCTCGGTGACCACGGGGTTGCCTGTGGCCCACTCCACCATGTCGGGGTGGACTATCTGCTGGGCCGCCTTGGTCATTACGGCGAAGACGTCTGCGCCCCTCCTCATGAGCTCCCTGGCCACCTCTGTGCTCTTGATGGCGGCGACGCTCCCTGTGATGCATAGAACTATCTTCTTGCCTTGAAGCTCCTTGGACCTGGACCCGATTATCTCCTTGGACGTGTGCTCCCCGAAAGCCAAATGGGTTGCCTCGCATGTGGGCAGTAATACAGGTTTTTAAGCTTTAAGTAGGAGAAAACAGGCGGCCGCTAATGTTCCTCGAGCTTTTCCTCGATCTCGTCCAGTCGCTCGTGGATGGCCTCAATGGTCTCCTCCAGAGACTCCATCCGGTCCACCAGCGCCAGTATCTCTTTCTCAAGGTCTTCTACTTTGCGTTCAAGGCTCATTATTGGATCGTTAGGAGTTCGTTCCAGTCTCTTTATAAATTTGTCGAGGCTTGCCGGGCTTTACCCAGCATCTTCATGTACCAGCGGCTGTCAGCATCAATGTACTCCTTGACGTCTATGGTCATGGGCTCTCCGTCGTCTTTGAGGACCACCACTTCCTTGATCTGGCTGTTGATTATCTTACGCTGGCACCGTTGGCACGGAAGCGCCATAGTGTACTTACCGTCTGCGTCAAGGCCTGCTATATACAGTGTGGCATCTATGCGGTCCGCCCTGTTACTGTTGATTATGGCGTTCTCCTCGGCGTGGACCGCGGGGCAGTAGTCGTATGCCTGTCCTTTGGGTGATTCCATGAGGTTCTTGATGCACCCCGCCTCGTGGCAGTTGATTACGCCGCGGGCGTTGCCGTTGTAGCCGGTACCCACAATGGTGTTGTCCTTCACTATGACGGCTCCGAAACTACGGCGGAGGCAGGTGCTGCGGGCCGCCACGCTGAGGGCGATCTTGAGGAAGTACATGGTCTTGTCAGGGCGTTCCATGCCGTATCATCGGGCTCCACGGCTTTAATGGTTTTCCGGGGGGAACCTTATTCTTTGGGCTCAGCGTCATGGTACTTGGCGGGCGATGAATTGTTTGCCCCTCTGACCTGTGATGAGGATCTTGAGTAAGGAGCCCGCCACCCTCGATAGCTTCTTATCTTCATAGGTGGGGGTGGAATTGGTGAAAAAGGTATGCCATGGGTAACCATTCAGTGGTATAAGGGAAGAGACTACGAGACCAAGAAGAAGGTCATGAAGCTGGTGACGGATGCCGTCTGCCAGGGATGCGGGTGCAAGCCTGAGGCGGTTTCCGTGGTCTTCATAGACGTGGACAAGAGGGATTGGGGTAACGCTGGGGTCCCGGCCTCAGAGAAGTAGCCTATTCCCTTAGGCTCTGCTCCAGCTCTTTAATCACTGTTTCTTTTCCAACGAGCTCCACGTAGGGTCCGAACCTCGGCCCCTGGGGCCTGCCTATTAGTATCTGGTACACTAGGGGGAAGATGTCTCTCGGCTTCATGCTTATGGCCTTGGATACGTCGAAGATGACAGCCTGGTACTCATCTACGCGCTCAGCCTCTCTGAGCTTCTCCGCGACGGCTTGGACGGCCCTCCGCTGTGCGTCGCTCAGCACCACTTTCTCGGGCTCGTCTTCCTCGAAGTCTTGCACCCAGTTTAGGGCCCGGGATACTCGTTCATCTAGGCCGTTGCTGGTCTCCTTGAGGTACTGGTACTCCTCGAGTTTTGCTTTGATGAACTCTGCCTCGGCGCTCTTGGGCGCTACTCTCGCCAGCTTCACCATTAGGTTGAAGGGGACGTGGACTTGAGGCTCCGTCGGCGGCTTCAGAAGATGCGCGTACTCGTAGAGTCCTGTCTGTTTGTAGTAATCTAGGTCGTCGCCCACTTTCTTCTTGCCAAAGTAGATGGTCTCTAGGTCGTCTAGCTCATCCATGTGGACGGGTATGTCTTCCACGGAGCCGCTCTTGGTGCCCACGAAGCGCTTGTAGATGAGGAGGTTGAGGCTCTCCTTGCTGCCATACCTGTACCACACCTGGGGCGTGAACACGTTGCCGGCGGACTTGCTTATCTTCTTGCCTCCGCGGTCCAGGAACATCTCGTACTGGACGTGCATGGGGGGCTCCCACTGGAATATCTCGCGGCATATCCTGTCGTTGACCCTGACGCTGTCCGCTATGTCCTTGCCGTAGGCCTCGAACCTGATGTCTAGGGCGTGCCACCTGGCCGCGAACTCCACCTTCCAGCTGAGCTTGCCGTTGCCGCTGGTGACCTTCACCTCGCCTTTGTGGCCGCATCCTTCAAGCCACCGGCCCTTGACCTCCATGCCGCGGCACTCGTAGGTGATGGTGTGGGTGGATTTCTTGTATTCCAGGGCGTGGGTTGTGTAGATCCTGCCGCAGTTCTCGCAGACCACGAAGTAGGGTAGGACCTCCGTGTACTTCTCCTGCCCTATCTCCTCCTCGATGATCCTGCCGATGCGCTCACGGTTGTCCATGATGGTGACGATCTCCTCGTTGAGGAGGCCGTCCCGGTAGACCTTGTAGCCGCTCATGTCCACGTACTCTACGCCGTTGACGTTGAGGGCCTCCTTGAGGAGGCTGGCCATGTGCTGGCCGAAGCTGGGGTGGCAGCCGCCGAAGGGGTCCGGGATGGTTGAGACCGAGTAGCCGAGCCACTTCTCCAGCTCGTCGGGGAGACCCGCCGGCACCTTTCGTAGACCGTCCTTGTCGTCTGCGAAGGCCAGGTACTCGCTCCGGTAGCCCATGTTGCGTAGGGCCAGGGTTATGGCGTAGTTGCGCATGGCGTCCGCGAGGCTTCCTATGTGGGGGAATCCTGAGGCCCCTAGGCCGCTCTCTGTGCGCAGGAGGCTTAGGCTGCGGCCCAGCTTCTTCTCGCGCTCCACTAACTCCTCTGCCGCTTTGTCGTACCAGGTTCCTCTTCCTATGATCTTGGGGTTGTTTATGGGCCGCAGATCCATGTTTATCGCCTCGTTAGGGTACCTATGCGCGGATAGAGAAAAGAGTTACCGTTCCGGCGATCACACTTTTAGTAGGGGTCCGTGTACTGTGATTCCATGGTTAGGAAGAGGGACGCGCCCTTCACGTCGTTCTTGGTGGCGTCGTGCTCAGTGATCTTCCTAGCTAGCCTGTACGCGTCGGAGGAGTGGTTCTACGGCCTGATACTGAGGTATGGGGTGGTTCCGTCGCTGCTGCTGAGTGGGCGTAACCCGCTGAGCCTGTTGACTCACATGTTTTTTCACGCCGGATTCCAGCATCTGGTGACCAACATGTTTGTGCTGTTGAGCGTGGGCAGGGCCGTGGAGCGGGAGATAGGCACAGGAAAGTTCAGCGTGATCTACCTTGGCTCTGGGGTGCTCGCCGGTCTCGCCCACGCAGGGGTGAACCCTAGGTCCAGTATCCCGGTCATCGGGGCGTCAGGAGCCATCTTTGGCCTGATAGCTGTGCTCTTGTTGCTGATGCCCTTCGAGATAACCACCGCCATGATCATACCGTTGCCCGGTGTGGCAGTGGGCGTCATGCTCCTCATCATCGAGGTTTTCTCTCTGCTGATGAACCCGGGTTCGGAGGTGGCTCACGACATCCACCTGTACGGCTTCTTCTTCGGCGGCATCGCGGCCTTCACGGTGGACTACGATAAGGCTCTGAGGGGCCTGGCGATCGCCGTGGTTATACTGCTCGCCTTGTATGTGTGGGCGGTCTACTTCAACGGCCTAACGTTTTGATGGCTGCGAGGGCCTGCGGTAGCTCAGCTAGGCTGTCGATGATGACGTCTACTCCTGCTTCCTTCACTCTGTCTAGCTTGGTGAAGTACACGGGGACGGCTATAGTGTAGGAGCCCAAGGCTTTTCCAGCCATAACATCTTTGTGGCTGTCACCGACAATGACGCTGTTCTCGGGTTTAGCCCCCAGCCGTTTATAGCAGGCCTTGAGCTGGTCGGGTGAGGGCTTCATCCTGTGGACTGTGCTTCTCCCTATGACCGCGTCGAAGTAGTGGCTCAGGCCTTGGGCCTTCAAGGCTTGTTCGGCCGTTGCCTGGGAATTTGAGGTGCATATGCCCATAGGCACTCCCTGATCTTTCACCCAGTTCAGTGCGTCTAGGCACCCGGGCATCATGGAGCAGCCTGGGACACCTTTCTCCTCGTGCGCGTGGAGTATGTTGTAGACCTCAGATTGGATGTTTTTGGCTTTATCTATCCCGAGTTTTTTGGTGTTTGTTGCCCACATCTCGTCCAGCATTCCGAAGAGACCCTTGCCGCTGTACGCCTCCACATCCAGTGGGCTGCATCCGAGGGTGGTGTATGCCTCAGCTATCTCGATGTGAGCCTTTCTCCACTCCACGTGCTCGCCGAGGTTGATGAGGGTGGCGTCCAGGTCGAAGACGACGGAGTCTATGTTGAGAGCCAAGACGAAGATGTATGCTCATCAACCTATTTAGGGTGTATCCATGGTCCAGTTCACTGAACCTTTTCAGTATTATAGATTCACAATCCCTTTTAACGGAGGCCCGGGGATGAGACCAGCCGGCATAATACTGGAGGATGATGCACCTGGACGTTGGCGATTACAGGGTTCTCCTAGTGGAGGACAACGTGAACGATGCCAAGATAATCAAACGGTATTTCCAGAGGCACGGCCGATCCATCATCCTAGACTACGCAGCCTCAGCGGACCAGTGCTACCGCATGCTCATCGAGCGGGCCTACGACCTCATACTCCTGGACTTCAACCTACCGGACGGTAACGGCCTCGAGGTACTGCGGGAGCTTCGGGAACTGGATATCCCCGCCCCCATCATCATAGTGACAGGGGAGGGTGACCCGGCTCTCGTGGTCAAGGCTAAGGACCGTGGGGCAGACGACTTCGTCTACAAGACGGCTGATGATCTGGGTAAACTACCTGAGCTCGCCTTGAGACACATAAACGAGTTCCAGGAGACCTACATCAAGAGCCGCCAGTACAAGGAAAAAAGGCACGAGCTCTACAGGAGCAGACCGATCCACGACCTACTTAAGACCATGCACACGAGAAACCTGAGGTACGTGGCCCCTGTCTCTAGGACGAGCCACGGGTTCAGCCTGGACAGGGTGCCTGGCCTAGTTACAGGCGAAAAACTACAGAAGATCCTCAACCTCCTGACCCATTATCGAATACTGTACAAGACGGCTGCGGGCATGAGGATGGTTTGCCCTGAGTGCGGCTACGAGGACGTGACGCCTGTGTTCATGTGTCCGAACTGCAGCAGCGAGGTCTTCGAGAGACGCACGCGGGGAGTTTTCCAGTGTAAGGGGCTCTGCGGCAAGAGGTTCACCGAAATGAGAACTGTCTTCGGGTGTAACAAGTGCAGCGCCAGGTTTGGCGAGGCTGACGCGTATTTCCAGGCCAGCTACATCTACTCCTTGAACGAGGACCTCAAACCCGAGGTGGCTGAAGCGGTGAGCGAGATTGAGACTGCTTTCTTCGGTAAACCCGAGACAGTTCAAGTGCCTGCATGAGAAGTGGAGCCCCGGGCGGGATTTGGACCCGCGATCTCTTGCTGTTTGGCCCAACAGCATGTGCCTGGGATACCAAGCAAGCGCTTTGGCCAGGCTAAGCTACCGGGGCACGGTTTGCACCACTAGGATTCCGCATCATGTTTTTTAATCTTGCCCCTAAAATGTAGTCTCTGGTTACACACAAATTATCATTTACTGATCCATTTATTGAGTAAACGCTAAGGTGTTACCTCATAAAGGGGATAAAGGTGTACGGAGACGCGAAAATGAAAAGAGCCTGTTTTAAGCGCTCTTTGAAAACGGTTTCCAACACCAAACCCACTTTCACTGACCTCTCCAGAAATATATTTGGGGTAAACCGCCAAATATTTATATACTCAGAAATTAATTATTTTGGTGGTCTGAATGGATATGATGACGGTTAACAGGCAGCGATCGGATCACATAAGCCGGCTCGTCCAGGCCGCAGTATCCGACGCCACACGAAGAAACCGCAAAGTAGAGACCGTGGACCCAATACTGAGAGCCGGTAAAACGCTCTTCCCCACCATGCCACACAAGGAACTCCTGGAATACGCCCAGACAGCCCTCAGGATCATACTCACAGAGCCCCAGGCGCCGACCAACCAGACAACGCTTCTAGCCCACATGTAGGCCTGCAAGCTGGTAAACTTTCATCATGTTCTCCCCGTCGCCCCTACGTTCATCCGCTGGAGTTTCCATGACCATCGGAGCCTCCCTCAGCCTCGAGCTCAGTATGTTCCTGAAACCGTCGTCACCTATTTCACCCAACCCGATGTGCTCGTGTCTGTCGATCCTCGAGCCCCGTGGGCCCTTGGAGTCGTTCAGGTGGACAAGGTGCAGGTTCCTCAAACCGATGATCTCGTCAAACTCATCTATGGTTGCCTCGAATCCCTCCTCTGACTTCACGTCATAGCCTCTCGCGTAGGCGTGGCAGGTGTCGAGGCACACTCCGAGCCTCAAGCCTTCTGTCGAATCTATTATGTCTCTGAGCTCCCGAAAGGTGGAGCCCACCTCGTTTCTCTTGCCCGAGGTGTTCTCTATAAGAAGCATGGGGCTACCTGAGCCAAGGTGGCTGAATGCCTTGGCGATCCTTTCTACGCCGGCCTCGTACCCGGACCCCAGAGTGCTTCCCAAGTGGGTTACCAGGTAAGGAATGTCTAGGAGCCTGCACCTCGCGGCCTCCACAACCAGTGTTTCAACCGATCTTCTGAACATGTCATCCTTTGGGCTGGAAAGGTTCGGGAGGTAGGGCATGTGGCTGAAGACGGGGCTGATCCCAGAGTCTCTGAGCTTCAACTTGAAGGCCTGAACCTCGCCCTCCTCCAGTTCTCTGTGCTTCCACATCCTGGGGCTCCGGGTGAAGATTTGGAACGTGGAGCAGCCCAGCTCCTTGGCCCTGTTCACCGCCCTGTCTACGCCGCCCTCGATGGAGACGTGGAAGCCCAACTTCATGGACTCTAAATACTACTCTCGTATAGAAAATGTTTTGAAAAAAGTAGGTTAGGCGTACTTCTTCACGGCCGCCTCGAGGATGTCCATACCCGTGCTCAGATACTCGTCCTCGATGGTGAGCGGCGGGTGCAGCCGTATCACGTTGTTGTAGAGGCCCGCCTTCAAGGTCATGAGGCCCTTCTGGAGGCACTCTTTCATGATCTTGCTGCTGGTGTCCGGGTCAGGCTTCTTACTCTTCCTGTCTGAGACGAACTCCATGGCTAGCATGGGGCCTAGGCCGCGTACGTCGCCGATCTTATCGTACTTGCCGTGCATCTCGTCCAGGCGCTTCTTGAGCTTCTTACCCATGGCTGCGGCGCGCTGCGGTATCTTCTCCCTCTCCATGATCTCTATGACCTTGAGAGCCGTGGCGCAGGCTATGGGGTTGCCGCCGTAGGTGCCGCCCAGGCTGCCGGGGTAGATGTCCTTCGTGAGCTCGTCCTTGGCCACCACGGCGCTGAGGGGCAGCCCGTTGGCGATGGCCTTAGCCAGAACCATGACGTCGGGCTCGACGCCGTAGTGCTCTATGGCCCACATCTTTCCCGTGCGGCCGAACCCGGTCTGCACCTCGTCTATAATGAGCTTGATGCCGTGCTCGTCGGCCAGCTTCTTCAGCTCCTTGAAGTAGTCTAGGGGCGGCGCGATGAAGCCTCCCTCGCCTTGTACCGGCTCGGCGACGATAGCGCCCACCGTGGTGGGGTCCACCTGGGTCTTGAAGAGGCTCTTCTCTATGTGGTGGACGCAGGCCAGGCCGCACGCAGGGTACTCCTGGTGGAAGGGGCACCTGTAGCAGTAGGCGTAGGGTGTGAAGTAGACGCCTGGGACGAAGGGGTCCAGGCCCACCTTGTAGGGGTCCCACTTGCCTGTGAGGGTCATGGCCATGTATGTGCGTCCGTGGAAGCTGTTCTCGAAGCTTATCAGGCTCTTGCGGCCCGTGGACTGGCGGACTATCTTCACCGCGTTCTCAATGGCCTCGGAACCGCTGTTGATCATCATGGCCCGCTTGGCGAACTTGCCCGGGGTGATCTCCGTCAGCCGCTTGGCCAGTGCCACGTAGGGCTCGTAGTTGGCCACGTGGATGCAGCTGTGGATGAGCTTATGGGCCTGGTCACAGATTGTGTCCACGATCTCCTCCGTGCAGTGGCCCAGGCTGGTGACGCCGATGCCTGAGGTGAAGTCTATGAGTGTGTTTCCGTCCACGTCCGTCATTACAGCGCCGTGGCTCTCCTTGATAGTGACAGGCTGAACCAGGTAGACGCCCGGGGGAACGTACTTGCTCCTCTGATCGATCAACTCCTTGGACCTGGGTCCAGGGATGGGTGTTACAACGTTAGGAACCTTGGGCATATTCCATCGGCTTAAGGTAATGGGCTGGGTTAATAACCCTAACGGGGCTCAGTCACAGTTACAGCTCTAGGCCTGTTTCTGTTTAACGTCTCTCACGAACATCAGTATAATCGGTATCTGAAGGGCCTCTAATAGAGACCCCACGAGAAGAAGCATACTGGGGTTTGAGTCATATATCCACCCCCCAAGGTACGAGCCTGGTAGGCTCATGACGCCGGACACAGTACCCATGAGGCCCATAACCTTACCCCTGTCCTTCTGAGGCACAATGTCCGCCATAAGGGCCTGCCAAGCCGGGCCACCCATGTATCCCCCGGTCCTTATCCTGCCTCCGCCCAGCCCCTGAGCTACGCCTATTACAGTGTATGCGCCCAGCAGCTGACCGATGTCCTTGAAAAGGTAGAGGCTGAGGCTGTCAAAGGGGCCAAGGCCTCTGGCCAGGAGGATGCATGGGACGCGGCCAAACTTGTCTGCTATCATGCCGCTCACTAGGTAGAGGGGGACGGAAACAGCCATGGCCACGCTCTGAAGGAGCCCGTACTGGGTAGTGGATAGGCCCACCTGGTCGTAGGCATATGGGGCCAAGAACGCCCAAGTCATTCTCATGCTGAAGCTGCTTATTACGGAGACCAGTAGCATAGCCCAGATGGTGCGGGGCTGCACCCGGAAAGTCCTCAGCATGCCCTTCAACTCTTCGCGTAGGCTCACTCTCTCCCCTTCGGCCTGCTTGTCCTCTAGCGTCTCCGTAAGGTAGACTTGGCGAACAAGGGTGGCTACAGCGGCGGCTACAGTGAACATCATCAGTCCGATCCTTACTCCCTCCCCAATGCCCATGACGTCCAGGTAGTAGCCGCTGACCACAGGCATGAATATGCTGGGTAGGCTAGTTGTGAACCTGTATGCGCCGAAGGCGGCCCCCCTGCGCTCGCTGGGTAAGCTCTCAGCTATTATGGCGTTGAAGGCTGGACTGTATAGGCTGGCCACTGCGTTGAGGACCATACCTGGGATTACCCACTCCCAGCTGGGGGCCAGGAACAGGAATATGGGGGCGATGACCCTCATGGCTGTCCCGTAGACTATCACCTTCTTGCGGCCGATCCTGTCAGCCAAGACTCCGCCGGGGAGCTGGAACAGTATGCGGCTGGTGTTCTGGATTGTGGCTAGGAGCCCTACGATGGTGATGGGGGTGTTCAGTTCCTCTATGAGGTAGAGGCTCCACCAGAGCTCCCAGAGGCCGTTGAATATGGTGTACAGCATGTTGGTGCTGCTGATGGCTATGATGTTCCGGTTGGAGAACACTTCTCGCAGGATAGAGGCCACTATATTTTACCTGATACTGGGGTATCTCGCTTAAGAGTGGTTGATCATTAAAAAAAGTTTGTAGAGGGTTACTGGATGAAGAGGGCCAGGACGGCCTTCTCAGTGTGCATCCTGTTCTCGCCCTCGTCCCAGACGACGCTCTGGGGCCCCTCGATGACGCTGTCCGTCATCTCCTCTCCCCTGTACCCTGGCAGGCAGTGCATGAATATGGCGTCCTTCTTGGCCAGCTTCAGGGTCTCGTCGTTGACCTGGTACTTGGCGAAGGCCTTCTTCCTCTCCTCTATATCCTTGTGGCCCATGCTGTGGAATGTATTGGCGTAGACCACGTCGGCGCCAGTGAAGGCCTCCTCTAGGTCGTCGGTGATGACCATCTGGCTGCCCCCCTCAGCGGCGTGCTCTACGGCGAACTTGGTGATCTTCTCATTAGGCTTCCAGCCCTTGGGGATGGCCACGTACATGTCCATGCCCATGATGCTGCTGGCAACCATGAGGCTCTGGCACACGTTCCACGCGTCACCCACGTAGGCAACCTTCAGCCCCTGGAGCTTGCCCTTATGCTCACGCATGGTGAGCATGTCGGCCAGGCCCTGGCACGGGTGGGTGAGGTCGGTCAACGCGTTGATGACGGGGCTGTCCATGTACTCGGCGTACTCCTCCACTATGTTCTGGCCGTATGTTCTGATGACCAGGCCATCACAGTACCTGTCGATGATGCGGGCAGTGTCCCTGATGGGCTCGCCGCGGGCCAGCTGCATCACGTCGGGGGTGGCGTAGAAGCTCTGCATCCCCAGGTGGGCGATGGCTGCCTGGAAGCTGAAGCGTGTCCTTGTGCTATGTTTCTCGAAGATCATGGCTATGGTGCGGCCCCGTAGGTACTCGTGGGGCTGCTTCATCATGCGCTGCCGCTTGAAGTCGGCTGAGACGTCCAGCATGTAGGTGATCTCTTCCTTCTTCCAGTCCATGAGGGTGAGAAAGTCCTTGCCTTGGAATCGGTCCTTGAAGCTCATAACGATTCAAGGAGAATAGGTAGGGGTCGAGGGTTTAAAACTAGCGTTTACCCTATTTGGGACAATTCTTAGCCTGATAGCCACGGTTGGTGTAAATGTCTTGCCACAGTCGGTACAAAATGGTACCATTTCCTGATCCTGGCTGCGACCTACATAGTTAAACTGAGACGAGACCCCCCCGTCCGATAAAATGGTACCATTATTTTCCGGGAGCGGAGCCTCACACCCTCATATACGGCTCCTTACCCACTAAACGGCTATCAAAGCCCTGGCTAAAATGGGGTGGCTGTCGCCGAGAACCGGTGATCTGTGAAGGCGCCTAGGAGGGCAGACCGATGAAATGTGCGGTGGTCAGAGAGTAGCTTTCTGCTCCCAGATCTTCCGCTGGTCTGGGTGCTCCTGGAAGAACCTGTCAATGATCTGGTCACATGTCCTCTGAGCCTTGAGCAGGGCATCCCGTATGTCGATGGTGGTCAGCCGCCCGTCCTTCTTGAGGAACCTGCCGTCGCAGATGACGTTGTCGATGTCCGCCGGCATCCCGTAGAGGAACACGCTGGTGACGGGGTCCCTGGTGGGGGTGATGTATGGGTTCATGAGGTTGAAGGTGATGACGTCAGCCTTCTTCCCTGGCTCCAGGCTGCCGATCTCCTTGTCCAATCCCAGGGCCTTGGCCCCGCCCATGGTGGCCAGCCACAGCATCTCATAGAAGCTGGGCCGCGCAGTGCGCCTGCTGTCGTTGACCATCCCCAAGTACCCGCCAACCTTTGACGCTCGCGTCATGACCCCGTTCCTCTGCTTCCTCGCCAGGTCGCACATGTCGTGGTAGTAATCGTCTGTGCCCAGCCCCACGGGTATCCCCATGTCCAGCCAGTCTATCAATGGGCTCTCCACGCTGTGGCAGTGGAGTATGGCCATCCCCGTCTTCTTGATGAGCTGGAAGTCTTTGGACGTCCCGTAGGTCAGGTGGGCCCCGCTAAGCTTCTCGTCCATGACTCCCAGGTCGTGGAGGTGCTGGGGCGGCGTCTTACCGAACAGCTTCAGCACCTGCCTGTACTCTCTCATGCTCTGGCTCAGGTGGGTGGTCATCCTGAGGCCGTGCTTTTCCGCGAATTCTTTGCACTCAAGATAGACGTCCGGCATGGCCATGTCCGGGGCCTTGGGGCACATCAGCGTCGTTATTCTTCCATCGGCCTTCCCGTGCCAGTCAAAGTAAAGGTCCTTGGCCCTCTTCACGGCTGCATCCCTCTTCTCGGGCAGGTACTCGAAGACTCCGTGCTTCAGCTTCTCCAGGTCCACGTGCTCAATGTCTCCCGCTAGGTGGCATCTGTTTCCGGCCTCGGCCACGGCGCGGGCGTACCCGTCCGGGTAGGTGTACACCAGCATGCTGGTGGTGCAGCCGCCGTAGATGAACTCAGCACACGAGGCCAGTCCCAGTGTCTCCATCTGCTCGGGCCTCCTGTACCCCTCCAGGGGCAGGTTAGTCTCGAAGAAGTCGCCCATGAGCTCGTAGACGCCCCTGAAGTACTGCTGCAGGTGGCTATGACTGTTCACGTACCCCGGCATCACCATGTGGTGCCCTGCGTCCACCACGTGCTCCGGGTCCCGGACCTTGATGCTCTTACCTACCTCAGCTACCCTGTCGTCCACAACGTAGACGTCGCCCTCCTTGAACACCCTGTCTCCGGGGTCCATGGTAACGACGAAACCCCCCCTGATCAACACGTCGGTCATGCCCGTCGTCCAAGGTAATGGACGGTCCAGATAAAAAACCATCCAGAGGGAGTACAAGTATGGGTGCCATGTTAACTAACATTAGTTATTAAGTAACCTTCATCGAAAGAAGAACAGGCGCGGGGCGGGCCAATGTCCGAAGAGGAAGTCAACGCTGAGATGGTGTTCTTCTATGCATGCCTGAGCATGTCCTTCCTCTACTCCGCCCAGGGGGACACACGAAACATGCTCATGTGGCTCCTCTTCGCCCTGTTCTTCATGGCGTGGGACGTGGGTAAAGACGATAAAACACACCCTTAAGTACCCTAAAAAACCCAACGAAAAACAGCGCAGTTAGCTAAAAGCAATCCAAAAAAATATCACATTCTACCCAGCCACCGTCATAAAAGCTGAGACATAAAATCGAGGAGGTATCAGCCCTCGACCTTGTCAGCGTAGTAGGCCGGATCATTCCCCAGATATATCGCATTAGCCCGGCCGCAAGCAGAACAGTGACGGTCCTCGTACCTCAGGTTAGCACCACAGGAGCAGACAGTCCATATCTGGGCCCCACAGTTTGGACAGTACCTGGCCCCGGTCTTGCGGTGAGGCCCAGACTCCAACACGGGCCTGATGCTCGTCTTACAGTAGGCACAGTGACCCTGCTTAACCAGCGACTCCACAAGCACTTAATGTGCAGCAAACCTTAAAACTATATCTCGTGGCGGCCAGTCAACTCACATACCCTGCACAGGCCGCCCTGAGACGGCGCCCCACAGACAGGGCAGACCCCCGCGATCTCAGCCACGCCCCTGGAGGCCAGCTTAAGACCAGTCTGGTACACTATGAACTTGGTGCCAGGCCGCCGAACCTCCATCTGGTTCAGGAACCGCCTAGCGTCCCCCCTCATGGCCTCGCCGGCGTAGGGGCACGGAACGCTCTGAAACTCCAGCCCGTTCAGATAAGCGTAGAGAGTAGTCTCACGCTCAGGCACCTCGCACAGAGGCTTCACCCGCCTCACGTAGCCGGCCAGCTCCCTGCCCCCAGGGTCGAACCCCTCAAGCCTGGACACATCACCCCTGAGAATGTTCAGCAGTACCGTCTGAGCCATGTCGTCCAGGTTGTGGCCCGTCGCAAGCCTGTCCGCCCCCACCGAGACAGCGGCCTCGTTCAAGGCTCTTCGGCGGAGAACACCACAATAGCTGCAAGCCCCCAGCTCCCTGTCCCTGGCCGCTATCTCGTCCATGGTCTCACCGAAGAGCTCATTGAAGCTGAGAACCTTCATCTCCACGCCCAGCTCCCGGCAGCTTCTCTCCGCTATCCTGAGGGCCTCGTCCCTGTAGCCCTTGATGCCCTCGTCGATGCAGACTGCCACCAGTTCACTGTTAGGCCGCTCCTCCTCGATCATGTGGAGTAGCCTGAGAAGCGTCAGGCTGTCTTTGCCTCCGCTCACACCCACGGCGATCTTACTGTCGTGCTCAAACATCCTGTGCCTATTGATGGTCTTCTTCACCCTCTCCAGGAGGGTTTCGCTGAAGCAGCGTCCGCATAGGCGCTCCCCTGAGTAGGGTCTATGGTACACGGAGGGAGCGCCACAGCGGGTGCAGTCCAAGGTCATATCTATCCACCGTGCGTCACGGATAACAGTACAAGCTCGTCGCCGGGCCCCACCCGTGAATCCACTCCTTCGAGGTTTCCCACCTCAACCCCGTTGAGCAGGACCAGGGCATCCGACTCGTACGTGTTCAGGGTGGAGTCCCAGACGGCTTCACGCAGCCTCGCCCTACCGTCAAACAGGGTCTCCAGCACCTCGGCTATGGTGCGCTTCTCTTCTAAATCTAGCTCCAATTGGTTCACGCCGGCCGCGTCCTTTAGGACGCCCAGCAGCTTGACCTTCACCCGCATCCCTGACACCAACACAGCCCAGTCATATAATCATTGACCCCTTGTGAGCCTAGCCAAGAAATAGCCTGTACACAGGTGCTCAACGGGCACAAGCCTCTGAGCCTCCATAAACCCCATGAAGCCCGGCTCACCAATGCGCGGCTCTGAGGGGGCTAGCCGGTAATCCGGGCGCTTCTCCAGGAGCCGGGCCACGTTCAGCTCATTCTCCTCGACGGCCACGCTGCACGTGCAGTACAGGAGCGTCCCCCCAGGCTTAACCCACTCGGCCACGTTGTCCAGTATCCTCCACTGGAGGCGGCTGAACCTATCAATCGAGCGTGGCGTGAGCCTCCACTTTCCACTGGGAGACTGGTTGAAGGTACCTGTACCTGTGCAAGGAGGGTCAACTACCGCCACATCCACCTCGAATCCGGGAAGCCATCGACCGCTGGATGCGTCCGCCAGCACCGGCTTCGCGATACTTACGCCCAGTCTCTCTGTCAACCGCTCCCAGTTCCTCAGCCGCCTAAGAGAGTTATCCACCGATATTATCCTGCCCTGGTTGTCCATCAGCTGAGCCATGTGGCTGGTCTTCACACCTGGAGCCGCGCAGACGTCGAGAACGGTGTCCCCTGGACGCGGTGCCGCTGCCTCGACGGCCAGAATACTGGCTAGGTCCTGAAGTATGAACTCGCCTCTCCTGTACTCTCTCGTAGACGTGAGGCCTTCACCTTCCAGCAATCTGTAACCGTACCGGAGTCCGGGAACGCCTTGAAGCTGATAGCCTTGACGTTGGAGACTTTCACTTGTCTCGTCTCCGTCCACAAGCGAGTTCACTCTAATATAGCTAGGCACATCAACATGCGCCATAAGCTTCTCCGCGTAAACCCCGCCAAAGGTGTCTTTGAGGTACCCTACGTACCAGGATGGGAAAAAGAGTCTAAGCGCAAGCTGATCTCGTTCAGGCAGGTGAGGGAAAGGTATCGTGCTGGTAGGTATCAAGTCAAACGAGTCCTTGATGGACTTGAACTCGCGCTTGCTAATGAGCCGTGCACCTAACTCTAAAAGGTTATTTGCATACGAATAGGGGTAGCCGGAGTAGTGGATCAAGTATGCGTAGAGCCTGAGTAGGCTTCTTGCACCCAGACTCAAGTCACTTAGGCCTCTGGGCTCGATACTCTGGCCAACCAGGTAGTCTAGGGCGTTCTTTCTCCGGGTGACCTCACGGACAAGCCTGTAGGCTTCCCTGCCTTCTTCTTTGTCAGTTACTCCAAGCTGTTTAACGGTCTTGCGGTACGCGGCCTCCTCGTTTAGCCGCTTAAGCTCGACCCAGCTTAAGGCTTCGATAGCCAGGGTCCATGACTCGGTCAAAACGCTTCAAAGAAGACGGAGACGTTTAAAAGGGTATCAGAGGCTAGGTGCCCTTAATCACCTGGACAGACCCGTCGGATGATATTACTGCCTTCGCGTGCCGTAACGCCCAGCAGCTGATGACCACCCCCACCGGCAGTGACGCAGGATGACGGGCCGCCAACTCTACGTGTACATCCAGGACGCTCGGACCCTCGCCGAGCCCCATGGCGCCGATTCCTAGCTCGTTGAGCTTGGTAAGAAGCTCCTTCTCTATGGCCGCGATCTCCGGGTCGCTGCTCCTCACCTTGAAGGGCTTCAGCAGCGCCTCCTTGGCCAGCTTCATAACATAGTCCTCACCGCCGCCCACGCCCACACCCACAAAGTAGGGCGGGCACCCCAGGCTGCCCGCTTGGGCTACGGCCTCTACCACGAACTGTTTTACGCCCTTGAGGCCTAGGCCAGGCTTCAGCATCCTGTGGTTCGCCACGTTGCTGCTGCCGCCCCCCTTAGGCATGGCCGTGAGTTCCAGCTTGTCGCCGGGGACCAGGTCGATGTATATGATGGGCACGTGGCCCCTAAGGCCCACGTTGTCCCCCGTGTTGCCTTTGAACATGTCCACGGCGTTAGGCCTGATAGGTATCTCCTCCGTCGCCCTCCTCGTGGCCTTCACCAGCACGTCCTTTATGCCTGACCTCAGGGGGAACCCATCACCAAGTTTAAGCATGAAGGCAACGACGCCGGTGTCCTGGCACATGGGCAGCGAGCCCTCGCGGGCGATGTCCACGTTCTCGAGGATGCTCCTCATCTGAGACTTGCCGACCTCGCCCTCAGTCTCACCCATGAGTCGTCTCATCTCCTCGGCGTACTCGACGGGAAGCTCAGTGGCAGCGATCCTCAGAAGCTCCACTGCCGTGTCCTCAACGATCTTCTCCAGCTTCATCTACCTCATCTCCTTCATGATCCTGTCACGGGCGGCGTTCACCTTGGCGCCCACGTCCGCCGTCAGGTTGCCCCCGTGGGTGTCTATGGTGACGATCATGGGCCCAAAGTCCTCTGCCTCGTATACCCACAGGCACTCGGGCATACCTAGCTCCTCCAGCCAGAATACGTCCACGACCCTCTTGATGCCTCTCGCAGCCAGGAGGGCCGCGCCCCCTGTGAAGGCTCCGTAGACGCAGCCGTACTTCTGACACGCCTTGGCCGTTCTGTCACCCATGCCGCCCTTACCTATGATGACAGCGGGCCT